>NZ_BAZW01000006.1 GCF_000974365.1 Geofilum rubicundum JCM 15548
AACCAATATTTGGAATTACACTGTAATTGAATGGTCTGAAAGTCAAGCAGACATCTACTATGAAATGCTTATTGATTCTTGCGAAGAGGCTGCTAAAAAGCCCGATTTAGGGAAAGACTACTCCAATATAACAGAGTTTTTGTTGGGAATAAAGTCGGGGCGACATATTATTTTCTATCAAAAGAAAGCAGAAGGTCAAATTGAAATTATAAGAATACTCCACGAGCAAATGGACCTAAAGAATAGATTAAAAGGAAAATAATAACCCCACATAATATATTAGAGTATATGAGCGGTCGGCACTGCTTGTCCCGAGAATCGGGAACCCAGCTCGGTTGAGCTACAATCTTCTTTTATGGACTTGTTGTCGGTTTTTGATGTTTTTGGCAAGGCCACCCATGGTACTGGTTTCTTTTGTGCCCGGTTCCGGTAGTCTTTAGCTACGAAAGTGACGTGTGTTGAGTCAACGTTCAATATCCTCTGGTTGCTGATGGCAATGCGATGGGTGTATTGCCCCAGATACCTGATAAAATGCTCGGCAACTGTCAGATAGCTGGGTTTTTATTCCCCGCGTCAATTTTTGTAACGGCCGGCATTAACAACACCCGCAAACTCTCTACTTATGTGCATGGGATCCTCTTCTTTGGTGATAAGTCAGCGCAAATTTCTTACTTTTACAAGACTTGTCAGGCTGAATGTTTATTTCCAAAGTCTATAAATAAAATGCTGGAAGTCAGTCAAGTAGTTTTAGTCCTTCGCGGGCTGAGGCGTCATTGGGTGACCAAAGTAAAACTTTATTAAAAAGTACTCGTGCTTCCCGGTTTTTCCCTAGTTGCAGACTGGTCCAGGCCATCATAATCAGGCCATCGTAATGGAAGGGATATAAATCCACCACCTTTTGAAAATGGCGTGCTGCCTGCGTCCAGTTTTTTCTTTCGTAATGAATGGATCCTAGCCTATAGAGGGCGACCGTATTACCTGGGCTGTTTTCAAGTATCTGGGAGTAGATTTTTATAATTTCGTCCCACTCACCATTGGCAGCCATTGGCAGGACAATGCCAAAGCGGGCTTCTTCACTGTAAGGCATCAATGCCAATGCGCGCTTGTAATGGGTTTTTGAATCTTCAAAGCAACCTTCGTTAAAATATAGCCATCCCAATCGCAGGTTAAACTCATAGGAATCGCGCTGGTAGATGTTCTGAAGCACTGCAGCAGACTGCTCAAAGTCACCTGCTTTTTCAAGCGAGTAACTTTGTTCAAAGGCTTTTAACACCTGATCGCTGTATTGTGCCTCTGTCGAAACAAGCACAACAAACAAAATGGCAATTGCTAATAAATGCTTCATAAGTTGTATCTTAAACTGATTAAAAAGCTCTTTTCGCTGAACAAATATTTCGCCATCTGATAATCAACGGTGTTGGCATAAATGAAGGTTAGTCCTTCTTTATCTGTTATGCGGTAACGACCTGTGATGTCAAACCGGTTATTAAATAGTGGTATCCAGGCAGTAATGCCGGCTATGCCTTTAATGGTTTCGGACATGTTGTAAACGATATAGCCATCGGAGGCACTAAAATTTCTTATGTTCCCTGTCACCCACTCACCTGTTAGCCAAAGAGGTCCGGTTTTAATACTTAGTTTTTGACTAAAAACATGATGGTTTTTGTCTGTACCATTGTCGTGATACCTTGACAGGTCCGAAGTCAAATACAAATTGGTATTTCCCAAGGGGTAAACAATCACCTGTCCATCAATTTGCCATTGTTTGGTGCCACTTATTTCTCCTGCCGATAAGGAAAGTTTTGGACGTAACCACCTTAATTCTTTGGCAATTCCTGCGTTTAAAACATAATCATTGATGGCATAAATGTTCCTGTTTAACCGGGGAACCCCTTCTGAAGAGTAGGAGAACCAATGACTTACTGCTTCTCCCCACAATAGAGAAGCAGAAGATGTAACCATCCACCCATGATCGAACAAATAACGTCCCTGCAGATAATATTGGTATTGTGTGGTTGTGCTCTCATGTTGGATATTTATCCTTGTAAGTGGTGACTGAAAAAGTTGCATTCTTGAAATCCCGAGGTGACTGACCCCGTGAAATGCATACACCCTGCCGGAAACCCGGTGATCAATGCCAAATGCCTTATAAACCTGGCGGTCGGCCACATTTCGGTAACCCAGATAATTGTATGCCCCAGCTATATTTTCGTCCAGTAAAGCCTCTATTTCACTGTTGTCTGAAATCTGCACTTCGGCCAGTATTGAATTAACTCCAGTCTGTTTCCTGATGTCCATGCTTGAGAGGTAATCATCGGAAAAACGCATTGCAAGTCTATTTGCCTCGTCCTTGCGGCCGGACATCACCAATGAATAATAATACCAATAATTGACAAACTCATCGGAACTGTTTTTCTTGTAGGCTTTTGACAAATGATGGGCCGCCAATCGATATTTCTTCAACTCATAAGCAGCTATTCCTGCCCTTACCCGGAGATAGAAAAAGTCAATTCCTTGGTGGAGGGAGCGCCTGGTTTCGCGCATCAGTGGTTTCCACTCTTGGGAAAGATAGAGCTGATAGGTTAATGAGTCGGTTTTCTGGCGGACTGGTTGACTGTAGCCCAAACCTTGTATCACTGACCACCAAATAACTGTAACTACGATTCGATACATATGGCTTTAAATTGTTGGTTTTCAATTTTAACACTAAATGAGGTTATGAAGTGTTCGGACAGTTCAGCTTCAAAATGCATTTTTCTGCTTCTGCTCAAATTAATAACCGAGCTAATAATCCCCGATGATGCCGAAATGTCATCATTAAACTGTTTATAAGAAAGCTGAAAATCAGCTTTCAAATAGAACCAAAAGGGGGCAATGAAATCGTGTAAAAACATCGGGAAATGAGCGTAAACCTTGTTTGGAGGCAATTGATCCTCTATTGTTAATCCTTTGTAGTAACCTGTGAGCACTTTATAAAAAGCCAGGTAGAAATAATAAAGTAAACTTTTACGGGTGCCCAGGTAATTAATAAAATAATGAATATTGCCATTGTTATAAAACCAGGCTGTTGCTCCACTGCGGGCGCATTCAATGTATGAGTTGTTGTACTCATCGGTTTTTACTTCCCACTCATGGCGGCCGGCGAGCCAGTCATCATCAGCTTTTTCAACTTCGAAAACAAATTTACGCCCTGGTACAAAATGAAAAGCTTGCTCTAGCATGGCATGGTTTTGAATCGCTGTTACCTTTTCATCAATTGCAGGAATGGCATGTGTTTTCAGCGTCAGACGACCATCCTCTTCCACCAGATAATTAGACAAAGGATAGTTCATTGTTTTACTGCCGATATGCGGGGTTTCCTGAATTTGAAAATGCAGGTGCGGAAAAGGAGAGCGCCCTGAATTACCACACCATCCAATTATCTCACCTTTGTTTAAATGATCGCCTTTTTTGACTTTTATAGAGCCTGGTTTTAAATGGCTTACCTGTGAAAAAAGGTGGTCATTATGTTTTAGGACTATACTGTTTCCCCAGTTTTTATTTATGTTGCTATCTCCTATGAGATTATCTGAGATGCCGTCTGTCACGTCAGCCACAATTCCATCAGCAGGTGCCACGACAGGCTTTTCATAGCAATAATAGTCTTGCACATTGTTACCTTCCCTGAACTGTTTTTTATTATTGCCAAGAATAATTAGATCCAGTGCCTGTGCCCACTCCCCTTTATGTGTCAATTCCCCGTCATAAGCCTGGCTAACGGTCCACTCGCCAATAACCGGTAGTCCTATTGGTTGGTAATCAATAGAGTGAAATCTGTTGACATTGGTGCGTAACTGATAAAGGTTTTTTTCTGGGCTAAATAGTTGCACAGGTGTCTCAATGAGCCTGTGACCTGGCTTAATCCTTATTTTTAGGACATACAAGAACGTTATTACCACTACATTGAAAGGCAGTGCGTACAATCCCAACTGAAGAAACGCAAACAGTTTCTGGAGGCTCAATGTCACCATTATTACCATTGGCAGTAACCATATCAACCAAAGGTATGACCATCGCGACGGGATGATGAAGAAACCGCCTATCGCAATACTTGTCAGTATGTAATTAAAGCCTATGTAGCTGTATCCCAATACGGATATGTCGGCACCGGTTATGTGATAAAAACCCCATGCCAGCATGAAACCATATATTGACAAAGTAAACGCAATGCGCGAATACAACAGGATCCCAATGGCAATTAAAAGACCTGCCAATAAATTATACTGAAAGAAGATGGCTCCTAACGAAAACAGATATGTTCTGATCCATTCATGACTGATCCATTCATCAAACCAGGAAACACCATCAATGAGCCCTTTGCCCCCTATTGCAAATAGCTCATTGTGAATAAATATTCCTCGTGTGCTCAACCCCAGTTCGCTGAACTCCGCAGATGCCATCATCACCAGCCATATTCCCAATAGGAAAGGAATACTTAAATAGGGTAGGCCATATTTAAAGAAAAACCCCTGGAAGGCAATGGTGAAGAAAAATGTTAGTAAGGCAGCCACCAACAGCAACAGGAAAAATGCGGGCCCTACATTAAATGTGAGGCCAAATCCAAGCCCTACCAGCAAACTATTGTAGCCATAATAACCTTTTTTTGTGAACCAGGTGTCAAATCCCATCAATTGCGCAGCCAAATTGCTGACGATAGCAGCAATTGCCCCAGACAACCCTGCGTTCACGTCAATAAAACTGACAAACAATAAAATCCACCCAAGCTTTCTGTCATCTGAAAAGAAAACTTGTGCATAGCTGTTAAGAAAGCCATCGGTCAGGATTCGCCATGATTGCTTCAATGATTCCATACTATTTCATCAGTATATAATTTGTTATAGTGATTGGCGAAATGGAACTTGAGAGCTGCTCTCGCACGCACGTTTCATTCGTGTTTGTTATTGTCGATTCATACACATTTCAAATAATCAGGGACGCTTTCCTGGGCCTTGAAAGTTTCAAGGCTTTCATTTTCCCTTATTACATATACTTCACCATCACTTCCCAGTAAAACAATTTTTGGCCTGTAAGTAATAAACTGAAGCCATTGTGTCATGTTGTATGCCCCTATACGCTCTATTACTACCGGATCGCCCGGCTGCAACAAGGGGAAACGTACTGCCTGGCGTATGATATCAATATTCATGCACAACGGGCCACATATCTGGGTGTCCTCCGAGTCGTCATTGACAGGTACTCCGGGTATTATGGTGTGCTCGTACCAGAATGAAGTAAATAAGTGATTTACACCGATGTTTATTATCATTCCCCTCTGTCCGCTGGCCATTCGTTTGTTGGCAACCACAGAGCCTAAAAGGTAACCGGCATCATCGATGAGCGCCCTTCCGGTTTCCAAGATCAGCAGTGGCATATCCTCCGGTTTAATCTCTGAATTAAGCAGAGCTCCGGTTATAGCTTCCGCGTAATCATCGAATGTTGGACATGTGTCCGTACCTGGCAGGTAAGCACCTTTTAAGGTGTTTCGGGTGGCAAAACCTCCCCCCATATCTATGTACCTGATCTTATGACTGTATTTTCGTTCGGTCCTGACAGCCAAATCAGCCAGTTTGGCTGCTGCTACGCTGTATGCAGAAACACTCATAATATAAGTGCCAATGTGTGTGTGCAGGCCTACCAACTCAACGTTTTCAGTGTTCATTATTCGATTAACAGCATTCCATGCCTCGCCATTTTCGTAATTAAACCCAAATCGTTCCCATTGCGGATAGATGCCTGTGTTCATATTAATTCGGATAGCCAATCTGGCTTTTTCAGGCAACTCTTTTGATAATTGAATGATTTGATACAACTCATCGAAATGGTCCACATGTATCAAAGACCCCTTTTGAATGGCAGATTTTAGCTCTTCCGCCGTTTTGTAGGGCCCGTTAAAAATTATGTTTCTGGGATCCACGTCATTGCTAAGGGCTTTCTCGTACTCAAACCACGAAACAACTTCGGCCCATGAGCCTTCCTGATGAAAAATACGGCATACGGCATCTAGGTAATTGGTTTTGTAGGACCATGCCATTTGTACTTTCTGATATCGGGTAGAAAATGCCTGTAACAATTCGCGATAAGTATCGCGGATCACAATCTCTGACAAGACATAAACCGGTGAACCATATTCGGCCAACAAATCCTTCACCAAATGCCCCTCTATTTCCGTTTTGGCTTCGAGAACAAATTTGGCCCCGAATTTATCAGGTAAACCGCTTTGGATGCGGTTAATAACGGGTCTTTCATATTTTAATTTTTCCATCTCTGGTAAATGTTTAGTTATTCTGCTCTTCCACTTTTAATACACAACAATTTTGGCTGTTTGGGATATCCTATGACCAACTGCAATATGATAAAGATAAGTGCCTGCAGGCCAGCCGTATATGCTCAATGCTATGTTTGTTTTTCCTTCCAGGGGTATTTCCTTCATAATTTTTCCCGAGAGTGAAAATATTTTAAGTATGCCAAGTTCATTCCCGGTTGGAACAATTATATGAATAAGGTCCCTGGCCGGATTTGGATAGGATTCGGGCGATTGTGCAACGGCATGCCAAATGGCCGTTTGGGTGCCGGGAATGGAATAGAGATAGGTCTTGATGGAGCCCGGCCAAAATGAATTGTCATAGGCATGCACCACCATTTTATATACCTCTTCTCCGACGGGTAATATTGATGCATACAATCCCCCATTTATTGTAGTTAGCACCCGCCCGGTCTCATCAATGACCTTTGAGATATACCGATAGTAACCATCCTCGCCAACCGTTACCCAATTGTATGCAGAGAACCATATTTCAATGTTTGAATCAGCATTAAATAAGTTTTGGGTCACAAATTGAATATCGTACAGGTAATAATCGGCCGGCAATGCTATGGGAATGGTCTTCCACAAAGTATGGTCCAAATGATAGATGCGACATTCACTCCTAGGAACATCCATGAGGTAATACTTGTAATCGCTGGCATTGATCTTGGTCGACGTCAGGGAAAAGTCATACGTTTTCTCTAAATCAAACTGGGCTTTCCCAGCCTGAAGTGAAAAAAACAACACCAAAAAAAATGCTAAAGCTCTCATTTTATTTGTTTTAATAATGTGGATTTCAATAGTAAGATGGACAAAAGGGATCATTAAAATTCATCTGAATGTTGAAGTTCCCCGTCCATTGATATCTTTTCAAACTGACCTATGTCGCCCAGCATATCCCAGGAATAACGGATAAACATTTTGCCTACCTGGTATTCTTGGGACGTCGGAACATTCTCACCCATAGCCATCTTTACCATATATTCAGGAATGTTCTGTCCGGCACCAACTGCCAGGTACACCCATGCCGGAATGCGTGGATTAATCTCAATCAGGAAGTACTCGCCCGATGAAGTTTTTATCATTTCCAGCTCCATTCCGCCTTTCCATCTGGTTTTGGCAATGATGTCACGGGTTATCTCCATCATTTGCGAATCATCAATGGTGATGCCTCCCCAGGCTTTTCCTTTATCGGTTATGTATTGTTTACGCATTGAAACGGCTGCCACAGTGCGGCCGGTGCCATCGCCCAGTGCGACCACGTTGACCTCCGTCCCTTTAATAAATTCCTGAATAATAACCGGAAGTCCCCATTTGGCAGAAATTTTATTAAAGTGAGTAATTACCTGCTCTGAGTTATAAGCCAGGTAGGCATCATAAAACTTTCCTTTAACCAATAGTGGGTAATCAAAGTCTTCTCGTAACGAAGGAATGTCAATCAAACTAACAATTTCGCGCGATTTTGGTATTCTAATGCCATACTTCTCTCCGAAGGCAGGTAAGTTGGACTTACTGCGTTCTTCTAGCTGGTTCAGCGAAGGCAGGAAGGTCCGTATGCCTTTCTGCGCAAGAAGCTTCTCTGATTTGATAAAAGTATAGAGTTCCGCATCAAAATTGGGGATTATCAAGTCAATCCTTTCCCGTTCATGGATTTCCATTATGCGGTTCAAAAACACTTTTGTTCCGGCCGAAGGATAAGGAATAAGGTAGGTGATGTCAGTAATTCCTGGCATATATATACCGGGTTCCAGGTTTTCGTAGGCCATCCCGATAATCTTTACATCCAGGTCCTGAGATTCTCTGATGCCCCTGATTACTGGTACGCCCGGCCCCGGGTTATCGGTATTGTTGAGGCCGGTAATCGCAATATTTATTGTCTGTTTACTCATTTGTCTTTTTCTTCACTGAGGTTATAATGCTTCAGCATGGCAAAGAAATCAATCATGTTTTTTTCAAGCGTTATCTCCTCTACATCATAACGCGCTCTGATTTCCTCCTTAATTTCATTCTCCTGCATGCCATTTTTCAAATGAAAAACGATCTCCCTGCCAACAGGATTGGTGGTGTATGACTCCCCGGTATTCGGATCGAACAAAAAACCATTGTCATTGATTGCAATCGTAGGTTTAATTCTCATAACTGCCTGAATTTATAGGGTATTATTGTTTTGAATTTTACACAATACAAATTAGCAATGATTCCGTTTGAAAAGTGTTACTAAATCATGTGTAAATTGTATGAAATTTTGCAAGGAGAAGTGTTGTCAATGCATTTCTGCATTGACACGACTTATTGAGGATTGTTATCAATCCTGCCCAATTTGGTCAAGCGAAGTTTTGGACCCTGCCAATCCTACCTTGTAGTCGGAGACAGAGTAGCCTGTGTATTTTTTAAATTGTCCCGACAAATAATGGACACTGCTGTAATCCATCATATAGGCAATCTCGGTTAACGAAAACTCATTTTGATCAATAAGCTCCTTAATCCGTTCAATTTTGTTGAGGATGATATACTTTTCCAACGTAATGGACTCATGGTGTGAGAAGGCTTTGGATAGCTGCTGATAACTCATTCCCAGTTTTTCAACGAGGTAATCGGATTTACGTACAATTGAGTTGACATTGTTCATGTGGTGCACCAAATCAACCACGGCTTGCTTTATTTTTTCGATCATTTGATCTTCCCGGGTTTTAATTATACCCATCCCGAGTTTTTTGAGTAAGGTGTCCATTTTTTCCAGACTCATTTCTGACCCTTTATAAAGCACAACAGCATATCCCAATTCCAACTCCTCAACTTTTATCCCATGCTGCTCCAGCAATTCCCTTACAGAAACCTTACAGCAATTGCAGATCATATTTTTTATCCGTATTATCTGGCGGATAAGTGGTTTTTTGTCAATATGATTAATATCAGACATTTGATAGAATTGGAATACTTATCAAGGCTCCTAAATATACAAATATTACTTCACAAAGACGATGCAGGAAACAGCTAAAAATGTTTAATCCCCGGGTAGATGACGCCCATTCTATATATGACGATTTCCATGTAGTGAAAGTTTTCCGATGAATTGGTCGGAATGGCCTTTAGGTATATAGTTCTTGTTGCCATTCGCTCAGGATGCAAGGTGCATACCGGATGTAGCCGCTCCTGTAAGACGGACAGTTTAAAATAATCAACCACGAAAAATAAACGATCCTAAATAACCACCTAGTCCAACCTGAGGACGACTCCATTCAGCATTCACAGGGCTAAAGCATCCCTTAGTCTGGAAGTTTTGGTTTTGTCTTTAGCATTGGAAGAACGTTTTTATAAAAATAACAGGGTGCTATTTGTAAAAATGAAAAATGTTCTTACATTTGCACCGCGTTTTCGAGCGGACGTGGCGTAATTGGTAGCCGCGCTAGACTTAGGATCTAGTGCCGAAAGGCGTGGGGGTTCGAGTCCCTTCGTCCGCACATAAAACAAATAGGAGAAACCGCCTGGCTAACGATTTTTATCGTAAGTAGGCGGTTTTTTAAGTTTAAAATGATCGCTTATGAAGATTGAGCTATAGATGTTGTTACATTGTAAATGCTTCATTATCTTTGCGCTCTCTTATTTCAAATATTATTTAATTCAACGCTGATGAACATCACAAGGGAAAACATTGACGAACTGAATGCAGTTATTAAACTGACCATCGATAAGGACGATTACGAGCAAAAAGTAGCCGATGTCCTGAAAACCTATCAGAAAAAGGCCAACATGCCCGGGTTTCGCCCTGGAAAAGTGCCTGCCGGTCTTATCAAAAAGATGTATGGCAACGCCGTGATGGTGGATGAGATAAATAAGTTGGTGTCTGAAAATCTCTCCAATTATTTGACTGAAAATGAATTAAATATTTTGGGTGAGCCGCTGCCAAGTGAAGCACAACAACCCATTGATTTTGATACCCAGGACAGTTTTGAGTTTGCCTTTGACATTGCGCTTTCCCCAACTGTGGAAGTGAAGTTGAGCAAGCGCGAGAAACTGCCTTATTACCAGATTGAAGTGTCTGACGATATGTTGGATGGCCAAATCAAGAACCTGACCGGCCGTTTTGGCACCAATGACGTGGTAGAAGCAGTCACGGAGCAGTCACTGGCCAAAGGCGACTTTGTGCAAGTGGATAAGGATGGCAACCCGGTTGAGGATGGTATTGTTGCTGAGGACGCAGTGATGTCAATGGCCATCGTTAAAAACGATGCCCAGAAGAAAAAGTTATTGGGTAAGAAAGTGGGCGAGGAAGTGGTCTTTGATGTTAAGAAAGCCTTCCCTAATGATACGGAGATTTCTTACCTGTTAAAAATCACCAAGGAACAGGCGGCTGAGGTGAAGGGTGATTTTAAATTCACCATCAAGGAGATCACTGAATTTATTGAGCCTGAGCTCAATAAAGAGTTGTTCGACAAGTTGTTTGGTCCCGGTGTCGTTTCCACAGAAGAGGAAATGAAAACCAAGGTGAAAGAAGACTTGCAGCGCAATTTCGAAATGGAATCCGAATACAAATTTGCCATGGATGCCCGCGAAAAATTGACATCCAAGCTGGATGTTCAATTGCCGGAGGAATTCCTGAAGCGCTGGTTAAAGGCCACCGATCGGGGCGAAGAAAAAATGAGTGATGAGCAGATCGATAACGATATGCCCAAGTTCATGGAAGATTTAAAATGGCAGCTGATTAAGAATGAAATCATCCGTTCCAACGAGTTGAAAGTGGAAGAGAAGGATGTGGTGGACTATGCCAAGAAATCGGCACGTATGCAGTTTATGCAATATGGTCTGACCAATCTGCCCGATGAGCACATCGAAGGCTATGCCATGGATATGTTGAAAAAAGAGGATCAGGGACGTCGTATGGCCGAAGCAGCTATTCAGGAAAAGGTGATGGCTTTCATCAAAGAGGCGGTTAAAATAGATGAGCAGAATATTAGCCGTGAGGACTTCAATAAATTATTTGACAATAATTAATTGATTCACACCCTTGCAACCAGAAGAATTTGCTAATTTTAAGGTTGCTAATTTAAAAAGTTAAATCAATGAGTGATCCAAAAGATTTTTATAAGTACGCTACCAAGCACGTGGGTATTAACAGTTTGATGATGGATAAGTACATGTCTGTCTCCAACAGTTATATTTCACCCACCATTATAGAAGAACGTCAGTTGAATGTGGCTTCTATGGATGTGTTTTCGCGATTGATGATGGATCGTATTATCTTTTTGGGACTACCTATCGATGAGTATGTGGCCAATATTATCCAGGCTCAGTTATTGTACCTGGATTCTGTGGATCCGTCCAAGGATATTTCCATCTATTTTAATACGCCGGGCGGATCGGTACATGCCGGTTTAGGTATTTATGATACCATGCAATACATTTCATCCGAAGTGGCCACCATTTGTACGGGTATGGCTGCATCCATGGGTGCGGTGTTGTTGACGGCCGGAGCCAAAGGCAAGCGGTCGGCTCTGAAGCATTCGCGAGTTATGATTCACCAGCCCATGGGCGGCGCTCAGGGACAGTCGGTGGATATTGAAATCACCACCCGCGAGATTGTGAAGTTGCGTAAGGAGCTTTACACCATTATTGCGGAGCATTCCGGTAATACTTTTAAGAAAGTTGAGAAGGACTCGGACCGGGACTACTGGATGACTGCTGCAGAAGCCAAGGCTTACGGTATGATCGATGACGTGTTGACCCGGGAGAAAAAGAAATAAGACGGATATTTACATCACTGGAGATGCAGGGTCTGTTCTTTTGAACTGATCCTGCATTCACTGTTAATTAGCAGGGAGATTTTTTATGGATAAATGTTCATTTTGCGGAAGAAGCCGAAAAGATACCAATCTTTTAATTGCGGGGGTGTCCGGGCATATTTGTGACAGTTGTATTGAACAGGCCCATGGCATTTTGGCGGAAGAGTTCAAAAAGAAAAGTTCTTTTGATATGAAGGGCGTTAAGTTGATGAAGCCTTCCGAGATCAAAACCTTTCTGGATCAATATGTCATTGGTCAGGTGGAAGCCAAAAAATACTTGTCCGTTGCTGTTTACAACCACTACAAGCGTTTGATGCAACCTTCTTCATCGGAAGATGTGGAGATTGAAAAATCGAATATTATTTTGGTGGGAGAAACAGGTACCGGCAAAACACTTTTGGCCCGTACCATTGCCCGTATGTTGCACGTACCCTTTACCATTGTTGATGCCACCGTTTTAACCGAGGCCGGTTATGTGGGTGAGGACATTGAAAGTATTCTGACGCGCTTACTGCAGGCGGCCGACTATAACGTGGAAGCAGCTCAAAAGGGAATTGTTTTTATCGATGAGATCGATAAAATTGCCCGTAAGGGTGATAATCCTTCCATTACCCGTGATGTGTCCGGCGAAGGTGTTCAACAAGGTCTGCTGAAACTATTGGAAGGGGCCGTGGTGAATGTGCCGCCTCAGGGTGGACGCAAACACCCGGAGCAAAAGATGATTCCGGTGGATACCAAAAATATTCTTTTCGTTTGCGGTGGTGCTTTTGATGGCATTGATCGCAAAATCGGTCAACGACTCAATACCCGTGTGGTGGGTTATGCCGCTTCAGAAAACAGGGATGCCATTGATCCTAAGAATCTCTTGCAATATATTGCCCCCCAGGATTTAAAGTCTTTTGGTTTAATTCCTGAGATTATTGGCCGTTTACCCATTCTGACGTATTTGAATCCGCTCGACAGGGATACCTTGAGGAAGATTCTGACGGAGCCTAAGAATTCAATCATCAAGCAATACATCAAATTGTTTGAAATGGATAAAATTGAACTGGTCTTTGATGATGAGGTGCTCGATTACGTCGTAGATAAGGCTGTTGAATTTAAATTGGGGGCAAGGGGACTGCGCTCCATTTGTGAAACCATTATGATGGACCACATGTTTGAGAGTCCCGGTAAAGACACCGGTAAGCTCGAAATTACCCTGAGAATGGCCCGGGAGAAATTGGAGAAAGCCAATATTAGTCTGTTGAAGGCAGGTTGATCCCCTTCGGCTGAATAAATAATAGAGACCACCCACTACACCAACTAACGCGACATTCCATTTGTGCTGCGTTATTGCGTGTAGTGGGTGTTTTTGTTTGGCGACATTGTCGATGAGCTGCATTTGTCTATATTTTTAATAACAAAGTGAGCGTTCCCCTTGAATATAGAGGTGGGCGTTTTTCGTTTGGTTCCTTGTCTCCATTTAGGAGGAGGAAGTTTTAATGAATCCCGGTTATTTAGAAAGAATATAATGACAATGGATTTAATTTTTTGCTACATTTAAAACTTAATTATATTGAAAAAGCTGTAAAAAGTGTGCTGGCTGGCTGAAGTGACTGACAATTGAATACATGGATCGGATTAAATAATCAAATCATCATTCAATAATAACTTAAACTCAAAATGCTTATGCTTAGCTCTATTTTTGCGATTGTTCCTGTAACATCGCTGTTGGCGCTTACTTTTGCCTTTATCTTTTTCAGGCAAATGATGAAAAGTTCCGAAGGGACTGAAAAAATGCAACGCATTGCTGAACACGTTCGTAAAGGGGCCTCTGCTTATTTGCGACAGCAATACAAGATTGTCATCATTGTCTTTATTGTCATTACCATTATCTTTTCTTTTCTGGCCTACGGTCTGGGTGTTCAAAATAAGTGGGTACCCTTTGCCTTTATAACCGGTGGTGCCTTCTCCGGACTGGCCGGTTTTTTTGGTATGAAGGCTGCGACTTATGCTTCTGCACGGGTGGCCAATGCCTGCCGCACTTCCTTAAATATGGGTCTAAAGCTGGCTTTTCGCAGTGGTGCTGTTATGGGACTGGTGGTGGTCGGATTGGTGCTTATGGACATCTCCATCTGGTTTTTGGTATTGAATCATTTCATTGAAGATATGGCAGGCGGCTATAAGCTGATGACCATTACGGCTATTATGCTGACCTTTGGTATGGGAGCTTCTACGCAGGCCCTTTTTGCCCGTGTGGGCGGGGGTATATACACCAAGGCCGCGGATGTGGGGGCCGATCTGGTAGGAAAGGTGGAAGCCGGAATTCCTGAGGACGATCCGCGTAACCCGGCGACCATTGCCGATAATGTGGGGGACAACGTGGGGGATGTGGCCGGTATGGGGGCGGATTTGTTTGAATCCTTTGCTGCTTCAATTTTAGCAACGGCTCTGCTAGGGGCAGCTGCCTTTATCCATATGGAAGACATTCAACTGAATGCTGTTCTGGCACCCATGCTCATTGCTGCGGTAGGTACCTTGCTTTCGATTGCCGGTGTTTTTATGGTGAGTACCCGTGAGGGTGCCACGCAAAAGGAGTTGCTAAAAGCCTTGGGATTGGGTGTGAATGTGAGCGCCCTTTTGATTATTATCGCTTCTTTCTTTATTCTTCAATATTTGGCTTTGCCCAATTATGTGGGGATTTGGGGGGCTATTGTGGTCGGTTTACTGGCAGGAATTGGTATTGGACAGTCTACCGAGTATTACACGGCATCGGCCTACCGGCCCACGCAAAAAATTGCCGAATCGGGCAATACGGGACCAGCTACGGTTATCATCAGTGGCGTGGGAACCGGACTGATTTCTGCTTCCATTCCTTTGATTATTATTGTCGTGGCCATTACGCTGGCTTTTGGTTTTGCCACCGGATTTAATTTTGGCATGGACAGTCTGAATGTCGGTTTATATGGGATCGGTATTGCTGCTGTGGGCATGCTTTCCACTTTGGGAATTACGCTCGCCACGGATGCTTACGGACCCATTGCGGACAATGCCGGGGGTAACGCCGAAATGAGCGGTCTGGGCGCGGAGGTGCGCCAACGGACCGATGCGCTGGATTCTTTGGGAAACACCACAGCCGCTACCGGAAAAGGTTTTGCCATTGGAAGTGCTGCGCTTACAGCGTTGGCGCTCTTGGCCTCCTACTTTGAAGAGGTCCGGATGATGTTTGTGAAAATATTGGATCGTCCACAGGAACTCATCAATAACGTACCAGCCATTGATGCGTCTTTTTATGATTTTGTTCAGCATTATGAAATACACCTGATGAACCCCAAAGTGATAGTGGGTATGTTCCTGGGAGTTATGGCCGTTTTTGTCTTTAGTGGTATTACCATGAATGCTGTGGGACGTGCCGCTCAGAAAATGGTGGACGAGGTGCGTCGTCAGTTCAGGACCATTCCCGGTATCATGGAAGGAACCGCAGAGCCTGATTATGCCCGTTGTGTGGAAATATCGACCAAAGGGGCCCAGCGCGAGATGATGACCCCTTCTTTAATCGCCTTATTGATTCCGGTTGTTGTCGGTTTGGTATTTGGTGTTCCGGGAATTGCCGGCTTGTTGACAGGTACCATCACCAGTGGTTTTGCGCTGGCCATTTTTATGGCCAATGCCGGAGGTGCCTGGGACAATGCCAAGAAGTACGTAGAGGAAGGCAACCTGGGTGGCAAGGGGTCTGAAACGCACAAAGCTACTGTCATTGGTGATACAGTGGGGGATCCGTTCAAGGATACTTCCGGTCCGAGTTTGAATATCCTCATCAAACTGATGGTGATGGCTTCTGTGGTGACCGTCGGAGTGGCCGTGTCCTATCACCTGCTATAGGGGCTTTGAAAATAAAAACCCCAAATACGGCTTTATGCTTGTCAGAAAAACACCCAATGATACCAGTCGATCCCGAAAATCGGGACTCCGCTTCGCTGCGACTCCGTCTTTTCTGACTACGCAAGCCTTGTCTTTGACACCTTTATTATCAAAGACATTTGGAGGTCTCATTGATTAGAAGAATTATCCATTATTAGCAGGAGGGTTAAGGTATAGTATTCTTACTATCTTTAACCCTTCTTTAATACATGCCCATATGATTGTACCAACTTTTAGAGATGTGAAGGCGGCCCATGAGCGCATCCGACCCTTTGTCAGGCATACAGTAGTTATAGAGAGCAGTGCCTTGAATGAATTGTTTAAGGCCCGCTTGTTTTTTAAGTGTGAGAACCTGCAAAAAGCGGGGGCTTTTAAGTTTCGGGGGGCGCTGAATGCCATTCTGTCCTTGTCCGACCAACAGCTGGTCCATGGCGTGGCCACGCATTCTTCGGGCAATCATGCGGCGGCGCTTTCCCTGGCCGCTTCTTTGAAGGGCGTTAAGGCCCATATTGTGATGCCCGATACGGCACCTGCCGTGAAGGTGGAAGCCGTCAGGACATACGGTGGTGTTATTACTTTTTGTGAACCCACTCTGGAAGCCAGAGAGCAAACGCTGGCCAAGGTGGTGGCAGAGACGGGGGCCACCTTTATTCATCCCTATAATAATTTCAATGTGGTTTGCGGTCAGGGCACGGCGACCAAGGAGTTGCTGGAGGAGGTGGGGCCGCTGGATGTGGTTATGGCGCCTGTTGGTGGCGGGGGCTTGATGAGCGGAACGGCCATTTCGGCCAAAGCACTTTGTCCGGATGCCCAAATTATTGGCGCAGAACCCAAAAATGCCGATGATGCCTGTCGCTCTTTGAAAGCCGGAAAGCTTTTTCTTTCGGATAACCCTGAGACGATGGCAGATGGCTTGCGTACTTCACTAAGTGATCTCACCTGGGAAATTATTAGAAGCCATGTGGATGATATTTTCACCGCCTCTGAAAGTTCTATTAAGGCGGCCATGGTGCTTTTGAAGAAGCATGCGGCCATTTTGGCGGAGCCCTCTTCGGCCGTCCCCCTGGCTGCCTTGCTCGAAAACCGGAGCTATTTTGAGGGTAAACGGGTGGGCATGATCATCAGTGGTGGTAATTACGATGCGGCGTTGTTGGGGGACTAAAGCAGCGGACTGACCAGTCGGGCAAAGGACTCCTTAATCTTCTGAATCTTGGGGCGCAAGGGCCATTCGTTCAGGGTGATTTCTCGACTGTCTTTGAGATCTTCAATAAAAGTGTGTTTAAGTTCCATCGCCGTCAGTTCATCAAAAATGAAGCTGTCGCCTCGTAATTTTGCTCAAAACTTCTGAAATCCATATTGGCCGAACCTACAACGCCCAGGGAATTATCGACAATCATGACTTTGGAGTGTAAAAATCCTTTTTGGTAGAAGTAGAATTTTACATCCGCATCCAGCATTTCGCGAATAAAGGAGCGGGAGGAGAGCAGCGTAACAAAGGCATCGCTGCGTTCCGGTATTAAAATACGCACATCAACCCCGCCCAGAGCAGCGGTTTTCAGGGCCAGCAGGACGCTTTCGCTGGGCATAAAATAGGGCGTCGCAATATAGACGTACTTTCTGGCAGAGGCAATGGCCTGGAAAATACCCATCATGATAGCGGGCCAGTCGGAATCCGGACCACTGGCCACTATTTGCACCATTTTTTGGCCCGCCGGTTCTTTGGTAGGGAAGTATTTGCGGTCGTGGATCTCTGTCTGGCTGACAAAAAACCAATCGGTGAGAAAAACGGTTTGGAGCGTATTGACTGCATCGCCTTCAATCTTCACATGGGTGTCGCGCCAAATCCCGTACTTCTCACTGCCATATTTGTAGCGGTCGGCAATATTAATGCCGCCAATAAATCCCGTATAGCCATCTACGATGAGAATTTTTCGGTGGTTGCGGTAATTCACTTTGCTGGTGAGGTTGGGGAAGCGTACCTGAAGAAAAGAGTAGGCCTGGATGCCGGCATCCCACATTTCCTTGAAAAAAGGTTTTTTTAATTCCCAACTGCCCACATCGTCCACAATCATGCGTACTTCAACCCCTTCAGCCGTTTTACGCTTAAGAATTTCTTTTATTTTTCCCCCAATTTCGTCATTGTCAAAAATGTAATATTCCAGGTGAATGAATTTTTTGGCACTTTCCAGGGCTTGCAGAATGGCGTCGAAAGTGTCTGTTCCATTTTGTAGAATTTTTACTCTGTTGCCAATGGTCACCACCGCATTGCTGTTGTTCAGCAGCATAGTTATCAGATTGCGGTGCTGCTCCAGTGCCTGATTATCGAACATTTCACCCTCCGAAATGCGGTGTATCTGTGCATGTGCCAAATTAGAAAGTAAATCCACATTTCGCAGTCCTTTCCGGGCAATGATTTTTTCTTTGCGAAAATTCTGGCCGAAAAAAATGAAGAAAACAAAACCAATTACGGGCAGCATGATCAGTACCAGTACCCAGGAAATGGTTTTAAGGGGATTGCGGTTTTCAAGAACAGTGAACACTACAACAAACAGAATACTTATTACATAAATCCCCATAATGAAGGGGTTGACTATGTTAAGGATGTTTTGCAGGCTCTCCATATTGGCTGGTTAGTAGATGTTCATCACTAATGTACTAAATATTTCGGTACATAAACATTTCGCTGTTGCCAAATTTTTCACTTTGAAGGGGCGTCAGGTGCAATTGTGGCGCTTCAATGCCGTTCTGGAACCATTGGTCGCCCACAAAAACCCGTGCCTCGTCCCAAAGGCCTTTCTCAATAAAGGCCTTTAACAGTTGAGCGCCGCCTTCCACGATGAGGGATTGTATGTGACGCTTATACAACTCTTCCAGAATGGCATTGACCGGTTCTTTATCGGCGGGGATCACTATTTTTTCCGCCTGTTTGTTGTCTGCTTTTTTTGCTGAACAAAAGAGCAGGGTCGGACTTTCGCCATCGAAAAGGGCCAGGTGGTCCGGCAAGATATTACCTCTGTCGAGCACCAGTCGCAAGGGATGCGGGCCCGTCCAGTCGCGCACCGTCAGCGAGGGGTTGTCTTTGAGGGCGGTGGTGGAACCGACCAGGATGGCCTGCTCTCTGCTGCGCCATTGGTGAACCATGCGGCGGGCATGTTCATTGGTGATCCAGGTGGGACGATTGCCTTTGACCACTTCCCGGTCAATATCCAAAAAGCCATCGCGTGTAACGGCCCATTTGAGGATGATGTAGGGACGTTTGGCCTCATGAAAGGTGAAAAACCGACGGTTGAGCTCCCGGCTTTCCTGCTCCAGAATGCCTGTGGTGACTTCCACACCGGCTGCTTCCAATTGCCGGATGCCGCGACCAGCGACTTTTGAAAAGGAGTCCCCACAACCAATCACCACCCTGGGGATTTTTTTCTGCTGAATGAGCAGGGAGCAGGGGGGCGTTTGACCGTAATGCGAGCAGGGTTCCAGGTTCACATAGAGCGTGGAGGCCTTAAGCAGATCCTGATTGGCCACTGAGTTGATGGCCCACACTTCTGCGTGGGGACCACCGGCCTTACGGTGATAGCCTTCACCTATTATTTGTCCCTTGTGCACAATGACGGAGCCGACCATGGGGTTGGGATAGGTCTTCCCTTCGCCCAGTCGCGCCAAATTCAGGCAACGTTGCATGTATTGGATGTCGGTTGTGGTATGATGACTCATGAGATATGTTGTAAGCGCCTTCCACGCTTGTTAATATTGATCAAAACAGCTGGCGCCTGGTTTGTTTTGCTAAGATAATGTTTATTTTTATGCCGGATTGTTTCTTTTTTCAAGTCATCCGTTTCTTATCTGAATTAATATGCCATCTGTCAAAGAACTAGCTGCTTACATACAGTCGAATTTGAAGAAAGTTGTTGAGCCAATGAGCTGCAGTCATTTGTGGGGTTGATTTTCGATCACTTACGTGGATACGCCCGGCTTGATTTGATGATGAAGGGGGAGGAGAAGCTCAGCAATGAGGAGGTGGCATTCATTCATGAGGCGGTTGTCCGACTGCAAGGGCACGAGCCCTTGCAGTACGTATTGGGACAAACCCATTTTATGGATATGGTTTTTAAGGTGAATCCGCATGTGCTCATTCCCCGACCGGAGACAGAAGAATTGGTGACCTGGATACTGGAGGAGGCTCCCCTGGATCGTTCCTCGGGTGGGTCCAAGGCTCCTCTTGAAATCCTTGATATTGGCACGGGCAGCGGGTGCATTCCCATTGCCCTAAAGAAAAACCGGCCTTGGGCGCGTGTTGAGGCCTGGGACATCTCGGCTGAGGCACTTGAAACAGCCAGGGGGAATGCGCTGCTGAACCATGTGGAAGTGGATTTTCAGCTGCGCGACGTTTTGAACTATCAGAAGTATCCTTTGGCTCCCAGACATGTGGTAATTAGCAATCCGCCTTATGTGACCCAAAGTGAGCAGACGAAAATGGCGCAGAATGTGCTGGAGCATGAGCCACATCTGGCCCTTTTTGTGGCGGATGATACGCCCCTTTTGTTTTATCGGGTCATTGCCCAAATGGCCACGACGTGTTTGTTACCAGATGGTTGCCTTTATTTTGAGATCAATGAGCCTACGGCCAGGAGGTTTGTGCCCTGCTCCAAAAACTTGGATTTGAACAAATAGTGCTCAGGAAAGACTTGTCGGGCCGCGACCGGATGGTCCGGGCTATATGGCCTGCTTCTGAATGAGCTCTTCGGCGAGGTAGAGCTCGCACATCACCATGACTTCTTCAAAAAAGCTGTTGAATTGCTGATTGAGAACATCGTAATGGGTATGGAGCTGTTCAATGGCCCATTGGCTATGGTCGGGCAGCGAAGAATGAGCGGCCATGATTTTTAGGGTGCGCTCCACACCACTCGTGAGGCGGTAGTGCTCCATGCGTCGACTCTTAATCAGAAAGGGCAGAAACTGCTTGACCACGCCCGGGAGAATAAAGTAGTGTTTGAGAAGTATTTTATGGGCATCGGAAACAAAATGGTGCAGTGACGCTTCGCTGTACCGGCTCCAATTAGCCGCCAGCAGATGGTCGTAAATGATATCGATCACCACCGAGGCATAACGGCGGTATTGCGGCTTAAAGACAGCGGCGCTTTCACGGGCTACCGGGTGGCTGTCCATAAAGGAATCTATTTGACGGTGCATTAAAATGCCCTTCTGAATCTCGGGCGCATAGCGGTTGTGCCGACTGCCCTTCACGTAGTCGCCGATGAAATTCCCGACTTTGATGCCTGCAGCGGGGCCCGATAAATACAGATGCGCCAAATAGTTCATATCTCTCTTGCTTGGTTAACCTTGTAATATACAAAATAAATGCCGAAATTAATGAAGCTCTTCATCTGTTTCTTAACAGGTTGAAACATGACAAATGACTATTTTTTGTCAGACGGCATTATTTACCTTTAATGAGTGATGCTTGAAAATGACCAATTTTAGCTGTCTTTGATCGGTTTAGGTCAAGGAGAAGGTTGGTAAAATAAATTATTGTCTTACCCTCATAAAAAACCGACTGTATGAGAAAAGTAATCATCATTGGTGCTGCCGGAAGAGATTTCCATAACTTCAATACCTTCTTTCGCGATAATAGCGATTACAAGGTGATGGCCTTTACGGCCGCTCAAATTCCTGATATTGACGGACGAAAATATCCGCCCGAACTGTCGGGGGACTTATATCCCGAGGGAATTCCGATTTATGGAGAGGCCGAGTTGCCACGATTGATCCATGAATACGGTATAGATGATTGTGTCTTCTCCTACAGTGATGTACTATTCCCGGGTCATGGGGGTTTCGGCAGTGGTGAATGCGGCCGGTGCCGGTTTCAAATTGTTGGGTCCCAATGATACCATGATTAAAAGTACCAAGCCGGTGATTGCGGTGGGGGCTGTACGCACAGGATGTGGAAAGAGTCAAACCTCCCGTCGGGTGATTGAAATCTTAATGGAGAAAGGGCTCAAAGTGGTGGCCATTCGTCATCCCATGCCCTATGGGGATTTGGCCAAACAAAGGGTGCAGCGTTTCGCGACTTTAAAGGATTTGGAGGACCATCGGTGTACCATTGAAGAAATGGAGGAGTACGAGCCCCATGTGGTACGCGGCAATGTGATTTATGCCGGTGTGGATTACGAGGCCATTCTCCGCGCTGCCGAGAAGGATCCGGATGGCTGCGATGTGATTTTGTGGGATGGGGGCAACAATGATTTTTCGTTTTACCGGCCCGACCTGACCATAACGGTGACCGACCCGCACAGAGCGGGACATGAGTTGAATTATTACCCGGGAGAAGTTAATCTGAGAATGGCCGATGTGGTGGTCATCAATAAAATGGACAGTGCCGATGGTTCAGATATTGAGCTGCTGCGCAAAAATATCCGAATGGCCAATTCCAAGGCCACGGTCATTGATGGCGCCTCCCCCATCCGCATTGATCATCCCGAATTAATTACCGGAAAACGGGTGCTGGTGGTTGAGGATGGTCCAACGCTGACCCATGGCGAAATGAAAATTGGTGCCGGAATGGTGGCGGCTCAAAAATTCGGGGCTGCCGAAATTGTTGATCCGCGTCCCTATGCCGTGGGTAAATTGAAAGGCACTTTTGAGCTTTATCCGGAGATTGGGGTCTTACTTCCTGCCATGGGTTATGGCAACGAGCAGGTGCGGGATTTGGAAAAGACGATTAATGCCACACCCTGTGACGCGGTCATTATTGGCACACCCATTGATTTGAGTCGGGTGGTGAAGATTAACAAGCCGGTAACCCGTGTGCATTATGATTTGCAGGAAATTGGACAGCCCGATTTAAATGAGGTGATGGATCATTTTCTCAAGAAAATGGGACTTTAAGAGGGCTCTGGCTTTTTATTTGGGAAGGCGATATCTTAATTGCCCGCATGATTTCTATTTGATCCATTGTGCTACAGCCCCAAAAAGTATGCGAAAAGGGCTGGTTTTATTTCTGAACCGGCCCTTTTCTTCCCCCTCCATTTAATAGTGTTATTATAACGTAACGCCGGTCTTGAAAATGGCGATTTCCTTAAAGCCACTTTCCTCGTGTCGCAGTTTTTCGCCGCTGGCGACAGCAATCAGGTATTGGATAAATTCTTCCAGCAAGTCGTCCATGGTTTTGTCTTCCAGTAATTGGCCCGCATTGAAATCGATCCAGTTGCGCTTTTTGTTGAAAAGGGCGCTGTTGGTCGATATTTTCATGGTAGGGATGAAACTGCCAAATGGGGTTCCCCGGCCCGTTGTGAACAATACCAACTGGCATCCGCTGAAGCCTAAGGCGGAAGCGGCCACCAGGTCATTGCCCGGGGCCGAAAGCAGGTTGAGGCCATTCTTTTTAAGCGGCTCGGCATAGGCCAAAACATCTACTACAGTCGCTGTTCCGCCTTTTTGGGTGCAGCCCAGCGATTTGTCCTCGAGGGTGGAAATTCCGCCGTCCTTGTTGCCCGGTGAAGGGTTTTCATAGATGGGCAAATGGTGTTGGTTATAGTAATCTTTAAAGCCATTGATAAGCCCCACGGTTTTTTCAAAAACCGTGGCGTTTTCCGCCCGCTCC
Organism: Geofilum rubicundum JCM 15548; assembly: GCF_000974365.1. GTDB lineage: Bacteria > Bacteroidota > Bacteroidia > Bacteroidales > Marinilabiliaceae > Geofilum > Geofilum rubicundum. The sequence goes on from NZ_BAZW01000006.1 coordinate 23,627, forward strand.
ATTAAGCGCGTCTCCGCACCAAACATCTCCGGCACTTCGGTCAGAATGGTGGTCCCCCCTTGTGCTATCAGAAAGTCGGAAAAGACCCCTACCAGCGGATTGGCCGTAATGCCCGAGAAACCGTCCGAGCCACCACACTTTAACCCCACCTTCAATTCAGAAAGGGGGGCGGTTCCCGCTGATCCCGGCGCATAAGGGCATAAATCTCTTTGAGCATTTCCAATCCGGTTTCCACCTCGTCCTCCACATCCTGAGCCACCAGGTAGCGCACCCTTGATTCGTCATAGTCGCCAATGAATTTCTTTAGATGCGAAATCTGGTTGTTTTCACAACCCAGTCCGATCACCAGAACGCCGCCCGCATTGGGATGGTTAATCAGGTCGGCCAAGGCCTTCTGTGTATTTACATGGTCGTCGCCCAGCTGCGAGCAGCCGTAGCTGTGTTTGAACACTTCCACCGCGTCAATATCGGTGGGGTTCATCTCCTGCTTAAATAAATCGATGATTTGTTGGGCCTGACCATTGACACAGCCTACTGTGGGCACAATCCACAGTTCATTGCGAATGCCCACTTTGCCGTTTGATCGCTTAAAACCGTTGAAAGTCAGGTCGCGCTTCTCGTAACGGGGGGCCTGGAGTTTCTGTCTGAATTCGTATTGGAGGTTGTCCGATAAGTTGGTCTTTAAATTGTGCGTGTGCACATGCTTGCCCGGCTCCATGTTTTCCAGAGCATGTCCGATGGGTGCCCCGTATTTAATGATGTCCTGCTTCGCTTCGATGTTGACCAGTGCCACTTTATGTCCCACCGGAATGGCTTCCAGAAGCGTTACGGAATATTCCCCAACGGTCACCTGGTCGCCGGGGGCGCCGGCTTCCAGACAAACGGCTACATTATCATCGGGATGTATTAATAAGAATTTTGACATATTCTTGTATTTAGTTTCATTAGCAAAGAACCATTTTTTCCGTCTTTCATACGTTAACGTCAAAGGCAAGCCTTTTAAATTCGGTCCTTACGACATCTGCATCAAGGGGTTGTTTTTGTTTAAAACAGCCTTCACGGCCTTGCGCATACCCACCTGCTCAATCAGGAACAAATAATGGCTCACCGAAATGGTCAGGTTGGGCACTTCGTTCAGGTTTTGCTTCCATATCTTGTCCAGTTGCAGCACCTTCTCCACCAGTTGGTAAATGGAGATGGGGCGACCATCACAGGCTTCCCATGCCTGTTTGTAAAAATCAATGATCCACTTGTCTTCCTGTACCTGGTAATGTTTGCCGTTGACTTCCCCTTTAAAATAGGCAATCATGGCTGCCAGGGAAAAGACTTGCTTTTGGGGCAACATTTGGTGGGTGTCGTAGTAATGTAACAACGAAGGCAGGTTTCTGGTTTCCCATTTGCTCATGGCATTGAGTGCAATGCTTTGCCATTGGTGACGGATATAGGGATTGCGGAAACGTTCCAGGATTTTTTTGGCGAAAGACTTGAGTTCCGTGTCGGGCCCCTCCAGCGCCGGTAACACCTCGTCGTAAACCAAATCCCGCATAAACTCGCCTGTTTCCAGATTTTCAAAGGCTTCGCGCACGGTGTCGATGCCACTCAGAAAAGATACGGCGTAACTGCCGGTGTGGCAGCCATTAAGTACCTGCACCTTTTGTTCCCGGTAGCGGGTCATGTCTTTAACAAATTTGACATCCAGTCCGGCTTTTTCGGCAGGGAACTCTGCTTTGACCCAGTCAGGGGCTTCAATCACCCAGAAATGAAAGTACTCACCCACAACCACCAGGTTGTCTTCAAAACCGATTTCCTTTTGGATTTCTTTGATGTCGTCTTTGGGAAATCCCGGGACGATGCGGTCCACCAAGGTGTTGCAGAAACAGCAGGCCTCATTGACCCAGTTGATAAATCCGGCTTCAAGCTGCCAGTTTTCGGCGTGTTGCAGGACGATTTTTTTGAGCATGTCCCCGTTTCGGTCGATCAGCTCACAGGTGAAAAAGATCAATCCTTTGGAAACATCCCCGTTGAAGGCTTTGAAACGTTTGTGCAGTAAGGCCGTTACTTTTCCGGGAAAGGAGTTTTGCGGCGTCATGTTCAGACGGTCGCTTTCGTCCCAGCTGATACCTGCCTCGGTGGTATTGGAGAATACGAAGCGCAAATCGGGATTCAATACAGAAGCCTCATATTTATCAAATTCCGAATAGGGGTTGATGCCGTCATTGATGCAATCAATCAGGCTAAACTCCTGAATGGCTTGCCCGTCTTTAATACCTTTCAAATAGACATGGTACAGTCCATCCTGCGCATTGAGCATGTCCACCATGCCGTTGGCCAGTGGTTGCACCACATCAATGCCCGCATTGAAATCAATGGTTTTGTTCATGCGATCCACGATCCAGTCGGTAAAAGCTCTTAAGAAATTTCCTTCTCCAAACTGAAGGATTCTGGTGGGATAGCTTTTGGCTTCAGTTGCTGTTTGACGATTGAGTTGCATTTTTAAAGGTTTTATGAGTGGTCTATTGTTTTTCGTGTGATTTACCGTTATCGATAACGGTTATTTCTGTTTCTTTTTTCCAGCCGAAAAATAAGAAAAGATGATTGGGGTCTTCCGGGTAGAGGTTTGAAAAACAGTATTTGTAATTAACTTGTTTAATAATAGGTGTTTAATCAAAAAAAAAGGATTGAAGACTGGGTTTTAAACGGGTGGTTTTGCTTGTTTAGAATGAATTTTAATAACGTGTTTTGTCTTCGGTTTGGCATTGACAAAGATATACTTTCTGGTTTTGATAAGGAATTCTTTCCGTGTTATTTTCCTGTTGTTAAGAATATTTAACGAATTAAAACTATGTAAATAGCTGTAGCATAGTAAATTAAATGGTTTTCTGAGTCTTCGTTATCGCACACGAATTTAAACCTGCTTTTGAAGGATGGACTTTTCTATTAAGCCTGTAAGACTGGATGAACTGACCGCCTGGTGTTACCTCCTCCGTTTCTTTATCCACAGATAGGGCCGATTATTAGCTGGCGTTCTATTGTTGAGAAGCGGCTGAATTTCAGGAAGGACGGCCGGTAAGTACCATGAAAAAAGCCGGCGAGGCCGGCTTTTTTATGTTTGGATAATGTCAATAAACAGTTAGATGGATAGAATCTCAATGAGTTCCAGCAATCTCGGGTTGAGTGGTTTTTTATGTTTCAAAGCCTGGTTAAAGGGGACATAGACAATTTCATTGTTGACCATGCCAATCATGACGCTTTTTTGGTCGTCCAGCAGTGCTTCCACGGCCGATACGCCCATTCGTGAGGCGGCTACCCGGTCAAAAGCCGAGGGTGACCCTCCGCGCTGAATATGTCCCAGGATGGTGACCCTTACATTGTAATCGGGGTGCTCTTTGTCGACACGCTCCGCTACTTTGATGGCACCTCCGCTTATTTTGTCGCCTTCGGCTACCAATACAATGCTTGAGGATTTTTCCTTGTTGTAACTGTTTTTTAAAAAAGCATCCAGCTTTTTGTAATCTGTACTGATTTCGGGGACCAGAACGGCTTCCGCACCGGAGGCAATGGCACTGCGTAAAGCCAGAAATCCGGCGTCCCGACCCATCACTTCAATGAAGAAGAGGCGGCTGTGGGCACTGGCCGTGTCTCTGATTTTGTCCACGGCTTCAATAACGGTGTTCAGGGCTGTGTCATAACCAATGGTGTAGTCGGTGCCATACAGATCGTTGTCGATGGTGCCGGGAATACCCACGGTGGGGATGTTGAATTCCTGACTAAAAACGCGGGCCCCGGTAAATGTGCCATCACCACCGATAACAATCAGCGCGTCAATGTGGTGTTGTTTTAAATTATCGTAGGCGATCTGACGACCCTCCTTGGTCATGAACTCCTTGCTGCGGGCCGATTTGAGAATGGTGCCGCCTTGTTGAATGATGTTACTCACCGATTTGGAGTCCATGGGAATTAAATCGTTTTCTATCAGTCCTTCAAATCCACGGATGACCCCCATGACTTCCAATTTGTTATAAATGGCGCCCCGCACAACTGCGCGTATGGCTGCATTCATGCCGGGAGCATCACCTCCTGATGTCAGTACTGCGATTTTTTTTAAGGGACCCATGTCAAATTGTTTTTAAATGTTGATAATAAATGTGGTTAAGGGCCAGGTTTCATGGCAGATCCTGGCTTAACAAGGAATGGACTTTCTCCGCTACATGTTCCATCAGCCATTGGGGGGTTGAGGTGGCGCCACAAATACCAATGGATGCCGGTGCCGGATTCAACCAGGAGGGTTGAATCTCCTCTATGCCGGAAACGAAATGGGAATGGGGGTTGACCGACCGGCAAACTTCATAAAGGACTTTGCCGTTGCTGCTCTTTCTTCCTCCCACAAAAATAATCACTTGATATTGTTTGGCAAATTCTTTTAAATGAGGGACCCGGTTGCCCACTTGCGCACAAATGGTTTTATGCACCGTTAAATCCTGAGGGTTGTGGAGGTGCGCTCTAAGCCATCCTTCCATTTCCTCCAGGCCACTTTGGCTCATGGTGGTTTGGGCAAAAAGGATGGTTTTTTTGCTGGCATCCACCAGGTGGAGGTCGGCCGATGATTGCACCACAATGGCTTCGTTGTTGGTTTGTCCGCTGAGACCAATGACTTCGGCGTGGTTTTTCTTGCCGTAGATGACAATTTGCCCTTTGACCATTTTTATCTCTTGCCAGGCTTTGAAAATGCGCTGTTGGAGTTTGAGGACGACCGGACAAGTGGCATCGATGATTTCTTTCCCGGCGGCTTTGATGGTTTCGTAGGAGGAAGGGGGCTCTCCATGGGCTCTGAACAATACTTTTGGACTGTTGGAGGTGGATAAATCTGACAGACCAACACTGTGCAATCCTTTTTCTCTGAGCCGTTTGATTTCTTCCTCGTTGTGGACGATGTCGCCCAGACTCGTCAGTTCGCCCCCCTTTTGCAGATGCGCCTCTGCCGTTTTTATGGCCTTGGACACCCCAAAACAAAATCCTGATTTTGCGTCAATAACGATAGTCGTGGTAGGCTTTCTTTCCGCATTCATACACAAGTCTCCTCTATAGCCAACCGTTTTTCTGCAAGCGATCCAATATCCAGTCCAGCTGATCCTGACGCGACAAGTGGCTGTTGTCGAGTACCCATGCGTCCTCTGCTTGTTTCAAGGGGCTTTCTTTGCGGGTGCTGTCTAAATGATCACGCAAAACGACGTTGTCCAGGATTTCTTTAAAGGTGACGGCTTCCCCTTTTTCCTGCATTTCATCAAAGCGACGTTGGGCCCGTATTTCGGGTGAGGCTGTCATGAATATTTTGAGGTGGGCGTCGGGAAAAACAACGGTACCAATATCGCGACCATCCAATACGACGCCTCCGGCCTTGCCCATTTCCTGTTGCAATTCCACCATTCTTTTTCGGACAAAAGCCAAAGCACTTATGGCACTCACATGCTTGCTTATTTCAAGGGTGCGGATTTGCGCCTCCACATTGGTTCCGTTGAGGAAGGTCTCCACTTGTTTGCTGGTTGGATTTTTGCGCAATTCCACATGGATGTTGCCAATTTGGTTTTGGAGGGCGTCGGTGTGGACTTGTCCATCCGAAATCAACCCTTTTTGCCTGGCAAAAAGGGTCACCGCCCGGTACATGGCACCCGTATCGATATAGGTCAGGTCAAATTTTTTGGCAAGATCCTTGGCCACGGTGCTTTTTCCGCAGGAGGAATGCCCGTCTATGGCAATGATGATGTTTTGAATGTTTTTCGACATAAAAAATGGGTGTATGCATGGAAGACGATCAGTCGTTAATCAACCGGATCGATATTGGCCCGTAAAGTTATAAAATTTCTGAAATTTTGAAAGGCGAGGAAAATTGACACTAGAAGGCGGACAAGTTGGTGGTGATGGAAAAGTGGTTGGAAGTGCCTCCCAGGTGGTAACGACCGGAGCCGTAGGAGAAATTGAATTTGTAGATTTTGATGCCAAAGCCCCAGGTGAACCCAACGGTTGAAGGTTTATTGGCCATTTTCAACTCGGCCCTGCGACGGGGATTGATGCCTCCGGCCACATAAAAGTTTCCAGAGGGAACAAACTCTACCCCTATGGCCAGGTGTCGTGCTACCTTTTCAAAGGTATTGTCCTCTTCCAGAAAGGTGTTGGAAGCGCCTTGCTCTGATTCGGGCAGGGTGTACTGAAGAGATCCGGAAAAGAGGTCCTGTGCCGTCAATGAAAAGCGAAAAGGGGCATGTTCCAGTTTCTGTGACAAGCCCACTTGCAAATCTGCCGGAAGCGTTTCTAAAGGAGCGTTGTCATAGGCCGTTAATTGCCGGCCATAGTTTCGTAAAGTTATACCTGCCTGAAACAGCTGGTCCATGCTTTTGTAAAATAAACCTAAGTCTGTGGCTATTCCCCAGGAATGGTAGGCCTCAATGCGGCTGAAAACAGGTTTGATGGAGAGACCTGCGGTGAGGCGTGGACTGAGCGGCCGACTGTAGCTTAATTGTACCATGGATTCGCCGGCGGTGAAGCTGCCGGTGATGAGTCCGCTTTCTTCGGCAGCAATGAAATCGCCATGTCCGATGTGGTGAAAGCCCAAAGCAAAGGTGCCCGCCTGATCAAAATGCCAGGCAATGCCGCCAAAACCATAACTGATGTCGGCCATGTACGGCACGTAACTCATGGATACCTGTTGGGAAAAAGATGAATCGAGGATGGCCGGATTGTGCAGGAGCATGGCCAGGTCATTACCTGCCAGTCCCACCTGATTGCCACCGAGTGAAGCCATTTTGGCCGACTGGGTTAAATGCAACAAGCCAAAGGTGCTTTCGCCACCTCTTTGGGCCTGTCCGCTATAACTCAGTGCCACCAACAATATCGTGAAAAAGTATTTGTGGATATTTTTCAATTTGTTAGTTCTTGGGTACGTTCTTTAAACGGTAAAAATAGTATTTCATTGTTTTGATGGGCGCTTTGCGTGATTTTTTTTCTTTCTAGGGACTGTATTTTTCCTTTAATCCTTCTACAACCTCCAAAACAGCCGGACATACCAGCGTATTCTTATAAGTAAGTTTGAGTATCTGATGAAAGCGTTTTCTGTCGGTGTGCGGATATTCCCGGCAGGCCCTGGGCCTGTCTTCGTATACCATGCAGTAGTTGTCGGGCATCAGAAAGGGACAAGGGGCCTGCCTGAAAACATAGTCCCCGTCCTCATCCAACCTAAGGTATTGGTCCACCACCTGTGAGGGTTTCATTTTCAGACGCTTTGCCAAACGATCTATGTCGCGGTCGATAACAATGGGACTGGTCGTTTTACAGCAGTTGGCACAATCCAGACAATCTATGTGGGAGAAAGCTTTTTGGTGCAGATCAAGGGTTGCCTGGTCCAGATCGCCCGGCTTTCGCTTGCGCAATCTTTCCAGATAGAGCCGGTTCTCTTTCGATCTGGTTAACGATTGAGCTCTAAAATGCTCAAGGTGGACGGAAGGTGGCTTATGGCTCAAAATAATTGACTAATAAAATTGAATGCATACGGGACTGTCCAATTCAAGAGAGGCATCGATGGGTGTTAATTGTCCGGTGTTTTGGTCCCTTTCATACACCGTAATTAAATGACTGTTTTTATTCGCTACCAAAAGAAATTGGCCGGATGGATCGATAGAGAAATTACGGGGATAGTGGATGCCACTTTCTTCTGAACCGACGCGAAGGGGAGCGCTGTCTTTGTCTGTTACATCCATTACCTCAATTTTGTCCACCCCAGTTACTTCGTCAATCGCTCTTACCGATGCATATAAAAAGCGGCCATCCGGCGAGTAGTGGATGTCAGCCGATTTATTTCCCCTGTGCAATGAATCCGGCAGAAGTTGAACGGTGGCTGTTTGGTTGGTAAATGCGCCCTTCTCATCTTTTGAGAAGGTTATTACCGTATGGTTCAATTCATTCAGAAGCGCCATTTGTTGGCCACAAGGTGAAAAGGCCAGATGTCTTGGTCCCGCCCCGGGTGTCATCAAAATAGTTCCCGCAGCTCTTATTTCCTGTTGGTCCAGTTCATAAACCATCACCTTATCGGCTCCCAAATCAGCCGCGTATATATAGGATCCGTTGGGATCGGCCAGAATGGAATGGGCGTGCGGGGCTTCCTGTCTGTCAGTAACCGGTCCTGTTCCGCTGTGTTTAAAGGTGGTGACCGGCGATTCAAAGGTTCCTTTGTTGCTGTAGGGAATAAAGGAGACGTCTCCGGAGACATAGTTGGCAATGGCTACCAGATTTTTATGAACCATGCTTATATAGCAGGTGGCTTGTCCGCCAGTTGCTACCGAATCGAGCAGGCTTAATTCCCCCGATATAGGATGGATTTCATAACTGAATACATTGGCTTGGCTGCCATCTCTTTCGCTGACTGCTACCAATAATTTTTCTTTTTGGTAGATGGTCAGAAAACTTGGGTTGTTGAGTCTGGCCGCCAGTTGTAGCTCGGAGATATGGCCTGTTACGGTGTCAAACAGGGCCTTGTAAATGCCCTCTGAACTGCCGTTGGTGTAGGTACCTATATAAAAGGTGACCTGGTTTTTTGGGGTTTGGGGCGATTGGCAAGCAAATAGCAAGGTGGTCAACAGCATGGAAACTGTAAAAGTCAACCGCATAAAATGATTTTTTGGCATGGTAGAATGGTTTGTTTCATGGGTAAAAATATTCCTTTCCAGCTTGATCTGCAAATTATGGAGGATGGCAATGATTTATTTTTACTTTATTAAAGTATTCTGGTACTTGAAAGCTCGGCTTGACAAGGGCTTTGTTTTTTTTATCAAAGGGGATGTTGTGAATGGCTAAAACTTTTTATAACTTCATGTTCCTTTGCAGTCATTCTAAAAGTGGAAAAATAGCAAGGGGATGTTTGCATTTTGTTGATGAAGTGATATTTCGGGATGACAGAACCACTTATTTCTGTTATATTTGTTTGTTTTTTTTGAAAATAGTACATGATACTATTATTATTGAACGGACTGCACACACATAAAAGAGAACAACGCAAGCCTTGTTATGACAAAGCATATTGATTTAAATGCCTATTTGAAGCAGCATTTTGGTTTTGATACTTTTAAAGGGAACCAGGATGAGATTATCCGAAATGTACTTGCAGGGAATGATACTTTTGTTCTGATGCCAACGGGTGGAGGCAAGTCGCTTTGCTACCAGTTGCCTGCAATGATTTTAGAAGGTACTGCCATTATTATATCTCCCCTGATAGCTTTGATGAAGAATCAGGTAGATGCCATGCGTAATTTCAGTGAAGATGACGGGGTGGCCCATTTCCTGAATTCTTCTCTGACCAAGTCTGCCATTATGCAGGTGAAGGAAGATGTGATGGCCGGTAAGACCAAATTGCTTTATGTGGCCCCCGAATCGCTCACGAAGGAAGAGAACATTCTCTTTTTGAAGCAGGTAAAGATATCCTTTTATGCGGTAGATGAGGCCCATTGCATTTCTGAGTGGGGACATGATTTCCGGCCTGAATACCGCCGCATCCGGCCCATTATCAATGAAATTGGGGAAGCGCCGGTTATAGCACTCACAGCTACGGCCACGCCGAAGGTGCAGCACGATATTCAAAAAACAATGGGCATGTTGAAAGCGCATGTTTTCAAATCCTCTTTTAACAGACCCAACCTGTATTATGAGGTGCGCCCCAAAGTCAACGCTTCTAAAGAAATCATTCGGATATTAAAGGAAAATGCCGGCAAATCCACCATCATCTATTGCCTGAGCCGCAAAAAAGTGGAGGAGCTGGCCGAAATGCTGGTGGTTAATGGCCTGAAGGCCCTGGCCTATCATGCAGGCATGGATGCCTCCACCGATCGGGTAATCAGGATAAGTTTTTGCATGAGGAGGTCGATATCATTGTGGCCACCATTGCTTTTGGAATGGGTATTGATAAGCCCGATGTACGCATTGTTATGCACTACGATATCCCAAAAAGTCTGGAAGGCTATTACCAGGAAACCGGTCGCGCCGGTCGCGATGGCGGTGAAGGACGTTGCATCACTTTTTATAGCTATAAAGACATTCAGAAGCTCGAAAAATTCATGCAGGGTAAACCTTTGGCGGAACAGGAAATTGGTAAGCAACTGTTGTTTGAAACGGTGGCTTATGCCGAGACCTCCCTGTGTCGAAGAAAACTGCTCTTGCACTATTTTGGCGAGCCATTTCATGAGGATAATTGTGACTCCTGTGATAACTGCCTGCATCCCAAAGAGCAGTTTGAAGGCAAGGAATCCATAGTAAAGATGTTAAGGGTGGTTCGGGATATTAAAGAGAAATTTAAAGCGGAGTATGTCGTGGATATGCTTGTCGGGAAGCCGACCACCGCTTTGAAGGCCTATAACCATCACGAGCTCGAAGTTTTTGGATCAGGCGATGACCAGGATGTCCATTACTGGAGCGCTGTTATCCGCCATTCTTTGGTGGCTGGTCTGATTATCAAAGAAATTGAAAATTATGGGCTGCTGAAACTGAGTGAAAAAGGATGGGCCTATCTGGATGCTCCTTATAGTATTATGTTGACGCGGAACCATAATTATGATGAGATGGAGGAGGAAACCCGTACCGGAGCCAGTACGGCAGCCGTTGATCCTCAGCTTTTTTCCATGCTTAAGGATTTACGAAAGCGCATTTCAAAGAAGCTCAATCTGCCTCCTTTTGTTATTTTTCAGGATCCCTCCCTTGAGGCCATGTCGACCTATTACCCCATTACCATGGACGAGCTCCAGAATATGCCGGGAGTGGGTGCGGGTAAAGCCAAGCGTTTTGGTAATGATTTTCTCGAACTGATTCAAAGCCATGTTGAAGATAACGAGATAGAGCGTCCCATCGACCTGGTGGTAAAATCGGTGGCCAATAAGTCGAAACTGAAAATTTCCATCATTCAGAACATCGATCGTAAAGTCTCGCTGGACGATATAGCCGAAAGCAAGGGGATTGAAATGAACGATTTGCTTAAAGAGCTGGAATCCATTGTTTACAGTGGTACCCGGGTGAATATTGATTACCACATTGACCAGGTGATGGATGAGGACCACCGAGACGACATATTCCTGTATTTCAAAGAGGATGCCGAGTCGGATGACATCCCCACGGCTTTAGAGGAGCTGGGTGAAGATGAATTCTCGGAAGAGGAAGTGCGCATGGTCCGCATTAAATTTATTTCTGAAGTCGGTAATTAGAAAGCGCTTAGAAGCGCTTTCTAACCTGAAATTTTATTTCCCTGCTCCTGTTGCCTTCAATCAAAGCATGGCCGGTGCTGATATTTTCGCGGTTGCTGTATTGCCATTGGGCATATCTGGCCCAAAGATCCAGCTTTGGCAGGATGGTCCATTTACCCACAATGAGCCACCGGCTGCCCCTCCCGTAATAGGCCGGGGTACTAAAACTGTAGAGCACATCCGGTTCATAGGCATACACTCTGGTGTCATATTCCTCTGCATCAAATAAGGCGTAACGGGTGGTGATGTTCCATTTTTTATTGTCGCTGACATAGCGTATGTCCTGTCCCAGATAAAATCCTTTGGGAAGGTTTGGCCGGTCGGGCCTGTTCACCGTCTGAAGGTCAGCCCTCAAGGTGAAAATCCAGTTGGCCGCTGTATGATATCTGCTTTGCAAGCGCCATTGGTTCTGGGTCCGCTTGCCTACCGGTTTTCCCCTGTCGCTTGTTGTTAAGTTAATGGTCTTATTTCTGTAGCGGTAACGCAAGGTGTTTTCCCACTCTTTATAGGATTGGTGACTCAAAACACACAGAAAGTCATGGCCATTGGCCGGTGCACTCGTTTGGTATTGCAGCCAGTTGTGTCGGTAATAATCCAGATAGGCGGAGAGGGTAAGACTGGCCGGCAAATCCATTTGCCAGCCGATATATAATCCGCTTTCACCGGCAGGCACGCTGGCTTCGGTCAACGGAGCCCCCAAGGGTGCCCGATAATCCATTGGTATTCGCCGATAGCCCAGTGAAAGATCCACAACCGATTTTACCGGCAGTAATATTCCGCCCCAAACAGCAGGGGCTCCGTTTGGGTTAAAGGCCAGTTCTCCAAAAAGGTGAAGGTTGTACAGGCTGCCTTCACCGGCCACCCAAAAGTTTTGATGCCTCTTTCCACTGAAGTAATTCCGGTTGTAAACCTCGGATGGGGGCAGTACCGGATTGGCCAGATGATAGTGTAGGTAGCCCGTTTCAATCATGAAACGGTTGAGGTGGTATTTAGCCTGAAGTCCATAAACCGCTTCCCGCACATTCTTACGTTGACTTAACTCGGTAAGGGTCCGGTGGTAGCCGTCGTTTTTCAGGCTCGTGATAATGGTGGAGCCATTATCCAGCGTGTCCAGTCTTCCATCCACCTTTTTTATGGATATAAACGGAGTGATAGAAAGATCACGGGTTCCGAAGTCCATGAGCACGCCGCTCAATCCCCCGTATTCTGAAGCAGAGAGGAAGGACGGAAGGAGGCCTGGCGGTTGCGGATGGATGTGGTAGCACTGCTTTTGATGGGCGCCATACCTGTCTGCAGAGCCAGGCCCTGACCGCCGCTCATTCTGTACTGACCCACAATGATTTGTTTGAGAACCTTGTCCGGTTGCCAGGATAAGTAACCCGCCAGATGATCCAGTACCTATCTGATGGTTGAACATGGGCTCCCCCTGGTCTTTTTCAGCGATGAACCCCATCTTAAGATCTTTGACAGGCTGGACCTCCAGTCTGGTGTAGAGTTTAATTTTAGAGCCCTGATAGGGCTTACTGCCATCTTCCCTTTGCCGGTATCCGGCCCGGGTCTCCAATAAGGTCTGAGCTCTGACAAACAGGTCCCCTTTAGCCCGGAATCTGCCGGGTGCCAATTGTTCAGAAATACCAAAGGTGATCAGTGGCTCGAGCCATTCCAATGTTTGCCTTGAGAAGCCCTCAATGCTTTGCATTTCGTAGATGGAATAAAAGTTTTTAAGTTGATAGCGCTGATAAAGAAGGGCTTCTATTTGGCTGTCACTTAAGAAAAAGATTTTTTCCAGATCTTCCCGCCGGGCTTGGTTGATATTGATGGGGCTTTGATACAGCTGAATCAAATTATCCGTCAGGGAGGAAAAGTCCGGTTCCTGTTCGGATGCAGCCGTGCTGTTTTCAAATATTTCAGCAGCCAGTTGCTGTATCTGTTCGGTCGACTGGCCCTGAAGGCCGGTTAAGAAGGTCGTCAGGAAAAAACTAAATAGGGTTAAAGACTTCATGGTTACTAAGGTTTTTTGGTCGTATGGTTTAAATGGTAAAGCAGGCCGAATGCGGATGAAAAGCCCAGCGTTTCATGGTGCATGAGCCCCATTTCAAATCCCAGGGACTGCCATATGATGCCTGTTCCCAATCCAAAGCGAAGGGGCGCTGAAACGGCCGTTCCTTTAATGGTGACTGCTTCGTGGACCTGACTCTCCACCATCATTGAAAGGGTAGGAGGGAATGCCAATTTTTTGGCCAGTCCCGCCTCCAGTCGCACGTCCGATACAGGCCTATAGTCCACCGAAGTGGCCAATACCACCAAATGGTTTTCCTTTTGGCCCTCTATGTGCCATTGGCTGCGGGCAGGATTAAGGGCGTGGAATCCCAAATGGATTTTCTCTGATGCCGCCAATTGCCAGCCGGCGTCCAGAGTGAGGAGTCGCTGGTTTTTACGGCCAGTTAGGTAGCGAAGGTGGTAATTGAAGCGCAGGCCCATATTTAACCAGGGAGCCAGGTTTTTGGAAAGGGCCAGATGGTATTGCTGTTTCCTGAAATGCTGGTAGCCGGAATGCGTGAATGCGCCGGAGAAGATGGAGCCGTGAAAGGGGACGCTTGCAAAAGCTGTGCGGGTACTGAGTTCTTTGAGATAAAAATCATTTTGGTAGCCTATGCCTCCAACCGGTTTCTTCAGCACAGAAAGTCCTGCCGGGTTAGAGAAAATAGCCCAGGGGCTTTTTTCCAAAGCGCCGCTGCTGCCCAATATTCCCCCCAGGGGACTTTTAAACGAGCTGTGTTGCGCATTGGAGGGCGCCATAAAAATCAGAGAGAGGCAAAAACAGAAAAGGATGGGTCGCTCATACGAGGATATTCCAAAGATGCGAATGGCAGGTGGTTTCATCAAGCAAACAGGGTTAAGGTTAGGCTTTTGACGGGTCGAATATAGCAGTTTTCCTTTTTCTGCACAAATCTGGCGGGCGGGATTTATGGGCTAATCAATTGTATGTGAAAGACGTTTTTAAGTTTTATTGGCCAAAAAGTAAACCTTTAATGAACGGGTATCCCTCTTTTTTTATACTTTTGTTTTTTCATTATTTCGAATAAGCACCTATGAAGCGCATCCAACTTTTAGATAAAGAGTTTAGTCTGTCCATTCCGGCTAGTGATATTAAGAGGGCTATATGGTTAATGGCCGATAAAATCAATCGGGACCTGAAGGATAAAAATCCATTAATGGTATGTATTCTTAACGGGTCCTTTATGTTTTCGGCTGATTTGATGAAGCTTATCGAATTTCCTTGCCAGATTAGTTTTGTGAAACTGGCTTCTTACGAAGGAATGGGAAGTACCGGAAAAGTTAAGGAGTTGATTGGTTTCAACGAAGAGCTAAAAGGACGTACCGTGGTGCTGCTGGAAGATATTGTTGATACGGGAGTCACCGTTGAGAACAGCGTTAAGCAGTTGTTGCAGACCGGAGCCAGCGAAGTCATCGTAGCCACCTTGCTCTACAAGCCCGACGCTTGTAAGCGGGAGGTGAAGCTGGATTATATCGGACTGGAAATTCCCAATGACTTCATTGTGGGATATGGTCTGGACTATGATGGCTATGGACGCAATCTGCCCGATATTTACAGCCTGGTTAAGTAAGCCTCCTGAGGCTCAACCGACTATTTACCGGGTTTTTAGAATTAAGCATACGTAGGAAAACTCATATTTCTGTTTTTTAAACGAATGAGATGGTTTTTGTGCCTGATGGTTCAGGTGCAAAAAGGTGTGTGCTTTAATGGGATCTGGTTTCATCGAAAAATAACTAAAAACTAATTATACCATCATGCTTAATGTTGTGATTTTCGGTCCTCCGGGGTCAGGGAAAGGTACACAGAGTGAAAAAATTATTGAGCGCTTCGGCTTGGAACATATTTCCACCGGAGAAATCCTGCGTACCGAAATAAAATCTAACAGCGATTTGGGAAAGATTGCTGCTTCTTTTATTGATAGGGGCGAGTTGGTGCCGGATCACATCATTGTTGGTATGCTTGAAAATAAGCTGAATGTTCTGGGGGCTGTAAAAGGCGTTATTTTTGACGGATTTCCCCGAACCATTGAGCAGGCATGTGCTTTAAAAATGTTGCTCCATAAGCGGGAAGAGGATATTGATGTCATGATCAACCTGGAAGTGGACAATGCGGAAATTACCGAACGTCTGCTAAAGCGCGGTGAGACTTCCGGGCGCAGTGATGATAATCTGGAAACCATTGAGAAGCGGATTCGTGTGTATGAATGCCAGACAGCTCCGGTCATTGATTTTTATAAGAAGGAGGGAACTTATCGGGGGATTGACGGACAAGGCACGGTGGATGAGATTTTTGAGCGAATAAGCGCTGTGATTGAAGTCTGCATGGTCTAACACCCTGTTCAAAATATAAGAATACTGGGGGGCATCTGCTTGGATGCCCTTTTTTTGTAAGTTTCTCACCCATGCCTGTTTCCATCTTTTTTGTGTACCTTTGCAGCGAATTGACGGCCTGTCTGGGCGATCAGTTTTAAACCATCCGACCCGGAAATAAGAATAATATCATAAGTATATGGCAGGAAGTAGTTTTGTTGATTATGTCAAAATATTTTGTCGTTCGGGCAATGGTGGGGCAGGGTCCCGTCATTTCCGACGTGAGAAGTTTGAGCCGAAGGGCGGCCCCGACGGCGGTGACGGTGGTCGTGGGGGGCATGTCATTTTAAGGGGCAATCAGAATTACTGGACCCTGATTCATTTAAAGTATCAACGCCACGTTATTGCCGGACATGGCGGCTCCGGTAGCCGCTCACGATCGTCAGGTGCCAGCGGGGAAGATAAGACCATTGAAGTGCCACTGGGAACTGTGGCCAAAGATGCGGAAACCGGAGAAGTGTTGTTTGAGATCACCACGCATGGTGAAGAACGCATTGTGGCACAGGGCGGCCGGGGTGGACTGGGAAATGTGAATTTCAAATCCTCTACCCATCAAGCACCCCGCTATGCACAGCCGGGCGAGCCATCTGTGGAAGTGCCTGTTGTGCTGGAGTTAAAAGTCCTGGCAGATGTTGGTCTGGTGGGCTTTCCCAATGCCGGTAAATCTACCCTTTTGGCAGCCGTGAGTGCGGCCAAACCCGAAATTGCGGACTATCCTTTTACCACTCTCATTCCCAATCTGGGCATTGTGGAGTACCGCGATTATAAATCCTTTGTGATGGCCGATATCCCAGGTATCATTGAAGGCGCACATGAAGGTAAGGGTATCGGACTGCGGTTTCTTCGGCACATTGAGCGTAATTCCATTCTTTTGTTTATGGTTCCTTCCGATAGTGAGGACATTCGTAAAGAATACCAGATTTTGATCAGCGAATTGCAGCAGTTTAACCCTGAATTACTCGATAAGAAACGGCTGTTGGCCATTTCAAAGACCGACTTCCTGGACGATGAATTGCAGGGTGAGTTGGAAAAGGACTTACCGGATGTTCCCTATGTCTTTATTTCCTCGGTTACCGGCTACGGAATTGCTCAACTAAAGGATATGATCTGGAAAGAATTGGAAACCTCCATGCTGGAAAGATAAAGGTTGTTGCCCGGTTTTAATGGGTAAATAGTATATTTGTTGTTGTAGTAGGATTTTATACCAATGTCTATGACAGCCAAACCGATCAAAAGGCCGCTCAAAGCAGTCGTTATTTCTGATGTTCATTTGGGAACCTACGGAAGTAAAGCGGAGCAGTTGCACACCTATTTAAAAACCATAAAGCCCGAGATACTGGTCCTGAATGGTGATTTTATAGATGCCTGGCGGTTTTCTCCCAAATACTTTCCGGCTTCCCACCTCAAAGTGGTTCGCTACTTATTTAAAATGGCCGAGGAAGGGGCTAAAATTGTCTATATTCCCGGTAACCACGATGAAATCGCCCGTCGTTTTACCGGGATTGATTTTGGCCGGCTTACCGTGGACAATAAGATTGTTCTTTCTCTGGATAACACCACTACCTGGATTTTTCATGGAGATGTGTTTGATGTGGTTATGCATCATTCCAAATGGCTGGCAAAAATGGGCTCGGTGGGATTTGGTATTTTAATTGGCATCAATCGGATGGTGAATGCTTTTTTGGTCTTTTTCGGCGGAAAAAAGATATCCCTGGCCGCAAAAATCAAAGATATGGTGAAAGGGGGCAAGGGACAGGCCGTGACCAAGTTTGAGGGCATGGTGGCCCGTCTGGCCATTCGAAAAGGTTACCACTATGTGATTTGCGGACACATTCACCGACCAACGAAAAAGCGGATTCTTACAGCCGCCGGGGTAACCACCTACCTGAATTCTGGCGATTGGGTGGATCACATGACCGCCTTGGAATATGATGCAGGAGACTGGCATTTAAAGCACTGGAATGAATCCATGACCGAAGTCAAGGAAGAATCAACCGTGGAGGAAATAATATCTGAATCAACCGAAGAAATTTTTATCCGGGCTTTTAAAGAGATACTGAAAAGCTAAACAGGCAACATTCCGCGCAGGTACTTGTTGTTCTCTGTGAAAACTAAAAATGAGACAAATGGACTACAGTGAAGATATATGGAATGAAACCGTTCTAAGGGTAAGTAAACATTTCAGCGTTACGGCTGAATTTGATTTTATGTTGTTTATCGTCGGTATTCAGGAACTGGGAACCGGGATGACCCAATATACCCGGGATGAAAAATGGGACATTATCAATCTGGGCAAATGTCGCCTCCTGACCAATTTGGGCTACCTGGAGCAAACCGGGAAAGACAAAGAGGGCTGGCCCGAATTTGAGGCCATTAAGAATGTAAAAAGTTTGAGTCCCAACCTCCAGAAGCGACTCTTGAAGCAGGCCATGATAGCCTATTTTGATGAGGTGCTGGAACCTGTGGAACAATAATTGTGAGGGATTAAAAGAACAATACATCGTTAGGTAAATAGGTCTTGAGGTTAATAGGTAAATTAAAATAAGCGATTAAGAATGAAGCGAATTTTGTTTTCAGTGGCCATGGTGGCCATGGCCCAAATGCTGGTCTTTTGTCAAAAGCAGACTTACGTAGAAATTGAAACCACTTATGGCAACATCGACATTCAACTGTACGATGCAACGCCCGGACATCGGGATAATTTTTTGAAATTGGCAGAGGAGGGGTTTTATGATGGGACTTTGTTTCACCGGGTCATCTCTGAATTTATGATTCAGGGAGGTGACCCCAACTCCAAAGGCGCCTCGCCCGAGGCTCGTCTGGGAGATGGCGGTCCCGGTTACCAATTGGAGGCTGAAATCGTCTATCCAAAGTTTTTTCATAAGCGCGGCGCCTGTCGGCCGCCCGTCAGGGCGACCAGGTTAATCCGGAGAAGAAATCATCCGGTTCCCAGTTTTATCTGGTTCAGGGAAAGGTTTTTACCGAGGAGGAGTTGAATCAACTGGAAAAAATGCGTGGGGAACGCCAGCGACAGCAGATCATGATGAAATACGCCACCCCCTACAGGAATGACTTGGCAGGTTTTCAGCAGGCCAACGACCGCGCAGGCTTTGAGGCTTTGATGAAGCAGATAGAGCAGGAAGCGGCACCCGAAATGGAAGCCGTTGAAGATTTTGTCATTCCTGAGGACCACCGCCAGGTCTATACCACCGTCGGGGGAGTGCCCCATCTGGATGGTGATTACACCGTTTTTGGTGAAGTGGTTAAGGGGATGGAAGTCATCGATAGCATTGCTGCTTTGGAGGTCAACAACATGGACCGGCCTTTGGAGGATGTGGTGCTGAAAATGAAAGTGGTTAAAAAATAGATTTTGAATCATTATTTGAAGATCAGATGGGAAAGGCAGGATGGCGGCTGATTATTGTTTTGCTTGGTTTCTGGATGTTTGCTGAAACGGTAAGGGCCCAGGATACTTATGTGACCATAAAAACCAGTCATGGCAATATGCGGGTGCTTCTTTACAATGAAACACCTGAACACCGCCGTGAATTTTTGAAGTTGGTGAATAGTGATCATTTTGATGGCACCTTGTTTTACCGGGTGATTGAAAATTTTGTGATACAGGGTGGCTCAAGCGATTCTCGCAACGCGCCTCCCGGAAAGCACATTGGTTATGGAAGTGGAGCCCACAATATCAGTTCGGAGTTCAACGACCGGTATTTTCATAAGAGGGGCGCCATTTGTGCCCCCCGACAGCCCGAAAACATCAATCATTTCAGGATGTCTGACATTTCCCAATTCTACATCGTCCAGGGACGGGTTTATACCCATGAAGAGTTGGATATTCTTGAGAAGCGGGTCAATAATCCGATTTTAAAGGAGTTGCGTGAGAAATATTATGTGCCCAAAAAGCCGGAACTGGACCGTTTGCGTGAAGAGGATCCCCGTGCCTTCAATGCTTTAATACGGGAAATACGCGCCAAGATTGATTTTGATTTCAATGTGTCGGATCATATGTATTTCACGGATGCGCAGCGGGAGGCCTATACCACCATTGGCGGATTGCCCGATTTGGATGGTGACTATACCGTTTTTGGTGAAGTGGTGGAGGGACTGGAAGTCGTTTCAATAATTGCCGCCCTCAAGACGGATAAGAACGACCGTCCGCTGACGGATGTCGTGATAAAAATAGAATAACCACCCTGTAAATTTCTGCTATGAGATGGCTTTTTCACCCCTTTTTGTCGCTTCTGGTCTTGCTTATGGTTGCTTGTGCAGGCGGTTCGAAGAAAGCGCCGGAAGAAAATGCCGACGATGAGCCGCGAGGTTCCTATCACAGCAATATCTCCGGGATGGCGGAGCTGCATCTTTCGGATCATTACACCCGGCCGGTGGGAAAAGCTTTTGGCTTTTATGTGGGACCGGAGACGGTGGTGACCAATCTGAGTGAGATTCAAGGGGCCTATCGGGTGCGTGTAGCCGCTCCCGGTACGACGCAACAATACAAAGTGGAAGGATATACAGCCTATGATCTGGATCTGGATCTGGTCGTTTTGAAGGTGGACAGAAAGAATTCAGCCTTTCTGAGCCCCGTCCCACCCATCGATACGGTGGATACGCTTTACACCTTGCTGCGCCCTTCCACCGATTTACTGGTGAGCAAAACCACGGTCCGCAGCTTTCAGGAGACGGATTCTTCGGGTTATTATCGGCTTTCGGCCCGGTTGGAATCCGGCAAACCGGCCTTTTATACCGACCATGGTCTGGCAGGCATTATTCAAAAGCAAGTGGATGAAGGTGGTGAGACCATGACCCGGGTTTTGGAAGGGAAATGGATCAAGCCGTTGCTGGACAATCAGGAAAGCCCCCAAGCCCTCATTGGATTGAGTAATAAAAGCAATACCGTATATCCTTCTTACCAAACCATCAGGGGTTTTCGGATGGTGACCAATATGGGGAATATAACCCTGAGGCTCTACAATGAAACGCCCGAGTATCGGGATAATTTCATTAAGTTGGTGACCGACCAGTTCTATGACAGTCTGACCGTTCACCGGGTCATCCGCGGGTTTTTAATACAAACCGGCGCCGCCGATACCCGGGATGCGGGACCTCAGGATGTGGTGGGCTGGCGCGGACCCGGCTATACCCTGCCCATGAATATTGTACCGGGCATTTTTCACAAGCGGGGCGCCATCGCCGCTTCAAAGTTGCCCGACGCCAAAAATCCCAAAGATGAGTCGGACGGATCCCAGTTCTATATTGTTTCCGGCCGTGTATTTACCGAAAAAGAACTGGATGATTTGGAGGAGCAAAAAGGTATCCGTTATACAGCCGAACAGCGAAATGTATATGGAACCCAGGGCGGAGCCCCCCATCTGGATGGTGACTATACGGTGTTTGGTGAAGTGACCACAGGTATGGAGTTGGTAGATAGAATCTCTTTACTGGAAACCTATCAGGGCGACCGGCCGGTGAAAGATGTGCGGGTGCTGCGGATGGAGTTTATTTACCGGTAGGTTGAAGTGGTGAATATGCCGCAAGTTTATAAATTATTGATTGTTTCTCCTAACTACTGTCAGGCAGTCATTAGCCTTCGTTAATTGAGGATCCAAGAACTCTTCCAAAATGGTTCTCAAGATGATTGCGCATGCCATCGCGAAATTTATCTGCATCTCTTTGAGCCAGTATTTCTACGAGTTCACGGTGAGATACGTAGTTTCTGTTAGATGGGTTGGATTTCATTAGGCCACTGGAATACACATAGCTGAAAATGGGCAACAGGAGTTGCTGAAAACCTTTAAGCGTTTCGTTGGCTGTTATGGCGTATAGTTTGCTGTGAAATTCGATTTCGTAGTTCACATCAAAGAGTGTGTCTTTTGACGGTGAAATTTCATTGATAACGATCCCTCTTAGTTCATTAATGTCTTCTTTTGTAGCGCGTGCCACTACAAAATCAGCCATTCCCACTTCAATGATCAGGCGCAGCTCAAAAATATTCTTAAGCGTATCTTTATCCATAATGGCCGGAATCATCATCTTTTGCATGACGCTTGATAAATCCGGACTGGTTATGATGGTGCCTTTATGTTTTATCGACTCAATAAGCCCCATGGTTTTAAGTCGATTCAAAGATTCTCGTATAACCGTGCGGCTAACGCCCATACCTGTAGCTAATTCCATCTCTTTGGGAATTAAATCTCCAGCTTTGAGCTGCTGCTCCATAAATAAGCGGATAAGGTTCATTTCGACCTTGTCTACTAAGCTTCTGTTATCGATGGCCGAAAGGGCGTTTTTTATTTCGTCGGTGTTCATAGTTGCAAAACTAAAAAAAAGTGAATTAAAATTTGTTTTTACACAATTAGAATTTAAATTCGCGTGTTATGTAATACATATTACGCCATTTAATTTTATTTGTTTGAAAAATCCTTGAAATGTTGGATTTTTATATTTTGGGTAAAGATAGGTATGACTCAGTTAATAAGTAAATTATATACGAATGAAAATTTTAAACGTTGTTTTTGCAGTGATTTTGGCTTTATCCGGCTGTGTTCATCGAAAAGAAGTTGCTGGACTGGAATCCTCTAAGTTAACACAAAAACATGTGCCGGTGTTTATTGACAGGGACAATTCAGGGCTTGTGGAGATTGATCTGATGGTGGAGGAAGCAAGTGAAGACCTCCAATTTGAGCGTGTGGATTTAATCATTGGCAAGGATGGAAATCCCGAAATTTTATCTTCCATAACGCTGCGGCATGAGGTGCTTTCTGCTTCAGGAGAGGTGGAATCATCCATTGTTATCGGGGGTATCGACAAAGTAAAGCACAAATCCCGGTTGGATACAAATACTGGTCTGGAAGCCGGGCACAACCGCATCGTATTTGATTTGAAGGCAGACAGTTCTGCCTTGTTGGGAAAAAGTTTTTCCATCGAATCGGTGCGGCTTTTGTTTAAAGGAGGGGGGCATTTGGTGTTAAACCCCGAACGCGCATTTAGATTCCGTCCTGCGCTGGTGCTTAGAGCTACCGGACAGGATGATTGCGATACCTACCGTATTCCCGGTCTGGTAACTACAAACAGTGGAACCCTCATTGCAGTTTATGATAACCGTTACAACAACAGTAAAGATTTGCAAGAGGATATCGACGTAGGTATGAGCCGGAGCGTGGATGGCGGCCAAACCTGGGAACCCATGCAGGTAATCATGGACATGGGCGAATGGGGTGGGCGCAGCCAACGCTTAAACGGTATTGGAGATCCTTCGGTGCTCTACGACCATACGACCAATACAATATGGGTGGCTGCCCTTTGGATAAGCGGATCTTCACCGGATAATATGCTTTGGTGGGATTCCAAACCTGGCATGTTGCCCGAGGAGACTGGTCAGTTTGTGCTTGTGAAAAGTACCGATGATGGTCGCACTTGGTCTGAGCCCATTAACATCACTGAACAGATAAAAGATCCGGAGTGGCAGCTCTTGTTGGCTGGCCCCGGAAGAGGCATCACCTTGGATGATGGTACGCTGGTATTTCCTGCCCAGTTTAAAAAAGATATAGGAACGAAAGCCGTCGATGGCGGCCAGTATACCTGTCACTCGACCATCGTTTACAGTCAGGATGGCGGCGACTCATGGCACATAGGTACAGGTGCCAGGCCCAATACAACAGAAGCACAGGTGGTTCAATTAGCTGATGGGGGACTGATGCTTAACATGCGTGACGATCTTAATCGGCATGATAAAGGGGATACCAATGGCCGTGCCGTATCGGTCACTTATGATATGGGACAAACCTGGGAGCCCCATCCTTCTACCAATAGCGCGTTGATAGAGCCCAACTGTATGGCCAGTCTGATAGCCCATGATATTGAAATGGAGAACCAGATGCAACAGGTGCTTTTCTTTTCCAATCCCAACAGTAAAACACAGCGTACCAACATGACCATCAAAACCAGTCTGGATGGAGGCCTTTCCTGGCCTGACAATCATCAGGTTGAGTTGTTTCAACCCTCCGGGTTTGGTTATTCATGCATGACCATGGTTGATGATGAGTATGTAGGGATTGTTTATGAGGGCATCAAAGAGCTTTATTTCCAGAAAGTCCCGGTGTGGGAATTGTTGGGCCGTCCAGCTTTATGAGTTGAGGAGTCTCCCAAAGAGGCAGTTGGGGGGGGTATTAAAGATGAGACCATAAATATTTAAGGTAAACGGGATATAATGAAGAAATTTGAAGGATTGATTGCTGCTCCTTTTACACCGATGGATGAAAACGGAGATGTTATGCCGGAGTTGATTCCGGGGTATTTGGAATTTTTGCAGCGCAACGGTGTGGCTGGCGTTTTTATCAATGGTTCTACCGGAGAAGGCGTCTCTTTGTCGCAGCGTGAGCGGCTCGAAACGACTGAGGCCTGGACTTTAGCAGCTAAGGGGAAAGCGGTGAAGGTGATTTCATTGGTGGGAGGAACTTCATACAAGGACAGTATTGACAGCGCTCAGCATGCTTTTTCAGCAGGAGTGGATGCCATTGCCATCATGGCTCCCTACTATTTTAAGCCGCCTACGGCAGTTGAGCTGGTTGAATTCTGCCGATTAGTGGCCGCATCGGTACCTGAATTGCCTGTTTACTTTTATCATATTCCTGTGCTGACTGGTTGCTATGTGCCCATGTATGATTTTCTGATGGAAGCATCGGACAAAATCCCCAATTTGGCGGGCATTAAATATACACATGAAGATTTTATGGACTATTTAAGCTGTTTGCATTTTGAGGGTGGGAAATTTGATTTGCTTTGGGGCAGGGATGAGAATTTTCTTTCAGCTTTAGTATTGGGGGCCAGAGCTGCTGTCGGCAGTACTTTCAATTATGCAGCACCGCTTTACCATGAGATGATTCGAAGCTTTGATGCCTGGGATTTGCCGCATGCGCGTCAGCTTCAGCAAATGTCGATAGACATGATTCGTTTGCTGCCAAAGTATGGGGGCATTGCTACCGGAAAAGCTTTTATGAAGTATCTGGGTTTTGATTTTGGGAAGTTTCGGATTCCCGTGAAGAATATGAGCGCGGAAGCCTATGAGCGTTTTGTGTCTGATGTGGATGCGCTGGATATGAGCGCCTTATTGTCGGTAAAATAGTCAAAAGAGGGTGGGCTTATGGATGTCGGAAAACTTAAAACAGAATATAGGGATGCGTTGTTGCACAACGTGATTCCTTTTTGGGAGAAGCATTCTCCTGATCGCCAGTACGGGGGATATTTCACTTGTCTGGAGCGTGACGGAAAAATATTTGATACGGATAAATTTGTCTGGCTGCAAGGTCGTCAGGTCTGGCTATTTTCTACCTTGTACAACCGCGTCGAAAAGAAAGCTGAATGGCTGGATATGGCCCGTTTGGGCGCTGGTTTTTTGGCCCGTCATGGTCATGATGGTCACTTTAACTGGTATTTTTCCTTAACCCGGGAAGGCCAACCTTTGGTGGAGCCCTACAATGTTTTTTCTGATTGCTTTGCCACCATGGCGTTTGGACAGTTGTATAAAGCCACAGGGGATGATGCACATGCGCACATTGCAAAATCTACCTTCCAAAACATTTTAAATAGGGTGGACAACCCTAAAGGCCGTTTTAGTAAAGTAACGCCGGGAACACGACCGCTTAAAGGTTTTTCCTTGCCTATGATTCTTTGTAATTTAGCCTTGGAGATTGAGCATTTATTGCCGGCAGAGGTGGTTGAAGAGACTATTCAAGCAGCGCTCCATGAGGTAATGGAGGTTTTTTATCAGGAGGAAAGCGGACTGATTTTAGAAAATGTGAAGCCGGACGGAAGTTTCTCAGACACTTTTGATGGCCGGCTTTTAAATCCCGGACATGGCATTGAAGCCATGTGGTTTGTGATGGATTTGGCGGTTCGTCTGGGAAAACCTGAATTAATTGAGAAAGCTACTGAAATAGTGCTGCGCACCCTTGATTATGCCTGGGATAAGGAGCATGGCGGGATTTTTTATTTTATGGATATAAAAGGCGCGCCACCCCAGCAGCTCGAGTGGGATCAGAAATTGTGGTGGGTACATATGGAAACACTTATCAGTCTGATTAAAAGTTATCAGCTGACCGGGAATGAAAAGTGTGTGGACTGGTTCGAACGGGTCCATGCTTATACCTGGGCCCATTTTTCGGATGCTGAGAATGGTGAATGGTTCGGGTATCTGAACCGCAGAGGCGAAGTCTTACTGCCACTCAAGGGGGGCAAATGGAAGGGCTGTTTTCATGTGCCTCGTGGCTTGCTCCAGGTCTGGAAAACGCTGGAGTTGATTGATCTATCCCAGCGATGAAGCATGGCTGCTTTTACTCATTTTGGACAAAGATATGATGACATTAATCGCAAAGAGAAGTGTTCTTTTAATTTTGTTGGCTTGGTTCCCCATTTTGTATGTGGCTGTGGAGGCAGAAGTTAATGGAATAAATAGGGTTACACAAGACAAGGTTTGGTCATTTGACCTTTTGGGAATACCTGAATTGGAGGAGGGCCTGGCCGGAAGTTATTTTGGTTGGCATAACAGGCATCTGATCATTGCCGGCGGCTCAGCATTTCCCCATGGAAAGCCATGGGAAGGAGGCGCCAAGTATTTTTCGGATGCTGTTATTGTACTGGAAAAGCCGGCCGATGGTGAATGGAAGGAGGTCTACCAGGGGCATGACTTGCCGGTAGCTATTGGTGAGGGGGCTTCTGTGTCGGTCCCCAACGGCTTGTTGTGTATTGGCGGACAGTCCAACGAAGGGTTAAGCAGGGCCGTCAATTTAATTGCTTATGACAACGGGCAGTTGTCCGTTAAGCGTTTTCCGGATTTGCCCTATCGGGTGAGGGGCCATTCCGCAACGGTTATTGGCAGTAAGGTTTTTGTGGTCGGAGGGGAAACCGATGAAGGGCCGTCTGATGGATTTATGAGCTTGATACGGCACAACCAGATCTGGGTTGGCAAATATTACCTTCATTGCCAGCTCCTTTGACAGGGGCAACGCTTGTGGCTCAGATGGATGGGGAAGAAACGGCTCTTTTCCTTTTTGGTGGTCGTGCCAGGCAAGCTAAAGAACCTGTAACTCAATTTTACTCCGGCGTATACCACTACCGCCCCTCGGAAGGTAAATGGTCGCGCAAAAACGACATGCAACTTGGAAGGAAAAAGCCGATACAACTGGCTATGGCCGCTGGCGTTCCTTTGGGAGCCTCGCACATTTTGTTGGCCGGGGGCGATGAAGGAAGCATTTATAACCGTGTGGAGGCAGAAATGAATGCTTTGGAGTCGGGCGATTTGACGGCAAGTGAGCGACGCGATAGTCTTTGGTTGCATCATCCCGGTTTTTTCAACCGACTGCTGGTTTATAATACCGTAACCGATACCTGGCTGGATGCCGGACAAATGGCTGAACCGGTAGCCGTATCCACTGCGGTCTCAGATGGGAATACCGTATTGCTTGCCGGAGGAGAAAGCCGACCAGGTATTCGGTCAGCTTCCATTCAGGCAATCACATTTTCGGTTGAGACAGGTTTTGGCTGGCTCAATTATGTGGTTTTAGGCATTTATTTTACAGGAATGCTCCTGCTGGGCTTCTTTTTTATGGGTAGAGAGAATGATACTACGGACTTTTTTAAAGCTGGTGGGCGTATCCCTTGGTGGGCAGCCGGCATAAGTATTTTCGCCACTACGCTAAGTGCGATTACTTTTATAGCCATTCCGGCTAAAACCTATGCCGCAGACTGGCGCATGTTGGTTTTTAATCTAACCATTATTCTCATTGCGCCGGTGGTCATTCGCTATTTCCTACCCTTTTTCCGCAGATTCAATTTTGATACGGCCTACCAGTATCTCGAATTGCGCTTTAGCCGACCAGTGCGGTGGGTGGCGTCACTTTTGTTTATCTTTTTTATGGTAAGTCGCATTGCTATCGTACTGTTTCTGCCTTCACTGGCCCTTAATGCGGTGACGGGCTTCAGTGTGTATTGGGCCATTGTTATAATGGGAGTGGTCACCATTATTTACTGTACCAGTGGTGGCATTGAAGCGGTGGTGTGGGGCGATGTGATTCAGGGATTTATACTTATTATCGGCGCCTTTTTGGCCTTCTTTTATATGATGAGCGGTGTGGAAGGTGGCATTGGAACGTTCTGGACCTCTGCCATGGACAATGATAAGTTTCGCACCTTCGATTTCCGCTTCGATTTTACACAACCTGTCTTCTGGGTTGTGTTAATTGGTGGATTGGCCAATACGCTGATATCCTACACCAGTGATCAGTCCGTAGTGCAAAGGTACATGACCACCAAGGACGAAAAAGCTACGGCCAGGAGCATCTGGCTGAACGGTTTTTTGAGTATTCCTGTATCTCTGCTGTTTTTTCTGTTGGGAACTGGTCTCTACGCTTTTTACATATCCAATCCCGGACAATTGGGGGTTGTGAATCCCAATATCGATTCAGTGTTTCCACAATTTATTGTGTCTCAAATGCCCTCAGGACTCGCCGGTTTATTGATAGCGGCCATCTTTGCTGCAGCCATGTCCACTTTATCTTCCAATATCAATTCAGTCTCCGCAGTTGTTACGGCCGATTTTTTCAAAATCCTGTGCCCCACGGCATCATCCGCTAAAAGCATGTTAGTGGCCCGTTGGTCGGGTATTGTTATCGGGTTGTTTGGTATTGGTATGGCACTGGTTTTAGCCGCCTGGAATATTGCTTCACTTTGGGATCAGTTTAATACCTTTCTGGGCTTACTGACCGGGGGGCTCGGCGCGCTGTTTGTCATGGGTATCTTCTTTAAGCGCATTGGCGGGACGGCCGCTCTGGGTGGCGTGACCGGTGGATTAATGGTGTTGTTGCTTGTTAAAAACCACTCGGATCTTTCCTTTTTGATGTATGGCTTTACCGGGATGTTTTCAAGTGTGGTCTTAGCCTTGTTGTTAAGTTTGATTTTTCCAAACAGAAAAAAATTAAAGGTTACACGTGGCAGAATTTAAAAATGGATAATTAGTAGAAAACATCAATGTTATGGGATCAAATCGCAGAGATTTTTTAAAGAAAGCAGCGCTGAGTTCAGGCTTGCTGGCAACCTCTTTCACCGGATGTAC
The DNA here is from genome assembly GCF_000974365.1 of Geofilum rubicundum JCM 15548. Classification (GTDB taxonomy): domain Bacteria; phylum Bacteroidota; class Bacteroidia; order Bacteroidales; family Marinilabiliaceae; genus Geofilum; species Geofilum rubicundum. The sequence continues at coordinate 52,439 of NZ_BAZW01000006.1, forward strand.
CACTTCATCCGGTCATCCTAATGTTCATCGAGGAAGCCTGGCAGCTGGTGGAGACCTATGAGCGCACTTAGGTGTATTGCCTTGGACGAGGTGCTTGTCCAATGACGACCATGTTTATTTTCAGATTAATATGGTTATAAACTTAGTGCTGGTTAATTCCACTTATAAATTTTTTTATTATGTTTGCATATGTAATACATAAACCATATCGTTTGAATTTTTTTGGCCAACGATCGTCCCGGACAGAGCAAAACGTAATACTTAAAACTAAATATATTCACATGAAGAAAAGAAGTTGTATCAATGGCTTGTCCCTTATTGTGATATTCCTGCTTTTGGCATTTGCCTTTAATGTTTCTGCTGAAAAGCTACCCGTTTGGCAGAGTCAGCATTCTTTGGGGATGAATAAATTAGATCCTCATTATTATGTGCTTCCCTATAATTCTGAGCAAGAAGTGCTTTCGCGCGATTATGAAAAATCGCCTTTTTATATGGATCTCAACGGGCAATGGAAATTTCACTGGGTGAGAAATCCGGATGGGCGTCCGGAGACTTTTTTTGAGAAGGATTTTTTTGATGGTCATTGGGCCGATATTGAGGTGCCTGGTAATTGGGAGCGCCAAGGGTATGGCTTGCCCATATATGTGAATGAGAATTATGAGTTTGTGCATCCGATGTTTGGGATGGACCGACCGAATCCACCGTTGGTTCCCGACGAACACAATGAGGTAGGTTGCTATCGACGGACTTTTACTGTTCCTGAAAATTGGAGGGACAGACGCACGGTTCTTTGTCTGGAAGGTGTAAACTCTTTTTATTATGTCTGGCTCAATGGTGAGTTGCTGGGGTATAATATGGATTCTAAAACGCCTGCCGAGTGGGATGTAACGGATAAGCTGACAGAGGGTGAGAATGTGCTCGCTGTAGAGGTTTACCGATGGAGTGCCGGTTCTTATCTTGAATGTCAGGATTACTGGCGCATCAGTGGTATTGAAAGAGATGTGTATCTCTATAGTACGCCTAAAGTGCACATCGCCGATTACGAGGTCGGCTCATCGCTGGAGACCAAGACCTATAAGGATGGAATCTTTGATCTGAATGTGACCATTGGCGGGGCGCTCGAAGGTGAGGCTTTGTTAGATTACGAGCTGTTGGACGATAAGGGCGCAGTAGTCCTTAAGGACAGTAAGACGGTGGTTTCAGGTGGTGCACAAACCGTTGTGGCCTTTGAAACCAAGGTGCTAAATTCTGTGAAGCCCTGGAGTGCTGAAGCGCCCCATCTTTATCATCTGGTTCTGAATCTCACAGATGTGCAGGGCAGGGATGCACACATTACCGGAAATCACGTGGGCTTTCGTAGCTCTGAGGTAAAGGATGGGCAATATCTGTTCAACGGTCAGCCCATTCTTATCAAAGGGGTCAACAGGCATGAGCACACCCAGCGGGGCAGGACTGTTGACGAAGAAAGTATGCTGGCGGATATTCGGCTGATGAAACAGCACAATATCAATACGGTTCGCAATGCGCATTATCCCAACGATAAGCGTTGGTATGAGTTGTGTAACATTTACGGATTGTATGTGATTGATGAGGCCAATGTGGAATCGCACGGAATGGGTTATGGACCAGCTTCTCTGGCTAAGGATACGACCTGGTTGCAGCAGCATCTGGAGCGCAACCAAAGAATGTACCATCGCTCCAAGAACCAGCCTTCTGTGGTGATTTGGTCGATGGGCAATGAAGCCGGAGATGGCATCAATTTTGAGAAAACTTATGAATGGCTTAAATCGGTAGAGAAGAACCGTCCCGTGCAATATGAGATGGCGCGTGAGACCGCGCACAGTGATATCTATGCCCGCATGTACCGAAGTGTGGAAGAGATTAGGGCTTACGCAGCGAGCAACCCTGTCCGACCTTATATTCTGTGTGAATATGCCCATGCAATGGGCAACAGTGTAGGAGGGTTGAAAGACTACTGGGATGTTTTTGAAAGTGAGCCTCAGGTTCAGGGGGGCTGCATCTGGGACTGGGTGGACCAGACCTTCAGGGAAGTGGATGAAAATGGTCGATGGTATTGGGCCTATGGGGGCGATTATGGTCCTGAAGATGTGCCAAGTTTTGGTAATTTTAACGCCAATGGTCTTATTTCTGCCGATCGTCAGCCTTACCCCCATTTAAAAGAAGTGGGCAAAGTGTACCAGTATGTCAAAGCGGAGCTGGTCAATACTGAAAACCTTACGGTGAAGGTCAAAAATTGGTACGATTTTACCAATTTGGATGCCTTGACGCTTCGTTGGGAAGTGAAAAGTGATCTGGGGAAAGTGCTGCTGTCGGGCAACCAGATAGTCAGCGCTGTACCAGGCGAGACATTCATGCTGCAATTGGCCAACGGCCAATTTTCTGTGCCAGCCAATAACCGGGAAGTTTTTTTGAATCTCAATTGGGAGTTGAACGAGGCAAGGCCCTTTAAATCGGAAGGCTTTCGGGTGGCTTATGACCAGTTTGTGATTGCGGCTTCCGAGGCGCCCAAAACGCCATCGTCGAGTGCGCATGGACGGCGCTACACCATCAATGGCACCTCAGCTTCGAATCAGGATGTCTCCGTTTCTTTTTCTGAAAGCACCGGGGAGCTTGTTTCATATATCTACAAAGGGCAAGAGCTTTTGGCTTCGCCCCTGTCTGTTTCTGTGGATCGCGCGCCCACCGACAATGATCGACGCGACTGGAATGGTGGTCGGCACTGGGAGCAACTAGGCTTGTCTTCTTTGAACCCGGTGGATGTGTCGGTTAATTTGATGCGTGCAGGTCGCAACTTACAAGTGTTGGTGAGGCAGGCTTACACCAACCAAAAAGATCAGAAGATTATGGATGTGGCGCTGACCTATATCCTGAATCCGGATGGAGAAATGCTTGTCAGCGGCCTCGTCACCCCCGATACATCGGTGGTGAAAACACTGGCACGGGTAGGGCTCTCTTTTGATATGCCGGCTAGTTATAATCAGGTACACTATTTTGGCAGAGGCGACCATGAAACTTATGCAGATCGCAAGCAGAATGGAACAATAGATTATTACCAGACCACTACCGATCGGATGTATGTGAATTATGTGGTTCCGCAATCTTGCGGCAATCGCACCGATACGCGCTGGATGGCCATCACGCACCCCAATGGTCCGGGTTTGTTTGTGTCATCAGAGGTGCCATTTGAATTTGCTGCACTTCCCTACAGTGATGCAGAATTGAAGGCAGCCACGCATTATAATCAGTTGCCCGCTGTCAGCAACGCTACGAGTTTGCATCTGAATGCTGTGCAGAGTGGAATTGGTACGGCCACCTGTGGCCCTGGTGTATTGCCACAATATTTGGTAAGCGCAGCGCCAACGGCGATCAATTTTAGAATAAAACCGGTAACGGAAGGGGTGCAGGACAATTGGGCAAAATGGTACGGTCAATAGTGCTGGATATAGCCACTTGCAATGATGTAAGGGATTGGTGGACAGCTGTCTTGAGCAAGACTGATGAAAAATAAGTTGATTGATGAAACCCCTGTTAATGATTGACAGGGGTTTCTGTGGGTTTTTTAGTTAGTACGATAAAGGAACCCTTGAAGTAAATGCAAATATCATTTTAAATCAAGCCTTAGGCGGCAATTGGGTAGGTGATATTAATAATGATGATCTACCCTTTGAAATGGTTGTGGATTGGGTAAGGGTGTATCAAAAGAAATGAAAAGGTAGGTTGCAAGGTTATTTACTAAGGTTTTGTAAAATTTTCATAAAAGGTTAACTTTGATTAATAATATTTTAAAAAACCTTTATTCTTTCCTCGAATATTAAAACTATGAAACAAATTAGTTATTCTCTTTTATCCCTACCTTTTATCCTGACAGCATTTGTCTTTGGATGTGATAAATCTTCATCAGACACGGCCTCTCCAGTGGTACACTCTATCCAAACTTTTGCTCAGCAGCGGCATGCATTCGGAATGAACGATACCAATTGATTCGCTTTTTACGATGAAGCAGGATCTCAGAGACCTGATTGTCGCTTATGAAGATGATCTTGCTCTGGGGATTTTTGATGGTGAACTGACTGTAACGAATTAAATCATAAAATATATGACGCGCTTTTGTTTATTTACATGCTTGGCTTTAGTGGTTGTGTGGAGTGGGTGTCAGCATCCCCAAACACCCCCGGAACCTCTGTCGGAACGACCATTAACACCATTGGTGGGCTGGGCCAGCTGGAACAATTACAGAGTGAACATCTCTGAAGATATTATTAAGGCTCAGGCAGATGCCATGGTGGCCAATGGTATGATGGAGGCAGGCTATTCTTACATTAACATCGACGATGGTTACTTTGGCGGCAGGGATGCAGATGGCGCTATTCTTCGACCGCTCATGGTGTGGTGGCTTTGTTAATTGAGGGGACTTCGCTCCCTTTTAATGTGTTTCAGTTTAAGTAGTCATTCATTTAAGGATATGAAATTCTTTACCTATTTATTATAAAGGCATGAAAAATTATTTGCTTACCTGGCGACCATTTCTGGTGGTTGTTTTTTTGATATTTTTGACGAGCTGTCAAACTAAGGAGGAGCCCTTATACATTCAAACGGTTGAAATTCCGGAGGGGTTTGCCCATGACCAAAAAGTGGAGCTCTCGGGTCAGGTGTTGCCGCATCCGCGTCAGATGAAATGGTTTGAAGATGAATTTTTTGGCTTCATTCATTATGGTCCTAATACCTACACTGGTCGCGAATGGGGCACTGGCTTTGAAGATGCTACCCTCTTTGTTCCTGGTGATTTGGATACCGATCAGTGGTGTGCTTCGATGAAGGAAGCGGGTATTCGGCGTGTTGTGATGGTGGTAAAACACCACGAAGGTATTGCCTGTGGCAAACCCGGTATACGGATTATTCAGTGGCTTCATCGCCCTGGCGCGACGGTCAGGGAGATGTGCTTCGTGAGTTGTCTGAATCTTGTCAGAAATATGGCTTGCGGCTGGGGATTTATCTTTCACCTGCCGACTTGTACCAAATTGAATCTCCAGATGGTGTTTATGGCAATGGCAGCGATTTTACCACACGCGTGATTCCTCGACCTGTGCACGACCGCCCTTTTGCCGATAAGCGATCCTTTACGTATGAAGCAGATGACTACAACGAATATTTCCTCAATCAATTGTTTGAACTGCTCACGGAGTACGGTCCTGTATATGAATTGTGGTTCGACGGGGCGCATCCCAAGCCGGGCACCGGGCAGACTTATAACTATGATGCCTGGTTTGATATGATTCGTCAACTGGCACCTGATGCCGTGATTTTTGGTAAAGGTCCGGATGCCCGCTGGTGTGGCAATGAAGGCGGTGCTACCCGTGAGGCTGAGTACAATGTGCTTCCTTTGCCTCAGGCGCCTGAGGCTTATGACTGGCCCGATATGATGGGCGAGGATGTCGCTGGTCGTGATAAGATTGATGAGGAGACCCGTTACTTTCACTACTATCCGGCTGAAACCAACACTTCTATCCGTCATGGCTGGTTCTGGCGCAATGATGATGAGCAGCAGGTGCGCAGCGCAGATGATGTTTTCGACATTTATGAGCGCTCCGTTGGTGGCAATAGTGTACTGCACCTCAACATTCCTCCCAATAAGGAAGGTCAGTTTTCTCAGCGCGACACCGAGGTGCTGCATGAGGTGGGGCGTCGCATACGCGCAGTCTATGGCGTGGATCTGCTGGCCGGAGGCACTGCGTCGGATCTTCGGGTGATGGATAGCAACTCCGATACAAGGTGGCAGGCACCCGCAAAGGCTGCAGAATTGGTCGTTCAACTACCCCAGGTTACAACCGTTAACCGTGTTATGCTTCAAGAGGCCATTGCCCACCGAGGCGAAAGGGTGGAGGTTCATCATGTGGAGGCTTTCATAAATGGGGAGTGGGTCAAGGTAGCTGAGGGTAAAACGATAGGGTATAAGCGCATCCTTCGCTTTCCATCCGTCACCACGGATCAGTTAAAGCTGGTTATCAGTCAGTCGAGATTGGCGCCTGCCATTTCACGCTTTTCGGTGCACTATTACGATGAGCCGCCAAAGCCGGTTGTGGTTCGGTACAATGCCAAGGGTGAGGTCACTCTGGGTGTAGGGACCAGTTTTGTCTGGAAAGATCATGGTACTGCTGACAGGTCGCAAAGCATTTATTATACCCTTGACGGCTCAGATCCTGATGCCCATGCATCCAGGTATGATGCATCCATTGTGCTGCCACTTGGTGGTCATTTAAAAGCCAGAGCCATTGTGGGTGACCGAATGGGGCCGGTGTCAGCCCTGCGCATTGGCATCGCCAAAGAGGGGTGGACAGCTACCGATGGCAGCGTAGAATCCACTGAGGCATCTCGTGCTGTGGATGGTGATATTAACCTTGTCTGGATGTCGGAAGAGCAACCGGTCAAAGGGGGACAAAGTCTTACAATTGATATGACCCGTCTTTATAATGTGTCCGGCATGGCTTACTTGCCGGCCACTCAGGTGGATACATAGAGTCCTTTGAGGTTGAGGTCAGCAGTGATGGTGAGGTTTGGACGCCCATTCATAAGGGTAGTTTTGGCAACATCCGCAACGACCCGTCGCGGCGCATTGTGCATTTCGACCGGGTTCATGAGGCGCGCTACTTAAAGCTGTCCAACCTGAAAGCGCCAGGCGATCTGCGGCGCGTTGGGGCAGCTGAAATTGATGTGTTGGCGGAATAGTTAAGGATACCAATATTAAATAGCTATGATTAAAAAAGTTTTAAGTTTGGCGTTGTGCGTCTTTGCACTAACGACTGCCTCCGCAAACCCGCACATCATTCCAGTTCCGGTGGTTTTGGAAAAGACCGGAGAGGGGTTTGTGATGGATGAAGAGACCAGCATTCACTTTAAAAGGTCGGACAAGGACCTGCAGGAGCTGGCTGATTTTTTTACGGCTTATGTAGGGAATATTTCCCGTTATTCCCTTTCGCACAACAGCAAATCAGGAAAGGCTGTTCATTTGGAGATCATCAACAATCCGCAATTGGGCGATGAGGGGTACGAAATGACTGTGGCTTCTAATTTAATTGTGATAAAAGCCAACAACCGAAAAGGTATTTTCTGGGGCATGCAGTCGCTGTTTCAAACCTTGACCTCTGTTCGTACCAATGAAGTATTGAAGGTTCCGGGTATGCGGGTGGTCGATTATCCCAGATTTAAATGGCGGGGGATGATGCTGGATGTGAGCAGACACTTTTTTGGACCGGATGTGATTAAGCAGTACATCGATTTGATGGCTTCCTATAAGCTGAATGTCTTTCATTGGCATTTGGTGGATGATGGCGGCTGGCGGATTGAAATCAAGCAGTACCCAAAACTAACCGAAACAGGTGCCTGGAGGGTGGATCGACTGGATAAGGTATGGAGCGACAGAGAACCTGCCCGTGCGGGAGAACCTGCCACTTATGGGGGTTTTTATACCCAGGATCAAATTCGTGAGATTGTGGCGTATGCCCGTCTACGCAATATTACCATTGTCCCGGAGATAGAACTACCCGGACACTCCGTGGCAGCTCTGGCTGCCTACCCTGAATATTCCTGTTCACAAATACCTCAGTTGGTTAATACCGGCGGGGTATATCCTAAAAACATCCAGTCGAGCTATTGCCCCGGAAATGAGGCGGTTTTTGTTTTTCTGCAAAATGTTTTATTGGAAGTGATGGAGCTTTTCCCCTCAGAGTTCATACATATTGGAGGTGATGAGGTGGATAAGTCGTGGTGGAAGAAATGTGAGCGCTGTCAACAGCGCATGAACGCCGAGGGACTTACCGATGAAGATGAGTTGCAAAGCTATATGATCAGACGCATGGACGATTTTTTAGTGACGCACAATCGGCGGCTCATTGGTTGGGATGAGATTTTGGAAGGCGGATTGGCCTCAGGCGCTACAGTGATGAGCTGGCGTGGAGAAGCCGGTGGTGTGGCGGCTGCCCAAATGGGGCACGATGTGGTTATGACGCCCGGATCGCCCTGTTATTTTGACCATTATCAGGCGGGACCGGAAGGGGAACCGGTGGCTATTGGTGGTATGAATACTTTAAAGCATGTATATAATTACGAGCCTGTGCCTGCAGAGTTGTCTATAGATGAGGCTAAATATGTATTGGGTGCTCAGGCCAATGTGTGGACGGAGTTTATCCCAACCGTGGAGCATCTGGAGTACATGATATTACCCCGCATGCTGCTTTGGCCGAAGTGTTATGGTCGCCTGCTGAAAGGCGCGATTGGCAAGACTTTAACCGTCGACTGCAGGGCTGGCATTTTCGCAGCTTTGATCAAAGAGGGCTGCGCTACAGTCGCGGCAATACCAAAGTGGCCCTCAGCCCTGTTTCGAAAGATGGTAAGCTTTTGGTGCAAATGGACAGTGAAGTAATCGGAGCCGACATTTATTATAGCATGGATGGCAGTTCGCCAACCTTGAAAAGCTATAAGTATACCTCACCTGTTGAAATAGATAGAAGTGTGGTTTTAAAAGCGGTTTCGGTCAAAGATGGTCAGGTGCTGGGCTTGATTCCGGCCGAACAGGCTTTCAATGTGCATAAGGCCATTGGTCGTGAGGTGGCGTATGAGCATCCTGTGAGTCGCTACTTCCAGGCCGATGGACCGAATTCACTGACCGATGGGGTCAGGGGCACTTTGGTGGTTTCTAAATACTGGCATGGGTTTAATGCGAAGGATATGGTGGCCACCATTGATTTGGGAAGGGAGACGACCATTGAGCAATTGATGCTTGGTGCCCTTCAAAAGCAGGTGGATTGGATTTTTCTCCCTAAGAGGGTCCGGTTTGAGTTGTCGAGCGACGGGGTTTCCTTTCAAGAGGTGGCCGTCGTTAATAACCCCGTGCATGCCGAAGACGCTGATCACCAGACGGTAGAGTTTGTGGCAGCGTTTTCTGAAACCAAAGCCCGGTACGTGCGTGTAACGGCAGCCAATCATGGGCTGTGTCCCCCCGGACATCCCGGAGAAGGCCATCCCACCTGGTTGTTTGTGGATGAAATTGTTGCTGAATAAGCTGAAGTCAGGGAAGAGGAATACGGCCTCTTCCCTGATGGTTTTATAACTGTATCAGCTCGATGTTTCTAAACTGAATGTGGGATCCTTCACTTTGAAGTCCGATAGGCCCTTTGGTGGGCGTGACGTTGGTAGCTTGCATCTGAAGCGTATCGTTTATCCATAGTTCAAGCGTTCCATTGAGGAAGCGAATGCGGTAGCTATTCCATTCTCCCGGAGTCTTCTCGGAGGAGGGATTGAACTTGTTGGCTACAGATACCCAGCGGACTTCAGGGTCTACCTGGTAGTCCTGTCCCTGTACACTGGCTTGGGCACCCTTGTGCATCAGTACCAAGTCCCCGGCGTTTTTATGTTTGAGTTGGGCTTCGATGCAATGGGGCCAGACTTTGTCTTCTCCTGTTATGGCCAATAGAAGGCCGCTGTTGCTGGGTTCGCCTGTCCATCTCCATTCAAGACTCAGTTCGTAGTTTTCATAACTGTCCTTGGTGCGGATGTAACCAAAGGGATCTCCTCCGGCGTTCATGATGCCGTCTTTGACATAGAATACGGTATCTGCATTGGCTTCGCTTCGCAATACGGGCACCCAGTTGCTGAGATCCTGGCCGTTGAATATAGGGTCGGTATTCTGACTTTTGGTCGTGCCGCCGAATAGCAACAGACCCAAAAAAATAATAGCTGTTTGTTTCATCTGTTTATTTTTTGTTTTTATTAAATGATTTGGGCCGATTTAAGCACTTCTATTATCGAGGGATAAGTATTGGCCAGGTGGGTGGGGAGCTCATGGGGACGGACCCAGAACACGGATTCAATGTTTTCCTCAACCTGAGGTTGAGGTGTATGGTCTCCATGGTAAACCATTTCAAACCAATGGGTTTCTTTAAAGATGGACTGATCCTTTATTTTATAGGTGTGAAAAGTTCGGGGCAGTTTTTTTGAGATGGAGAGGCCGCTTATGCCGCATTCTTCTTCCACCTCGCGAACGGCCGCTTCCTCCATGGTTTCTGAAGCTTCCATTTTTCCTTTGGGCAAATCAAAATAGCCCAGTCGCTTCATGCCCAAAAAGGCTGTTTGGTCTTTGTTCCATACCAGACCGCCGGCTGCCGGCAGGTTTTTAAAGCAGTCGCGGAAATGCTGAAGAAGTTCGTTGGCGTTGTGATGATAAATGTAAGCACGTTTCATGCTTTCATCGTTATCAAACTGCTGAATAAATTGCTGTAATTCGCCTTGATTGGCATATTTAAGTATGCTGCTGAAGTCGGCCGACAAGTCGTTTTCAATACGCTTGGTCAAAATTATGACCCGGTCCTTAAAAAAGATTTTATACATTTGTATTTAGGAATGTGGCATGAGCACTAAGATGACTAAATATTCACGGATGAAAAATATAGAAGAAACAGTAGCCTCCCAATTGTTGCAAATTAAGGCAATAAAACTGCAACCGGCAAATCCTTTTACCTGGGCTTCAGGATGGAAGTCGCCCATTTATTGTGATAACCGCAAGACTTTGTCCTTTCCGGTGGTTCGGGATTACATGAAGGAGCAGTTTGCAGCCAAAATTAAGGAGCTGTATCCGGAGGCGGAGGTGATTGCGGGGGTAGCTACCGGAGCCATTGCGCAGGGTGCCCTGGTGGCCGATTTGCTGAAGAAACCCTTCGTGTATGTTCGCTCGGCTCCGAAAGGACACGGATTGGAGAATCTCATCGAGGGAACTCTGGAACCTGGTCAAAAGGTGGTGATTATTGAGGATTTGATTTCGACCGGCGGCAGCAGTCTCAAAGCTGTGGAAGCGGTTCGGGCCGCTGGCGCTGAAGTGCTGGGGATGCTGGCCATTTTTTCATACGGTTTTGAAGTGGCTGCGGATAATTTTGAGAAAGCCGGGGTGCGCTTGGATACCTTGAGTAACTACCAGACCCTTTTAAAGGTGGCCGTTGACTATGGCCACGTGACTTCAGCTGATCTGGAAACATTGAACGACTGGAGAAAAGCGCCGGAGAACTGGAATAAGTGAGCAGAACCTTTAAAGCATTCTTTTAGATGACCACATTTGAAGGACCAGTAAAAGCCATACCACACCCGTCGGAGGTGGTTTATGGGTTTTTGTCTGATTTTAATAATTTTGAAAACTTGTTGCCTCCCGACAAAATATCGAATTGGGAAAGTGATGGGGACAGTTGCCGGTTTACCGTCGAAGGAATTGGTGAATTGGGCTTGCGCATCATTGAGAAAGTACCGCATAAAACCATCAAGTTTTCAGCAGATGGGAAAACGCCTTTCGATTTCTTCTTATGGATTCAGTTAAAGGAATTGGACGTGGCGGATACACGGGTAAAGCTAACCATTAAGGCAGAACTCAATCCGATGTTGAAGATGATGGTAACCGGGCCGGTCAATAAATTTCTGACGGTGGTGACCGATGGTATCGCAGCGTATCCTTACGCGACTAAAGAATAAAGGAGACTTCTTTAAAGGCATAGGTTCGGATTTCATTTGTCCTGGTCCGGAGTTGGAGATGACCATCTGCTTTTATGTCCGCAAAACAGGCCTCAAAGCGGCCGGTTTTGTCGGCATACCAATGCCATCCGCTCCTGCGGTATAAATGCTGCAGGTAGGCCTCTTTCAGGGCTTCGTTGTTGCCGGATGCCATCCAGTCGACGTAGCGGGAGATAAAAGCGGAAAGAAAAGCCTTGAGCATTTCTTCCGGCGGATGCGGTTGATTGGTGAGCTGGCACAATGAGACGGGGTTGGGCGCGTTGGATTTGAAAAGGGTTTGATTGAGATTGAGTCCGATACCAATAATGGAGTCGCTGATGCTATTACCTTTCAGATTGTTTTCAATGAGAATGCCTGCCAGTTTGTAATGGTCTGCATAAATGTCGTTGGGCCATTTAATGGCCACCTTTTCATAAATGGGCTTGAGCACATCCATTAAAGCCAGTGTAACCAATTGGGTGATGCAGAACTGTTGCTGAACTTGAAGGAAATCCGGTTGGATTAATACAGAGAAGGTAAGGTTTTTTCCTGCTTCACTTTCCCAGTAATTCCCGGGCTGGCCCCTGCCAGCCGTCTGGTCTTTTGTGACGACCACCGATAGCTCCGGGAGCGTACCGTCTTTGGCCAATTCCTTTAACTTGAGATTGGTCGAGTCCAGCGATTCAAAATAGTGAATTTTAGGAGATTCTTTTTGATTCATTCCTTCGGAGGTTTCTATAATAAAGCTTCTGTTTTAGAGTTTGAAAATAGGCATTTATATCCTACGAAAGTGTTATCTTTGAGCAAATTTTCAGATTTATAATACTTAGAATAAATCTGAATTCAAAACTAATTCTTTAATCATCTGTTTTATAATTCTAAAGCAGACCCATTTGGATGGATAAAAAACTAGGAATGATAGAAAATCAGGAAGCGATTGCTACAAAACAATTGGTTGATGCAGTGGTTGAGGGTATTCAGGAGAAAAAGGGCGTTAATATTACCGTTCTCGATTTAACTTCTGTGGAGAATACCCTGACAAGTTATTTTGTTATATGTGACGGAGACAGCAACGTACATGTGTCTACGATTGCCGACTCTGTTGAAGATTATGTGAGAAAAAAGGTGGCTGACAAGCCCTTTCATATCGAAGGTCGCGAGAATGCTGAATGGATATTGCTCGATTACATGGATGTGATTGTGCATGTGTTTCAGCGACCGGTTCGTGAGTTTTATAGTCTGGAGACTCTATGGGCCGATGGTGAGCGTAGCGATATTCAAAATTTGTTTTAATTGAGAATTTAATTTTTTGCAAGTAATGGCAGAAGAAAAAAAGAATACGGATGGGGACAAAGGGGATAAGCCCGGGCCAAAAATGCCTCAGTTCAATGCTTACTGGATATACGGTATTATACTGGTATCACTGATTGCGATTAGTTTGTTTAATGTGGGGCAAACGCCGCAAAACTTGTCGTGGAGCGTTTTTGAAGAGCAAGTGTTGCCTGCAGGTGATATCACACGAATCGTGGTCATTACCAATGAGGGCAAGGCGGAGATTACCTTCAATGAAAACGCACTGGATAAGTACAACGATATTCTCAAGGATGTGAGTGCTGTGCCCCGGACCGGGCCTCATGTAACGGTGCGTTACCCCACCCTTGATAAGTTGGAAGAAGCCAGGAAAGTGATTGAAGAACAACAAGGAATAAGTATTCCCATCGAATATGAAGAACGCACCAATCTCTTCCGTGATTTCTTTATGATGATGTGGCCCATATTGTTGATTATCGCCATCTGGATATTCATTTTCAGAAGAATGAGTTCTCAGGGCGGTGGCGGCGGTGCCGGCAATATTTTTAATGTGGGCAAGTCCAAAGCCCGCATGTTTGATAAAGAAACGGGTGTTAAAGTTACTTTTGAAGACGTGGCCGGTTTGGTGGAGGCCAAGACCGAGCTGGAAGAGATCGTGGAGTTTTTGCGGAAGCCCGAAAAGTTCACTGAACTGGGTGGTAAAATCCCTAAGGGCGCCTTACTGGTGGGCCCTCCCGGAACGGGTAAAACGCTTTTGGCCAAAGCTGTGGCCGGTGAAGCCAATGTACCTTTCTTCAGCATGTCGGGTTCCGATTTTGTAGAGATGTTTGTGGGCGTCGGTGCTTCACGGGTTCGTGATTTGTTTAAGAAAGCCAAAGAAAAGGCACCCTGTATTGTCTTTATTGATGAGATAGATGCCATTGGTCGCGCCCGTGGTAAGAATGTGAATTTTAGTGGCAACGATGAACGGGAGAATACCCTGAATCAGTTGTTGACTGAAATGGATGGTTTTGCGACCAACAGTGGGGTGATTATTCTGGCAGCCACCAACCGGGCCGATGTTCTGGACCGGGCCCTGATGCGGGCCGGTCGTTTCGACCGTCAGATCAGTGTGGAGTTGCCTGACCTGAATGAGCGTAAAGCCATTTTTGAGGTGCATTTGCGTCCCCTGCGTTTAGGGGATGATGTGAAGTCGGAGTTTCTGGCCCGCCAAACACCGGGTTTCTCAGGAGCCGACATTGCCAACGTTTGTAACGAATCTGCCTTGATTGCCGCACGTAAAGGGAAAAAGGTGGTGGAGAAGGAAGATTTCCTGGATGCTGTGGACCGCATTGTTGGTGGTCTGGAGAAAAAGAATAAAATCATATCTAAAAGTGAAAAACGGGCGGTGGCCTTTCATGAAGCTGGTCATGCCGCCATTAGCTGGTTATTGGAGTTTGCGCATCCTTTGGTGAAGGTCACCATTGTTCCCAGAGGTAAAGCTTTAGGGGCTGCCTGGTATTTGCCCGAAGAACGCTCATTAAACACCTATGAGCAGATGCTGGATGAAATGTGTTCCACGCTGGGAGGCAGAGCCGCGGAGGACCTTGTTTTTGGTCGTATTTCAACCGGTGCATTGAATGATCTGGAAAAGGTAACCCGTCAGGCTTATGCCATGGTTTCTTATTTTGGCATGAGTCCCAAAATCGGGAATTTGAGTTACTTTGATTCAACCGGCCAAAACGAGTATGCTTTTAGTAAGCCTTATAGCGAGCACACGGCGCAGGTGATTGATGAGGAGGTTTCGCGCATCGTTGAGGACCAATACGAACGTGCCAAAAACATTCTCAAAGACAACGCGGTCAAGCATAACCAATTGGCCGAACTGCTTTTGGAGAAGGAAGTTATTTTCAGCGAGGATCTGGAACAGATCTTTGGCAAGCGGAAGCTTTCGGAACATGTTATTGAGGAAGATCTCAATGGAACATCTAAGCCTGCGGAGGATACATCCAAAAATTCGGATGCTCCGCCTGTTTCTGGTGAGCCGGATGATTTAAAACCCGGTACGGAGTAGTTGATCTGAAAAGGGCCTGTTGTTCATCTTCCGGTGATTTAAGCAGGCCGTTTTTTCATTCGACGGCCAGTGTTAAATTTTTAAAATTGAATCTTTGTATTAATTTTGCATCCTGAATTTGGATAGCTATATTTATAAAATGATGTGCTTTTCTGTAAAAAGCATGCATAATTATATTCTAAAACTGAGTTGAGTGAATAATTTTTGGCAACGTGTTCTTACAGGAATCATTTTTGTGATAGCCATCATTGGAGGCATGTGGTGGCATCAATTCTCTTATTTACTCATCTTTTTCACAGTTGTTTTATTAGGGATGCTGGAGTTTGTAGAACTCGTTAAAGCCCGCCCTGTGAGTGCTCAGATTGGTTCAGCCATTACCCTGGGATCCTTTTGGTATCTGATTTCTTTTTTCGTGCTTTCAGGAGGGATGGCTGTTCAATGGCTGATGTTCATTGTTCCCATGATTATTGCCGTTTTTATCATTGAGTTGTTCCGGAATTCAAACACCCCGCTCCTGAACATTGCCTGTACGCTGATTATCCCCTTTTATGTGGCGCTGCCCTTTTCTTTTCTTCACTTTTTGGTGTTTAAAGGGGGGAGTTATGATTTTGGTTTATTGTTGGGATTTTTTATCCTGATTTGGGCAAACGATTCAGGGGCTTACCTCGTTGGGGTAAATTTCGGGAAACGCCGGCTTTTTAAAAGAATTTCTCCCCGCAAAAGTTGGGAAGGTGCCATTGGCGGATTTGTTTTTACGCTGATTGTGGCTTACATTATCCATTATTTTAACGGGGGATTGAATGTGATTCACTGGTTGGTCATTGGAATGATCATATCGGTAATGGGTACCTTTGGTGATTTGGTTGAATCCATGCTTAAGCGAAGTGTGAATGTGAAGGATTCCGGTTCTTTGTTACCGGGGCACGGTGGCGTGCTGGACCGGTTTGATGCTGTTATATTTGCTGCACCGCTTGTTTGCGGATATCTTATTTTAATACGTTATATTTTTTGAAAGTTGATTTTAATACATTGAAGCTTTTATGACAATTCACAAAGAAGGATATAAAATCCTTGTCACTGTATTGGCGGCTCTTACAGTGGTCAACCTGTTATTGGCATTGATTCCCGGCGTCATGGTTTGGAGCATACCGGTTTCAGCAGTCCTCTTCTTTTTGGTTTTAAACTTTTTTAGAAGTCCCAGACGGGAAGGGTATTTGCACGAAAACGCCATTATAGCTCCTGCTGATGGTAAAATCGTAGTTATTGAAGAAGTTGAGGAAAACGAGGTGCTTCAGGGTAAAGCCATTCAGGTTTCTGTTTTTATGAATGTTTTTAATGTTCATATCAACTGGTATCCCTTATCAGGCGTGATCAGGTACTTTAAGCACCACAGCGGCCGTTTTATGTCTGCCTATCTGCCCAAAGCATCTACCGAAAATGAACGTACAACCGTGGCCATTGAACACGAAAGTGGCAAAGTGGTGGTGGTGCGACAAGTGGCCGGGGCTGTGGCCAGACGCATTGTTTGTTACGCTGAGGCCGATACGAAATCCTTTCAAGGTAAGCAGATGGGTTTTATTAAATTCGGTTCCAGAGTGGATATTTATCTGCCTGTAGGATCGCGTATAGACGTTAAACTGGGCCAGGTTGTTCGTGGTAAACAGACCATCCTTGGTTGGCTGGAATAAACAGGGTTCTCTTTTCCAACGATATTTTCCACAATGAGGATTCTGAATAAGAATCCTCATTGTGGTTTTGTTTTTTATAAAATTTGAAGTGATATGTTGACGGAAGTTTACCGAAAGGATATAGATGAGGTTTTTGAGTCACCCATTGTTCAGCAAACGGCCTTTTGGTCGCACGTGAAACAGGAATTGGGGGTCCCCTCCATGGCCTTTAATTTTAAAGGCCGTCGTGAAGATTTTTTTGATTCTGCCAAAGATAAAGGTTTCATTGTTTCTGATTTATTGGTGGTCAATCAACGATTGGATCGCAATCATTCAGTGGCCTACGTGCCATACGGACCGGAACTTGAGCCGGCCGAGGGGTCGCAGGGTGCTTTCCTGGAAGAGCTGTCTGAATCTCTGAAATCCTATTTGCCGGCCGATTGTATTGCCATTCGTTATGATCTGTTTTGGCAATCGTATTGGGCCGGTGACAGTGATTTTTATGACCGGGACGGACATTGGTCCGGACCGCCCGAAAAGGCTATTCAGGAGATCCGGTTTAATTATGGTACGGAGAATTGGGGCTTCAAAAAAGCTTTCAGCAACATTCTCCCTTCCAACACGCTTTTTCTTAATCTGAAGATGACGGATCAACAGATTTTGGCAAAAATGAAATCCAAAACCCGGTATAACATCAGGCTGGCTTTTCGTAAAGGGGTGCAAGTACGTGAGCTTGATTTTGATCAGCTGGATATCTGGTATGACCTGTATCGCGAGACGGCCATGCGCAATGGGATTTTTTTACATGACATTGAATACTTTCGGGCTGTATTGACGGCCCCTTCCATGCACGCGCATTCTCCGGCCAAAGTAAAGCTTTTGGTGGCAGAAATTGACAACATCCCTCTGTCTGCCATGTTTTTGGTCATATCGGGCAGGCGGGCCACCTATTTATATGGGGCCTCCTCTTCGCAAATGAAAAGCATGATGGGTAGTTATGCCATTCAATGGGGGGCCATTGCCAAAGCCAAAAGTATGGGTTGTACCGAATACGACATGTTTGGTATTGCACCCAATCCGGATCCGGAACACCCGATGTATGGTTTATACCGTTTAAACGGGATTTGGTGGGGATATTTACCACACGCTGGGAAGTTGGGATTATCCCTTGGATGATAAAAAGTACAGTTACTTTACTGCCATGGAAATGGCCAGTCAGGGGTACCATGTATAGCGTACCCCTTTTTAGCCTAAAGCCGGATGCCCATGAAAACAACGTCATCCACCTGCTCTTCATCACCTTTCCAATCCATAAAGGTTTGCCGGATGAGTTGGGATTGCTCGTGCATGGGCTGGTCTTTTATTTCCATGAGTAATTTTCTGACATTGGTGGTCATGAATTTTTTACCATCGGGTCCCCCAAACTGGTCGGAATAGCCATCAGAAAACAGATATATGCAATCTGACGGACTGGTTTCATAGGCGATATTCACAAATTCACTGTTGTCTTCCATGATGGTATCGCCAATACTTCTGCGGTTCCCCTTGTACACAATAAATTCTCCGTTGATGTATAAATAGACCGGTCGCTTGGCAGATGCCAACCTTATCTTGTTGCTGTTCAGGTCAATTTCAACAATTGAAATATCCATGCCGTCACGGGAAAACTCCACTTCGTTTTTTTGAAGCAGGATTTTAATTTCCAAATCGAGGCGGTGAAGAATATCGGCCGGAGACTCCACTTCTTCCCGTTTAACGATGTCATTGAGCAGGGTAGTGCCTATCATGGACATGAAAGCTCCGGGAACACCGTGCCCTGTGCAATCGGCCACACAAACCAGGAACTTGTCTTTAAAGGGATGAAACCAGTAAAAGTCACCACTCACAATGTCTCTGGGCGCAAAATAAATAAAGGATTCATTGAAGGTGCTTTCCAGAATGGACGATTCCGGCAAAATAGAGGATTGAATGCGCTTGGCATAGTTAATACTATCGGTTATATCTCGGTTTTTACGTTCAATTTCTGCTTTCTGTTCACGCAGGGTAATGGTCTGTGATTCCACTTCTCTTTGCAAGGCCTCTTTTTGTCTGAGTAGTTTTCGCTCCCTGATTCTGATGATTAGGAATATGGCATAGACAATGGCGCTAATTAAAATCAGGTAGAACCAGAGCTTTTTCCATATCGGAGGTTCAATATAAATACGAATGGATAGCGGTTTTTTGTTGTAGATGCCATCTGCATTGGAGGCCCTTATTTGTAGGAGATAATCTCCATCGGGCAGGTATTCGTATTCCCTGAAGGACGTAGTACCCAGGTCGATCCAGTGGGCTTCCTCTGATTCTCCATTGCGGGTCAGACTGTACTGATAGGTCACCGCCTTGGGGTCTTTAAAACTGATGCCTATAAATTCAAACCTAAAGGTGTATGAGTCTCTATAGGGATAGGGAAGCACCAAATCGTTCAATGAGTTGTGTTCTTCACCTGAAACCCGGACGGAAGTAAAGTTCAGATTGGGGGCAACTTCATTTTCTACATCTTTGTCGGGAAAGTAGTTGATGACTCCCTGGCTGGAAGAAAACCATACATTTTGGTTTTGGTCTACATAACTATTGTAAAAATCCACGCCCAGATTTTGTTCGTAGTCATAGGTTCTGATTTGCTGAGTGGATAGGTCCAATGAACTTAAACCCGGAAAATGGGTCACCCATAAACGGTTTTGCTGGTCGGTCAATATGCTGTAACAGAAGTTTTTAGACAGGCCGTGAGATACATCAATGTAGGTGAGTGAATCTTCCTGGTATTTCAGGATGCCTCTGCCCTGTGTGGCCAGCCATATATGGCCCTCTAAATCGTGGGTCATGTCAAAAATATCGGAGGGCGTTTCAGTAATTCGGTGAATCTCGATATTCTGTGCTTCAATTCGGCAAATACCGCTGTTTTTGGGGCCTATCCATAATTCTCCGTTACCGTCAGAATAGACAAAGTTGATGTTGTTGTGGGGCAGGCCGTTTTCTGTTGTCAGTTGAACCACCGATTCGTTTTTGATATCTAACTGAAAGAATCCCCCAACGGTGGCGAGGTAAATCTGGTGGCCACTGCCCGTAATGTCATTGATCATTTTTCCGGTAGTGGAATTGGTATAAGGCCAGCGTGAAAATGTGCTTTCGTCTTTTGCCCGGTAAAACAGGCCATTGTTTTCAGTCGCCACCCAAACCGTCTCCACAGAGTCGGCATAAAAGCCGGTAACAACATCTCTGGGAATGCCCATTTCAACATCGTAAAATTCAAAATCTGTAAAACAGAAGGGGTCCGCTACCATTAAACCATTTTCCAGTCCAATCCACAAACGGTTGTTGGCATGAAATACGGAGTGTGCTTTGTTGTCTTGAAAACCAATGGTTTCCAGATCGTAAAACACCATGCTTTCATCAACGAGCGAAGAAACCCCTCCACCGTAGGTGGCAAACCAATAGTTTCCTTCCGTATCGGCTAAAAGATCCTTCACAAAATTGTTGCTCATTCCGTTGATCACCGAAAAGGTGAAGGATTCGGTAAACTCCTGTTTATGGGCATCGTAAAACAGCTTGATAACCCCATTTCCCCAGGTGGCTAACAATAAATGACCTTCATCTTCTTCTTCGATATCCTGGATGTTTTCATGTCCCAGATTGAAAGTGAGGCAAAGGCTTTTGTCAATAATCTGAGTGGCTTTGGATTGGGTGAGTGCGAACTTGTAAAAGCCTTCATCCTCAGTGGCAATCCAGAACTCATCCTGAATACCTTTACGAGGGGTAATGGAGGTAATGGTGGTCATGGGAATCTCATCGAACTTCTCGAGCCGCTGAATTTTTCCATCGTTGGTGACCGTTAGTCGCATGAGCCCTTCAGAGGTTCCCAGCAATATCGTGTTGTCGCCCAGCGGATAAATGGAATAAAAAAGAGTGTATCCGAGGCTGCCGGTGTCGAACCAGGTGGTTACATTTTTGTATTTGTCAATTTTGGCGAAGCCGCTATTTTGAATAGTTACCCAGGTGTTGCCCTGATTGTCGTGGTTGATATCCCGGATAGGACTGTTGGTGTCGGGCAACCGGACCGGGGTGAATTGGCGGTCCTCCAGGTAGGTGATATCGCCATTGTTGTGGCCAATCCACAGCGTGCCCTCACTATCCTCCTGCATGGACATCACAAAATTATCAGCCAGTGAGTCACGCGTCGAAAAGGAAGTGAATTTTAAACCATCGTAACGTACCAGACCTTCTCCGGTTCCAATCCATAGAAAGCCATCGGAGCCCTGTTCCAAAGCATAGATGAAGTTTTGGGGGAGACCCATGTTAGAATCGTAGTTTCTAAACTGAAACGTTTGGGCATGAGAACTATAATGCCCTATTATGAGCGCCAGTACCAAATATTTTCTTATCCTACGGAGCATGTCAATCATCGAATGGGTGCTTTAGGTTTTATGCCAATACTGTATTTATATTTGGGAATTCCACCAATGGGAATACTGTAAAAGGGCAATAGTTCCCCATATTGGTTTTCCAGGTAGATGACCACATTGTTATTACGGATATCGGCTTGTTTATTTTTTATCATTTGGATGTCCAGTGAGCTGTTGATATCATCCTGCGTAATTTCATGTGTGCTGGTCGCCCAATTGTCATCACCGGAAATGGCCATTCTTTCGCCATTCTTGGATGGAGATATGATGCGAATAATGCCATCGTTGTCCCAGTCAAAATTGCTTTGTTTGATGGCAATTACCCGCTCATTGATGTAAGGATAAATATGAGAGACTTCATTGACATCGTCATGTAAGCGAAATTTGTATTTGAAATAGAAGGCGAAAGCGCCTTCTATGGAGCGGCTTTCTTGATTTTCGGTACTTAAAAACAGACGGTACAGATTGCCATCGTCACCGCTGATGCCTTCCACCACGAGTTTAAAAACATAGCCCCCGTATTCGGAAGAAGTTCTCCTTCAGAGGGATTAAAGGGGCCAAAGGTATACCATTGGCCATCCCACCGGGCATTGCTGTCAAAGGTACGCGAGGCCAGCATGGTACCGCTTCTGAAGTTCCCATCTCTGGTAATTCGCTGGGCATCTACATTGGAACATGCGCCATCACCCCCAAATACAGCAAAGTTGGTGCGTGTATCCCACTCTCCTTTTTGTTCATCGAATTCTCCTCCGGCATCCGGATCAAAAACCCGAATGAAAACAGGGTCCTGAAATGTTTCAGGTATGCTAAAAAAATGATTTGTACAAAGTCATCATCCCCCCAGGCTGTTTCTCCCTCTTTTCCAAAAGTCACCAGGGCATCGATGTTTTCATCTATGGCCGGAACGGGCTGACTGTGAAGATGAATTCCTGCAAAAAATATCAGAAACAGGATGATTAAAAATTGTTTTATTGGCATCTTATTCATGTTAATTATGGGCTTATTCAACAACTATGGTCCGGTAGGAGCATAGTTGGTTGTCCTCCCAATATGCTTCGCATTTGATGGTATATGTACCTTTCTTACGGAAAATATGCTGAATGGTTTTACCTAAACGTATTTCTTCGTTCTCTTCCAGTTCCCAAAAGTATTGAACCGGTTCCATTTCTCCCCATCCCATCAACTGAGCATCCAAGGTGAGGGTGTCTCCCAGAGGCAGGGTGTCGGGTGCTGAGAAATAGACTTGCTTTGTTTCTTCGAGCAAGAGTTCATAGTTGGCCACGGCATATAACTCTTCCCCGGTAATGGAATCTATGACGTGTAGAAATATCTCATAAAAACCCGGTCCGGGAAAACAATGGTCCACTTCGTCCCCTCTGGCCTGTACACCGTCACTGAATTCCCAGCGGTACTGATGAGGCACGGTGTCTTTGTCGAAATCGCCTTCTTCGTAAAAGGTGAAGCAATAGACATCTTCAACGACTTCATTGGGCGTTTCGCAGAAAATCATCTCGTATTTAAACTGGTAGAGGTTGTCACTTCCTTCCCGATTGGAGGCCATAAGCCCGGTGGCTTCATCCGGAAAAATGTAGCAGCTAAAATCATCAGCGGACGAATTGATGGGGGCTTCGAGCCCCACCGGAGGCGACCACTGAGTGCTATAGGTCGTATAGAAGATGTCCATGCCTCCCATCCCGCCATGACCGTCAGAGGTAAAATAGAGCTTGCCTGAAGGGTGATAGAAGGGGAATAGTTCGCTGCCGGGCGTGTTGATGGTCTCTCCCAGATTTTCGGGGGTGCCCCAGCCTGTGGCTGTTCGCCGACTCACGTATAGATCTGTTTCTCCATAACCCCCCGGCTTATTGGAGGCGAAAAACAACATGCCCCCATCGGGCGAAAGGGATGGGTGGGTAACGGAATAATTGCCAATATTGAAAGGAATTTCATCGAGTGTCTGCCAACTGTCGCGCCTTTTATACGACTGATAGAGCCGGAGCTGGTTTTCGGTATCCGAATGTCTGGCAGAACTCAGTTCCCTGGTTTGGTTAAGTGTGGTAATGAGCAAGGCACCGTCCGGAGAAAAAGTGATGGGGCCGGAAGTTAAAGGCTGGTCAGCCGTTGGTTCAAAAAGCGTGACTTTGCCTGCTCTGCCATCGGGTTCCAGAGGTGCAGAATACAACTTGTACAGATGTTGGTCGTCCTGGGTAAATACGTTGACCAATACGCTGCTTTTGCGGTTCGAAATAAAGTAAAGCGTGGAGTCCAGGACCATGGGGGCCATTTCACTGTTGGTAGTGTTGACGTTGAGTTTTGAAAGGCTAATGTCCTGCGCCTTTACACAAGGTGTCAGTAGCAGACCTAATAGCAGTAATTGTATGGAGCGACTGTAAAGTGTGGTCATGGTATTAATGCTTTTAAGTTGGCCAATCATGCAGGGCTTATTTAGGACAGTTAAAAAAAACGGGGGTTGGCCGTGTTGATTTTATAGCCAAAATCAAATTGTAATGAAATTTCGTGACTGCCACTGTTTAAACTGCTAAGGTCCCCGGTGGGGTAATCGAAGCTGTAAGTGACTCTCAGCTGTGGGCTGACCTGCCAACCGGCCATGCCTATTATTTCACTGTTGGTACGGTAAGTGATGCCCGTCCAGACACGGTTTTGAATCAAGGCATTGGCGGATATGTCCACAATGGCAGACTGGTCAGGGTTGTACCTTATCAGGGTAGAAGGTTGCAGCGATAACTGCGGGTTGAGTTGGTACAGATAACCGGCCGTGATCAGAATATTGGTCCGGGATGGCTCAAAAACGGGCGATTCATCGTCAAAGGAGCGTTATAGAAAAGATCCGGAACAGATAAGCCGGCAAAGAATTGGGGGCTGTACCAGGCGATTCCAAAACCCAGCATGGGGTCGATGTGGGTCTCACTTTCACCAAAGGCGGGATCTTCCGGCTGGGTCAGACTGATCTTATCCCAACTCGATTTGGACGACAAAAGGCCGGCATTCAGACTGAGGGCCAGCCGACTGTTGGCCCCTGCTTTTATACGATAGGCATAGGCTGCTGAAAATCCTGTGTTTCGGACAATGGATATGTTTTCGTTGAAGAAGGAAGCGCCCAGAGCAACCTGGTTGTTTTTTAAGGGGGCATGTATGGAAAAGAACTGGGCGTTGGGGGCATCCGGGATTCCGCTCCATTGCATTCGATAAGCTGCAAAGGCAGTCAATGTTTCTCGGGAGCCCGCGAAAGCCGGATTGATGGCAAACTGATTGTGCATGTACTGGGTCATTACCAGTTCTTTTTGAGCAACAGCGTTGACACAAAGGGCACTCAAAAAGATGATGGTCAGGAATTGCTTCATTGTATATCGGCTTTAGCGGATGGAACGTTTGATAATCAGATAGTCTTTGATTTCTACACCCTTTCCGCTGAATACGTAATAATAATAACCTTCCGGAAGGACTTCTCCATTTTGTTTGGTCCCCTTCCAGTTGTTTTGATAATTAGCGGTTTTGTAAACAACGGAGCCTTGCTGGTTGAAAACAATCAATTGGTTGTTTTCGATGAACTCCGCTCCCGGAATTATAAACAGGTCGTTTTTACCATCTCCGTTGG
Source organism: Geofilum rubicundum JCM 15548 (assembly GCF_000974365.1). GTDB lineage: Bacteria > Bacteroidota > Bacteroidia > Bacteroidales > Marinilabiliaceae > Geofilum > Geofilum rubicundum. Next base: position 77,066 of record NZ_BAZW01000006.1, read on the forward strand.
GCGAAAATCCTGTTGGGTTTTGGAGGCCCTGCACGGTAATCCCGACTTCCTGCCAGACCGGTTCGCACAGACCATTGGTGACGGTCCAGCGCAATAGGGTCTGTCCAAAATCAAGTTGGGTTAACTCTGCCTTTGGATCGTTTAATTGAGAAATAAGGCCAGAGCCCGCAATAACGGTCCAGGTACCCACTCCAAAGGGCGGCGGCGTTGCATCCAGAATGTAGGATGCCTGTTGATACAACAGCGTGTCTTCTCCCGCCGAAATATCGCCATCCGCCAGCTGCTCAAAAAAGGTGACCACCAAATGGTCGCTGACTGCGCAGTCCTTGTTTTCGACGGTCCATGTCAGCGTTTTGCTTACTTCTCCTGTGAAAGGGTCCGGCTCAAACAGACTGTTTTTATCATTGTTGTTGCCGAAGCTGCCGCCGCCGCTCCAGGTGCCTGTCCCGATGGGTGGTTCTGCCGCTGAAAGCGTCACCTCCTTACCGCAGACCTCCCTGTCATTGCCGGCATTGGCAGTGGGCAGCAGGTCGACCACGGTGGCCATTGTGCCAGGCTCGTTTGTATAGCTGGTGGAGCAATCATTGACGTCTGTAACGGACAGCAGCTGAAAGCTGGTCTCTCCTGTCAGCGTATGAATTTGTGTAGGGTTGTTGTCAGAAGTGGTGAACTGACCCGTTTCAGTACCGTAAGAATAATGGACCTCCCAGGGGCCATAGCCCTGAAGCTCAAAATCGATCTCCGCATCGCCGGTACCACAGATCTCACTTCCGGTTGAAAGGGTGGCCGAAGGTTGTCCCCAAAGAGCCACAGACACCTGATCGGAAACACGGCAAGCCCCATTGGTCTGGGTAAAGGTCAATTCATACGTCCCATCCTCGTCTGCCGTAAAAAGGGGATTGGTGATATTGGCGTCACTCAAAGAAGTGCCCGCAAGGGCTTCCCAATTATAGCTGTTGCTCTCGGTGCCCGGGGTGGCATTGAGCGTCGCAGATAAACCGCAGGTAGCTATGTCATCGCCTGCCGTAAACGGAGAAGAGGGCGTTTTGAAGAGGGTGACGGTGGTGGATCCACCGACATCTTGGCCTGTGTATTCAGTGCCGTTTCCATCTATGGCCTTATCGATTCTTATTATAAGCTCACCATAGCTATAGGTTAAATTGTCAAGTAACAGGGTTCTGCTGTAGGTGTAATTGTTATCATTTGAGGAGGGGTCATAGTTCTCCACAAAAGAGCTGGTGTTGGTGCCTCCTGCATGACTGATGCTAATCCAGGCATCAAACTGGGGGTCAAAATCTTCCCCAAATTTGATTTGAATGGTCACTTCACCACTTTCGCAGAATTCGGCGTCGGGCGTAATGATTTCAGCCACAAGTTGTTCCTGCGCGAAAGTGGGCGCCGACACGAACAAAAGGGAGATCAGAAATAGAAGGAATGGGAGCCTGCGTTGCATTTGGTTTCAGTTAGGTAATTAGCATCCATAAACATAACGACTTAAAGGTTATGTTTGGCAGGGAAGGGGAGGTCATTGTCCTTTTTGACCCTTGGAGGACTAAGGAATTACCTTAATCCTGCATGGCTCTGGTCTTTTGCCTGTAATTTTATGAATTTTTAGGGAAAAAAGAAAGCCTTCTTTTTAAAATCGTCTGAAAAAGTGATTAAAAAGAGGGTTTTGTCTGCTTTGAAGCACTTGAAAACGAGATTTATCTGAAAATGCTCCGTTCCTGAGGTGGATTCCGACGCAATTCCTCACGTTGAAATTCAATGAAGTGTTCGGCAAAGCGTTCCCTGAAATTTTCTTCGGGAGCAGGTGCCGGTGAAAGAGACAGCTGGCCATGGGGATTAATCAGGTAATAGGCAGGAACGGCCATTATATTGTAGGTTTCCAGGATTTGGGGAGCGTTGGCAAAATGCAGAAAATCCCATTTGTAGGGATGGTTCTTAACAAAGCGCTCCATGGACTCATAGGATTCATCCAAAACAATGGTGACGATCTCCAGCTCCTTACGCATCCCTCTGTAAAACTGTTCCAGAACCATGAGGTCTTTTTGGCAGGCATAGTTCTGGGTGTGAATGAAGTTCAGGTAAACAAATTTACCCCGGTAGTCTTTCAGTCTCTTTTCTTTTCCTTTAGCGTCTGTGAGCTGAAAGTCAGGCGCTTCAGTGCCGGGTCTTAAACTGGATGTTTTTTGATAAAACTGCCTGGCCATTTCCCGGTTTTGTTGGGTGGAAGCATCTGTATGGGCATTTTGAAGAATATGCAGGATGGTGGCTTCGGTCAGAGTTTTATTGTAAAAGGCTTCGTATAAACCATGCAATATTACGATCTCGGTGAGGGTTCTGTTGGTGAACAGGGTATCTTGCATCGCCGAATCCACAATTTGGTGGAAAGGCCGTCTTTGTCCGATAGAGCCCAGAATCTCCGGTCGAACCTCCCTTGAAAAACCACCGGGGAAGAAGCCTTTGAAAAGAGAGTTGAAAACATCCCAGTAGATGGGGAGATGATACGCCACCGGCCTATTCATAAGGTCGGCCATCAACTGCCGCTCTTGCCGGCGCATGGCTGGTTGCCATAGTTTGAGAAAGGAGAGCTGTTTGTGGCGATGGAAGACCGGGTGATCAAAGCTGTATTTTTTATTGAGTGCGGACTGAAACTCACGCGTTCTGGTCGTGTCGGATTGTAAAAATAGTTGCAAGGCATTTTCACTGAGGAAGAAGTCTAACTCCGCATCAAATTCCGCCATGTTTCTGTTGAGCAGGCGACTTTCGGCATTGGCAATGCCCAGCAAGACTTCTTCCTGCTGAAAGTGGGGGTTGAGTCGCTCGACCTCCGTTTTGGGTTGAAATGGAGGGAAAACCAACTGATAGGATTGGCCGGGTTCCAGATAAATAGTGGCCCTGAATCGTCCCAAATCAGCAAAAGCAAAAGTGGTTTCGGAAAGGGGAAAGGTGAAATCAAAGGTCCCGTCATCGTTAATGGGCACAGATACCACAGGAGAAGTGGAAGGAATCAGGAAGTTGGTGTAGGTCTCGAATACAATATGGACGCCGGCATACTCCGGTGCATGGCCATAGAAGCGGGTGCTGTCGGGCGAACCTTGGGCACCGATGGTGCCGAAGGCCAGTGAGAGGCAGCAAGCAATGAGAATGGTTTTAAGCGTCATGCTCAGGTCTGTTTTTTCGCCTCAATGAGCTGATAGATGGTGTCGGGAATAAACTTGGAGGCGTCGCCGCCATGTTTCAAAATGTCTCGGACAATGGAGGAATTAACCGGCGTGTGTTCAGGAGTGGTGAGTAGAAACACCGAATCGATATTGGTCATTAAGCGGTTGACCTGGGCGATGGCCCTTTCGTATTCGAAGTCGGCCGCTGTACGTATCCCTCTTAAAATGCTGTGCGCATTTTTTTCAATGGCAAAATCTACCGTAAGCGATTCGTAAGGCTCCACACACACTCTGGGCTCTTTGGCAAATTGTGCTTGATAAAATCCACCCGGTCTGACACCGAAAAATAATAATGCTTGGATGTGTTATGCCCCACTGCAATAATTATTTGATCGAAAAGTTTTAAGCCGCGGGTAACAATATTTTCATGTCCTATGGTGAAGGGATCGAATGATCCCGGAAAAATCGCAATTCTTTCCATGTTTTTAAAAATTGTTTGAACTGGTAAAATTGAAAAAAATAGTTGAAAGCGCAAGGATTTTTTTAAATTTGAACAAATATGTAAATCCAGCAAATATCGTACCCACTATATTAAAATTGATTTATAATGAATTATCGATTATTAGGCAAAACAGGATTAAAAGTATCTGAAATCTCCTTAGGAACCTGGCAAGTAGGCGGAAAATGGGGTTCGGGTTTTGACCATGAAAATGCCGACTATATAATAAATACCGCCATTGATAAAGGGGTGAATTTTATTGATACGGCCGATGTTTATGAAGCCGGATTGAGCGAAGAGGCCGTCGGAAGAGTGGTGCGTTCACGTTCCGAAGAGGTTTTTGTCGCCTCCAAATGTGGTCGCCAGATCAATCCCCACGTGAATGCCGGTTATACGCCCGATGTGCTTCAGAAATATGTGGAGGACAGTCTCCAAAGAACCGGTCTGGAAGCCCTGGATTTGATTCAACTGCACTGTCCCCCAACCGAAGTCTATTACCGCCCCGAGATTTTTGAGCGCTTTGAGCGGCTGAAGGAACAGGGGAAGATTAAAAATCTGGGCGTTAGTGTTGAAAAGGTGGAAGAGGCCTTAAAGGCCATCGAATACCCCAACGTAACGACTGTTCAAATTATATTTAACGCCTTTCGGCAGCGTCCGGCCGAACTCTTTTTCAAGGAAGCCCAAAAGCGTCAGGTGGGGATCATTGTCCGCGTGCCTTTGGCCAGTGGGTTATTGACCGGGAAGTTCTCGGCATCCACCCGGTTTGAGGCGGGTGATCACCGTCAGTTTAACCGACAAGGAGAGGCCTTTGACAAGGGTGAGACTTTTTCGGGCATTGATTATGAGCTGGGACTGAAGGCCGTTAATGCGTTGAAAGCCGCTTTGCCGGGTCGCGACAATCTGGCCGCTGTGGCCTTGCAATGGATTTTGCAGTATGAAGCCGTCAGTTGCATTATTCCGGGGGCTTCACGTGTGGAACAGGTCGAGTCGAACCTGGCGGTCTTTGGGGAAACGCCGCTTACCGCTGAAGAAACAGCTGCCATCAATGACGTTTATCAAAAGTATATTCAAAAAGAGGTGCATCACTTATGGTAGTACTTGCGATATGGAACAACTGAATTTAACCACACCGGCTGTGTTGTTTTCGGCCATCTCCTTAATTATGCTGGCCTACACCAATCGCTTCCTGGCCTACGCCTCGCTGGTGCGCAGCCTGCATCAACGTTACCAGGAGGCACCGGATTCGGTGCTGCTGGGACAAATTGTTAACATGAAGCGAAGGTTGCTGCTTACGCGGGCCATGCAGATATTGGGCATTTCCAGTCTGCTGCTGTGCGTATTTACCATGTTTCTGATTTACGTTCACTGGCAGACCATGGCAGAGGTGGTTTTTGGTATCGCGCTGGTGCTGCTGATCTTATCACTGGGCACCTCTATCCGCGAAATTCAAATCTCTGTGAAGGCGCTGGATATTCAACTGGGGGATATGACGGAGACGAAATGATTATTTCACCCGCATAACCCCGAATAACTTAAACATCCATTTGGGCAAGGGTTTCTCACCGCGCTTTTGCAGGTTGAGAAACCAGCCTATTTTTTTGACCAACGGGATTTTGTGGGTTTCCACAAACTCGAGAAGGGTGCCTTCGGGTGCCTGGATATAAGCAAAATCTCCGGCTGCTTCGCCCATGTCAAAAGTGTCCATGGCCTTGGCGCTGTCAACGGTAAAGGGGAAGCCCTTTTGGCTGACTTCTTCGCGGAGTTCTTCCATGCCGTTGATGTCGTAACAGAGGTGGATAAATCCGGGATCGCCCCAGATGCGATCTTCGTATATGTCACGGGCTTCCCGATCCATGACTTGCACCAACTCCATGGTTGAATGACCTAAGAGGGGACTGAAACTGCATGGTATGCCTGGGAATGCTTCAGGAGCATTCTTCTACAGCGATGTTCGCTGCCGGGCACGCCTGCCCAATCGCTAAAAATATCGGTCCGGTCGTAAACAATCTGGTCATAGCCTAAAATGTCGCGGTAGACTTTCAGACTTTCGTCCATGTCTTTCACCCCAATGACCACCCCCAGTATGCCTCCCGTCAGCGCTTTTTGTTTAAATAAAACAAAATTATCGGCCACCACTTCCCAGATGTTCCCATACAAATCTTTCAGGTAGAAGTGTTCCGTGCCGGAGGGGTCTTTGGCGACAGGTGTGAGGATATCCAGATTGAGCTGAGTGAACTGGTCAAAGGCTTTGTGAATGTCAGCCGTTTTTAGTTTGCCGATGTTGATGCCCCAATCGCCCAATTGTAGCTGAAAACCCGGTGTTGCAGGGGCTTTCCCGGTGTGCTGCCATATTTCAAAACCGCCGCCGCCTTCCAGATTCAGCGCCAGAATGGCATGGCGCTCGCGGGGTTCTCCTTCGGTATGGTGCAGCATTAACTCGGCCATGGCAGCCTCTTCAAACATTTTGATGTCCATACCAAAATGTGTCTGATACCATTTAAAGGCGGTTTGTACATCTGTTACGCCTACGCCTAATTGCTGAATGCCGTTGATTCTTTTTGCCATTTACATTGGGTTTATTTTTCGTACTAATTTTGAGTGCCAGTTGGGAAAAAAGCGTTTAATTTTCAAAATTAGTAATTCTTTTCCACCTACGGGAATTTCTAACTTTTCTTTACGAAGGCCTCTGAGTATTTGTTGGGCCGCTTTTTCCGGGCTGATGCCATTGGCCTGACCCGGATCCATTTGTCCGTGTTCCTGCCCGCTTTTGTCAATGGCGAATTTGGAAATATTGGTACGGATGCGTCCGCCAATCAACAGGCTGATGCGGATATTATTTGGGTAATTTTCTGCTGCGATGGATTCAAAAAAGCCATGTAAGGCATGTTTGGAGGCTGAATAAGCCGAGCGGTAGGGGAAGCCGAATTTCCCTACCAGACTGGAGGCGGCTGCCAATTGTCCTCCGCCATTTTCAATCATGTGGGGCAACAGGGCTTTGGTCAATGCGACTACGCCAATGAAATTGATTTCCATGATTTTTCGATCGTTTTCGATGGGCGTTTCCGTCACAACGGAGCGCTGACTGATACCGGCAAATTGGTAGAGGGCGTTAATCTGGTAACCTTTCCGGAGGACTTCCTGAGCCGTTGTGCTGATGGCGTTGGTGTCTGACATGTCCAGTCTTCGGGTTAGGACATGGGCGCCCTTTTTTGTGGCCTCCCGGGCGGTCACTTCAAGACCCTCAGCGTCCCGGTCGGACAGGATCAGGGTGGTCTGATAGGGCGCCAGTGCAATAGCTACTGCTTTTCCCATTCCCGATGCCGCACCGGTGATCCATATTGTTTTTTTGAAGAAGTCCATTTGCAATAGGTTGATAGGTTATTAGGTCAATAGGTCGTTAGGTCAATAGGGTTAGTAGGTTGATAGGGGCATCTATAACACGCCTTTGGTGCTGGGCAACTGGTCACTGAAAGGGTCCTTGCGGATGGCGGCTTTGATGGCTTTGGCCATTGCTTTGAAAATGCCTTCAATTTTATGGTGTTCGTTGCCGCCTTCAGCTTTGATGTTTAAATTACTCAGCGAGGTGTCTGAAAAGCTTTTGAAAAAGTGATGGAACATTTCGGTGGGCATATCACCGACCTTCTCTCGTTTGAACTCAGCCTCCCATACCAGCCAGGGACGGCCGCCAAAGTCGATGGCTACCTGTGCCAGCACATCGTCCATGGGTAGACAAAAGCCATAGCGGTCGATGCCCCGTTTATTGCCCAATGCCTGTCGGAATGCCTCACCCAGCGCCAGACCGGTATCTTCAATGGTATGGTGCTCATCCACGTGCAGGTCGCCCTGCACCTGAATGGTCAGGTTAACACCCGAGTGGCGGCCAATTTGTTCCAGCATGTGATCGAAGAAATGCAAGCCCGTGCTGATGTTGCAGCTTCCGGTGCCATCCAGATCCAGCTCAATGTGAATGGAGGTCTCGGCTGTTGAGCGGTCCACCACAGCGGTACGCTCCGTTTTAAAAAGGAAGGCCGCCATTTCGTCCCAGTCGTCCGATATAAAGGCACACGCTTCCGATAGTTCCGTTTTCTGCAGTTCTGCCAATCCGGCCTCCTTTGGTCGCACCAGAATACCTTTACACCCCAGATTTTTAGCCAGTTCGATATCTGTCAGGCGGTCCCCGATGACCAACGAACCTTCCAGGTTGTAGTCCCCGCTCAAATACTCGCCCAGCATCCCTGTACGTGGTTTGCGGGTGGGGGCATTGTCCTCAGGAAAGGACCGGTCGATATGCACGCGGGCAAAATGAATGCCTTCGCCTTCGAGCGTGGTCATCATTTTGTTGTGCGCCGGCCAAAAAGTGTCTTCGGGAAAGGCGTCGGTTCCCAGACCGTCTTGGTTGGTCACCATAACCAGCTCAAAATCCAACTTGGACGCTATCAGATAAAGATTACGAATGGCTTTGGGATAGAAGGTCAGTTTTTCCAGGCTGTCCACCTGATAGTCCACCGGTGGTTCCTTTATAATGGTGCCGTCACGATCTATGAACAGGACTTTTTTCTTCATTTTTTGCATGTGTTACGGTTGCAGAATATTGTTTTTTAACCAGATGTCGAGATAGGCCGTCCAGTAGGCTACATGGCCCGTGGTGCGAAAGCCAAATCCGTGGCCCCCCACCGGTAAAATGATTTTGGTAACCGCAACGCCTTTTTGCGTCAGGTTGTGCGCATATTGCTCGGTGTTGATGACCGGCACGGCACCATCATCGGCCGAATGAAGCATGAATGTTTTCGGCGTTTCTTCCGTGATCTGGTTCTCCAATGAAAATTTTTCGATGAGCTCAGCGTTTGGTGTGGTTCCTATCAGATGCTCTCTGCTGCCCATGTGCGTGTTTTTGGCATCCATGGTGATAACCGGATAAATGAGGATGGAAAAATCGGGGCGAACATCCTGACTGCTCAGGCGTTCGTTCACCGGCTCACGGAAAAGAGTGGATGCCGAAGCGGTCAGGTGGCCGCCGGCTGAAAACCCGATAATGCCAATGTTTGTGGGGTCGATGTTGTATTGGCCGGCTCTGCTCCGCACCCAATGTATGGCTTCTTGGGCATCCATCAGGGGCACAAAGGCCGAGTTGTTGGTCAGTTCTTCATCGGGCAGACGGTACTTGAGTACAAAGGCTTCGAAGCCTCGTTCTGCAAACCATTCACCCACCATCATTCCTTCATGGTCAAAGGCTTCACGTGCATAGCCGCCACCGGGAACAATCACAATGGCTGGTTTTAGGCTGTCCGATGCCTGTACCGCCGGATAGTGGTAGAGTTGAGGAATCGAAACTTTGGAAACGCGGGATCCCTCGTTTATCTCGGCCACATGCACGCCTTTTTTGTTAAAAGGCGCTTCTGCTTCCCACAAATTAATGGGGTTTTGACTGAAGATGGTGGTGGCTGTCATCAGTAGGAGTAAAGTGATTGTATTTTTCATATATTTGTTTTTACTGGCTGAGGGCTCCATTTATTATTGGAGGCCGCTTAATTGGTTTATCAGGGCTTTGTTTTCTTCCGGGGATCCGATGGTGATTCTGAGACATCCGGCGCATAAGGCAACGGATGATCGGTCGCGGATAACAATTTTTCTCTCTACCAAATAGTTGTAAATTTTTTTGGCATCGGGCGTTTTCAGAAGAAGAAAGTTGGCATCTGAGGGGTAAACATGGTGGACAAAGGGCAGTTGTTTCAGGTGCTCAGCCATTTTCAGGCGTTCTGCTATCAATAGCTCAATCCAATCCTCTGTGGCCACTTTGTTTTTCGAAATCAGCTCCATGGCTTTTTGCTGGGTGAGCACATTCAGGTTGTAGGGGTATTTGATGCGACTGAGAATTTGAATGATGTCGGGACTGGCAAAGGCCATGCCCAAGCGAATGCCGGCCATGCCCCAGGCTTTCGAAAATGTTTGAAGAACCACCAGGTTCGGGTATGCGCTGAGCTGGGGAAGCAGGCTTTTGCCAGGGGCAAAGTCGATGTAGGCCTCATCCAAAACCACAATGCCTTCAAAGGTGGTCAGTAGTTGTTTGATGTCGGCTTCATGAAAGCAGTTGCCCGTTGGGTTGTTGGGCGAGCAGAGCCAGATGATTTTGGTCTGCTGGTCCACCGCCTTGAGCACCGCTTCTGTGTTGAGCTCGAAATCGGGGGTTAGCAGTACTTTACGGACTTCAATGTCGTTGGTCTCGGCCGCTACCTGGTACATGCCATAGGTGGGGTCGATGGAGACCACATTGTCTACTCCCGGTCGGCAAAAAGCCCTAAATACCAGGTCGATGGCCTCGTCCGAGCCGTTGCCCAGAAAAATGGAAGAGGGGTCACATTGTTTGAGTTCGCCTATGACCCTTTTAAGTTTGCGCTGATGCGGGTCCGGATAGCGGTTGTAGGGTGCATTGAAGGGGTTTTCGTTGGCATCCAGAAAGATGCCTTCTTCGCCGCTGTATTCATCCCGTGCCGAGGAATAGGGCTTCAGTCGGAGGATATTGGGGCGCAGCAATTGTTCGAGTGGCTTCATGAATAGCTATTGGTTGATGGCGAATGATTTTAAACTGTTTAATCGAAGGGTGACGGCATTTTTGTGCGCCTGAAGCAATTCGGCTTCGGCCATCGTCTCTATCACAGGTCCCAAATCGCGCAAACCCTCTTCCGTTATTTTCTGGAAAGTGATTTTACGGATGTAGCTGTCGAGGTTCACGCCAGAATAGGTACGCGCATGACCGTTGGTGGGAAGGGTGTGGTTGGTGCCGGAGGCATAGTCTCCTGCGCTTTCCGGTGTGTAATGCCCGATAAAAACAGACCCGGCATTGACCACTCTTTCGGCCACAGAGGTGGCATCTTTTACGGCCAGAATGAGGTGTTCAGGAGCGTAGCGGTTGCTCATTTCCATCATTTCATCCATGGAGGTCAGCAGGAAGGCGCGACTGTCTTCCAGAGCTCCTAAGGCGCCTGCTACGCGTGGCAAGACCTTCACCTGCTTGTCCACTTCGGCCAAAGTGGCATCGAGTAAATCCGGACTGGTGGTTAGGAGGATGACCTGACTGTCGGCACCATGTTCGGCCTGCGACAGCAAATCGGCCGCCACAAAAGCAGGGTTGGCCGATTCATCTGCCATAATCAGGACCTCTGAGGGACCAGCCGGCATGTCAATGGTGGTCTCGTTGATGCTGACCAGTTGCTTGGCTGCGGTGACAAAGCGATTACCCGGACCGAAAATTTTGTACACACTGGGAACGGTTTCGGTGCCATGGGCCATGGCGCCTATGGCTTGTATGCCCCCTATCTTGTAGATTTTCTTGATGCCGGCCATATGTGCCGCAAATAAAATAGCGGGGTGCACTGCGCCGTTTTTATCCGGCGGGGTGCATAATATCACCTCTTTACAACCTGCAATTCGCGCGGGAATGCCCAACATGAGCACGGTGGAAAACAGCGGGGCTGTGCCACCCGGAATATACAATCCAACCTTCTCAATGGGCACACTTTTTTGCCAGCAGATAACGCCCGGTTGCGTTTCCACGCGGGTCATGGGCTGCCACTGACTGATGTGAAATTTCTCGATGTTGGCCGCTGCCGTCCGAATGGCTGCCTTTAACCCGTCAGAAAGTTGGCTTTCTGCCCTGGCAATGGTTTCTGAAGGAATTTGGAATTCATTACCGGTATAGCCATCAAATTTTTCGGAGTACCGGGCTACTGCCTGGTCGCCTTCGAGTTTCACTTCGTCCAATACCTTTTTTACGGTGTCGTATAATCCGGAGACGTCGGTCGCCGGACGCTTTAACAAGGTGCTCCAATCGGATTTTGGCGGATTGATGTATTTTTGCATGTTTTCGTCGCTTAATCGGTTGTTTACAGAATCATTTTCTCAATAGGAATGATGAGTATGCCCTGTGCCCCATTGGCTTTCAGCTGGTCTATCACATCCCAGAACTGATCTTCCTGTATGACCGAGTGTATGGAGCTCCAGCCTTCTTCAGCCAAGGGCAATACGGTGGGACTCTTCATGCCTGGCAGAATGCTGACAATCTCTTTGACCTTGTCGTTGGGCGCATTCAATAGCACATATTTGTTGGAAGAGGAGGCCTGAACGGCATCAAAGCGGAACAGCATCTGGTTGAGAATCTCTTTTTTATCCGCCTCCAGATTTTTGTTGACCACCAGCAGGGCTTCTGATTTCATAACAACCGCCACTTCTTTGAGGCTGTTGGCGACCAGGGTGCTGCCCGAACTAACAATGTCAAAAATGGCGTCGGCCAATCCTATGCCCGGGGCAATTTCTACCGATCCGGCTATTTCATGGATGTCTGCTTTAATTTTTTTCTCATCGAAAAATTTCTTCAGGATTTTGGGATAGGAGGTAGCGACTTTTTTGCCATCAAACCAACCCACTCCCGTATAGTGCTCGCTTTTTGGGATGGCCAGTGATAAACGACATTTGCTGAAGCCGAGACGCTTGACGATATCCAGCTCGTAACCTTTCTCGAGGTATTCATTTTCTCCGACCACCCCCATGTCGGCCACGCCGTCAAAAACGGTCTGCGGGATGTCGTCATCCCGCAGAAAAAGTGCTTCAACGGGAAATCCGGTCGATTGGGCCACCAATCGGCCATTGCCAATATTGAATTTGATGCCTGATTCTTTCATCAAGCCCATGCTGTCATCGTGGAGGCGACCTTTCTTCTGCAGGGCAATTCTTAATGTCGTTTCTGTATCCATGTTCATCTTTATCTGTGTTTAAGTTATTGGTCTTAATATCTTTGAATATGATGTAAGTTACATTTCTCCAAATTAGTTTCAAAATTACTTAAGTCTGTTATATAGTAACATCTCAAACGAAAAAAGGCTCACCGCACAGGGTAAGCCTTTTTGTAATATGATACACACAACAAGCCCACCCCTATTTTAGGAGATGATGATGAGCGTTGATGTGATGGATGAAATTCATAGCTGAAAAATTAGTTCATTGCAAAACTAGGATAAATTCTTTTTGATTCAAATTTTTTGCCCGAAAAATGTTTCAATTTGCTGGTTGACTTGGGCAAGGCTGATGTTTTATGATCATTCTCTTGCTTTTTTTGGTCAATTGTTCAGCCGGGTGGTGGCATTTACTGAAAAAACTGTAAATTAACGGGGACTTTTTTTGAAAAATGGGTTTTTTAGAAGAGAGAGGCCGTTGTTAATGCGGAACTTTTTCGGTCCCGGGATTTGCTGTTCAAGCGAAAAGAATAAAAGATGAGAATGATACCTATGAAAACGCTTTGGTTCCTTTATTTGATCATGATGGCTATGGTTACATCGTGTGGAATGACAAAAGATAAGGCTGAACAGGCCATTGAAATTAATGGGCCTTGGGAGTTTTCTGAAGCCGGGACCAATGAATGGCTGTCGGCTAAGGTTCCCGGAACGGTGCATGCCGATTTGTTGGCCAATGGAAAGATGGCGGATCCGCATTTCAGAAAGAACGAAAATTCGGTACAATGGGTGGAAGATAAGGACTGGGTGTATCGCACCACCTTCCAGGTAGATGCGGACATCCTGAACAAAGATTTGGTGGAGCTGGATTTTCAGGGCCTGGATACCTATGCGGATGTATATCTGAATGACAGTCTGCTCTTATCGGCGGATAATATGTTTGTGGGATATGTGGTGGATGTGAAAGCGGCGCTTGTGGAGGGCAAAAATAGTTTACGAGTCTATTTTCATTCCCCGGTAGAAAAAGGCATGGAAAAACTCAGGCAGTTGGATTACCTGATTCCGGCAGTGAATGAACAGGCCCCTGAAGCGGAAAGAACCAATGTTTTTACGCGCAAAGCCCCTTTTCATTATGGATGGGACTGGGGACCGCGACTGGTAACTTCAGGGATATGGCGCCCGGTGGTTTTGCGGGCTGCTGATAAGGCCCGTATTGAGGATGTATTTGTTGAAACCGTGGCCATTTCTGAGGATAAAGCCGAATTACGTGGTTTTGTGGAAGTCATTGTGTTGGAAGAGGGGATCTACGAATTGACCTTAATGGCCGACGGGGATTTGGAGGCTTTCCGGACCAAAGTCAATTTGGCACCCGGTCTGCAATTGGTGCCTGTAAGTTTCGATATTCATCAACCAAAACTATGGTGGAGCAACGGATTGGGTGATCCTTACCTTTATCATTTTCAATTTGAATTACAGAAGGAGGGGGAAGTAGTTGGCGAACATGCTCTGAATTTTGGGGTACGCACCCTTCGGTTGGTGCAAACACCCGACGAGGAAGGCCGCAGTTTCTATTTTGAAGTCAACGGCGTCCCTGTTTTTATGAAGGGGGCCAATGTGATTCCATCGAATACCTTAACACCTTCTGTGGATAAGGTGACCTACGAGCGTTTAATAGGGAATGCCGTTGATGCCCATATGAACATGCTGCGTGTATGGGGCGGTGCGATTTATGAAGAGGATTATTTTTATGAGTTGTGCGACCGCAACGGCATATTGGTATGGCAGGATTTTATGTTCGCCTGTGCTTTGCAGCCTGGGGATAAAGCCCACTTAGAGAATATTCGGCAGGAGGCGGAGTACAACGTGAAGCGTTTGCGAAATTATGCCTGTATGGCCTTGTGGTGCGGCAATAATGAAAACCTGCATGGTCTCCACCATTGGTGGAACGATATGTTTGAGCCCGAAGTGGAGGCTTACATGTGGGAGACTTACAACCGGATATTTCTGGATATTCTGCCTGCCGCTGTAGAAAAGCACCATCCGGGAATGGATTATTGGTCCACTTCCCCATCGGCTTATGGGGATCAACTGGCCGATCGTCTTTCAGGCGATGAGCACGACTGGACCATCTGGTTTGGTCAAAAGCCTTTTTCGGCCTATGGGGAAGATGTGCCCCGGTTTGTCAGCGAATACGGTTTGCAGGCCTTTCCGGGCATGCACACCATCAAAGATTTTTCCACGGAAGAAGATTGGGCATGGGATTCAGAGGTGATGCGTCACCGGCAGCGGGGACAAATGGGATATGTGGAGCCGGACTTTGATGGCAATGACATGATCCGCCGTTACATGGCACGCTACTATCAGGTACCTGAAAAATTTGAGGATTTCGTCTATGTCAGCCAACTTTTGCAGGCCAAGGCCTACAAAACAGCCCTGGAGTCCCATCGCCGGAATATGCCGCATTGCATGGGATCCCTTTACTGGCAGCTCAATGACAGCTGGCCAACTATTTCATGGGCGACGGTTGACTTTTACGGCAGATGGAAGGCGGCGCACTATGCCGTGCGTAAAGCCAATGAAGAAGTCATTATTTCTTCCGTGGTAACCGGGAACCGTATCAAGGTTTTTGCGGTGAGTGACCGGCTGGAACCATTTGAAGGTGAGCTAAAAGGGACGCTGATGGGCTTGAACGGCACGGTGTTGTTGTCTGAAAAGGTGCCTGTTTCTGTGGCGGCCAATACCTCCACTGAAATATTTGAAGATACATTTGGCGCCTTTATTACCCCTGAAATGGACATTAGTTCACTGATGGTCGTGCTGGAATTGATAGAGAAAGACAGTGTCATTGCCGACAACATCGCCTACATGGCGGAGCCCAAAGATTTGCCGCTGGCCAGGGCGGAGGTGAAAACCACCATGGAAGCTACAGATAAAGGCTATGCCCTTACCCTGACATGTCCTGTACTGGCTAAGGATGTATTTGTAGATACCCCCCATGGCGATGTGTTTGTATCCGAGAATTATTTTGACTTGATACCCGGACGACCCAAAACCATTCAGCTGATAAGCAGCCATTCCCTCGATAGGGATAAGGATATTGTGATAAAAACCCTGAATGACTTGAAGTAATTGGTTTGACGGGTGGATGTTATTAATGCAGATAATTAGGTGAAAGTGATTGAACTTTACAGACTACTAAAGGCGATGTTGTATGGCCAAGCGGAGCCGGTAATGCCCCAAGGTTTGGTCACTTGCGTGCATTGAAAATGTATTTGGGTTAATGAGCCTAACAGCGGCTGCTTCATCATAAAAATAATTGGCGGGACAGAGACTACGATGAAGATTTTTCTTTTAGCTTTGCGGTGTAAGTCAAATGAAAAATAGAATTATGTCCATTGTTCGTCATATCCCCAATGCCTTAACCAGCGGAAATCTTTTTTTGGGAACAACCGGTGCTTATTTGGCGCTGGTTGGCCGGCCCGACCTGACCGCCTGGTGTGTTTTAGCCGCGGCGCTGCTTGATTTTCTGGATGGCTTTGCTGCACGCATGCTTCATGCGTACAGCGATATAGGCAAGGATTTGGATTCATTGGCCGATTTGGTGAGTTTTGGTGTGGCGCCTGCAGCTGTTTTGTCGGCCATGGTGCATTTTTCTTTGACAGGGCAGTGGAGTGGGCTGTTTTTGACACTGGAAATGACTCAGCAAGCCCTTGTTTTGATGCCCTTTTTGCTGGTGGTGTTTTCTGCTTTGCGCTTGGCCAAGTTCAATAACGATGAACGCCAGAGCGAAAGTTTTATCGGGTTAACCACTACGGCTACCGGCATGTTTACTGTTTCTTTGGCTTACCTCATATTCAAAGAAGGGGGATGGTGGCTTCAATTGACCAACCCTTGGGCTGTTTTGGCAATGGTTGCTGTGTTCTCTGCTTTGCTGGTCAGCGAAATACCCATGTTTTCGCTTAAATTTAAAAGCTTTGGGTGGAAGGGGAATGAAAACCGCTATGTTTTGTTAGTGGTGTCGCTGTTTGCCCTGGTATTTCTGCAGGTCGGTGCTCTGGCAGTGATTGTGCCGGCCTATGTATTGTATTCTATAGTGCTTGCGGTAAGCATACGATCGAAAATATCCAACAAAAAAGCAGGGTGACTCATAAATGTTACCCTGCTTTTTTGTGATGCACATTTTATGCGTTTTCCTGGTCTGCCGCTTTTTCATCCGCTTCGGTAGCCGCTTTCCATTTTTTTTCAAAATAGAGAATGGCAAAACGTGAGGCAAAGTAACTGACGATAATGGTAACGAACCAGAGTGAATACCAGAGTAGGGCAAATGAATAACTCATGTCTATGCGTTTTAAAAGTTCAATTTTTAATAGGATCTCACCACTTTCTACTAGTAAATGTGGTTCTCCGACTTCAATTCTTCCTTGTTCATTTTATGCCGGTTAATGGCCCGCCAGGTATACCAGATGTAGGCGAAGACAAAGGGGACCATCAGTGAAGTGTAACTCATTACCGTGAGGGTGAAATGACTTGAAGAGCCATTCATGATGGTGATGGCGCTTTGAAGGTCAGAGGAAGAAGGGTAAAAGGCGGTATTGTTAAAGCCGGCAATCAGAAACAAGCTGAAAACGGTCAGAAAAGTGCCCGGACCAGCCAGCCAAATACCCTTTGAAGTCTCTTTGAACACGCTGACGCCAATGCCATACAGCACTAAAACGACACCGGTCAGGAAAAGAATAAGTACCACTGGCATCTCTATGAAATTGATGAAGTACTTATATTCCTGCATAAATATGACGCCGGTATCAGGATGAACGGCAAAACCATCACGAAGCATTAACCAGGTGATAAAGGTGAGGAAAAACAGTAAAAAGGGAAGCCCATTAACCAGGAGCCTCTTTCGGATGCGGATCTGTAGTTCTTCGTCCTCAATGCTGTTGAGGAAGTAGAGTAACCCCAAAGTACGGGCCAAAAAGAAAACTGCCAGACCCAAAGTCAGGTTGTGAAGATTGAACAGCAACTCAATGCCACGCCAGGGCGATTGCCAGAAAGACTGGTTCATGTCATTGATCAAAAAGGGGGAGCCGGTAAAAAAGCTGGCCACCACTACGCCCAAAAGAAAGGTGCCTAACAAGCCATTGATAAAAAGAAAGACTTCATAGGTTCTTCCACCTAAAAAATTGCCCGGCCATGAGCGGTATTCATAGGATACGGCCTGAATGATAAAGGCAAAAAGGAGAATCATCCATGCCCAGTAGGCGCCACCGAAACTGGTGCTGTAAAACAGGGGGAAGGAGGCGAAAAAGGCCCCGCCAAAGGTCACCAGCGTTGTGAAAGTGAATTCCCATTTGCGACCCAATACATTGATGAGCAGTGTACGTTCTTCTGGTGTTTTGCTTAAAGTGAAAAAGAGCGTTTGTCCGCCTTGTACAAACATGAGTAGCACCAGGGCCGCGCCCAGAACCGATATGATTATCCACCAGTATTGTTGAAGTGCTAGATGTGACAGTGTTTCAAACATTGCTTGGGTCCTCCTTCTTTTTGGGTCCGATTTTAATTTGCTTGACCATGATTGATATTTCCGCTATAAAGAGTCCGATAAAGACAAGAGCAAACAGTATGAAAGTGATCAAAACGGATACCGTATCGATATTGGAAACCCCCTTCATGACGGGCATAAGGTCTTGGATGACCCAAGGCTGACGGCCGACTTCGGCCACAATCCATCCTGCTTCGGAAGCGATGAATCCCAAGGGAATGGTCCAGACGGCGGCCCATAACAGCCATACCTTATTGTGCAGCTGGTTGCGTAATACCAGAAACAGGAAGACGGCGAAAAACACCAGAAAGTAGCCTCCTAACATAACCATGATATGAAAGGCATAGAAGGTCATGGATATGGGTGGTACCATGGTAAAGGCATTCTTTTTTAATTGCTCCGGGTCGTCATCGTAGAAGCTGCCATAGCCAAAATACCGCATGTAATTGTTGACAAATTCGGGATCTTTAAATTCGGCCTTCAGGCTTAGGAATTCTTCTCCGTTGGGATCCGTTTTCTGGGCCTCTTTAAAGGCAAGTAATTTCTGTTGCGCATGGTAACCCCGTTCTATTTTTTCAAAGTACGACATAATCCCCTGCTCTTCGTTGCCCATAATATGGTCTTTGATACCTGCCACATAGCTATTGGGATCGTTGTGAGCCAACACCGACAGCATGGAAGGTATTTCAATTTTCATTAAGAAATCTGCCTGACTGTCCTCATCCAGCTGCTGGTCCAGGTCGCTCCCGTTCAGTATGCCAAAGGCCACGAGCGGCGCCTGGGTCTGACCCTCATAAAGGGCTTCCATGGCTGCAAACTTCATGGGCTGGGTTTTTACAATCTCTTTAGCAGAGCTGTCTCCTGTTCCGGTCAGTATCAATGAACTGATGAGCCAAATACACTGGCAATGATAATGCTGCGCTTGGCAAAAAGGTGTTCCCTGTTTTTAATCAAAAACCAGCTACTGACACCCACCACGAAAAGGGCTGATACCACAAAGCCGGAGGTGACGGTGTGAAGGAATTTGTTGACGGCTGTTTCTGAGAACAAAACTGCCCAAAAGTTCACCATTTCATTTCTGACGGTATCCGGGTTGAATAGAGTGCCCACCGGGTTTTGCATCCAGGCGTTGGCCACCAAAATCCAAAGGGCGGAAAGGCTTGCCCCGATGGCGGTCAGCCAGGTGGCAGTCAGGTGAAAGCGCTTGCTGACCTTGTCCCACCCAAAGAACATGACGGCGATAAAGGTGCTTTCTAAAAAGAAAGCCATAATGCCTTCAATGGCCAATGGGGCACCAAATATGTCGCCCACAAACCAGGAGTAGTTGCTCCAGTTGGTTCCAAACTCAAATTCGAGAATGATTCCCGTGGCTACGCCAATGGCAAAATTGATACCGAAGAGTTTCATCCAGAATTTGGTGATACGCTTCCATTCAGGATCTCCGGTTTTGTAATACATGGTCTCCATAAAGGCCAGCATGTAGGACAAGCCGAGTGTCAATGGCACAAATATCCAATGGAACAGGGCGGTTAGCGCAAATTGCCCCCTCGACCAATTGACCAGTTCAAAGTCAATGTTTTCAAGCATGATGTATAAGATTTGTTTTAATATGTGCTAAGATAATGATTTGTTGGTGCAAAATAAATAAATAATTCGGTAATAGGATACTTAAATAGGCAACAATCTTGCTATTTTTTTTGGAGCGTAGCCATTCCATGCGCCCGATCTGTTGATTCAATCGGCTTTATACTTTTGAATGTATTTTATTTGATTAAAGAAACATGTCTTTATTCTTGATAGTAAATGTGTTAAAAGAGGATTGCCACTTTCTTTCAGGGGGGCATTTTTTTTTGTTCATAAAATCCTAATTTTTGTGATATTTTTCAGATATTTAAAAGTATTTTTCACCTTTGCTAAAATGCTTCATTTTTGTTTATTCATTATAACAGGATCTTGTTTATGAAAAGAATTTCAGTTTTTTCTGTAATGGCCTTTGGGGTCGCTCTGTTACTTAGCGGATGTGCTAAAGATAGCGGAAAACAGGCCATGACCAGTCCGGATGGAAATCTGGAAGTGGCTGTGGACTTCAGT
Source organism: Geofilum rubicundum JCM 15548 (assembly GCF_000974365.1). Classification (GTDB taxonomy): domain Bacteria; phylum Bacteroidota; class Bacteroidia; order Bacteroidales; family Marinilabiliaceae; genus Geofilum; species Geofilum rubicundum. The sequence continues at coordinate 97,079 of NZ_BAZW01000006.1, forward strand.
GATGAGGGTCATATGTATTATACCCTAAGCTTCAACGGGGAAGTTTTATTGGAAAATTCCCGCCTGGGTTTGTCGATGGCCGATGAGGACTTCTCGACCGGGTTGAGTCTCGTGCAGGTGTCTGATGTGGTTAGGATCACGGATGAATACCAGTTGAAAACAGGCAAGAGAGCTAACTATAACTATGAATATAAAGAACAAAGTTGGTTAGTGGTGAATGCCAATGATGCCCAAATGGAGGTCGTTTTCCGACTCTCTAAGGATGGCTTTGCATTCAGGTATCGTTTTCCCGACAGCTCAGATGAAGTGAAAGAGATTGTTTCTGAAGCTTCCTCTTTTCGATTTGTGGACGGCGCACTGGGTTATTTGTCACCCATGTCTGTGGCCAAAACCGGTTGGGAATCTACCAATCCATCCTATGAGGAGAATTATCAGGTGGAGGTTGTACCGGGAACACCTTCAGAACTCGGAGCCGGATGGGTTTATCCAGCCTTGTTTAATGTGGGTGATATCTGGATGTTGATCTCAGAGGCTGATGTGGACCGTAACTATTGCGGGACCCGTTTGGTGCCAGGTCATCAGGATCTGGAGTACAAAATTGGCTTTCCCGATGAGCGGGAAACCTTTGCCGGAAGTCATGTTAATCCCATGTCAACCCTTCCCATGGAAACGCCCTGGCGTTTTATGGCTGTTGGCTCTTTGGGAGATGTGGTAGAATCTTCTTTGGGAACGGATTTGGCAGCACCTGCTCTGGACATGGATTTTTCATGGGTGCAACCAGGTATTGCTCCTGGAGCTGGATTATTTTGAAGGACGAATCGGTCAACTATGACAGGACCATGGAATACATTGATTTTGCTTCAGAAATGGGATGGGCTTATTGTCTGGTAGATGCCTCCTGGGATCAACGAATTGGTTATGAACGCATCGCCGAACTGTCTGAATATGCCCAGTCGAAGGACGTGGAATTGGTCTTGTGGTACAATTCGGCGGGTGACTGGAATACGACACCTTACACACCCAAGGACAGAATGCTTACCCGTGAAAGTCGCGAAGCAGAGTTTGCCCGCTTGAATGAGATGGGCGTCACCGGCGTTAAGGTCGATTTTTTTGGCGGGGACGGACAGCCCATGATCGCCTATTACCATGATTTGTTTGAAGATGCTGCCCGATATGGGATTATGGTTAATTGCCACGGGACCACCTTACCACGGGGCTGGCACCGGACCTATCCCAACTTTGTGACCACTGAGGCCGTGAAGGGTATGGAGTTTATCACCTTTGAACAGGAAAACGCCAATCAGGCACCTTTCCATAATGTGATGCAGGTCTTTACACGCAATGTTTTTGATCCCATGGATTATACCCCAATGAATTTAAGTGGTCTTCCCGGTATTGAAAGAAAAACAACTGTGGCGCACGAGTTGGCCCTGCCTGTTATGTTTACTTCCGGGATTCAGCATTTGGCAGAAACTCCATGGGGCATGAAGCAAATGCCGGATTATATTCAAAATTTCCTGAAAGAATTACCTTCAACGTGGAAGGAGCTTCAGTTTGTGGATGGCTTTCCGGGCAAATATGCAGTTGTCGCCCGTCAGGCCGAAAATGGCTGGTATGTGGCCGGCATTAATGGAGGAAACACACCCCGGGCCTTGAATCTTGATTTGTCGTTCGCCGGAACGGACTTGTCCGGTCATCTTTTTATAGATGGTGAAACGTTCGGAACCTTTGAGCGTGAAGAAGTCCTCGGAAGCAGTTTGGATGTTACCATGCAGCCCAACGGGGGCTTTGTCGCCTTTTTTCCTGCCTCCTAATTTATCCTTGAATGATCTAATAGCCCGCAGCGACGCCATCGTCGCTGCGGGCTAATTTTTTATGGCAGGTATTCGCTGGGCGTTTTCTTATAAAACTTTTTGAATACGCGGCTAAAGTATTTGGGATCGTTAAAGCCCACCGTATAGGCCACTTCATTCACCGATAGTTCTTTGGAAGAGAGCAGCGGCAGGGATTTCTTCAAGCGATAAATGGTGATGAAATCATTGGGAGACAGGTCTACCAGCGCTTTGAGCTTTTTATATAGGAGGGAACGGCTGACAAACATGGCGTCCGAAAACAGTTCGACACTAAATTCCGGATTGCTGTAGGATTTCTCCAATATGTCATAGGCTTTGGCTAAAATTTTTCATCCAGGGATTCGCCGTGGCCACTCGCTTTTGGCAGGCCTGATTCCGAAGTGAACAGGGTGCGTATTTTACGTCTGGCCTCGATGGTATTATTGACCTTCGCTTTAAGTATGTCCAGGTTAAAGGGTTTGGAAATGTAGTCGTCGGCACCAATCTGGAATCCTTCCAGCTGGTCTTCCAGCAAGGCTTTGGCAGAGAGCATGATAACCGGGATGTGGCTGGTGTAAAGATTGCCTTTAATCAGCCGGCACATATCTATGCCATTCATTTCCGGCATCATGACGTCCGATAGAATTAGATCAGGTGCATTTTTGCGGGCCATTTCATATCCGACCTTACCGTTTTCGGCCACTAATACATTGTATTGGCCACTTAAGGAATTGGCGATGAATAGGGCCAATTCCCGGTTGTCTTCAACGACGAGAATTTTTGCCTCTTCGGAAGACTCTTTTTGGGCGGCATCCATAAAGGGTTCCTCGTCCTTCAAATTGTCCAGAACTACCTGAATTTTATGGCTCATTTCGTTGACATCATACACGGGCAACTCGTTGATTTCGGCACCCTCAAAATCTTCTTGCCGGTAGGGAAGAGTAACTATGAAACGACTTCCCTTCTGTTTGTTTCTGGTGACCACAATGGAGCCATTCATGGCCTCCACCAGTTCCCGGGTGAGTGAAAGGCCGATGCCTGAGCCTTTCGTGGCTCCGCCATTAGAGGTGCGATAGAAGCGGTTAAAAATTTTCTCCATTTGCTCATCATTGATGCCGATACCTGTATCTGCCACTTCTATTGAAAGGGAGGGCTTGGAATGCTCTGGTGCGTTTGGGGCATGTTCCTTGACCACAAGGGATATGGCTCCTCCTTCAGGCGTGTATTTGAAAGCGTTCGAGAGCAGGTTGTAAAGGATGTTTTCCATTTTTTCACCATCATACCAGTAGGGGCCTTTGCCCAATTCAACTGTTTTTGTGTAGGTGATGTTTCTTTGCCCGGCCAGGATGTCAAAGGCGTGAAATATTTCATCAATAAAAGCCCCTATGTCGTTGTTGGTGATGCGTATGGACAGATTCCCTGTTTCAATTTTCCGGAACATCAGCAATTGATCAATAAGTAAATTCAATCGGCGGGCATTTCTTTGAACAGAGGTCAACAACTCATGGGCCATGCCCGGGAGATGCATTTCTTTTAATAAGCGTTCCACCGGAGAAATAATCAAGGTCAGTGGCGTCCTGAACTCATGGGATATGTTGGTGAAAAACCGCAGCCGGGTTTGATTGATGCTCTCTATTTCCTTGTTTAAAGAAATCAAGCGGTCCCGCTGAAGCATGATTTCACTGTTTTTCTCCTCCAGTTCCTTCTTTTGGCCTTCAATCAGTTCACCCTTTTTCTGCAAGGAAGAATTGGTAAATTGGAGTTGCTCTGACTGTTCACGCATGCGTTGGTTTTGTACTTCAATATGCCGGGTGCGCTCACTGACAATTTTTTCCAATTTATTTTTCTCCAGTAATAGTCGGCGGGTATGGTGCTTGAGATACAAAAAGGCACCGGCCATCAATGTCAGGATTAATAGTATCAGAAACCAGGTGGTTTGCCAAAATGGGGGGCGGATGGTAATCAATAAATGCTTTTCATGCTCACTCCATACGCCCTCGCTGTTGCTGGCCTTAACCCTGAATAGATAGGTGCCGCCCTTTAGGTTGGTGTAGGACGCCGACCGTTGATCGGAAGTGACTTCGACCCAATCACGATCAATCTTCTCCAGTTGATAGGCATATTTAATTTTTCGGGTCAGGAAGTAATCCAGAGCAGAAAATTCTATCGAGAATATGTTGTCTTTATATGACAGAGAAATCTCCTCTATGTCGGCCAAAGGCTCGTCCAGGACCACCTTCCCATATCTTTTGTCGCCCGTTTGTACGGGGATGTTAAAGACTTTCAGGGCCGTGATGGTGACATCCGGTTCGTGTGGATATACAGGAAAGCTGGAAGGGTAAAAGTGGTTGACGCCATTCACGCTTCCAAAGAACAATTCGCCCGATGGCGATTTGTAGGAAGCCGACCAGTAAAATTGGTCGCTCAGCAAACCATCGTCAGAAAAGTAATTGTCGATATGGTTGGTCTCTGCATGGATGCGAGACAATCCATAATCGGTACTCACCCATATATAGCCGGCATCGTCCTGCTGGATGGCATAAATGACATGATTGCTGAGTCCCTCTTCTTTTGAATATTGGGTAAACAGATACTCACCATCCTCCTTTTTTTGAGCTTTTACAAGGCCATCACCATAAGTGCCAATCCATATACGGCCATGGTTATCTTCCAATAGGGAAATGATGTAGTCACCCGGAAGTCGGTTTTCCTCATTGGAAAGGTGGCTACTTTTATAAACGGTCATTTGACTGGCGGGACTGACGGCGTTGTAGGGGAGGTTTAAGTCAGAGATGGAGAATGAGTAAAGGCCGTTTCGTGTGCCGACCCAGAGGTCGTTGTTGCGGTCTTTTAACAGGCAGCCTATTTCGCTTATTTGAGCGAGGGCATTGCTGTTCTGATTGAGATTGATGAAGCTTTCGGAAGCCAGGTTCATAATGGCCAGGCCACCTTCTGTCCCGATAAACAGGTAGCCGCGCTCGTCGTATAAAAGAGATGAAACAAAGGTATTCTGGAAGTCGGTTTCCGGATTTACAACCGGGGGGATGAAGGTCTGAAAAGTACCGTCAGGCAACATCTTGCCGAGGCCTCCTCCCCAGGTGCCTACCCAAATAGAGCCGTTGGGGATTTTTGTGATGGCGGTTATGTAATCGGAGGATATGGAACCGGGCTGGCCCGGCTCATAGTTGTAGTGTTTAAATTGGCCGGTTTTACGGTTATATTCGTTTAAACCTCCCCCTGCTGTTCCTATCCATAAAACGTCCTTGTTGTCCACCATAATGGAGTTAATGGTGTTGTTTGAGAGACTGTTTGGATTATTGCTCTGGTGGACAATGTGATGAAAAGGTTTCTGAAAGAGGTTGAAATGATTAATCCCGCCCTTTTCCGTGCCGATCCATACATTGCCTTCATCATCCAATTCAATACAATTGATAAATATGCTGTTGAGAGAAAATTCCTGGCTGGTGTTGAATGGTAAGGCCTCGAAGGAATTGGATGAAGGGTTATAGATATTAACACCACCAAGGGTCCCTATATATATATTCCCTCTGAAATCCTGAGATATTTCGTTGATCCGGTTGTGGTTGATGGACCAGTTGTCCTGAGGATTGTGCTGAAACCATTCATCGCGGCCAGTTACCGGATTGTAAACCCAGATGCCATTGAATGTTCCCACCCATAAATCCCCCTCCATGCTTTCAAACAGAGAAAGAACCAAAGCATCCTGCAAATTACCTTGCGTGAAAAGGTGAATGTTGGGGTGCTGTTGATCGGCCACACCGATGCCATGATTGGTTCCAATTAAGAGACGTCCGTCCTTCGTTTTGAGGAAGGAGGTGACATGGTTTCCGGGGAGTTGACTGTTGTTGGTATTGAAATTGGTGATTTGGTATTCGTTGTCCGTTTTATTTAATAAAAACAGCCCGTGTTCATAGGTTCCCACCCAAATTCGGGTAGCGCTTTCTGCGTAAAGTGATACAATGTTTAGCCGGCTGTTTTGCTTAACCGGCAGTTGAAAGGGGGTGAATTCTTCGGTATCCTGATGGTAGCAAACCAATCCCTGTGAAGTTCCAATCCACAAAATGTTGTCTGAACTTTCGGCTAAAGCATTGACCAGATTAGAGGGCAGATCCGGTTTCCAGAAGTTTTTGAAAGTGTAGCCATCATACCTGCTGAGTCCGTTCCCTGTAGCAAACCACATAAATCCATGCTGGTCGCGCAGAATGCTGTGAACGGTGTTTTGGGGAAGCCCCTGATCAATGGTTAAATACCTGAAGTGATAGCTGACCTCTGCTTTTAAAGAGGCTGATATCAAAAGTAATCCCGGAAAAACTAAAATGGAAAACAGGGCTTTCTTCAATGTATCCATGGCTGATCTTTTTAAAAGGTGTCAGAAGCAGACAAACAAAAAAATGACGGACTGTAAAAGTAGCAGAAACCTTTTAAAATAATGTGTTTGGCCTCTAATTATTATTCAATTATCCGCCACATTTAACCTTGGATCCTCCCACTTATGCAGCATTGTGAATACTTTTGAGTAACGACCTGCAGTTAAAATTTTTCAGAGAATATAACTAAATTTTGAGCGATGAATTTTTATAAAAGGATGCCCTTTTTCGGATGGGCCTCAATGCTTTTGATGGTTGGTGGTTGTGCTGAAAAAACGCCCCCTTTGGAGCGTAACCCTTACGCGGACGATTATTCCCAAATGACGCCCCTGTCGGAGCGATCACAATGGGGGACTGCCAACGTGCATGACCCGTCCATCATTAAGACCGATAGTTTTTATTACGTTTACTCTACTGATGCCTATTACAGGAAACATGGCGTGGCGTTTAACGAAGCAGGAGACCCCATGGGGCATGTGCCCATCAGAAGGTCCAGAGATTTGGTGAATTGGGAATTTGTCGGATGGGCGCTGGATGAAATCCCTGAAGCGGCTGTTGAGCACGTACATGCTTATACGGACAATCAGGGGGCGGATAACATGTGGGCACCTTACGTTTATCCCCACAACGATGGTTTCCGCCTGTATTATTCGGTATCCAGCTTTGGGACCAACGCTTCTTTTATCGGAATGGCCGAATCCGGTTCGCCCGAGGGGCCCTTTATCGACAAAGGTGTGGTGGTTCAAACGGATACTTCCAGTGTTATGAATGCCATTGATGCCTCTGTTATTAAGGATCAAAAGACCGGTCGGGTCTGGATGCATTACGGTTCCTATTTTGGTGGGTTGTATGTGGTGGAATTGGACGAGCAAAGCGGACTGCCAAAAACCCCGGGGGACAAGGGCCATTTAGTCGCCACCCGGGTTGAGAAGGAAACCCGGATCATCGAAGCGCCGGAGATTTTGTACCATCCGGAACTGGAACAGTATTTCCTCTTTGTCTCTTATGAACCCCTGTTTACCTATTATAATGTTCGGGTGGGACGTGCCGAGCGTCCGGAAGGTCCCTTCTACGACTATTTTGGCAACGACATGGCAGAATCCACCAATAATTATCCGATACTAACCCATTCGTATATGTTTGAAAATCATCCGGGATGGTCCGGAAATGCGCATTGTGGTGTGATCCATAATGAGGACCGCTACTTCATGCTTCATCAGGGGCGTTTAGCCCCCGAGAATCTCATGATGCAAATGCATGTTCGGGAGATGAAATGGCTGCCATCCGGTTGGCCTGTGGTGTCGCCACAGCGTTATGCGGGGGTTGAGAACCATGCCATTACAACAAAAGAAATCCCGGGAACGTGGGAAGTGATTCATTTGTCGGATTTAACCGATCAAACGGATTTATGGCAAGGACAGATTCCACCGGGAGGATGGACCTATGATAAAGGGGCCTTTAATGTTTCTGAGCGAATCGACTTCCTTAAAAGTGGAGAAGTGAATTCCGAATTGTTTAAACAATGGGAGATGGATGGCGATAACATTGTTCTGGATGGGCAGGTCTGTAAAATGTTTGCCGGTTGGGACTGGGAAAATGAAAAGGAAACCATTTTGTTTTCAGGTATTCTTTCGGATGGGACCTCTGTTTGGGCCAAAAAAGTTGAGTAGCTTTTGTTGTCAATTTGTAATAAAAAAAATACTTTTGATACATTATGGAATGTCCCATTAATTAAATTAGGATCTGATGAAAAAAAATGTTTTACCGACAGCTTTAGGAAGTCTGTTTCTGGCCTTAGCTGTTAGCTTGACCTCTTGCAGTAGTCCAAAAGAAGAGAATATCAAAAAAGAAGATTTCGGAACCCTTTCTTCCGGGGAGCAAATCGATTTGTATACCCTTACAGGCAGTACAGGAATAAAAGTGAAAATCATGACTTACGGCGGTGCCATCGTATCACTTGAAACACCCGACAGGGATGGGCAATTGACCGATGTGACCCTTGGTTTTGATAATTTGGCGGATTATGAAACCCATCGGGTGTTTTTTGGCGCTTTGATTGGTCGTTTCGGCAACCGTATTGCCAAGGGTGAATTTACGCTCGACGGTGAGACTTACCAATTGGCCACCAATAATGACCCCAATCATTTACATGGAGGGGTAGAGGGATACGATCGTGTGGTGTGGGAAGCAGAACCTGTTGAGGATGAGGAAGCACCCGGTTTAAAACTCAGCTATCTGAGTTTGGATGGGGAAGAGGGATATCCTGGTAACCTGGACATTGTGGTGACCTATACCCTGAAAGGGGATGAGCTTCATATTGATTATGAAGCCACCACCGATAAGGCCACACCGGTTAATCTGACCAACCATGCTTTTTATAACCTGGCGGGCGAAGGAAGTATTCTGGATCATGTGTTGATGATTAATGCGCCTGCCTACACCCCGGTGGATTCCACGTTAATTCCTACCGGAGAAATGGTCGATGTGGCCGGTACGCCCTTTGATTTTAATACGCCCCATGTCATTGGAGCCCGTATTGATTCGGTGGATGGCGGATACGACCATAATTATGTGTTGGCAGAAGGTGAGGGCCTGGTTTTGGCCGCTCGTTTGGAAGATCCCCAAAGCGGTCGTTTTATGGAGGTTTTGACTACAGAACCCGGACTGCAGTTTTATTCAGGAAATTTTCTGGACGGTACACAATCACGTGGTGATTGGGTTTTCAACAAACACAATGGCCTGTGTCTTGAAACGCAGCATTTTCCCGATTCTCCTAACCAGGAGAACTTTCCATCCACCATTTTACGTCCCGGTGAAAAATATGAAACAACGACCGTCATGCGTTTTGGCGCGGAATAAGTCGATCTGATATTACTCAAGCACGAAAAAAGAGGTTTCCCTAATGAAGGGAGGCCTCTTTTTTGTCCCCACCAATGCTGTCTACTTTAATTGGGTTAGGTGTGTGTTTTAACAATCGTTGAGAAGTAGCTATATCGCGTGCCTTTGGGCACTCCCTTTTTTATGTCGGTTTTAATTTCTAAAGCTACTGACAGTTAGCTAACTACTCAATAATCCTCCAATTAAATACAATTGTCCACTACAATACGGAGGAGCGCAGTTATTTTTACATTCAATAATCGTTGTTAACATTTAGGCCGATTTCTCAGACCTTTTAGAAAGTAATAAGACTTTAGGGGGAGATTTAAAATTGAGGTAATGGAGAAGTCGTTAGAATTAGGTTTTTTATTAACTAGAAGTTTTTGAATATGAAGATTTTTGTAATTGTCTTTTTTGTTGTTTTTGCACTGCTGTTGACAAGCTGTTCGGAAGACAAAATAGACTTGGAGCCCATTGTTGAGCAGGAAAAGGAAGAAGAGGTGGTGTCGGTTGAAGAATATAAAGCGCCTACTTATGCCGATCATTATTTGGATGTGGCCAGTTGGGCCGACCGGGCCGACTGGAATCTGGCCAATGTTCACGATCCGTCTGTTGTTTTTGATGGAGAGTATTATTATATGTATGGAACGGATGCGTCTTATGGGGGCGCACATTTGGGACGAGGGCACTTTCTTTTCAGACGTTCCAGGGATTTGGTCAATTGGGAATTCCGAGGATTGGCCATGGCCAAAACGCCGGGTTGGGTTAAAGATACATTGAATAGTATCCGAAGCGGGTATGGCCTGGAGCCCATCGAAAATCCCCGTTTTGGGCATTGGGCTCCGGTGGTCAGGAAAGTAGGTGATGTTTACCGACTCTATTACAGCATCATCATCGATAATTATATAGCCACAGGCTTACCCAACACAGCGGAGAATTTTGATGGGTCTTGGACAGAACATGCCTTTATTGGATTGATGGAGACAAAAAATTTGGAGTTGAATATTTGGACCGATCGGGGAATGGTTATCCGTTCTGTCAGCGACAGAGGGTCTAATTGGTCACGGTCAAGTCCCTACGACTGGAGTGCTTATTTCAAGTTCAATGCCATTGATCCTTCTTTTGTCGAAACCCCGGAAGGAGAACAATGGCTCATCTATGGTTCCTGGCATTCGGGTATTGCTGCAGTTGAAGTTGATCCGGCCACAGGCAAGCCTTATAAGTTGGATGCCATTGATGATTTTGGTGTACGGATTGCCCGCCGGGAAAACAACAATGCCAATCGCTGGCAGGCCTTGGAAGGTCCTGAAATTATCTACAATGAAGAAACGGGCTACTACTATCTGTTTTTAGCCTATGACGAGTTGTCAAAAGCCTATAATACAAGAGTTGCAAGATCTCAGAATATTACTGGTCCTTATTATGGCATCAATGGGGCAAATATTAGCAATGGAGCTGATTGCTGGCCAATGCTGACCCATCCTTATCAGTTTAAGAACCACTCTGGTTGGGTGGGTTTCGCCCATTGTGGGGTTTTTAAAAATGAAGAAACGGGAGATTGGTTTTATACCTCACAGGCCAGGTTGCCAGATAATACCGATGGCAATCCATACAGTAATGCGATAATGATGGGCCATGTGAATAAAATCCGGTGGACCGAAGATGGTTGGCCCGTTGTTTTACCGCAGAGATATGCTGCTGTGCCTCAGGATGAAATTACAGAAGAAGACCTTGTGGGGGCCTGGGAAAATATCACCATGGAATACCGTTATCAAGCCATGCAAAAGGCTACAGATATGAGTCTCGCGTCCAATAAAACGGCCAGCGGTGCCTTTTCCGGCTCATGGTCCTACGATGAAGAAAAAAAGATATTGACCATCGGATCTACTAAGCTATACGTAGATAGGGAATTGGATTGGGAAGCTGATCCTCGAGTTCCTACAATTGTATACTCAGGCCTGACGGCCACAGGTAGGCCCATTTGGGGTAAAAAAGTTGATTGAGTATTGGGTTCACTGTAATGCTCGAGATTTGATTAAATATAGTGTTAGATAAAAACTGGAACGGAATATTATTAACAAAAACGATCAAAATGAAACTAATAAGCAAGTTATTGCTGTTAACGGCAATGGTTGGTTTTCTGGGTTTGTGGTCCTGCGAGGAGTGGGGCGAAATGGATCCGCCGGCAGGGAACCAGGTCTTTCCCAAACTTGAATTAAAAGGGGATTACAAGTTTGACGATGGGTTTCCGGAAGACGTTGTTTTAGCCTCCTACGAAGGGGGCGTCGATCCGTCGATTGTGACGGATGAGTTTAAGGGGAAGGTTGCTCAATTTTCCGAGGGGTATGCGCTTTTCACGAACCCGCTGACAGAGGTGAAGCTGCAAACCGGAGCTTCGCTCACCATGTGGATTAAGACGACTGAGAATAATTTAAGTGGGGCTATATTTTCATTTACCAGTGAGGACCATACGGAGCGACTTTTCTTTTCTCCCAATGCCTGGTTGAGTTATAATGGCGGGAATGGTTCTTATGAAGCCAATAATCCGGACAATGGTCCGACCAACCTGTTAACACCTGATGAGTGGCATTTCCTGGCCCTTAGCATAAAAACCGACGGGTATTTTGTATACGTTGATGGCGAAAAGGTTTTGGAAGAAACCGTGACCGATTTTGATTTTTCTCATCTCGTCAATGCCATGTCCACTTTACCCTACTTTTACTTGGGATATGGCTCAGATTCACAACCCCAAACGATGTGGATAGACGATGTAAAAATTTATCGCAATGTGATCACCAGTAAAGAAATTGCTGTTCCTGCCGTAAGCGGTGGCGGAGAGCCTTACCAATTTCCGCCAAGAGGAACGGTGGGTTACTATCCGTTAGATGGGGCTTTTGTCAATAGTCTGAATGATCTTCAGGATGGCGAGTTGGTGACTGTTGAGACACAGGCTACGCCATCTGATTTCCAGGAAGATGAGGTGCGGGGAACTGTTTGGAATCAGCAGGAAGGTTGGAATGGTCATCCCAATGGCTGGGCCTATACCCGCTTCGATAATCCTTTAAAAGGAAAGACAGTGGAAGGTGGCATTAGCGTGAGTATGTGGCTGAATCCTCCTACTTTGAACTACTGGGATCAAATTTTTGTCTTGAATGATGGTACCAGTAAGTTTTGGTTCAATGCCATTGGTTACCTGGGCTACAATGGTGAAGGCGGCTGGTTCGACTGTCACAATAACAATGCTGAAAATGCGCTCGCCGTTGGTGAATGGACCTTTGTGACCATAAATATGACCGAAAGTGGTTTTGAAGTCTATTACAATGGGGAACTGAAATTCACCAACGAAGAGAATGCTGCCTATGCCGGAGATTTGACCGACTTCAGTCATGTCGTGAATATGTTTACCACTGCCAATGACTTTTTCCTTGGTTACGAAACCTGGTGGCGGGCAGCGCCGGCACTTGTCGATGATATTTTTCTGGGTACACGGCCACTGACCGAGCAGGAGGTAAAGCGTCTCTATGCCGACACAGAAAAGGCCAATGGCGGAATAGTTACCAATCCGTCCTACCTGCCGGATTTATTCGGGTATTACACACTGGACAATGTTTTTGACAATGCTGTCAACAGCGGTCAAAGCGGAGAGCTGGTAACCGTGGTTCCGCAAGGCACTCCTTCTGATTTTGAAGCGGATCCTGTTCGTGGTTCTGTCTGGCGCCAGCAGGAGGGGTGGAACGACCATGCCAATGGTTATGCCTACACGCGCTTCGACAATCCTCTGAAGAATCAAATCGTGGAAGAAGGGATCAGTGTAAGTATGTGGTTAAATCCACCCGTGCTCAATTATTGGGATCAGATTTTTGTTCTGAACGACGGTACCAGCAAGTTCTGGTTCAATGCCATTGGCTATTTAGGCTACAATGGTACAGGCGGGTGGTTCGATTGTCACAATAACAATGCTGAGAATGCACTGGTCGTTGACGAATGGACCCTAGTCACCATCAATGTGACCAATACAGGGTTTGAGGTGTATTACAACGGCGAGTTTAAATTTGACAATGAGAGCAATGCGGGATACGCAGGCGATTTGTCAGACTTTAGCCATGTGGTCAATATGTTTACCTCTGCCAATGACTTTTACCTTGGATATGAGTCCTGGTGGCGTGCGGCGCCTGCCTTAGTTGACGACATTTATCTGAATGGTAGTCCGTTAACAGCCGAACAGGCAGCTGCCCTTTACAATGCAACCAAAAAATAATCTTAAGTCAAGATAATTTATTATGAAAGAAACTAGAACTTATACAGCGCCATACTATCGCTTGATAAGTATGTTGATACTGGTGTTCCTTCTGGCCGGGCAAACGTTGTTTGCCCAGTCAGTAGAGGTGAACGGAGTTATCAGAGACCAATCAGGAGAAACCATTGTAGGGGCTACAGTGATGGAAGCAGGGACCCAAAATGGAAGCATTACAAACGTTGACGGAGAATTCCGGATCACTGTGGGCAGCCCGGATGCTGTTCTTCGGGTGAGTTTTATCGGATACGCCATTCAAGAAATTCCTTTGGCCGGGCGAAGCTCTGTATCTATTATTCTGCAGGAAGATATGGAAGCTTTGGATGAGGTGGTGGTGGTTGGTTATGGTGCCCAGAAAAAGGAAAGTGTTGTGGGGGCCATTTCACAGATTTCTTCTGCCGAATTGTTGAGGTCGCCTGCAGGAAACGTTTCGCAGGCCATTTCGGGAAAGATTCCCGGCGTGGTAACCACTCAGACTTCCGGTGCACCCGGAGCAGATGATGCGCAGATATTTATTCGTGGCCGTGCCACTTTTGCTGGTGACGGACAACCATTGATCCTTGTGGACGGCGTGGAGCGTGCTTTTTCTCAAATAGCGCCGGACGACATACAATCCATTTCGGTTCTGAAAGATGCTTCTGCAACGGCTGTTTATGGTGTGCGGGGTGCCAACGGCGTGATTCTTATTACCACCAAGCGGGGTAAAGATATGAAACCTGTTGTGAGTCTTACGGCCAATTGGCAAACCCAAAGTCCTACCCGCGAGAACACCTACCTCAATTCTTTCCAGTCGGTCACCCTGCTGGAGGAAGCTTTAGCCAACGACGGGCAGCCTTCTCAGTTTTCTGCTTCGGACATTGAAATGTTTGAGCGATCGTCCAGTGGGCAATTGAGTGGTTTGGATGCAATGCTTTACCCAAATGTTGATTGGTACGATGCCATTTTGAGATCCTCAGCCCCGGCTCAGCGCTACAATGTTAACATTCAGGGAGGAACCAGCCGGATGCGTTACTTCGTTTCCAGTGAGTTTTACAATCAGCAGGGGCTTTTCCAGAATTTAAGTCAGGACAAGTATGGGAATGAATCAAATACCAACTACAACAGATATGCCTTCCGGGCCAACCTGGATTTCCTGGTGAGTCGGGACCTGACCGCTTCTATTAATTTCGGAACGCGTTTTGAGGAAAGGAATGGCCCCAATACTGCGGAGAGTGGTGGTTTCAGTGAAGTGTTTTATGAGTTAAATCACACCCCGGGCTGGCTTTTCCCTGTGAATTATACCATTCAGGAAGGTGAAACGGAGCGTGTGTTGTATGGTGGAAGTTCTCAATACCAGAATAACATTGCCGGACGACTGGCTAAAGCTGGCTTTTACAGGGCCACGAACACCATTAGTGAAACCAATTTTATTATGGATTATAAGATGGGTTGGCTGACCGAGGGCTTAAGTGCCAAAGCGATGATGTCTTTCGATTATGACGCCTATTACAATCGTAGGTTTACAGCTGCTTTTGCTACCTACGAACTCAATGACAGGGATAACTATCAGTCGATTGATGCCTATAACAAGTTTAATACGGATACAGAATTAGCTTATGCCGGAAATGATCAAACCACACAATATAAGCTCTATTTTGAGTATCAACTGAATTATGCCCGTGAATTTGGTAAGAATGATGTAACCGCCATGGTCTTGTATAACCAAAATGACTTTCGTTATCAGGCCGATTTGGCACAGCGCTATCAGGGTTTGGTTGGTCGCGTTACTTATGGTTACGACAGTCGCTATCTTGCTGAAATTAACGCCGGTTACAATGGGTCGGAAAACTTTATTGAGGGAAAACGTTTTGGCTTTTTCCCCTCTTTCTCACTGGGATGGCTCATGAGCAATGAGGCTTTTATGAGTTCTACGCGCGACTGGCTAAATAATTTGAAGATTCGGGGCTCCTACGGTGAGGTTGGTAATGATGTGTATATGATTAACAATGTGCGTCAGCGCTTTTTATATGAGCAAAAATGGACGCAATTGCCCAATGCTTATTTCTTTGGGACAACCGGATATACAGGTATATATGAAGGTCAATACCCGAACTATGCCGTTACCTGGGAACGGGCCAATAAGTACAATCTCGGGCTTGAATTCGGCCTTTGGAATGGCATGCTTAATGGTAACGTAGATCTGTTCAGTGAAACGCGCAATAACATTTTAACCGCCTATCTGACCCGTCCTGAATGGGTGGGTGTAACAATGGCCGCAGGAAATCTGGGTGAAACCAAAAACAGCGGTTTTGAAATTGAATTGAAGCATGCCAATCATATTGGTCAGGATTTTACTTATACGGTAGGTATGTCCTATTCGCATGCCAAAAATGAAATCCTCGACATGAATGAGCCGGCCCTTAAAACCGATTACAGAAAGCGCGAAGGACATCCAATTGAGCAGTACTTCGGTCTGGTGGTGGATGGATTTGTCACCTCCGAAGATCTGGCCAATCCCAATTTACCTGTTTCTACTTATGGGGATGTTCAGGTAGGTGATCTGAAATACCGGGATATTAACGGGGATGGTTTTATTGATGACCGGGATGAGACCGCCATTGGTTTCAGTAATATTCCGGAAAATACCTTCTCTCTTTCATTAGGTGCTGATTATAGGGCTGGGGATTCAATGTGATGTTTCAGGGTGTAGATAATGTGAGTCGGTATTATGATGCAGAAGCCATGTATAGTTTTGTGAACGGAGGAAAGGTTAAAGAGCATCATTTGGATCGTTGGGATCCAGCCAGAAGTGAAGCCGAAAACCTGGCCAATGCCAAGTATCCTTTGTTGCATTATGACAGTTTCGGGGATCATAATCAGCGTTTGAATTCCTTTTTTCTTCAAAATGGTGCTTTTGTCCGCTTGAAAAATATTGAATTGAGCTACACGCTTCCTGTTATCTGGACAAGTTCAGTCGGGATCAGTAATTGCCGGTTTTATGTTAATGCCAACAATCTGATTACCTGGGATCATTTGGACGGAATTTCCGATCCGGAAAGCAACGGTTCAAACCGTTATCCTATCATGAAAACAGTTAATCTAGGAGTTAATTTAAAATTCTAACAAGCTATGAATAAGATATTATTATACATCTGTGTGTTAGGGATTTCAGCCATTACATTGAGCTCTTGCGAGGATATGTTTGGTGACTTCCTGGACAAGCAGCCAAGCAACGAGTTGACGGAAGAACAGGTCTTTAATGACTGGTCAACCACCATGCAGTTTCATTTCGATACCTATAATTTTTTGCGACATGGTGCCGGTCGGATTCAAGGATCGTGGTTGGATGCGGCCACTGATTTAGCAGGAACCAGTTTTTCAGACGGGGGCGTGCGTACCACTTTTAATATTGGAAATTATTATGGCAATGCCGGATATTCAGAACTTGTGGGAACCTGGGAGCATTACTATCGGGGTATCCGCAAGTGCAATATGTTGCTAACCCGTATCGATAGTGTGCCTAAAGCTTCGGATTTGAGTGATGAAAAATATGCCACGGATAAATTGAATTATAAGTCGGAGGCCCGCTTTTTACGTGCCTTCTTTTATTGGGAATTGTTTTTACGGTATGGCCCTGTTCCCTTGGTGACCGAGGTGCTCGATCCCAATGGGGATTTGTTGAGTGGTTATTCAACGCGTCCCTCCATTAAAGAGTATGTCGTTGATTTTGTGCTGAAGGAACTGGAAGAGTGTGAAGCCGGACTCATGCCTTATGAGGATGGTGTGAAGGCGGCCAATGCCGGCAGGATCAGTCAGCCGATGGCACGGGCGCTCCAATCCCGTATAACGCTTTATATGGCTAGCGACCGATTTCGTTCAGAATCCGGCATTAGTTGGGTGGACGCTGCCCTTTCTGCCAAAAGTTTCATGGATGATTATGGAGCGGATTACGGACTTTTTCAGGATTCAAATGGAAAGAATGCCTATCGAAATGCCATTCTTCGGACCACCTATGAAGGACAAAACAATGAAGTGATTTTCTTTCGAAATGATCTGAAAATTGGATGGGGGGCTATTATTAATGATACCCCGGTGGGCGAAGGTGGCAGAGGAGGATTGTCCCCTTCTCAGAATTTAGTGGATATGTATGATATGGCGGATGGTTCTTCCCCCTTTGCTGAATACGATGAAACCGGTGCCCCTGTTTATGCAGGCTCACTGAGTCCTGCAGTCAATGCCTCAAGTCCTTATGATGATAGCAAGCCCTGGAGCAATCGGGACCCCCGTCTGTCGGCTACCGTCCTGTATCATGGAGAGAGTTGGGGTGACGGCGTCATCAACGTGATTAAAGGTCAGCGCGACAATCCTGTAGGTAATACCAATGCCAGTCCCACCGGCTACTATGTCAGAAAGTATATACCGGAAAACATATTGGCGGCCAATAAAACAGGAACCAGCTATCGTAATTGGATTTTTATTCGATACGCAGAAATATTGCTGAATTATGCCGAAGCTGTGAATGAGGCCAATGGTCCATCTGTCGAAGTCTATGATGTTTTGGATGCCCTGCGTCATCGTGCAGGCATCAGCGGCAATGTGGGCGATCGTACCGATTTAACCTCCTCACAGGAGAATATGCGTCGATTTATTCGTAAAGAAAGAGCGGTAGAATTGGCCTTCGAAGAGCATCGCTTTTGGGATGTTCGTCGATGGAATGTGGCTAACGAAGCCCTTTCACGTCCCATATATGGCGTGGAGGTGGCCAGTGACGGTTCTGTTTCACGCAAGGTGGCGCAAGAGCGCGTGTTTGAAAATAGGATGTACCTCTATCCTATTCCAGAGGCAGAGATTTGGAAGACAGATATAGAAAACAATCCTGGGTGGTAATCCTTTAATTGAATGATGCTATGTGTAATACAATGAGAAATATAACTAGTAATTGGGCGGGGGCTTTTAAGCTCCTTCTGATGGGTGTTTTCTTTCTTGCTACGCTCACTACTTTTGCGCAGGAAGCAAAGATACTTAAGGGACAAATAGTGGATTCTGAAGGAAATCCCATCTCCGGTGCCATTGTGAACGTTGCGGAGTCGAGTCGTATTGTTTTATCCGATGCGGACGGTTATTTTAGTTTGGAGAATGTAAAAGTCAATGACGAAATTACCGTAACGAGTGTTGGCTATAAAAGTAAAATCCTTAATGCGGAATTTACGGAGGATTTTCAGATCGTGTTGGCATCCGATTTGGATCGGTATGCACACACAACGCCGGTGGGCTTCGACCGGAAGAAAAAGAAGTTTGTAACGGAGGCGACCTCTGTTGTTACAGGAGAAGAGCTGGAGAAACACCCCATAACCGTGTTGCAAAATGCTTTTACCTCCACGGTGACGGGGGTGGCGACTTACGAATGGGCCAGTGAGCCGGGATGGACGGAATCGGCCATCTATATCCGTGGCATCAGGACCATGAACCAAAATGCCCGGTCTCCACTGGTCATTGTGGATGATGTGGAAAGGGATTTTGCGTTTTTGGACGCCTATCCGATTGAAAGCATTACGATCCTGAAGGACGCGGCCGCCACTTCTATTTATGGCATGCGAGGGGCCAATGGTGTGATTCTCGTCACCACAAAACGTGGAGAGGAAGGGCGCACAAAAATATCCTTCACCCAGGAAGTGGGGGTGCAAACACTCACCGGCAGAATGGAAACCCAAAATTCCTATAATATGGCCCTGACGCGTAACCAGGTCAGGTACCTGGATGGCAAGGATCCGGTATACACCGATGAGCAAATAGAAATGTACCGCCGTGTGACGGAGGGTGAGCAGTTGGAGGGTATGGACAGTTACAAGTATTTTAACACCAATTGGTTTGATGAACTGTACAGGGACACCGCCCCGATGTCAAAAACCAACTTGTCGCTGAGTGGCGGAAATGAGTTTGCCCGATACTATGTTTCTCTTTCTTATCTGAATCAGGGAGGGATGTGGAATGACAAATGGACGGAATACAACGAGGGGTTCAGTACCCAACACACCTTGGATCGTTATAACTTGCGCTCGAATGTGGATATTGATGTGAATAAGTATCTCAATGTTTCCCTGGATTTGGGGGGACGGATTGATAACATCTCGCAACCTTTAGCCGGCGTGTTTGGTATTGTTACCTTTGGTGCGGTTGAAGCCAATCCCATGGAGCCTGTATACATGCCCAACGGTGACATTTATGCTTCAAGTACGGCCAACAATGCCGGTCGTTTGCTGGCTTCATCCGGTATTAATAAAAACCGTCGAAGAAATTTGTACAGTACAGTGGATATTACCGGTGATTTGGGCGAGCTGATTCCTGGATTGAAGGCCAATGCCATTGTTAGTTTCGACTCCTATGAGACTTTTATGGCACAGCAGTCCAACAATGTGAATTCGTACAACTACGATTATACCTCCGATGTTGCTGATGTTTCAGAGTACACAACCACGCGTTACTCCACCTATTCAGCCCTCTCAAACCCGGCCACAACTCCAAGGGACTATTATTACAATGTCAACTTCAGGGCAGGGTTAAAATACAATAACACCTTCGGGAAGCATGCCGTGAATGCCCAATCATTCCTGAGAACCTATCAGAATGTCACGCATGGATCATCGTCCTCCAACAGGTACTTGTCCTATAATGGCCAGGTCAACTACATCTTTGACAACAGGTATATCCTATCTGGAAATGTATCCTATATGGGATCTGATAACTTTGCGGACGGAGAACGTTTTGCTTTGTTTCCCGGAGGTTCTGTGGGTTGGGTGCTTTCAGAGGAGTCCTGGTTGGAAAGTCCCAAAATCAATCTTTTAAAACTACGGGCCTCTTATGGCCGGGCCGGACAAGCGATTACCGGAGCAGGCAGGTATCCTTATCAGGGGACTTATGCCCTGGGTGGCGGCTACTCTTTTGGGACGTCACAGTCCTCTATCGGCGGCGTTTATGAAAGCAAGGCGGGAAACTACAACAGTAAATGGGAAATCTCAGACATGGCCAATATTGGTCTGGATTTTGATTTCTTTAACCGACAGCTGTACGGTTCAGCGGATGTATTTCAGGAATGGCGTTCCAATATTTTGGTAACACGATCAACGGTTCCTTTGTTGTTGGG
The DNA here is from genome assembly GCF_000974365.1 of Geofilum rubicundum JCM 15548. Taxonomy (GTDB): domain Bacteria; phylum Bacteroidota; class Bacteroidia; order Bacteroidales; family Marinilabiliaceae; genus Geofilum; species Geofilum rubicundum. Next base: position 117,590 of record NZ_BAZW01000006.1, read on the forward strand.
CGTTACTGCGCCACAAGATTCCTATGGCAAGGCTGAGAGTAAAGGGTTTGAATGGACCATGGGGCATGAAAATAATGTGGGAAGATTTAAGTACTACGTAGAGGGTATGGTTAGCTGGAATACCAATGAAATCACAGAAATGGATGAGTTGGACCCGAACGTTGAATGGCAGCGGAAGACCGGCCAGCGCATCTTTGATAACACACCGGTTGCTGAACTTTACGAAGGACCTTTTACGAACAGTATCGGGGGTTGGAGTATGTATGAATTTACGCAATGGGCCAGTGATCCTTCAAAAATAGCAAGCAGTCACCAGGATGCCATTGATAACCCCGATAAGTATCCTTACCACACTGCTTCCGGGACCGGACAGCCATTGGGGACTGCTGTATTTAAAGATCGGGACGGGGATCGAAAAATTGATTCCAACGATATGGCGCCCGATGGATTTACACTCATTCCTGAATTGATTCCATCGCTTAATATTGGCTTTGAATGGAGAGGTTTTGATGCACGTGTTATGCTTACCGCTTATCTGGATCGTTCTGTCTTTTTATCTCCTTCCATTAGCTTTTCCGGTTGGAGCAATATGGGTACGCACGAGGTCACCAAAGCCTGGGGTTATTTTAACGATGATCCGGCTGATCCGCGCAATGTGAACGCCCTTTATCCGCGGCCGACATATGGTGGTTATAATGCCATTGACAGTGACAGGGGGTCAGGAACCTATCAAAATGACATCTGGATTAGAAGCGGGGATTTTCTTTCTCTGCGCAATGTCGAGGTGGGTTATTCCTTACCCAAAGAATTTATTGCGAAGGCCAACATGACGGAATTTCGCGTATATTTTAGCGGATATAATTTACACACATTTAGTGATTTGCCAGACAATGTTGATCCTGAGAAGCCCATGAGCTACGTTTGGTGGTATCCGAAAACCCGGTCTTTTTCCATGGGGGTAAGGATTGGTTTTTAATCGAAAAAAGGCATAAGGATGATACTGAGCAAATTGTCCCAACCAATAAATGAACTAAAATATTCAATGATGAACAAATTATTTTTATATATATCAACGGCCCTATTCGTATTTGCCTTGAATTCCTGCAGTGATTTTCTTGACAAGGAATACGATTTGTCTATGGCAGAAGAGCAGGTGTTTTCCAACGAGGCCAACACCCGTGGGTTTTTAGCCAACATTTACACCAATCTTCCCGATGGTTTTAGTGGCTATAGCAATGGGCAATTCCTGGGGGCATCCCGCGATGTTATGACCGACAATGCCATTTCTTTTTGGAATGTGCATTATTATCATGGCGTGTTGACCGACAGTTATTCGGCCACCAATCATCCGCTTTTGGGATTTTGGGGAGCCAATGTGAGTGGCATCCGAAAAACCAACCAGTTTTTGAAGAATGCCAATGAGGCTGTTATTGGTAATGCCGAAAAGGCGGGAGATGACAACCGCTTGTACGACAGAAATATGGCCGAAGCCAAACTTTTGCGTGCTATTTTTCATTTTGAGTTGGTGCGATGGTTTGGGGATGCACCCATCATCGGTGAAGACGAGAATGGCATACCCATTGTCTTTGATTTGAGTAATGCCGGTGCCATGAACATGGAGCGCACAGATGCGGCCGATGCATTGAAATGGATTGCTGATCAGTGTGATGAGGTAAAGGATGAACTACCCTTCCGTTATGAAAATGAAACGTCCAACTGGGGGCGGGTGAATGGGGCTGTGGCCTATGCTCTAAAATCCCGTGCCCTTTTGTATCGCGCCTCAAAACTGAACAATCCGGAGAATGATCCTTCCTACTGGAGTGCGGCTGCACAAGCAGCCAAAGATTTCTTCCGGGTGAACAATGCACACAGTGATCCCTATCAATTGTATAGCACAGGAGATCCTGACAACGATTATTATGAGTGCTTTGTGACCACCCCTATGTTGAATAATGAATTTATTCTTTGTCGTTCAGCATGGACAACACTTGAAATTGATCTACAATTGGCCCCTTGTGGTTTTAGTGGTGCCGTGAATGCTGTGGGACGAACCAATCCTACTCAAAATCTGGTGGATAGTTATGAGACCAGAAATGGTCTTCCCATTGATCAAGATCCTTCGTATGATCCCCAAAATCCTTATGCCAACCGTGATCCCCGGTTAAATCAAACCATTCTTCACCATGGCTCGATGTGGGGCGATCAAGAGCAGGAAGAATACCGGGCTGTAGATGTCTCTCAACCGGATGGCATCGATTATCAGGCGCTTCACGGAGGTACGCTGACAGGGTACTATACCAAGAAGTTTCTGAACAATATCTCGTTTAAAAATCCCAACGTACCTATCCATGCCTGGCCCGTTTTTCGCTACGGGGAAATGTTACTGAATGCGGCCGAGGCCATCAATGAAGCAGAGGGTCCGGGAGCCGCTTACCCATACATTAACGAATTACGCGCCCGGGTTGGCATGCCGGCTTATTCCGGAATGACGAAGGAGGTATTACGTGAAAGAATCAGAAACGAACGTCGGATCGAACTCAGTTTTGAGGACCACCGCTTTTTTGACGAGCGTCGCTGGATGCTTTTTGAGGGTCAGAGTAGTGCTTCGGAACAGGATAAACCCTTATATCACCAGTATTATAATTTGTACGGGGTAAGGGTGACCAATGCGCTGGATCCTGTTTATGAATATGCGCCTGCAGAAATGCATCCCAGACGGTCCTTTTCAAGTCCCAAAAACTATTTATTCCCCTTACCGGATGATGAAGTTAAACGGGCACCTGCCCTTGGTCAGAATCCTGGCTGGGAATTAAGCAGTTCCGAAGAGTAACAAAAAAAGCCATCCCGATACCGGGATGGCTTTTTGGCTAAAAGAACAAATCAATCTTTGGTTAGCAAGGTCTTATTTGTATTCGTCCCAGCTTTTGATGGATATGTCATCCATGCCCATTTTACAGAAGGAGGCAATAAAGGCGCTGGCCAGACGGGCGTTGGTGATCAATGGAATGTTGAAGTCAATGCCACTCCGCCTGATCTGGTAGCCATTTTTCAACTCTCCCTTGGAGAGGTTCTTGGGAATGTTAATGATCAGATCGAGTTGCTTATCCCGGATGTAATCCATGGTGTTGGGTTGTTTTTCCGGCTCATCGGGCCAGTGCAAAAGGGTCGTTTCCACGCCATTTTCAGCAAAGAACTTCTGCGTGCCGGAAGTCGCATACAGGTTGTAACCCTTTTCCTTTAACAAACGGGCGCTGGCCAACAATTCTATTTTGTCGCGCAGGGGGCCGGATGAAATCAGCACATTCTTTTCAGGTATGCGGTAGCCCACCGAAAGCATGGCCTGCAGAACAGCGTCGTAATAGTTCTCACCAATACATCCCACCTCACCGGTTGAAGCCATATCGACCCCCAGTACCGGGTCGGCATGCTGTAAGCGGGCAAAAGAAAACTGGGGGGCTTTGATGCCCACGTAGTCCAGTTCAAACAGGTTTCTGGCCGGCTTTTCAACCGGTAAATCCAGCATCACCCGGGTGGCGATGTCGATGAGGTTCACCTTGAGTACTTTTGATACGAAGGGGAAACTCCGGGAAGCTCTGAGGTTACACTCGATGACTTTAATGTCGTTGTCCTTGGCCAGTAATTGCATATTGAAAGGGCCGGAGATATTCAGCGCAGCCGCAATTTTGCGTGAGATGCGCTTAACTCTTCGGATGGTCTCAACATATAATTTTTGCGGCGGGAAAACGATGGTGGCATCACCCGAGTGAACCCCTGCAAACTCAATGTGCTCTGAGATGGCGTAGGCAATCACTTCACCATTTCTGGCCACCGCATCCACTTCAATTTCTTTGGCCTGTTCAATAAATTCTGAAACGACCACCGGATATTGTTTCGACACATTGGCGGCCAGTTGCAGAAAATGTTCCAGTTCGTCCCGGTTACTCACCACATTCATGGCTGCGCCCGATAGCACGTAGGAGGGGCGCACCAAAACCGGAAAGCCGACTTCCTCTACAAAGGCGAAAATGTCCTCCACCGAAGTCAGCTCATTCCAGCGGGGTTGGTCGATGCCCAAATCATCCAGCAGAGAGGAGAATTTTTGACGGTTCTCCGCGCGGTCAATGTCCTCAGGGGAAGTACCCAGAATGGGCACGTTTTGGTTGTGCAGACGCATGGCCAGATTGTTGGGAATTTGCCCACCCATGGAAATGACCACCCCTTTGGGTGCTTCCAGATCGGCAATGTCCAGCACCCGCTCCAGCGTCAGTTCATCAAAAAAGAGGCGTTTACACACATCGTAATCGGTACTCACCGTTTCGGGGTTGTAGTTGATCATGACCGACCGGAAGCCTTGTTCGTTCACGGTCTCCACGGCATTAACGCTACACCAGTCAAACTCCACACTGCTGCCAATGCGGTAGGCGCCGGAGCCCAGTACGATGACCGACAGACCGTCCCTTTCAAATTCAATGTCATGGGTTGAACCGTTGTAAGTGAGGTAGAGGTAGTTGATCTGGGCCGGGAATTCACCAGCCATGGTATCGATTTGCTTGACCACCGGCAGGATGTTTCGTTCCTTTCGGTGGGCCCTGACCTCTAACAGACCTTTTTCCATGTCCAGATTGGGGGTGTTTAGCACCACCCGGGCAATCTGGAAATCGGAGTAGCCAATTTTCTTGGCCTCTATTAATAATTGGTCGGGCAGCTCTTTCAGGTTGTTATACGCCCCCAGCTCTTTCTTGAGTTCTGTGATGTTTTTAAGTTTCTCCAAAAACCACTTATCGATCCTGCTAAGCTCATGAATTTCATCCACGCTCATGCCTTGCTCCAAAGCTTCCGCAATGACAAAGATGCGCTGGTCGGTCGGCTCGGTCAGCTCCTTTCGCACATCCAGGCTTTTGAGCTCCTGATTGCCCACAAAACCATGCATGCCCTGGCCCACCATGCGCAGACCTTTCTGAATCACCTCTTCAAAGGTCCGGCCAATGGCCATGATCTCGCCCACACTCTTCATGCTGGAACCAATCTGACGGGATACGCCGGTGAACTTATTCAGGTCCCAACGCGGAATTTTACAAACAATATAATCCAGTGCCGGCTCAAAGAAGGCGGAGGTGACTTTGGTGACGGAGTTTTTAAGTTCATGCAGGCCGTAGCCCAGACCCAGTTTAGCGGCCACAAAGGCCAGCGGGTAACCGGTGGCCTTGGAAGCGAGGGCACTTGAACGGGAAAGGCGGGCATTGACTTCAATCACGCGATAGTCCTCCGAATAGGGATCCAGCGTGTATTGCACATTACATTCACCCACCACACCTATGTGTCGGATGATTTTGATGGCCAGCTCGCGTAGTTTGTGGTATTCCGCATTGCTTAAGGTCTGCGAAGGTGCCACCACAATGCTCTCTCCTGTGTGAATACCCAGCGGATCAAAGTTTTCCATGTTACACACAGTGATGCAGTTGTTATAAGCATCCCGTACCACTTCGTACTCCACTTCCTTCCAGCCTTTGAGCGATTCTTCCACCAGGATTTGATTGGAGTAGGAGAAGGCATTGTCGGCCCGTACTTTTAATTCCTCCCGATTGGCACAGAATCCACTGCCCATGCCGCCCAGGGTGTAAGCTGCCCTTACAATAATGGGATAGCCGATGCTGTCGGCGGCTTCGAGAGCGGCGTTGACCGATGTCACCGCAATACTTTTGGGGGTTTTGACGTCAATTTCGGCCAGTTTGCCGGCAAAAATTTCCCGGTCTTCTGTGTCGATGATCGACTGGACCGGGGTTCCCAAAACCTCTACATGGTATTTCTCCAGGAGTCCCGCTTCAAAGAGTTTAACCCCGCAGTTAAGGGCCGTTTGACCACCAAAAGCAAGGAGAAGTCCGTCGGGCTTCTCCTTGATCAATACTTGTTCAACGAAATAAGGAGTAACGGGCAGGAAATAAATTTTATCCGCCAACTTTTCAGAGGTTTGAACGGTGGCGATGTTGGGGTTGATGAGTACGGTGTAAACGCCCTCCTCTTTCAAGGCTTTAATGGCTTGTGAGCCGGAATAATCAAACTCCCCGGCTTCTCCGATCTTAAGCGCTCCTGAGCCCAGGATGACTACCTTATTAACGTTCTTTTTCATGCTTCTGTGTTGTTTTAAGACCCATCCTTCGTTTTATGCTGAAGGCCTTTGGCCAATACCGTTTCTGAATGTCTTTAATTTTCAGAGTACAAAGTTACATCAACTTTCCTCAATTTTCTTCATTACAATGAAAATTTTTGCATATTTTATGAATAAAATTTGCATATCCTCCAGGACGTATTCGTCTTCCTTCATCCATATGCCGGGTCAGTTGCTTATATCCTTCATAGATTCATAATATATTCAAAAAAAGTGGTTAATTCTTTTTTGGTTGATATTATTTGTATAATTTTGCACTTTCCTTGGATATTTATTCAACAACTAAAGCATCTTCCGAATGAAGATTAAAACACAAAGAATTATCACCATCGTTCAGCTGATTGAAAACAATCGGGTAGGGAGTCAGGAAGAATTGCTGACCTTGCTGGAAGGTGCCGGGTTTAAAACGACCCAGGCCACGCTGTCAAGGGATTTAAAGGCTTTAAAGGTGGCCAAGCAGCCCGATCAGGACGGGGGTTATGTGTATGTGTTGCCCGATACCCAGTCCTCGCCCGAAGAAATGGATGGGAGCTATGGTGATTTTCCGTTGAGCGGCATTTTATCCATGGAATTTTCGGGGAATATGGCAGTTATCAAAACCAGACCGGGTTTTGCCAATGGCATCGCATCGGTGATCGACAGTCACGGTGCTTTTGAAATATTGGGAACCATTGCGGGAGACGATACGATATTATTAATTAACCGGGACAGTATTTCCCGAAATGATGTATTGACCGCCCTGTCGCTTTTTATACCGGGGATTCGGGATAAAGTGGTTGGGTGAGGAATTTTGAGTGAGAGACAGGAATTGTAGCACCAGGTATATATTATATAGGGAATGGAGAACGAGATTACCATACACACTGCTTCTGAAAAGCACCTCGATTACGTCGATGTGATTTTGCATACCATTGCAGAGGCTGCCAAAGTAAGGGGAACAGGAATTGCCAAGCGAAATCCGGAATACGTCAAGCTGAAAATAGTGGAAGGCAAAGCATTATTGCTTTGGCAGGAGATGTGTTTGCCGGTTTTTGCTACATCGAGTCGTGGGGGCATGATAAGTTTGTGGCCAACTCGGGACTGATCGTAGCCGACGAATTTCGTGGCCGGGGATTGGCGCGCGATATTAAGCGAAAGGCTTTTGAGTTGTCAAAGGTTCGTTATCCGCACGCCAAGATTTTTGGTCTGACCACTGGTCTGGCCGTGATGAAGATCAACTCAGAACTGGGTTATAAGCCGGTGACTTTTTCAGAGCTGACCGATGATGAGCAATTCTGGAAGGGTTGTCAGAGCTGCGTGAATTATGACATTCTTTTACGTACCAACCGCAAACATTGCTTGTGTACGGGTATGTTGTATGATCCTGAAAAGGAGGAAAAAAAACAGGCCAAACCCCTTCCGCAGAAAAAACTGAAGGTGTATGAGCGTTGGTTACAGTTTAAAAGGTTTGTATTTCTTAAAAATAATAAAAAGGGAACCGGAGGAGGTGCCGGAAAAGGAAAAAATGTTTTTCAGCGTTTGATGGCCTTCTTTTTTTTAGTTGCCAAAATATAATTATCTCATGAAGGAAAAAGTAATATTAGCGTACAGCGGTGGCCTGGATACTTCGTACTGTGTCAAGTTTCTGGCCAAAGAGAAAAATCTCGATGTCTACTCAGCCATTGCCAATACAGGCGGGTTTTCAAAAGAAGAATTGGCCGATATTGAAGAAAAGGCCTATGCGCTTGGGGTGACCAAACACGTCACTCTGGATGTAACCGATTCATACTACCAAAACTGTATCCGTTACATGGTGTATGGTAATGTTTTAAAAAACAACACCTACCCCTTGTCGGTTTCCTCGGAGCGCATTTTTCAGGCCCTGGCCATTGTGAATTATGCCCGTGAAAAAGGAGCTAAATACATTGCCCATGGAAGTACGGGTGCCGGTAACGATCAGATAAGGTTTGATTTGACCTTCCAGATTCTGGCCCCCGATATTGAAATACTGACCCCCATACGGGATCAGGTGCTGAGTCGCGAAGACGAAATCAACTACCTCAAAAAAGAGGGGGTGGAGCGGGACTGGTCCAAGATGGCTTATTCCATCAATAAAGGTCTTTGGGGCACCAGTATCGGCGGGAAAGAAACCCTGACGTCTGATCAGGCGCTTCCGGGCGATGCCTACCCTTCGCAGCGTTTGAAGGAAGGGCTTGAGCGTTTGGAACTGGAATTTTTGGCGGGCGAACTGGTGGCGGTCAATGGTCAGTCTTTTGCCGATAAGGTGGATGCCATTCGTGAAGTAGAGCGCCTCGGGTCCGCCTATGCCATTGGTCGCGATATCCACGTGGGAGATACCATTATAGGTATCAAAGGCCGCGTTGGTTTTGAAGCCGCTGCGCCCACCCTGATTATCAAAGCGCACCATTTGTTGGAAAAGCACACGCTGACCAAGTGGCAAATGTACTGGAAAGAGCAAATGGCCAACTGGTATGGCATGATGCTGCATGAGGCGATGTATCTGGAGCCGGTGATGCGCGACATTGAAGCCTTCCTTGAAAGTAGCCAGAGCAATGTAACCGGTAAGGTCTTTATCGATCTGCATCCCTATCACTTCCACATGGTGGGCATTGATTCGACGCACGATTTAATGAAAAGTGATTTTGGCGAGTACGGTGAAGTTAATAAGGCATGGGATGGCGATGATGTGCGGGGATTTACAAAAATCATCTCCAATTCCCTGAAGATTTTTAACAATGTCAATAAAGGACAGTTAGATATTAAGCAATGATAAAAGTTGGAATAGCGGGAGGGGCCGGTTACACGGCCGGTGAGTTGATTCGCATATTGCTGGGACATCCGCAGGCGGAGTTGGTCTGGATCTTAAGTGGCAGTCACGCCCATGAACCGGTGCACAAAGTACACCGCGATTTGTTGGGGGATACCGATTTGGTTTTTGTCGAAAAGCCTGATTTTTCAGCCGTAGATGTGGTTTTTTTCTGCATGGGCCACGGAAAGTCTGCTGCCTTCCTGGAAGGCCATTCCATTCCGGACCGTGTAAAAATAATCGATCTCAGCCACGACTACCGTCTGAAGGCCGAAGGAAACGACTTTGTCTATGGTCTGCCCGAAATGAGTCGGGAAGCCATCCAGGAAGCCACACACGTGGCGAATCCCGGATGTTTTGCCACAGCCATTCAATTGGCCTTGCTGCCACTGGCGGATGCCGGTTTGTTGACAGAGGTGCACATTCATGCCATTACGGGTTCAACGGGGGCCGGACAAGCGCCTTCCGGCACCACGCATTTTAGCTGGCGCAATAATAACATTTCTGTTTATAAGGCTTTTGGACACCAGCACCTGCAAGAGATCGGACAGTCGTTAAAAGCCCTGATGCCAGCCTTTGACGCAGCGGTGAATTTTGTGCCGTTGCGGGGCGATTTTGCCCGGGGCATATTGGCATCGGTCTATCTCGATTGTGATCTGAGTCAGGAAGAAGCCTGCCGGTTGTTCGACCGCTACTATGAAACGGCTGTTTTCACCAGTCGATTCGAAGAGAATATTGACCTTAAGCAGGTGGTGAATACCAATAAATGTTTGCTGCATGTGGCCAAATATGATGGCAAGTTGCATGTGACCAGTGTGATTGACAACCTGACAAAGGGCGCATCGGGACAGGCCATACACAATATGAATCTGATGTTTGGTATAGCGGAAAAAACCGGATTGTATCTGAAGCCTTCGGCTTTTTAATAATTGGAAGTAAATGGATTTATTCGATGTATACCCACTCATGAACGTAAGTCCTGTGAAGGCAGAAGATTGTTATGTTTGGGATGATAAGGGGGTCAAATATCTGGATTTATACGGGGGCATGCGGTCATCAGCATCGGCCATTCTCATCCGCACTACGTTCGGCGCATCAGTGAGCAGCTGAACCGCATTGGGTTTTATTCCAATTCGGTTCAAAATCCCCTGCAGCAGGAGTTGGCTCAAAAGCTGGGGGCTGCATGCGGACTGGAAGATTATGCGCTTTTTCTATGCAATTCAGGGGCTGAAGCCAACGAAAATGCCCTTAAACTGGCCTCCTTCCATACCGGTAAAAGTCGGGTCATCGCCTTTAAGAAGGCTTTTCACGGACGGACATCTGCCGCCGTAGCGGCCACAGACAACCCCAAAATTCAGGCGGGTGTCAATAAAGGATTGGAGGTGGCTTTTGTACCCCTGAACGATTTGGCGGCTGTTGAGGCGGAAATAGCCAAAGGGGATGTGTGTGCGGTGATTGTTGAAGGTATTCAGGGCATTGCCGGCATCCATGTGGCCGAAGACGCTTTTTTGCAAGGGCTGGATCGGTTATGCCGCAGTTCTGAAGTGGTGCTTATTCTGGATGAAATTCAATCGGGATACGGCCGTTCAGGCCATTTCTTTGCCTTTGAGCCATCCGGCATTCAGCCCCATATTGTTACAACCGCCAAAGGCATGGGCAATGGTTTTCCCATTGGCGGGGTGCTTATTTCGCCCGAATTTAAAGCCGAACATGGCATGCTGGGAACCACTTTTGGTGGCAATTACCTGGCTTGTGCCGCTGCTTTGGGTGTGCTGGAGGTGATGGAGCAGCAGAAGCTGGTCGAAAACGCCCGGGCCTTAGGCCGGGTTTTAATGGATGAATTGAAACAACTGGATGGTATTCGTGAGGTGCGGGGACGGGGACTGATGATTGGTTTGGCGTTCGATGCGCCGGTGGCCCCTTTGCGTAAGGCTCTGGTCGATCAATACCACATTTTTACAGGCGTTTCCTCTACCAATGTGATTCGCTTGTTGCCGCCGCTGACCCTCACAGAGGACATGGCCCGATATTTTATTAACAGTCTTAAAGCCTTACTAAAAACCCCTTAGATAGTATTTTATATTTATCATTCTAAAAACCCTAACCTTTAAATTATGATGCATTCACACTGGAACGAGGAATGGAAAGAAATTGTCTTTCCTGCCGGCGCATTGCGTAAGCGATACGCCATTAGCAACTACGGTCGTATTGTCAGCTATGCCAAAATCATGGCAGACGGCCAGCTGGTTAAAGGAGGATGTCTGAAAGGATACAAAACATTACCCCTGCGGCCTTTTGGAAAATCTACCACTTATTATGTGCATAAGTTGGTGGCCCAGTATTTCTTACCCCATGCTCAGGAGAGTGAGGATTATGTCATCCACCTCGATTTTAATAAGAGCAATAACTATGTCGGGAACCTGAAATGGGCCACTCGTCAGGAAACCTTTGTCCACCAACAAAACAACCCATGCGTGATTGAAGGACGGAAAAAGGTGAAGGAAAGATGTCCCGAGGCCGGTCCAAAACTCACATCAACCCAGGTCATGCGCCTCAAGAAGAAGCTGCTCGACCCCGAACGCAAAACCAAATTACGCATAATTGCCAAACAATTTGGCGTGAGTGAGATGCAGTTGCACCGCATACGCAAGGGGGAGAATTGGGCGCATGTGGAAGTTTCGTTAAAAACACGGGACTAGATTTGATTATCGCTGCAAATTTCCCTTTTTTAGGGCTTTGATTTTAAAACACACAGCCATGAATATTCATAAAATAGCCATCATTGGCGGAGGAAACCTGGGGTCGGCCATTGCCAAAGGCTTGATTCATACCTCCAGCATTTCTGCGGCATCGGTTTTTGTCACCCGTCGCCGTGCTCAGTTGCTGGCCGCCTTGTCTCAATTGGGCATCACCACCGGGTCTGATAATCTGGCCGCGGTTAAGGAAGCCGATATTGTTTTTCTGGCCGTCAAACCCTATCAGATGCAGGAGGTGCTTCAAGAGGTGACGCCGGCATTGGCGCCAAAGGCCATTATCATATCACTGGCCACCGGCATTGACAACAAGCAATTGCTGGAATTATCCGGTGGCCAACATCCGGTATTCAGGGCCATGCCCAATACGGCTGTAGCCATTGGGCAATCGATGACCTGTATTTCAGGAATGAATGCTTCGGAAGAACAGACCGAAGTGGTCCAGTCGCTTTTTGAGAAATTGGGCAGTGTCCAGATTATTCCCGAGGAACTGATGGCTGGCGCCACCGTTCTGGCCGCCTGTGGCATCGCCTTCGCCTTGCGCTTTATTCGCGCCGCTACCCAAGGCGGGATTGAAATTGGTTTTGGGTCTGAGCTGGCCTTGAAGATTGCTTCCCAGACGGTTAAAGGGGCAGCGCATTTGCTGATTGAAGGGGACTCCCATCCCGAGGCGGAAATTGATAAAGTGACCACCCCCAGAGGTATCACCATTTCGGGATTGAATGAAATGGAACACCAGGGATTCAGTTCGTCGCTGATAAAAGGATTGATGACCTCCTTCCAAAAAATTGAGAACGGCAAAAAATAATGGCATTAATAATTTCTGATAAAAAGGTGTATAAATCGGTCACCATAAAAATAGGTTCCAATGTACTGACACGTCCGGATGGCCAACTCGACAGAGAGCGGATGGCGCATATTACAGAGGAAATTGCCCATTTGCATCAGGCAGGCATCAAGGTGATTCTGGTTTCTTCGGGTGCTGTGGCATCGGGCCGCAGCATTGTCAAAAGCCCGGTCAAAAGAGATCCGGTGTCTGAAAGGCAATTGCTCTCTTCGGTGGGTCAGGTGAAGTTGCTCACCACTTATGCCAGTCTGTTCGATGCCCATGGTATTACCTGTGCGCAGGTTTTGGTCACCAAGCAGGATTTCAGAACGCGGGAACATTACCTGAATATGAAAAACTGCTTGTCGGTCCTCCTCGATAGTGACATCGTCCCCATTATCAATGAGAACGACGCCGTATCGGTTACGGCTTTGATGTTTACCGATAATGATGAATTGGCCGGACTCGTGGCCTCCATGATGAATACCCAGGCCCTTTTTATTCTGAGCAATGTGGATGGGGTGTTCAGTGGTGATCCCGCGCACCCGGACTCTGTTTTAATTGATGTGATAGAAAACAGAACCACCGATTTGACCGAGTTTGTCACCACCCAAAAGAGCAATTTTGGTCGGGGAGGCATGCTGACCAAAGGTCGGGTGGCCCGCAATACCGCTGCTTCAGGCATCTCTGTTTACATAGCGAATGGTACCCGTGATCACATCATACGTGATTTGGCCATGAAAACGGACGCTGCCCCGCATACCCTGTTTTCCCCCGGGACGCCCAGTCCGGCCGTCAAAAAATGGATGGCCTACTCGGCCGGTTTCGCCCAATCGGAAGTGGTGATCAATGCCGGTGCTAAGCAGGCTTTGTTCTCACCCAAGGCCACCAGTCTCTTGTTGGCGGGGGTGACCGAAATGAATGGCTTGTTCGAAAAGGGCGATCTTCTTCGGATATTGGATGAGGATCATCATTTGGTGGGTATTGGAAAAGCACAGTATGACCGAAAGAAAGCCGAGGAACACCTGGGTGATAAAAAATATAAACCCCTGGTTCATTACGATTATTTGGTGCTTTTCCCTTAAATTGGGGGTGTCAATGGTTGGTAGGTTTTCCCCAACCGCAAAAAAGATTTAATTATGTCCGCAACTGAACAAATAATAAAAGCGCGCGCAGCCACTGCTCAAATGGTGTTGTTAGACCAGGAAGTCAATAGTGCGGTGTTAAGGGATTTGGCCGACCGGGCCGAAGCGAGTATTCCTTTGTTGTTGAAAGCCAATAAATTGGATTTGGACAGGATGCCATCCAGCGACCCGCGCTACGACCGCCTCAAGCTGACCGGAGAGCGCATCAAGGGCATTGCCGGCGACCTGCGAAATGTAGCCGCCATGCCATCTCCCATCGGTGAGGTATTGGAGAGCCGTGAGGTGGAAAGTGGCCTGAAGCTTCAGAAAGTCCGTGTGGCCCTTGGGGTGGTGGGCGTAATTTATGAGGCCAGACCCAATGTTACCTTTGATGTGTTTGCCCTTTGCTTCAGAACGGGCAATGTGTCGGTGCTGAAGGGCGGTCAGGACGCCTGGAACTCCAATCAGGCCGTGATGTCACTCATTGCTGAGAGTCTGACAGCCCACGGCATCACCCCTGAGGTGGTTCAGCTTTTGCCCCCTGAGCGGGAGGCGGCCACAGAGTTGATGAATGCGGTGGGACTGGTGGATGTACTTATTCCGCGGGGTTCTCAGGGTTTGATCGATTCGGTCCGTACCAACTCGAAAGTCCCGGTGATTGAAACCGGTGCGGGAGTGGTGCACACCTATTTTGATGAGACAGGAGATGTGGGCACCGGCCGAAAAGTGATCCTGAATGCCAAAACCCGGAGGGTGAGTGTTTGCAATGCCCTGGAATGTTTGATCCTTCATGACTCCAGACTGCCTGATTTACCGGTATTGTTAGCGCCTTTGGCGGATAAGTCGGTGCGCTTGCAGGCCGACGAAGCAGCCTTTAAAGTATTGAAGGGACACTATCCGGATGAATTGTTGCAGCCCGCCACTTCTGAATCTTTTGGAAAAGAGCATCTGGATTATATTTTATCCGTCAAAACCGTCTCCGATATGGATGAGGCATTGGCGCATATATCCAAATATAGTACCCGGCACAGTGAAGCCATTATCACCACGGACGCAGCCAACAAATGGCGTTTTTTCAAAGAAGTGGATGCTGCGGCGGTCTATGCCAATACATCCACGGCTTTTACAGATGGTGCGCAGTTTGGAATGGGGGCCGAAATTGGTATCAGTACCCAGAAGTTGCATGCCCGGGGACCCATGCGCTGCCGGAATTGACCAGCTATAAGTGGCTGATTGATAGTGATGGGGTAGTACGTATCTAAAAATTTAAGCTATATGAGAAGATTCTTAACACCCGGAGATATCGGGGATTTGAAAGTCGCCCTGGAGGATGCCAAATTGGCCAAGAACAATCCTTACGCCGATCAGGCCCTGGGACGAAATAAAACCCTTTTGCTGCTTTTTTTTAATTCCAGCCTTCGCACGCGTCTGAGTTCCCAGCGGGCCGGTTCAAATCTGGGCATGAATGTGATTGTAATGGATGTGAACAAGGATGGCTGGCAGTTGGAAACAGAGTATGGCGTCATCATGGACGGGGACAAGCCGGAGCATATCCGGGAGGCCGTTCCGGTGATGGGTGAATATTGCGACATCATCGGCGTGCGCTCCTTTGCCCGTTTCGACAACCGGGAAGAGGATTACAGTGAGCCGATCATCAATCAATTTATTAAATACAGCGGCGTGCCGGTCATTAGTCTGGAATCGGCCACCCGACATCCTTTGCAAGCCTTTGCCGATCTCTTTACCATCATGGAAAAAAAGAAGGTGGATCGTCCAAAGGTCGTTCTGACCTGGGCGCCCCATCCGCGGGCACTGCCACAGGCCGTGCCCAACTCCTTTGTGGAATGGATGAAAGAAGCCCCTGTCGATTTGGTGGTCACCCATCCAGAGGGCTATGAACTGGCCCCGGAATTTATGAAGGGGGTTCATTATGAGCCGGATCAAAACAAGGCTTTTGAAGGGGCTGATTTTATATATGCTAAAAACTGGTCCAGTTACTCGGCCTATGGCCAGATATTGAGTCAGGATCGGTCCTGGACGGTAGATGAAACCAAAATGGCGCTCACCAATGAGGCCTGTTTCATGCATTGCCTGCCGGTTCGGCGGAACATGATTGTGACCGACGCCGTTATTGAAAGCCCCCAATCCATTATTATTGAGGAAGCGGCCAATCGGGTGGTGTCCATGCAAGTGGTGTTAAAGCGCATGCTTCAAAGCATTGCCGAAGAGGAGGATTTTTAGAGATCCGGGTCTTCAACAGGAGAGCGAATTCGCTTTCTTCATTCAATTGTTAAAGCGTTCGGATGTCCGGTGCCGGGTTGTTTAAGTGCCGGGAATGCCGGCGCGGGAAGGCGATAAAAAAAGAAAGATATGCAGGAGTTAACCATTGTAAAGGTAGGCGGGAAAGTGGTGGAAGAAGCGGAGAATCTGGCCAGCCTGCTGCGCGATTTTTCTGCCATAAAAGGGCCCAAAATCCTGGTCCACGGCGGGGGGCGCTCGGCCACCGCCATGGCGCAACGTTTGGGCGTGGAGACCAAAATGGTGGAGGGCCGCCGAATTACTGATGCTGCCATGCTGGAGGTGGTGACCATGGTGTATGGCGGATTGGTGAATAAAAATATTGTGGCCGGATTGCAGGCCCATCAAACAAATGCGCTGGGGATGACCGGTGCCGATATGAACATCATCCGTTCGAAAAGGCGGGCCAAAGGAGCCGTAGATTATGGGTTTGTCGGTGACATAGAAGCAGTGGATGCCAGCGGTCTGACCCGGTTATTGACGGCCGGTGCCGTGCCCGTCATTGCGCCCCTGACGCACGACGGTCAGGGCCAAATGCTCAATACCAATGCCGACACCATGGCCTCTGCCGTCGCCGCTGCGCTGTCTGATCAGTTTCAGGTTATGCTGGTGTTTTGCTTTGAGTTACCCGGGGTACTGAGAGATATTAATAATAGGGATTCGGTCATTGACCGGATCACGCCTGAAATATATCAGGCCTTAAAAAAGGAAGGCATCGTGGCAGATGGCATGATCCCCAAATTGGACAATAGTTTTGCCGCACTTGAGCAGGGGGTTGCGCAAATTCGTATTACCCATCCGCAGGGATTGGCCGGGGGTGCAGATGCCGGAACCATGCTCAGGTTGAAATAGGCCGGTCTGGTGTTTCCATCACAGGTGGTGGCCTGTCCACCTATCGCAGTTATTACAAGTTGCTTACTGAAAAAGAACAAAATGACCATTGACCAACTTCATGCTGAATCTGTAGAAGTATTAAAAATGCTGATTTCCATACCTTCCCTGAGTCGCGATGAGAAAGCGGCGGCCGACCGGGTGGAAGCGTTTTTGGTCAAAATGGGCCATCCACCCCAACGGCGAAAAAACAATTGCTGGGTGGTGGCACCGGGATATCAGGTTGGTCGACCAACCATTCTTCTGAATTCTCACATCGATACGGTCAAGGCCTCTGATCATTGGGAGAGCGATCCTTTGACGCCGGTTTTGGAGGGCGATAAATTGACGGGACTGGGAAGCAATGATGCGGGTGGTCCCCTGGTGGCCTTGTTGGCTGCTTTCCGGTATTTGGCCGCCAGAGCACAAAGCTATAACCTCATTTTTGCGGCCACGGCTGAAGAGGAAGTCTCGGGTGTCAACAATGTGGGATCGATTCTCCCGGAATTGGGCCCCATTGATTTGGCCATTGTGGGCGAGCCCACCCGCATGCAAATGGCCGTAGCCGAAAAGGGCCTTTTGGTGATAGATGGTGTGGTTCATGGCAAGTCGGGACACGCCGCCCGCAACGAGGGGGTGAATGCCATTATGGAAGCGTTGCCGGTCCTGTCTTTTTTTAGGGATTATCAGTTTCCTAAGGTGTCGCCATTTCTGGGCGAGGTCAAGATGACGGTGACCGGCATCAACGCCGGTACGCAGCACAATGTGGTGCCCGACCGCTGCACTTTTATGGTGGATGTCCGGGTGAATGAATGCTATTCCAATGAAGCGGTTTTTAATATTCTGAAAGCCCTGGTGCCCTGTGAACTTTCGGCCCGAAGTTTTCGATTGAATTCCTCGTCCATTTCACAGGACCATGCGATTGTACAACGGGGGAAATCCATCGGTTTAGAGGTCTTTGGGTCACCAACGACTTCTGATCAGGCCGTGATGCCTTTTGAGACTTTGAAAATTGGGCCGGGTGATTCGGCCCGTTCGCACACGGCCAATGAGTATATTCTTTTAAGTGAGATACGACAGGGCATTTCGACCTACATTCAATTGTTGGATGGCCTGGAATGGTTGAAGTAGTCAATAGGGAAAGATTTCTCTAATTTGCTGGTTTTGTGGGCAAAATAACTATATTTGTTATGTTTTGATATTTTTGAAGTCAGTTGGTTTTGTGTTTGGTTTTTTATGGTGTGTTTTACTAACAATTTGTAGCCTGTCAGGGGCCTAAAAAATAATAGAATGAAGCTTTGGGATAAAGGAACGGCGGTCAATAAAAAGATAGAAGATTTTACCATTGGTCGCGACAGAGAATTGGATGTGGAACTGGCACCTTTCGACATACTGGGTACCATGGCGCACATTACGATGTTGCAAAAGGTCGGTTTGCTCACCTCAGAAGAGTTGGAGCAACTCTTACCTGTATTGAAGCAGCTCTACCAGCGTACCCGAAACGAAGGCTTTGTTATTGAAGAGGGCGTGGAAGATGTTCATTCACAGGTAGAAATGCTGCTTACAGCGTCGCTTGGGGATATCGGGAAGAAGGTGCACAGTGGTCGCTCCAGAAACGACCAGGTGTTATTGGATCTCAAATTGTATGCACGGCACCGGATTCAGCAGGTAACCGGGGCGGTGGCCGAGCTCTTTTCTGCTTTGCAGAAAAGAAGTGAAGCGCACAAAGACGACCTGATGCCGGGATATACCCACCTGCAGGTGGCCATGCCATCTTCCTTCGGATTGTGGTTTGGGGCCTATGCCGAAAGTCTGGTGGATGACATGCATTTATTACTGGCGGCCTATCGCATCGTTAACCAAAATCCCTTGGGTGCTGCGGCCGGATATGGCAGCTCTTTTCCGCTCGACCGGCAATTGACGACTGAATTGCTCGGTTTCGAGGATATGAGCTATAACGTGGTTTATGCCCAGATGGGGCGCGGAAAAATGGAGCGCAGCGTGGCCATGGGCATGGCATCGGTAGCGGCTACAGTGAGCAAGTTGGCGATGGATGCCTGCCTCTATATGAGTCAGAATTTCAGCTTTATCAGTCTCCCCGATGAACTCACTACCGGATCGAGCATCATGCCCCACAAGAAAAATCCCGACGTTTTTGAGTTGATCCGGGCCAAGTGCAATAAATTACAGGCTTTGCCCCAGCAAATCATGATGATCACCTCTAATTTGCCATCGGGCTATTTCCGGGATTGCAAATCACCAAGGAGGTTTTTATTCCGGCTTTTGATGAACTCATGAGTTGTTTGGAACTGACCACCTTTGCCATTGAAAACATGACGGTGAAGAAGGATTTGATGAAAAATCCTTTGTATCAATTGGCTTTTAGTGTGGAGGAAGTCAATAGCCGGGTGCTGGCCGGCGTTCCTTTCAGGGAGGCATATAAGCAGGTGGGCCAGGAAATTGAAAAGGGAAATTTTGAGGTTCCTGCCGCCATTCATCATACCCACGAGGGAAGTCTGGGTAATTTGTGTAACCAGGAAATCGATCATAAGATGCAGCGCATCATGGAGCAGTTTGCTTTCGATAAGATGCAGACAGCGATCCAAAACTTACTAACTTAAAACTTTATGAATAATGGCATTACTAGATAAATTAGCCAAAGCCTCCGTTCAGTCATGTGATATTGACAAGGAACTGTACAATCAATACAATGTAAAACGTGGACTACGTAACGCTGATTTTTCTGGCGTTCTGGTGGGCCTGACCAACATTGGTAACGTGGTGGGTTATACCAAGGATGAAAACGGTGTTTCTATTCCCCGGCAGGGTGAGCTGTACTACCGCGGATACGAAATTTCCAGTCTGGCCCGTGGTTTTCAAGCGGACGGGCGGCATGGATTTGAGGAGACGGCGTTTCTGTTATTGTCGGGCAAGCTGCCCAATAAAGAGGAGTTGAAGGAGTTTTGTGAAATGATCCGGGCAGAACAGGAACTGCCTTTTTCCGTGTCCAAAAATCTGATTTTGTCCCTCCGTGGCAAGTGTGTGATGAATATGCTGGCGCGGACTGTTTTGGGCTTGTATACCGAAGACGAGGAGGCAGAGAACTATTCCCCTGAAAATCTGATTAAGCAATCCATCAGCCTGATTGCCCGTTTCCCGGTGATTGTGGCCTATGCCTATTTTGGCATGCGCCATTCCTTTCAGCGGAAGTCCCTGATCATTCGTCACCCAAAGCCCGGCTTAAGTCTGGCCGAGAATTTCCTCTACATGCTAAAAGGGAGTGGTAATTACACCCGGTTGGAAGCCGATTTGCTGGATTTGGCGCTGGTGCTGCATGCCGAACATGGCGGGGGTAATAACTCTTCTTTCACTACCAGGGTGGTCAGTTCTTCACAGACCGATACCTATTCCGCCATTTCTGCCGCACTGGGCTCCTTAAAGGGTGGCTTGCATGGCGGTGCTAATATCAAGGTGATTCGCATGATGGACAATGTCAAGGCCCATGTGAAGAATTGGGATGATGAGAACGAGGTGGATGAATATCTGACCAAGATGCTCAATAAGAAGGCCTTTGATGGAACAGGAAAAATTTATGGCATTGGTCACGCCATCTACACCCTCTCAGATCCGCGTTGTGTTCTGCTAAAGGAAAAGGCACGTGAGCTGGCGCGTCAGGCCGGACGGGAAGACGAATACAACCTGTATGAGTCGATAGAGAAATTGGCGCCAAAGGCTTTTTACCGTTTTAAAGGCAGCAATACCAAGACCATTGCTGCTAATGTGGATTTTTATTCAGGATTTATCTACCAGTGCCTCGGCATTCCTGAAGAGCTCTTTACGCCTATTTTTGCCATTGCCCGTGTGGCCGGCTGGGCGGCTCACCGCATTGAGGAAGTGACCTCTTCCAGCGCCCGCATCATCCGTCCCGCCTATAAGAGCGTGGTGGATCAACGCGACTATATGCCCATCAGTGAGCGCTAAGGTCAAAGGATATTTAAGCCCGTTGAATACAATTTCTGGGATACCAGAAATTGTTGGACGGGTTTTTTTAGGCCCATGTGTCAGGTCATCCGTGCTCGCCCATCCCGGGTCGTATAAATATACTGAAAGAATGGATTAAAAGTTTTGTTTAAGAATAATTATACAAATTAGGGTTTGTTGTATATAATAATCGCGCAATATTTGTAACTTTGCGATGGAAAAAAAATAGTTGTATGCCTGAAGCGAAAGAAATTAAACTAATACTTGAAGATGGTACTGTCTTCACAGGAAAATCATTTGGATGCCATAAGTCGGTAGCCGGAGAAGTGGTTTTTAATACGGCCATGACCGGCTATCCGGAGAGTCTAACGGACCCGTCCTACAAGGGGCAGATTTTGGTCTCTACTTATCCGCTCATCGGAAACTACGGGGTGCCTTCCAAAGAAAAGGAAAATGGCATCCCGAAATTTTATGAGTCAGACCGTATCCATGTTTCCGGGTTGATTGTTTCTGATTACTCCTTTGAGTTTAGCCATTGGAATGCTGAAAATAGTTTAAGTGGCTGGTTAAAGGAAAATGAGGTGCCGGGAATTTTTGATGTGGATACCCGCGAACTTACCAAATTGTTGCGCGATAAAGGTCCCTTGTTGGGCAAGATTGTGGCAGACGATCAGGATGTGCCCTTTTATAATCCCGATCATGATAATTTGGCGGCTTTGGTTTGCACGACAGAGAAAGAGGTCTATGGCAATGGCCGGCACAAAGTAGTCCTGGTGGATACCGGCGCCAAATACAATATTTTGCGCTGTCTCTTGAAGCGGGACACAACTGTGGTCCGCGTGCCCTGGGATTACGACTTTAGCCAGGAAGAATACGATGGCGTTATGTTGTCCAATGGCCCCGGTAACCCGGAGATGTATGAGGCCACCATCAATAATATTCAAAAGGCTTTAAAGGGCGACAAGCGATCTTTGGTATTTGTCTGGGCAACCAGTTAATGGGCATTGCGGCTGGCGGATCAACGCATAAATTAAAGTACGGACACCGGGCCCACAACCATCCGGTGCGCCGGATAGGAACGGATACCTGCTATATCACCAGTCAGAACCACGGTTTTGTGCTCGACACCGAATCCCTGGCTCAGGATTGGGAACCCTTGTTTGTCAACATCAATGACGATACCAATGAGGGCATACGTCATAAAAGCAAACCGTTTTTTTCCACCCAGTTCCACCCGGAAGCTTCCAGTGGTCCAACGGATACGGAGTTTTTGTTTGATGATTTTATAGGGATGATTGAGGCTTATAAAGCCAAGTAGAGGGCTCTTTTTCCTTTTTGGCTGCAGCCCCAAAAAGGAAACAAAAAAGGCCGCCACTGCAAGTAATTTTCTAAAAATCAACTTTATTGTCTAAAATCCTGGAACTCGCTTCGCTCAGACAACCAGGATTTTTTTACGACAATCCATTTGATTTTTTAAACGAAAATGACTTGAGGTGGAAGGAAGGACCTAAGTAATAGAAGTTATTATAAAAACAACCCCCAAAAGCTCATGCTTTTGGGGGGTTGTTTTTATAGGGGTATTTTGCCTTAAAGGCTTTCTTCCGTAACGGAGGCTTTCTTAAAGCTGTTTTTGATGACGCCTCTTTTTGAACTCCGGATGAAGTGAATGATGGCGTCCCGCTCTGGTGAGGCATTCAAATAGGTCTCCATGTATTCGGTGGCCTGAGAGGCATTCATGCCCCGCTGATAAAATACCCGGTAGGTATCATGAATGGCTTCAATTTGTTCCTTGCTATAGCCCCGGCGTTTAAGACCGGTGTAGTTAATCCCCATATAGGCGGCCGGTAATCCGAATACTTTGGTAAAGGGTGCCACATCCGTCAATACTCCCGCCATACCGGAAACCATCGCATGGGTGCCTATTCTGACAAATTGGTGAATGGCGCTTGATCCGCCAATCACGGCCCAATCATCCACAATTACTTCACCTGCAATTTGCACGCTGTTGGCGATCACACAATGGTTGCCTACTTCTGTATCATGGCCCAAATGCGTATAGGCCATCAGCAGGGTGTCGTTGCCCACTTTAGTAAAACCTTTGGAGGCTGTTCCCCGGTTAATGGTGACATACTCCCGGATGGTTGTGTTGTTGCCTATTTCAACGGTGCTGTATTCGCCCCGGAATTTTAAATCCTGAGGAACGGCGGCGATCACTGCACCGGGAAAAATCTGGCAGGCTTTGCCAATTCTTGCTCCCGGGTAGATGGTCGCATTGGCCCCAATCCACGTGTCGTCGCCTATAATTACATCTTTGTCAATTTTTGCAAAGGCTTCTACTGTCACATTTTTTCCCAAAATGGCTTCAGGATGTATCTCCGCACGCGGTGAAATCAATTGCTCCATTCCCATGTTTTATATTTATACAACAAAAAGCCGGGTTTCAGGCATAGCATGCCCAAACCGGCCAGAGTTTAGCTTGTTTAATTGTTACTGGGTATATGACAATTATTCAGGTGCACACACGTACGGGGTATTGTGTTTTTATTTCTTTTTTATTAACTTATAACCTGTTGATGTTTTTAAGTTCCACTGAATCAATGCGTCATAGGATGAAGATGCTGGCTGTTTTTTTTGACAATTTTATATGGGACGGAGAGTAAAGGACAGACAAACACCCGGTTTCGAAGTGAGTGGCAATATGGGTTTATTATACCACACGCTGCCGATTTAAAGCAGGTAGCCAGCAGTTATCCTTCCAGTTGGTCGCTGTCGTGGCAAATAATGGGCACTTCAAAGCGGCACTGGGAAGCCTGCAACTGTTTTCATTACCTCGGTTTGCATTTGTCCTATCTCGATTTTGGTGATGATAACGTTTTGGGGCAGGCCTATTCTTTTTCCGGTTCTTTTGAACCTGTATTGTGGCGAAGTAAGCGCTGGTCTCTTAATCTGTCATCCGGTCTGGGTATGGTTTATTTAAATCGCATCCATCATCCGGACAATAATCCATTGAATCAATTTTTTAGCTCGCATCTGAGCTTTTTGCTCTTTATTGCGCCTGCCTTGGAATATCAATGGTCGGATGATTGGGGGATGCGCTTGTCGGTCAATTATAATCATATTTCGAATGGGGGACAGAAACAACCGAACAGGGGCATGAATTTTCCGCAGTTGGGTCTGGGGCTGCATTATTTTTTGAATCAGGAAGATTGGCCTGAATATGTGGCCCAAGAAAAGGGGGTGAATTGGTTTTGGGGCTTAGAAAGTGGTGTTACAACACGCAAAACAGGGAATGGTGACCGACGGGAGCTCTCTATTTCGCTGGCCGGCCAGGTGACCAAAGCGCTTAACCCCATCAACGGACTGGCCGCAGGGGCTGAAATGGAATGGGACTATTCCGAAGGGGGCCATCATCATCCCATCACAGCTCCTTTTTTGGCCCACAGTTTTTTGCCGGGCCGCTTTGTGTTTAGCCAGCGAATGGCCTGGTACCTGACCAGGCCCGATGGCGTTTTTGAGAAGCACCATTTCTATCAACGCTACGTGTTGATGTTTAGTCTGATCTACGGATGGGACATTGGAGTGTCGCTGAAAGCCCACGGTCAGACGGCTTCCAACCTTGACTTTAGATTGGGCTACCGATTTTCCCAATAATTATTTAAATATTGACAAATGAAACATATTCTGATTGTTTTGATGGCTTTAGGGATGGTGACTGCCTGTGGGGTCTCCCGTCAATCGGTGGCAGACGCCCCTGAGCAAGGCCTTGAGTTGGTTGCTGATGACAGCCTCGAATATGAATTGGTGGTGCTGGATCCGGGATTTACTTCTTTTCTCGCCACTCAGCCACCCGCTGAACATTATTCCCAGAGCTATTACGAAGGCTGGAATCACCGATATGTATTGGAATGGAACAGCCGGCACCGCCATCCCTTGAGATACGGTGATTTTTATCAGACTGAAATTCAGTACGACCCGCACACGGATTACGGCCTGGAACTGAATTATCAATTGTACTACTATTTTCAATTCATCGAGCAGGAATATGGCATTGAGTTGATCCGGAGGCGATAATGCGCCGAGGGCCTCTTTTATCTTAATTAAGACCGGATACAAATTATGGCTGAATGTCATTTGATGGATAGAATATCTAATTAGTTGCCTATTTTTATATTCTGATTTTTGGATATGTTTAAAAGTGTATGTTACTATTCAAAATTCCGCATTTGAGCTGTGTAAGAGTCTCTCTTTGAAAAAGATTAACGAACGATTGTATATAAAATGGTCGTATTATGAAGAAGGTTATTTTACCCGTGGCGTTGATGATCGTACTGTTAATAATGGCAGTGCACTTGTTTCATCGTCCGGAATTACCCAATCTGAATCATTTGCAACTGCAGCAGCAATTTTCTGTGAAGCCGGTCGCTTCTGTGGATCATACCCAATTTGAGCAGTTGCAGAAAGATTTTGCCACCCCTCAGGATGTGACCGAGGCTTGTATCGATTGTCACAATGAGCGGCACAAGGAGGTGATGGCTTCCAGTCACTGGAACTGGGAACGGATATCCTACGTGGAAGGGCGCGGTATCGAGCGAATGGGAAAACAAAATGTCATCAATAACTTTTGTATTGGTACCAGTTCCAATCAGCAGTCCTGTTCCAAATGTCACATTGGATTTGGGATGTCTAACGATTTGTTTGATTTTAATAACGCCCGTAACGTGGACTGTATGGTCTGTCACGATCACAGCGAGGCTTATATAAAAGGAACTTCAGCGGCCGGGTACCCCGACCGGTCGGTCAACCTCTCACAAGTGGCCCAAAGTGTGGGTCGCCCGGGCAATATCAACTGTGGCGCCTGTCACTTTTCCGGCGGGGGTGGCAACAATGTCAAACATGGCGATCTGGAAATGGCTTTGTTGGAGGCCGACCGGTCGGTGGATGTGCACATGGCGGCCAATGGCATCAATATGACCTGTGTGGATTGCCATGAGGCGGAGAACCATAAAATGAAGGGCACCCTTTACTCTGTGTCTTCCACCCATGTAAGTCGGCTCTCCTGCGATGATTGCCACAGCTCAACACCACACAACGATCGTATGCTGGATGTGCATACGGGGAAAGTGGCTTGCCAAACCTGCCACATTCCGGAATATGCCAAAGTGAATGCCACCAAAATGGCCTGGCGGTGGTCAGAGGCCGGACATCTGAAAGACGGAGAGCCTTACGCTATAATGGACTCCATGGGGCGGGAGGTTTATCTTTCCATAAAGGGGTCTTTTGAGTGGGCCAC
Organism: Geofilum rubicundum JCM 15548; assembly: GCF_000974365.1. Lineage (GTDB taxonomy): Bacteria > Bacteroidota > Bacteroidia > Bacteroidales > Marinilabiliaceae > Geofilum > Geofilum rubicundum. Next base: position 143,704 of record NZ_BAZW01000006.1, read on the forward strand.
CAATGTGGAGCCCGAGTATGTCTGGTTCAACGGACATGCCACGCATTATGTTCTGGGCGATGAGGTGGATACCATTCCTTTGCAGGTGAACAGATTATTAGGTTCAGCTACCGATCGGGAATCGAAAATCTATCCGGTGAAAGTCCACCGGGGTGATCAGATTTATGACCCCAATACCAAAATGCTCATACAGCCCAAACTTTGGAGCGATGCCAAAGGCGACAGTGCTTTTTGGCAGGATTTGGACTGGCACGAGGCGGCGACCGCCGGCATGCAGGAAGTCGGCCTGCCCTACAGTGGCGAATACGCGTTTATCCCTACCGAAATGTACTGGCCGGTTAATCACATGGTATCTACCAAAGATGAATCCCTTTCCTGTGCCGACTGCCACACAAGAGATAATGGCCGGCTGGCCGGTTTAAATGATTTTTATTTGCCGGGACGTGACCGGCACGCAGGTATTGATATACTTGGAAAATTAATGATTTTTGGTGCTTTGCTCGGGGTTGTTATACACGCCATGGCGCGTTTTATAATGGCCATTCGCCATAAAGAAATAGAATCTCAGGATATAAATTATTAATTGACGGCTATGCAAAAGGTGTATATTTATAAACAGTTTGAGCGTTTCTGGCACTGGACCCAGGCCATTTTGATCCTGTTTCTGGCCATGACCGGATTTGAGGTGCATGATTCCATTCATTTGTTCGGCTACGAAAACGCGGTGGTCTACCACCGGATAGCTGCCTGGATGCTTTTGGGGCTGATCGTTTTCTCTGTGTTTTGGCATATTACCACCGGCGAGTGGCGACAGTACATCCCTTCTTTCTCTAAGTTATCGGCCCAAATACATTATTATACGTTTGGGATGTTCAAGGGTGAGCCTCACCCTACGCACAAAACGGCGCGTAACAAACTGAATCCCTTGCAAGCAGTGACCTATTTGGGATTTAAACTGGTGATGGCACCTTTGATTGTGGTAACAGGGATGGTCTATATGTTTTACCGGACCATTGATGCCAATGATATGGTGGTGGTCAGTGAAATTCCTTTGGAATGGATCGCCTGGCTGCATACTTTTGGTGCTTATCTGCTGTTGATGTTTGTTATTATTCATGTTTATATGACCACTACCGGCTCTACGCCATTAACCAATATTAAGGCCATGCTTACGGGCTACGAAGAGCTGGAAGATACCGAAGCGTCTCATTCTGTTATTAAAAAAGAAGATCCACATGAAGCCTAATCAATACATGAATCCCTACCTGGCCGGCATCCTGCTGGGCCTGGTGCTGTTAGCAACTGTTTATATAACCGGTCGCGGACTCGGAGCCAGTGGTGCTGTTAAAAGTGTGGTGGCGACTGGTGTAAAAGCGGCGGCGCCCGACCATTATGAATCGGCCGCCATCTATCAGGATTATGCTGCCGAGCACCCCGGCGGTACCATGAAGTCCTGGCTCGTGTTTGAGGTCCTCGGCGTCCTCATTGGTGCCTTTATTTCCGGCATCTTGTCAGATCGCATTGGCCTTAAACTGGAAAAGGGACCTTCGGTGACCAACAAAACACGCATTCTTACGGCTGTTTTGGGTGGCGCCTTATTTGGTTTTGGCAGTCAGCTGGGCCGTGGATGCACCAGTGGGTCTGCACTGAGCGGCATGTCGGTCATGTCGCTGGGGGGCATTGTTACGATGATGGCCATATTCGGTGGGGCCTATGCCTTGGCGTGGTTCTTTCGCCGCCTCTGGTTACGGTAAAAGGATCGTATGAAAGACTGAAGAATTAGATGATTTCTTAATGATTGTTTAAATAATGGATTATGGGACCTTTAGTGCCGGATATTATCAGCAACGAATTCAATTTTATCATTGCCTTGATCATGGGCATTGGCTTTGGTTTTGCCCTGGAGCAGGCCGGATTTTCAAGTACCCGTAAATTGGTGGGCTTGTTTTATGGTTATGATTTTACCGTGTTGAAGGTGTTCTTCACTGCAGGGGCTACGGCCATGATTGGGATATTGTTATTGGGCCATTTAGGCTTACTCAATTTAGAGTACATCTTTGTGAATCCGTTTTTTGTGCGTTCGGCCATTGTGGGTGGACTCATCATGGGGGCCGGCTTTATTATCGGTGGCTTTTGTCCCGGAACCAGCGTCTGTGCGGCCGCCATTGGTAAGGTGGATGCCATGGCCTTTCTTTTTGGTTCAGCCATCGGCGTCTTTGCATTTATGGAAGCTTTTCCCTGGCTGGAAGCTTTTTATTTGGCCGACAATCAGGGCGCCGTTCTTATTTTTGAATCCCTGGGAATGTCCCGTAATATGTGGGCCCTGGTATTGACCATTATTGCCATAACGGCCTTTTTGGCTACCTCCTGGATCCAGAGTAAAGTCACCGGTGAAAAAAATGAATGGGCCAAAGTCAGCAGGTCCAAACTGGCCGGTTATATAGCCATTCCTTTGGCAGTGGTTCTGATGGTGATGATCACCCCTTCCAGAGATGAATATGTCATGGCTCAATTGGAGGAGCGGGCGGCCTCCGGCGAGTGTCAGCCCAGCATTATTGATGCCGATAAGCTGGCCTATGAATTGATCAACAGCTATTTTGAATACAACATCATTGATGTACGCACCAAAGCGGAATATGACTCTTTCCATATTGCCACCGCCATTAATATTCCTTTGGACAATCTGGCCGAACTGGCGTATCGGCCTTTGTTCCGTCAGCGGGTGAAGACCAATGTGTTTTACGCCAGCGATTTTGAAGATGCCAAACGGGCTTGTCTGTTGGCCCGCTTTCATGGAGATGACAGTGGTTTGGCCTTGCAGGAAACGGCAGAAACTTTTCAGGACTTGTTTTTCTTTCCGGATGAAATGCCGGAAGCGCCTACCAGGCATCAATTGACGGTACGGACTTTTCGGGAGGAGGCTGCCCGTAAAATGGAGGAAATTCAGGCGGCTGTTTCTGCCATGTCTCAGCCCATTCAGAAAAAAGTGCGTGTGGTTCAGGGTGGATGCAGCTAACGACGCTGAATGTTGCCGCGGTAGTAGGAAAATCCAATACCGATGAAGGCGATGGCGGCAAAGGCGACAAAAGTCCATTTTAGACTGGACATAAACAGATCGTCGGCCACCTGAGATATTTGGGTCTGACCAATGTAGAGGGCAAAGAACAGGGTGACAATGGTCATGCTCACCATTTGGCCCACCACCCGCATGGTGGCGGAAACGCCTGAGGCGATTCCGTATTGGTGTTTTTCAACGCTGCTCATGATGGTGTTCATATTGGGAGAGGAGAAGAGGGCGAATCCGGTGCCTACCAGTATCAGATTCAGAATAATGGGGGTGTTCGGGGTGTTTTCACGCAGAAAGGCAAAGAGCAACAGGCCAATGGCAGTCAGTGCCATTCCGGTAGTTGCGATGAATCTGGGTTGAATTTTGTCCGACATTTTTCCTGTCAGGGGCGACAAAAGGGCCATCATCAAGGGTTGAAACAATAGAATGGTGCCGGCCTCTTGTGGACTTAGACTTTTTATTTTCTGAAGGTAGAGGCTCAGCAGAAATACAATGGCAAAGGTGGCGCTGTAATTGATCAAGGCCGCTATATTGGAAAAGGCAAACAATTTATTGCGGGCAAAAAGTGACAGATCGATGACCGGAAAACGGACTTTCTTCTCTATCCGGATAAAAAGGGCGAGTAACAGTAAGCCGGTCCCCAACAGCATCCAGCCACTTTGGTCGGGTATTTGAGCCGAGCCAATAACCATGGCCATCAACGCCAAAGCATAAACGAAGGAGCCGGTCAGATTGATTTTCCGGGGTTGGTTGGTTGGGGTATCTTTTCCCAGAAACAGAAAGGCGACCACTGAGGCGGCCAGTCCAAAGAGAGCAGAAACAATGAATATCGAGCGCCATCCCAATTGCTGCGTCAGGATGCCCCCGGCAAAGGGTCCCACGGCCAAACCCGTATAAACGGAGGCCACTGTTATTCCCAGTACTTTCCCGCGTTCCTTTGGTAAGAATTCAGAGACCAGAATGGCCGGTCCGGTGGTCATGGTCATGGCCCCTCCAATCCCCTGTAGCAGGCGAAAAGCAATAAGAAGTAGCCGGAAGGGGCAAATCCGCAAGCGAGGGTGGTCAGGGAAAAGATGAACAGACCGATGCGAAATATTTTTTTGATACCTGTTAAGTCCGCCCAACGCCCCATTGGTAAAAGCAGGATGGCCGAAGAGAGCAAATAGGTGGTGATGATCCAGCTGAGTAATACGGCATTCATGCTGAAAGCCTGCTCAATGGCCGGAAGCGCTATGTTGACCGAGGAGATGAGAAAGGGGTTTAAGAAGGAGGTAAGGACGACTGTGCTTAGAATTGATTTTTGTTGGCGGTTCCATTTCATAATACTATCGCTTTTCAAAAGGCTGCATGGCTCTCTCGTAAATGCCGTGCATCCAGGCAATGGCCATGCCATAGTTGGTAACCGGAATGCCTGCATCAATGGCCGGTTGGAGTCGGTTGTGCAATTGCTTGCGGGTGATCATGCATCCACCACACTGGATAATCAGGGCATAGTCCGTGATGGGTCGGCTAATATGATCAAGCCCCGCTACCACATCCCACTCCACAGGTGCATGAATGTATTTTTGAATCCATCGGGGGAGCTTAACCCGTCCGATGTCTTCACAGGTAGAATGATGGGTGCACGACTCCAGAATCAGTATCCGGTCACCTTTTTTTAAAGTCCCCAGTCGGGGAGTCCCTGCCCTGTAAGCTTCAAAATTACCTTTATGCCGGGCCAAAAGAATGCTGAAACCTGTCAGCATGACCTCCTTGGGCACCATCCGGTTCGCCTTTTCAAAGATCTGACTATCCGTAATGGCTATTTTGGGGAGCTGGCTGGTGGTGGACAGGTAAAGGGCCAGTTCACTCTCCTTGAGTACAATGTTTATGGCGTGGTTGTCCAGCACATCACGAATGGTCTGTACCTGAGGTAAAATCATGCGTCCCTCCGGTGCTTCGGTATCAACAGGTGTAATGAGTAAAACCTGATCGCCGGGTTCAATGATTCCGGCTAATAATGAGGTGTTTGTATAGGCTGTTGGCGGTATGGCGGACTGAATGGCCCGGGTGATGTCATCGACCTGTTCACCCATTCTGTATGCGAGAAAAGCCTTTGCGCCGGCCAACTGGTATTGTTGCTTAACGCTTTCTGTGGCCGTTTGCAGATCGCTTTTGCCATGGATGACCATGAAAGGCACGTCCTTCTGTCTGAAATGTTCAATGAGCTGATGTTCCCACTGGTCAAAAGAATTGTTAATAATAATCAGGATGGCCAGATCAATCTGGTCGAGCACCCGCAGGCTTTTGGCAATGCGTTTTTCACCCAATTCACCCGAATCATCAATGCCTGCCGTGTCAATAAGAATGGCGGGTCCAACCCCTTTTATTTCGATGGATTTTTTAACCGGATCGGTGGTGGTGCCGGCAACCGGACTGGTAATGGCGATGTCCTGCCCGGTTATGGCGTTGATGAGGGTGCTTTTTCCGTTATTTCGTTTGCCAAAAAAGCCAATATGGGGTTTCTTGTCTCGTGCCATAATTTCTGAAGTTAGCTTAATACCATCATAAACTCACTTTCCAGTACATCTGATTCTTCCAGCGATGGCGTCCATCGCTTCCATTCAATGAGGTATTTTTTTAGCAGCAGAAAATAAGTGAGCGGAAACTCATCATTTTGCCACATTTGTGCGTAATTAAGCAAACCCAGATATTTAATCATGCCATCCAGCTCCTTGATAATGGTGAGATAAAACTGTTCCAATTCAAGGGTACCTGTTATAGCCATGCCTGGGACCTGCTCCCCAAAGGGAGCACTGTTTCGGGTAATGGAAAGCTGAAGGGTTTTACCGTCGTCGGAAGAAAATTCCAGAACAAAAATACAATCATCGCCGTACCATTCTACGGCGGTGGCATTGATTTCGCCCCATAAGTGGGCAGGCTCTTGCACAAACGACACCATGGCTTTAAGCAAATCCCCCAAGGGATTGCTGGCATTGGTGACTTCGAAGGGTAGGTTTTTGTTATTTAATTCAAAGTACCCCTTAACTTTTCCTGTTTCGGAGAGCTTGTATTTGAACCTGAATTCGTTCGCCATTGAATAAGTTAATGGTTTGCAGGGTGAAAGTAGAAAAAAATATGGAATGTTAGAATGGTTTTAGTGGTTTTTATGGTATAATTAGCGAATAATAGACAATTTGTATGAGACGATTTTTATGGGTAGTGGGTTTTATGGTCAGCGGGTTGTTTGGAACCTCGTTGTGTGCTCAGCGTTATGATGCGAATCCTTCGGCCTTTTTCCTCCCGGATGAAGCCTCTGAGACGGCTAAGATTATGGCCTCCGGCTTTATTTCTACCGGATTGGATGAGTTATCGGGGGTGTTTACACCGGATTATAAGGAGTTCTATTATACGGTATCGCATAGAAATGAGTTTTCAGCCCTTCTGTATACCCGGTATGAGGGTGGCATCTGGCGCTATCCCGAGGTCGTTGAATTTTCTGGGCGCTATCCGGATGCCGATCCATTTTTAAGTCCCTGTGGGGAAGTGTTGTATTTTTCCTCTCAACGACCTGCTGGCGAAAATGATTCCGGAGGGGTATGGAATATTTGGCAGGTGAAGCGGGATGGCGGGGGATGGGGGATCCCAGCCTGCTGGCCATGAATTCTTTGCGTCATGAACGCTTTCCAAGTGTTACCCAAAAGGGGGACCTTTATTTTTATGCCGACTACGGGTCGTCGTTGGTGACCTTCGATTTTCAGAAGGCCAATATTTACAGAGCAGAAAAGTCGGAAACCGGCTATGTCCTTGCTGAAAAACTGCCCGCAACCGTCAATAGTGCCTATGCCGATTATACGCCTTTAATCGCCCCTGATGGAAGTTTTCTGATTTTTGCCTCGCGGCGACCCGGGGGCAGGGGACAAAGTGATTTGTATATCAGTTATTGGCAGGAGGATGGCAGCTGGAGCGAAGCGGTAAATTTGGGAAGTCCCGTTAATTCAACCGACTCGGACCATTATCTTACTGACACCTGACGGGAAATTTCTTTTTTTTAGCAGTGACCGCCGGATTTTATCACCAAAACCCGCTGAAGGAGCTACTTACTCCTATTTTAAGCGGGTGGGACTGGGTCCCGGAAATGGCTTTAACGACATCTGGTTCATTCAGGCGCCGCAAAAATGACGGGTGTTCAATAAATATTTATGTCTTCACCCTTTACCATACCGGTGCTGCATACGCCTTCACTTCTTTCGCAGTAATGGTGTGGTTGCACAGAATAATGAGTCGTTCAATCACATTTCGGAACTCCCGGATGTTACCCGTCCAGGATATTTCCTGCAGGGCTTCTATGGCCGAGTCATCAAATTCGCGGCGGGGCATGCCCAATTCGTCGCTGATCAGATGACTGAAGTGGCTGGTCAACAAAGGAATGTCCTCCTTGCGCTCGTTGAGCGAAGGTACATGAATCAGGATGACGCTTAAACGGTGGTAAAGATCTTCCCGAAAATGCCCGGCCTTGATTTCTTCCTGCAGGTTTTTGTTGGTAGCCGCCAAAACACGTACATCGACCTTTATGTCCTTATCGCTTCCCACCCGGGAAACGATGTTTTCCTGGAGGGCGCGCAGCACTTTGGCCTGTGCCGATAGACTCATGTCGCCAATTTCATCTAAAAAGATGGTGCCGCCATGGGCTTGTTCAAATTTCCCCTTGCGTTGTTTGATGGCCGAGGTGAAAGCGCCTTTTTCATGTCCAAACAATTCGCTTTCAATAAGTTCTGAGGGTATGGCGGCGCAGTTGACTTCTATAAAGGGCTGCTCCGCCCGGTTGCTTTTTTCATGCAGCCAACGGGCCACCAGTTCTTTGCCCGTTCCGTTACTACCGGTTATGAGCACACGCGCATCGGTTGGCGCCACCTTCTCTATCATCTCCTTGACCGCCCTGATGGCCGGAGACTCCCCAATCATATCAAAGGTTTTGCTCACTTTCCGCCGCAAAAATTTGGTCTCCGTGACCAGATCTTTTCGCTCTACCGCGTTTCGGATGGTGACCAATAAGCGGTTCAAATCCAGTGGTTTCTCTATAAAATCGTACGCCCCTTTTTTAATGGCATCCACCGCCGTGTCAATGTTGCCATGGCCTGATATCATGATGACCGGCGTGTCATTGCTTTTCTCCATGATTTTCTGAAGCACTTCAATGCCATCCATATCCGGCATTTTTATGTCACACAGGATGATGTCAAATTTTTCACGGGCAAACAGCTCCAGTCCCTCAGGTCCGTTTTCGGCCAGGGTCACTACATTGCTTTCGTACTCCAGGATTTCTTTGAGGGTGTTCCTGATACTTTTTTGATCGTCAATTACCAGTATTTTGGACATAGTGCAATTTTAATCTGTAGGCAACCTGATTATGGCCGGAAGAAAACGATGAAAGAAAAAAAGGACCATCGTTCACAACCAGACAACAGACCCTTTATAAAACATTGTTGATGATTTGAAGAATGGCTCCCTCTTTCAGGGCAAACGCGCACTGCCAAACCTCATTGGGTTGAAGTCTTTTCAGCACCCATTGAACAATGATGCTGGCAGGAACGATGTTTTCAACCCGGTCGGGATCCATACCGGGTATGGTTCTTCGCCCTTCAATGGTGGCGGATATCAGCCTTTGGTGAACCTCATTCAGGGCCTCCGCTTCCAACTTAAAGGAGGTGATTTTGGATAACTCGATGAGCGGGTATTCCTTGTTGGCGATAATGGCCGCCAGGGTGTCAAAAGAACCGGAAGAGCCCACCAGTTTGCAGATGGGAAACTGGTCCACTGCTGCAATCAGAGATTGAAGCTTTGATTCCAGATGCCGGTCAATGATTTCTATTTCGCCCGCTTGTATGGGATCCGAAGGCGGAAACTGTTCCAGGAGTCGGGCCACCCCGAGATTATAACTTTCTTTCCAGGCTATGCCGTTTTTATTGGCGATAATAAATTCCACACTACCCCCGCCGATATCCATAATCAGGAATAGTTGTCGCCCAGCGGCACCACTTGCTTAACGCCGTCAAAAATCGTTTGGGCTTCCTCATCGCCTGGAATAACACGGATGGTCAGACCCAGTTCCTGCTTAACCCTCCGCACGAAATCGGCTCCATTGGTGGCACTTCTGATAGCGGAAGTGGCAAAGCAAAAAATACTTTCCACCTGATATTCTGAAATGGTAATCAGGTGAGTGGTTAATGCCTCAACGCCCCGCTTCATGGCCTCATTGGTAATGGTGGCCTTGTGAATGCCTCCCTCTCCAAGACGTGCCGGGTATTTCGATTCGACTAAAATGCGATACGTATCACCCTCGACCTCCGTAATCAGAAGATTGAAGGTGTTGGTCCCTAAGTCAATTATGGCTACACGTGTCTTTTCCATCTCTTAATCGGCTTGTTGAAAAATCAAAGTTATCAAAGTTACCTTTATTTATCTGAATAGCGGAACCACTTCCACAATTCTTTGTAATTGACTTTTTTGCCATACATCAGGATGCCGGTGCGGTAAATACGGGCGGCAAACCAGGTGGTAAACAGAAAGCCGGCAATAAGCAAGGTCAGGGAAAGGGCTATTTGCCATATGGGTACATCAAACGGAATCCGGGCCATCATGACAACCGGTGAGGTGAAGGGGATCATCGAGAACCAGAAAACCAGATCGCTGTGGGGATTGCGAAAAGCAGCCATGGCCACATACAGGGCAATGATGATGGGAATGGTGATGGGAAACATGAATTGCTGCGAATCGGTTTCATTGTCGATGGCCGCACCCACTGCGGCAAAAAGAGAGGCGTAAATCAGATAGCCGCCCAAAAAGTAGAGGATGAAAAGAAGGATGGTGGTCACCGGATTCATGCTGTTGACCATGTCCATAACTTTGTCGAAGTTAAATCCATCGGCTTGCGCCGCCTGGGCCTGCTGGCTGCTTCCTTCCATCGCCATTTCAATGCCATCCATCCGTGAAGGCATATCTGTATCGGAGAAAAAGAGGGCTTTGGCACCCGTTACAATGAGCACCGTTAATAGTATCCATAAAAACACCTGGGTCAGCGCCACCATGGCAATACCAATAATTTTGCCCAGCATTAACTGAAAGGGCTTGACCGAAGAAATGATGACTTCCACAATGCGGCTGGTTTTCTCTTCCATCACCCCACGTAAAACCTGGGTGCCGTAAATGAAGACAAACATATAGGTCAGAAAAGCAAAGACGAGACTAACCACCATGGCCATCTCTGTAGAACTTTCTTTTTCACTGCCATCTTCCCCTAATTTGATGGTCGTTAATTGGATGCCCACTTTATTGATGGCCGCGATGATGCCATCCAAACCCTCGAGCTCAAAACTTTTTAATTTTTGTGAACGCAGGTATTCGCGCAAACCGCCTGTAATATGGTCCCGCACATCCATGGTAATTTGTCCGTCGGAATAAAGACGTATGGCGTCGGGATTTTCCAGCAAATCTTCACTGATAACCAGATAGGCGTAATAGGGGGTGGAGGAGAAGTTGTTGCGCAGGTCTTCCTCTGATTCAGGTTCCAGATATTCAAATTTAAGCAGGTCGGTGTCTTTTATCTGGTCGATATACAAGCCCGTGTGGTCCACAATGGCCACTTTCTTTTCAATGGAATCTTCCATGGATGACAGCCAGGTAGGCACTACCATCATGGCCGCAAATAATACCGGACCAAGCAGGGTCATGATGATGAAACTTTTTTTACGTACTCTGCTGAGGTATTCGCGCTGAAGTATCAAGGATATTTTACTCATGGTCGTGGGGATTTAGAGGGTTACTTTGTTCTGGTTAACAACTTTAATGAAAACATCGCTCATGCTGGGAAGTACTTCCTGACAGCTGTGGATGTGGCAGTGATCCATCACCATGCGCAGCAGTTGGTTGATGTCGGTACCCTCCGGCATTTTTACCAGCAGGGATTCAAAGCCGTTGAGGGCCTGCGAAGCTTCCAACTGGTAATGGTGGCTGATGATTTTTTTAATCTGGTCGTTGTCACCCGTGTATTCCAGACGGACCAGATTTTCACGGTGCTCATAACGAATGTCTGACACCACCCCTGAAAGAATGGCTTTGCCATTGTTTATTAGTGTGATATGGTCGCACAACTCCTCTACCGAACCCATGTTGTGGGTGGAGAATATGATGGTGGCGCCCTCTTTTTTCAGATGGAGTATTTCATCTTTCAGCAGGTTGGCGTTGATGGGATCGAAACCGCTGAAGGGTTCGTCAAAGATCAAAAGGGAAGGATTGTGCAAAATGGTCACAATAAACTGAACCTTTTGCTGCATACCTTTGGACAGCTCTTCCACTTTTTTGTCCCACCAGGGTTGTATCTCAAATTTTTCGAACCAGTACTTCAGTTTTTTGAGCGCATCGTTGCGGGACACGCCTTTGAGGCGGGCCAGATAGAGCGCCTGCTCACCTACCTTCATTTTTTTGTACAGTCCCCGTTCTTCCGGCAGGTAACCTATACGTGAGATGTCCTCACGTGAAAGGGGCTTGCCCTGCAGTAAAATTTTTCCGGCATCCGGACCCGTGATTTGGTTAATGATGCGAATCAGGGTGGTTTTCCCGGCGCCATTGGGACCTAACAGACCAAAGATGGAATTTTCGGGAATGGCGACACTTACATCGTCCAAAGCCAGATGGTTGGCGAACTTTTTGACAATGTTATTGGCTTCTAAAAATGACATATTTTTACGGGATTAGAGATTTAAATGATTGAATCCAAGCAAAAATAGGGAAAATAGATGTAAGGTGAAGCAATATTGTTGGTAAAGTAACGGCGGGAAGAGAATTAAAGGATGCGGTTGAGGACCGCCTTGCCTTCAATAATTTCGTTGGCGAGCATTTCAATGGTGGTATGGGTGGCCAATTGTTGGTATTGGTTGCGAATAATGGCGTATTGATGGTGAATGGGACAGGGTTCTGTATCCGAGCATTGGCTGAGGCCAATGCCGCAGCGGGTAAATAATTTATAACCCTCTACAGAGTTGATCACTTCGATCAGGGGAAGTGGGGCTGCCTGAGGTTCAAAGAAAAAGCCTCCGCCCCGGCCTCTGACCGATTGGAGCATGCCCTGGCGGACCAGCGACTGAAGAATTTTGGCGGTGAACTGTTCGGGTGCCTCTATCTCCCGGGCAATTTCGCGGTAACCGGGACGTTGATTGTCCCGGTTTTTTATAGCCACATAGACCAGTGAGCGAATGGCATATTCGGATGCTTTGGATAGCATAGCTGTGTTTTTGTCGTCTAAATTACTAATTTTTTCTCCAATTCAATGGCCTGCGGAAACAGGATGTTGTTCTCCAAATGGATGTGACGGTGCAGGTCTTTTTCGAAGGCCTCCAGTTTGGCCAGTCCCACCCGGTAAGTATTACAGCCATCCGGTGGCAACTGATAGCCATTGGTCAGTTCAGAAAGGGTTCTGAAGCGCTCCCCTTCTGCATCATGGTCGCTGTGCATGGTGCTGATGGGGTTTTCCACGCTGCCAAATTGACCTTTCTTAAGCGTTTCGCCTTTTTGCTGCGCCTTCACCATTTCCTTGATAAAGGGAAACAAAATTTGCTCCTCCTGTTCCAGGTGTTGGGATAAAGCCGTTGCGGCGCCCATGAAAAGTTCATGTACTTTGATCAGCTCCGGATGATTGGCGCCGTGCACATCGGCCAGCTTTTCCAGATACGGCGGAATGCTCTCTATGTTTTCGCGGACAAAAGAATGGTGCTGCTCAATAATGTGGTCAATCAAAGCATCGGGTGTCAGCTTCTTCAGTAGTTCTGATTCCATATCCTTTTGGGCAGTCACTGCTTCCAGGTCGGCCAGCAAGGCTTTGGGTTCTGCCTTATATTTTTCTGCCGCTTCACTGATGGTGATGTTTCCGCCACAGCAAAAATCAATGCCGTGATTTTTAAACACGTCTGCCGTCTTATAATTGGCCACGACCATTTGGCCTACAATATTGTTTTCGTTGATTGTCATGATATGTTGTTTTAAAAAAGATAAAAAGACCTATAACTCCACAAATGTACCCTGCATGGATGAAATTTCAAAATACAAATTGTTAAAGCTTTGTTAAAGTCTTTCTGCCGCCTTCAGGAAGTCATGAATCAGGGAGGGGTCTTTTTCAAGTACATTGCCCACCACCACCAGGTCGGCACCCGCCTCGTAAGCACTTGTCAACTGATGCACGGAGGTGATGCCGCCGCCGATCATTAAAGGAATCGTCAGCGCCTTTTTCACCGCCTGGATGGTTTTGGCAGATATGGGGTTTCGCGCACCGCTTCCGGCATCCATATAAATCATTTTCAGGCCCAGCATTTCTCCGGCCAAGGCCGTAGCCACGGCAATATCTGTTTTTTCTGCAGGGATGGGACGGGTTTGACTGATGTACTCCACGGAAGTCGGCGAGCCCCCGTCAATAAGCATGTATCCGGTGGAGATGGGTTCAATGCCGAATTGCCTGATATACGGAGCAGCCACCACATGGTGGCCTATGAGCAACTCAGGATTTCTGCCCGAAATCATGGAAAGGAAGAGAACGGCGTCCACGTTGGGGGTCAGGTGGGTGGGACTTCCCGGATACAAAACCACCGGTTGTTGCAATTCTTTTTTCAGATAATCGATCACCGGGGCTACAGGAGAAGAAATAAGACTGCCGCCAACCATCAGCAGATGCGGTGGGTGCTGCTTTAGAATACCGACCAGTTGCTCCAGCATTGGCGGACTGCATTTGTCCGGATCAATGAGTAAGGCCAGTAACTTTCCTTTTCTCTTAACAGAATCTGTAATGTAGGTGTATATCATACCGGTAAGGCCTGCTTATGTTTCACAAATGTACAGCTATTACCAATACCACACAAGATAAAATTCAGGCGTGATGCGGTATTGCAGAACCATGGATGTCCATTGGCCCTGAATGTTTACCTGCGCCTTCAATGTCCCGGAAGCTGGAAGACAGGTTCTCAATCACCATGTCCTCTTTAAAAAGAATGCCAGGGGTATCCAAAATTTTATAAATGGCCTCCTTGGCGCACCACACCAGCGCGCAACCAGGCGCTCTTCCTGAAGTTGAAAATTGCGCTTCCTCGGTGGGGTTGACAAAGCGGGCAGACAATTTTTCAATGCGGGGAGAGGGATACTCAATATCAATCCCGGTGGGTTTCAATGGGGAAGTGACCACGGCGGCATACCCCATCGTGTGCGAAATGCTTAAGTGGGTAGCCTGATGATCGATGAAGGGTTGTCCCGTCGCTGAGTAGCTAACGGCGGGCGGACATTGCATTAACTGTTGAATCAGCCATCTGGACGCCAGCCATTCCAGTCGCTTCGCTGGGTGACTGATCTGTTGGAGTTGGTGATGCATCAAAGGGGAGAAGGAGAGCCAGCCCGTCAGCGTTTCTTCTGATTCGGTAATATGCCAGACAGCCATTTGCGCCTGGTCGGGTCCCTCTAGTTTACAAAGCAACGGCATTCCTTAGTCTTTCCATTGAAGGGTTTCAATCAAATGCACCACATCCTCGGTGATATAGTCGATAACCGGTGCCAGAGAATCCCGGTTGGGTGCCGTCTGGAAATAAAGGGAGCCCCTTAAAAAATGACGGGCACTGTCGGTGGCCAAAAATTGCAGGGGGGAGGCGGCATCCCCCTTTATTTCAAACATCATGGCATACAGGTGGGTCTCCTCATTGATGAACAGGTGTTCATCAATGGCATCGGCCTTGACCACATGGTTATAGGCCAATTTGATGTTGTCCTCCAGTAAATCATACAGGTTGTCCTCCACCGGTTTGTAGCTGAGATGCACCCTGGCTTTATGTTGCGGGTAGAGCACATTGATCCAGTTGGGCTCATTTTGGTGACTGACATCTGTTTCTATCTCCGCGATCCGGGAATATTCAAAACGATAAGGCATGGTCGAGTCCAGCAATACATATTCCTGGTCGGGCAGATCTATTCTGAAATGCCCGCGTGGTTTGGGCGTGCTGGTCGGGCGGCAGCCAGCAGCCAGGACGGTAACAGCCGCTATAAAGAAAAGGAGGGATGGAACAGAGTGGCGCATATCAGAATCAATTGGGTGCAAATCGTATTTTTTTTATCCGGCGGTAATCGGCCGCTAAAATGGTGAACTTGTATTTACCGAACTCAATGGTTTCATGTTTAACGGGAATTTCTCCTTTTAGCTCAAGCAATAGTCCCGCCAGCGTTTCCGGTTCATCAGAAATTTTTCTAAAGGTTTCTTCCGGAATTTCCGTTACTCTGAAGAAGTCCTTGAGCAAGGTGGTTCCTTCAAACACGAAATTCCCGTCGGGCAACACCGAAAAACTGACTTCATCGTCATCCAGTTCATCGCTGATGTCCCCCACAATCTCTTCGAGGATGTCCTCCAGCGTCACAATGCCCGAGGTACCCCCATATTCGTCGACCACCACTGCCATGTGTATCTTGTGGGTTTTGAATTCCTGCAGCAGGTCGTTGATGCGCTTGGTTTCCGGCACATAATAGGCGGGTCGGATCAGTTCCTGCCAGTTAAAGGAGTTGTCCTTATTTAAGTGGGGGAGCAAATCCTTCACATACAATATGCCCTTGACATCATCCGGCCCTTCTTCATAAACGGGCATGCGCGAGTAGCCGGAGTCAATAATCACGGCGATGACTTTGG
This sequence comes from Geofilum rubicundum JCM 15548, assembly GCF_000974365.1. Taxonomy (GTDB): domain Bacteria; phylum Bacteroidota; class Bacteroidia; order Bacteroidales; family Marinilabiliaceae; genus Geofilum; species Geofilum rubicundum. The sequence continues at coordinate 159,453 of NZ_BAZW01000006.1, forward strand.
ACAGTTCACTTTTGATGTCAATATCCACCACATTTACCCGGACGGTCATAATGGTCTCCACATTGGTGCTGCCAAAGGTGACAATGCCTTTCAGTATGTCCTTGCCTTCCGTGAGGTTATCATCTGTCAGGTCCAGCGCATGGGAGATCTCATCCAGGGAAATGCCTTTCATCCTCTGGCCCAGTCTTTTGTTTACCAGATGGGTGGATTTAACCATGATGATGCTCAGCGGTTTGAAAAGCCGGATGCTCACCAGCAGGGGGTAGGACATGAAAACGGCAAACTTTTTGGGAAACTGTCCCGCATAAACCTTGGGCAGAATTTCTCCGAAAAATAAAATTAAACTGGTGATAACGATCACTTCCAGCAGGAATTGAAGCAGGCCGGGATGGGTGTAGGTCACCAGACTGCCCGCAATGTAGGAGGCCAGAATAACAATGGCCACGTTGACAAAATTATTGCTGATAAGAATGGTGGCCAGCAGTTGTTCGGGTTTCTCCAGATGAGAAAGGGCCGTTTTATAGGAGCGCGACGCATGGCTTTTCATGTCGGCAATGTCCGATGGCTTCAAAGAGAAGTAGGCCACTTCTGATCCTGATATGAGCGCCGAACTGGCTAAAAGCAGCACAATAATGGCGATGGAAATGATGAGACCGGTGGTGATCGGTTGAAATTGCATCACCAGTAAAAGAGGTGTCATGCTTTCAATGAGTATGTCGGTTTCCAAATGTTTTCTAGGTCTATTAATTCGTTAATATATGGTCACGGTGAGGGCAATCAAAAGGGCAGGTCATCTTCCGGACCGTTATCGTCCGACAAAAAATCGGGTTGCTTGTCCGGGCCGTTCTGGACCTTGTTGCTCTCGGGTGGTCTGGGGGCAGATGAGGTCGAAGCGGGTTGACCGCCGCTCTGGGAGGGATAGGTGGATGAGCCGTCATTGTCCGATTTTCTGCCCAGGAGCTGAATGACATCCGCCACAATTTCGGTGGCGTATTTCTTGACGCCATTGGCATCATCGTAGGAGCGGGTTTTAATTTTTCCCTCAATGTATAATTGGGTCCCTTTTTTAATATAGTTTTCCGCCAGTTTGGCCAGTCCCCGCCAGGCTACAATGTTATGCCATTCCGTTCTTTCCGGAATTTCCTGTCCGTCACGGGTTTTAAAAGACCGTTCTGTGGTAGCGAGGGAGAAGTTGGCCACCGCCTGATCATTATCGAAATAGCGAATTTCGGGGTCGCGACCCACGTTTCCTACGAGTATTGCTTTGTTTATCATTTTCTTGGTTTTAAAAGTGTTAGGGAAAAGATGAATCGTTTAAGATGGAGCTAAATTACAAAACTTCTATGGCTTATCAAATGTCTGGCTTTTGTAATTTCAAATACGGCTATAATATTCTTTTTAAAGCGGTTTCGATGGGTTTGGGCACCGGCAGGTGAATGAGCTCCGATTTGGCCAACAGTCGTGCCCCGTCAAACGCCCTGTTAATAGGACCATTTAAGTGGAGGTCCTGCTGAATTTTATAGAAGCGGATAAAGATGTTTTGATGGGTCAGCAGGTGTTTGGTTTCGGACATCAGGCTGGTGGTCATGGATGCCTGGCTGACGCTATCTACCATCTGACAGATTTCAGCCCTGGTCAATTCTTTTTCTGATTCGATGAGCGGAAATTCGTAGAGCCCTTTCCAGATATCCTTTTTTTGGCGTTGGCTCATAAACAGCTGGCCCTTATTTTCGGCGATCAGGTAGTTGAAATAACGGTTTCTCTTCCTGGTTGTTTTGCTTTTGACCGGGAACAGGGCTTGCTGGCTGAGCAGGCGGGCCTGACATTCTGCTGCTACGGGACAATCGTTACATTTGGGTTGCGCTGGTGTGCAAATCATGGCGCCCATATCCATCATGGCCTGATTGAAATCGGCTGGCCGGGACTTTGACAGCAACTGATGCGCCAGAGCGTCAAAGTGTTTCCGTCCCTCTGTGCTGTCAATGGGCAGGGAACTGGCAAAATAGCGGGACAATAAGCGGTACACATTGCCATCCACCACGGCTACCGGCTCATTAAAGGAAATGGAGGCGATGGCAGCGGCCGTGTAAGGGCCGATGCCTTTTAGTAATAGTAAATCTTTTTTCGTTTCGGGCATTTGGCCCTTCAGCCGTTCCACCACATCTCTGGCTGCGGCATGCAGGTTGCGGGCCCTGGAATAATACCCCAGGCCTTGCCAAAGTTTAAGCACCTCCTGTTCCGAAGCCCTTGCTAGCGCATAGACATCCGGAAAGGCTTTTGTGAAACGCAGGTAATAGGGCAAGCCCTGTTTGACCTGCGTTTGCTGCAGAATGATTTCCGATATCCAAACCAAATAGGGATCTTTCTCAGCACGCCATGGCAGGTCCCTTTGGTTTGACTGATACCATGTTAATATGTTGGTAGTGAAACTGGTCATTTTTAAAAAATTATCCAAAAATACATCTTTTCGTTTTTTTTTGAATGCAAAAGGATATATATTTGCATTCTGAATTTTGAGAACTAGTGTCTAATTAACTGATAATTAAATAATTTTATAAGCAATGACAAAGGCTGATATTGTAAACGAGATTTCGAAAAATACTGGAATTGAAAAAGTTACAGTTCAGAAAACTGTTGAAGCCTTCATGGAGACCGTGAAAGGCAACCTGGTGAAGGGTAAGAACGTTTATCTGAGAGGTTTTGGTAGTTTTGTAATTAAGCAACGTGCTGAAAAAACGGCAAGAAACATTTCAAGAAACACCACCATTATCATTCCTGAGCACTTTATACCATCTTTTAAGCCTTCTAAGAGCTTTGTAACAAAGGTGAAGAATAACGTGAAATAAGTAATTTAACTTTTAAAAAATTAGCACTATGCCAAGTGGTAAAAAGAGGAAGCGGCATAAGATGGCCACTCATAAGCGGAAAAAAAGATTAAGAAAAAACAGACATAAGAAGAAGAAATAGTCTGTTTTAAAAAATAGAAGAACAAACGGAAAATGTGTCTGTTTGTTCTTTTGTTTTACGTTCTTTGAAATCAGTTTTAATCAAATATTTTATAGTGAGTGCAGAACTATTTGTTGATGTTACTCCTAATGAACTTACTATTGCATTGCTCGAAAACAAAAGGTTGGCTGAGCTGAGAAAAGAGCAAAGTGATGTTCAGTTTGCAGTTGGTGATATTTATTTGGGTAAAGTCAAAAAGATTATGCCCGGACTAAATGCTGCTTTTGTGGACGTTGGTTACGAAAAGGATGCTTTTTTGCATTATCTCGATCTTGGACCCCAGATTCGTAGCCTTCAGAAATATGTCAGTATGGCCGCTGCTAAGAAAGGAGTAATTGCTTTGCATAAGCTGAAACCGGAAAGTGATATCAATAAAAACGGGACAATCTCTGATGTATTAACCTCAGGACAAGACGTTCTGGTGCAAGTCGCCAAAGAACCTATCTCAACCAAAGGGCCTCGTTTAACTTCTGAAATTTCAATTGCAGGTAGAAACCTGATTTTAATCCCATTCTCCGACAGGGTTTCCGTAAGTCAAAAAATTGAACAACCTGAGGAACGCAACCGATTGAAGCGTTTGTTGCTCAGTATTAAACCCAAGAATTACGGCGTGATTATCCGAACAGTAGCTGAAGGAAAACGTGTAGCTGAACTGGATAAGGAACTTCGTGCACTTGTCAAGCGCTGGGAAGAATCAGCGCTTAAAATCAAGGAAACCAAAGCACCCGGACTGGTTATGGGAGAAATTGGCAGGACCACTGCTTTTTTAAGAGACCTTTTCAACCCCTCTTTTCAGGCTGTATACGTGAATAACAAAAGCGTGTTCAATGAGGTGAGGGACTATGTAGAGATTATTGCCCCCGGTCGCGAAAAAATTGTAAAGTACCACGAAGGAACCGTTCCTTTGTTCGATCAGTTTGGAATTGAGAAGCAACTGAAAGCTTCTTTCGGAAAAACCGTGTCATTCAGAAGTGGTGCCTACCTGATTATCGAGCACACCGAAGCGCTTCATGTCATTGATGTGAATAGTGGCAACCGGTCAAAATCATCATCCAGTCAGGAAAACAATGCACTGGATGTAAATATGGCTGCAGCCGATGAAATTGCCAGGCAGTTGCGACTTCGCGATATGGGAGGAATTATAGTGGTGGATTTTATTGATATGCAAGATCAGGAGCATCGCCAGAAATTATTCGACAGAATGAAGGAGGCCATGGCAACTGACAGAACCAAACACAATATTTTGCCTTTGAGCAAGTTTGGTCTGATGCAGATCACGCGTCAGCGGGTACGACCCGAATTGCATATTGAGACGACCGAAACTTGTCCTTCCTGTTTGGGAACAGGAATCGTTGCCCCGTCTATTTTATTTACTGAAAAAATTGAGCAAGCACTCCGGTTTGCCGTGCAAAAGCAAAAAATAAAGAAATTGACCCTGTGGGTACACCCTTATTTACACGCCTTTTTGAAAAAAGGTTTTCCGTCGACTATTTTTAAATGGCGATGGGAACACGGATTTGGTGTTAAGGTGTTACCTTCCGACTCTCTTGTGTTTTTAGAGTTCAAGATCACTGATCATAATAACAAAAAGGTCGATCTAAGTTGAGATCGACCTTTTTGTGTTGTGTTTTTTTACCTCCCTGTTTTCTGCCTCAACAAAACTGATCACACCAGGTCTGAAATCGAAGGACCTGCGGCTCTCCAAAAGCTTTCATCTCATTTTTTATTTCATGGATGGTTTTCTCCCGGGTCAAATCGCGACCCTTGGAAAAAAACTTATCCGCAAAGGCGATGATCTGCTCTTCAATGCTGACGGGTAACATATCCCGTACAGGTATGGGCAGTTGTTGGTCCAAAATCTCCTGGGAGGACAAACCGGCTCCGGTGTGTCGTTCCGCTATTTTTGCAATGGGATCAAATCTGTTGTCCCTCAATATTTCAAAGCCCAAAACGCCATGCATGAGGTAGGGGTGACTGCCGTGACAATCGATGCCGGGCGCCTTGGTCAGGATGATACCTATGTCGTGCAGCAGAGCGCCCGATTCAAGGACTTCGATGTCAGCCTGCAGTTCCGGGTGGCGTTGCGCCACCAGCAAAGCCTTGTCCCTCACCAGCGAGCTGTGTGTGGTAAGAATGTTTCGGACCGGACGGTTTTTGGGATAATATTTATCGATAAGTGCCTGTATCTTTTGTTCTTGCATGGGACAAAGATAGCTGTTTCTTCGGCAAAAACCATGCTTACCGTTCGGGTTTAAAAAGCGGCACCAAAGGTGCTTTAAGGATGGAGGGGTGCACAAGGCCCATTTGTTTCAGAAGGAGCGGGGTGATGTGTCGATGCTCAATGGGTTCGAACCAGGCACCAGGCTGCACATTCCATCCTCTGATCATGAGGGGAACCGGCGTGTTCCCGCTTCGCCCTGTTTGTCGGGTCCCGGCCTCTGTCACGGCCGACTGCCAGCCAGATTGGAGGCTGATGAGCAGATCGGGCGACCGGCTGGGGTACAAGTTGTTTGATAACAAAGTTTCTGTATTTATATCAAAAACCAGGTGATGCGTGGGAAGGGCCCGGTCGATACCCGCCACATCCATCAGAAAGCGGGCAGCCAATTGTTGCATTTCATCTATGGCTAAACCCTTCTCTGCTATCAGCTGCCGATTGAGGAAAACCATATGGTCGTGCATGCCCAGCACCCACTTGCCCTGCCCGTGAATGGCCATGAGGTATAAATTGAGCAGGGCCGAAATCTTTTTAAATTCTACGACACCCGTTGTTACACCTGCCCGACCGGAGGAAGAGTGGTCGGGCGCACTGTCGGTGGCAGCGGTGAGCACCACCAGGTATTGGTCCTTCCCCAATTCATTGTCCAAAAAAGTGATGAGCGAAGCCACATCCCGGTCGAGCCGCAGCAGCATGTCTTCTTTTTCTGCCGGTAATAGGGAGCCATTGGAGCTGAATGGTTTGGCCGTAAAGGCCATGGAAAGCACATCCGGCGTTCCGTTTTTTCCAAAGTCGGTACCCGCAATAAAGGACACCGCTAAATCCCGCACCAGCGTATTGGCATAGGGGGAGGCGGCCAAGCGCTCGAAGGGCTCACCCTCTCTCACATGCATGTTATAAAGAAAACGCCTGAATGCTTGTTGTTGGTTGGCAGAAAGATACTGGTATTCGGTATAGGTACTTATGTCGGACAAAGGCCCCCATTGCCGTTGGCGCAATGGGCTGCGCAGGAGGTTCTCGTTAAATCTCTGGAGCCATTGCTGTTCCGGAGTCGTCGCCGAAATCTGTTCCTCAAAAGTCCCGTAAGTGGTATTAAAGCTGAAAAAATAGTCGGGCCTATACCCCACCGTATGCCACATCCACGGTGCCTCAATGCTGATGGCCGCTGAACGGACCCCCGGTCCGTAAAAGGATTTGAGATAATCACTGACACTTTGGGCCTGATTGTAATGCAGGGTTTGGTCTGTGTCGAAATAATTGGGCGGGGCCGCCTCTACATAGTGGTTGATTTTTTTATCGTACCATTGTTCGCCCACAATGCCGTGCACCGAAGGCGTTGTACCGGTATAAAAGGACGTGAGACGCGTGCCCGGGTAACCCGACAGGTCGGCCGAATAGGCCGACATAAACCGCATGCCCTGACTGGAAATCCGGTTGAATCCATCGCTCGTCAACTTGGGTTGCAGAAGCAGTAGCTGTTCGTTATTGAGTTCATCGATAAGGATGAACAGGATGAGTTTGGGACCCGAACGCTCTGCTCCCGATGCCTTAGGGGCCGTTAGTAATAAGATGAGACAAATAACAAACAGTCGTCGCATGCAATCAATCGTATAATGGTTTACACCCTGCCCGGATAGGCCTCCAGCCCTTTCTCGAGGGTTTGAATGGCCTTGCTCAAATCTTCGATGTTGAGCACATAGGCGATGCGTACTTCCTGCTTTCCTTTGCCCGGAGTGATATAGAAACCGCTGGCCGGTGCCATCATCACGGTCTGATTTTTATAGCTGAAATCACTCAGTATCCATTGACAGAATTTATCCGCATCGTCCACCGGCAAACGGGCCACTGTATAAAAAGCCCCTTTGGGCATGGGGGTGAATACGCCCGGAATCTGATTCAGTTTTTCCACCAGAAAATTACGCCTTTTGTGGTATTCGGCATTGACCTGCTTAAAATAGCTGTCGGGCGTCTCCAGCGAGGCCTCTGCGGCAATTTGTCCCAGAGAGGGAGGACTCAGTCGCGCCTGGGCAAACTTCATAGCCGTTTCAATGATGCGGGCGTTGCGGGTGACCAGCATGCCAATGCGCAATCCACATTCGCTGTAGCGCTTGGAAACCGAATCAATCATGACGGCATGTTCACTTAAACCCTCCAGCTCCATCACCGAAATGTGTTCCGCATCATCGTAGCAGAACTCGCGGTACACCTCGTCGGACAATAGATACAGATTGTGCTTGAGCACCATCTTTTTCAGTTGCTCCAGCTCCTCCCGTGAATACAAATAGCCGGTGGGATTGTTGGGATTACAAATGAATAGGGCTTTGGTCTTTTTGGTCACCAGCTTTTCTATTTCAGAAAAGGAGGGCAAGGCAAAACCGGTGTCGATGTCGGATATCACCGGCACCACTTTGACGCCGGTGGAGGAAGCAAAACCGTAATAATTGGCATAGAAGGGTTCCGGCACAATGACTTCATCGCCCGGGTCCAGACAGCTGAGAAAGGCCAGACTGATGGCTTCTGAACCGCCGGTGGTGACCATTAACTGGTTGATGTTGATGTTAACGCCTATGCCTTTGTAATGCTTGACCAGTTTTTTTCGATAGGTTTCGATACCTGCGGAATGGCTGTATTCGATCACCGGGAGGTCGAGGTTATGCATGGCAGCAATCGCCACATCCGGCGTTTTGATGTCGGGTTGACCAATGTTGAGGTGGTACACTTTGACGCCTCTGTCTTTGGCCTCTTCAGCGTAGGGAACCAGTCTTCGGATAGGGGATGCCGGCATTTGTGTGCCACGTTTCGAGATGTTTGGCATAGGGGCTGTTTTATGTTGTTTTACCTGTTTTATAAAGAATAACACAAAACTAATTATTTTTTTGCTTATACAATTGTTTCTTTTGCTTTAAGTGTTGCCTTGGATGGCTTAAGGTTTGGCACTTTTTTTGATAAAAACACAGACAATATTTGCTTTGGTTCTTTAATTATATATTCTTTGCTATGTCTTAACGCCTAATTCTTTAACCTTATGCATCCAGGATTATTGCCCTCAGTCGCTTCTTTTATTGTTTTTTTCTTATTGGGCGCTCTCCCCTTAAGCGCCTCCAGCGTATCTGGTCTGGTGCACGACCCACAGGGAAATCCCGTGGCCGGCGCATCGGTCTATATCAAGGAAAGCCGAACCGGCACTTCCACCAACAGCGAGGGCTTCTACCAGGTGCCCCTGCCTGCCGGCACCTACCACCTCCAGTTTCAGGCTTTGGGTTTTGCCAGGCGGGAATTTAAAGTGACCATCCCCGAGCATCACGAAGAAGAACTCAATGTGGAGTTGAAAGAAGTTTTGTTCAAGATCCGCGAAGTCCGCGTATACTCAGGCGGTGAAGACCCGGCCTATGCCATGATGCGCAAAGCCATTGGTCTGGCCCCCTATTACCTGCGACAGGCCAGCAGCTACGAAGCCGAAGTCTATTTGCGCGGATCCTTCGTCCTCGAGAAAGTTCCCAAGCTACTCGGAAAGAGCTTGTCGGTCAGCGTCAACGACCAGGAGCCAAAAGTAGGCGAGACTTTTACCGTCGAATCACTGAACCACCTGGAGTTTATCGCACCCGATACTTTTAATCACACCGTGGTGAGTTCACGCAGTACTTTTTCAGGATTGGATGACAATTCCCCCATAGGCTATATCAATTCAAGTTTTTATGCCTCTGATAATGAGCTGTACATCTCTCCTTTGTCGCCACAGGCCATGCGGCATTATAAATTCAGGTACGACGGCTACATCATGGACGGCAACCGGGTCGTTAATAAGATCCGGGTCATTCCACGCCGCAAAAGTCAGCAGTTATTGGAAGGCGACCTGTATCTGGTGGAAGATTTATGGAACATTCACACGGTCGATTTTAAGCTGGAGCCTTTTTACGGTTCCATAAAAATGCGGCAGGTCTACGCCCCCGTCGAGGATGGCATATGGCTGCCGGTCAGCCACCACTTCAACATCGATGCGGCCATCATGGGCATCAAGGGGAAGGCCGACTATGTGAGTTCGGTTAAGTATGAAGTGGTGGTTTTGGACAGCCTGCTGGCCATACCCTCCCTGATAGCCGGACACCTCGCCAGGGAAAGCGCCCCTTCCGAGCCAGAGGAGGCATCAGAGGAGACGCCGGAAGAGGCACCAGAGGAGGCGCCGACAAAGAATCAGCGAAGAATAGAGCAGTTGATGGAAAAGGAAGAAATGAATAACCGCGACATGATGCGTCTGGCCTCCCTGATAGAAAAAGAAAGCCAGTCGTCCCAACGCCAGCAAGAGGAGCTTCTGGAAATCAAAAGCAGTTACCAGTTCAAGGTCGAAAAAGACAGCGTGCCACGCGATTCCGTGTTCTGGCGCTCGGTCCGCCCCATACCCCTGACCCAGGCAGAGCAGCGCTCCTTTGCCGTTAAAGACAGTCTGCTGGCCGTGGCCAAAGACTCGGTGGTCAACGATTCGGCGAAGCACGTGTCTCAGTTTTCAAAAATCCGACGCAAGCTTTTCAACGGCACCACCTTTCCCCACGAGGCTGACTTTAGCGTGAATTATGGCGGATTGCTGGACTTGTCCACCCTTGCTTCAATGCCGTGGATGGCTGGCGGTACGGACAAAAAACCGGCTTCGTGTGGCAGCAGGATTCCCTCCACACCTTAAAAATGGACGCCTCTGTCGGTTACGCCTTTTCCCGCGAAACATGGTACGGCGAACTCCACTTCCAACAGAACTACAAACCCTTAAGTCGCGGCCTGCTCAAAGCCTCCGCCGGAAGCGGGGCCTATGATTACAAAGGCGAGGACGGACTGCACCCCTTGCTCAACATGGGCGCCTCCCTCTTGTTTAAGGAAAATTACTGGCGCCTGCACCACAGCGACTTCGTGAAAGTCATCAATGAAGTGGATCTCGTCCATGGCCTGCGCCTGACCACCGATGTGGCCTGGCACCAATTTTCGCCCTTGTCGAACCACAGCGACTTCTCCCTCCTCAACCGGGATAAGGCCTACCATGCCAATGAAGTCGTTAACCCCGGCACGTCCGCCCGGCACTTCGAAGCACAAAAGTCGCTGAGCTGGTCCGCCGCCCTGGCCTACACCCCCCGCCAGTTTTACCGCATAGAAAAAGGCCGAAAGCACCTGCTGCATTCGGATTACCCCACCTTCAGCGCCCGGCTAGAGCACGGCCTGAATGCTTTGGGCAGTGAGGCCGATTACCTCCTGCTGGAAGGCGGCATACACAAAAAGGCCGAATTCTCCTTCATGCCCACCTTCTCATGGGCCCTGAATGCCGGCACCTTTCTGCGCAACGGGCAAATGCATTTTTCCCGGTTCAAGCATTTTCAGGGAAGCGCCTCCCCACTGTTGTTCAGCGACATGACCTCCGGTCTGCTTTTGTTGGACGATTATCAGTCCTCCACCAACGACTGGTTTGTGCGTGCCGGCGCCACCTACTCATCCCCCTGGCTACTGCTCAAAAACCTCCCGTTTTTCAGCAACCGCGTGTGGAATGAAAACCTGCACCTCAACTACCTCCACACCCCCGAAAACCCCCACTACCTCGAAACCGGCTACAGCATCAGCCGCATTTTCATGGCCGGCAGCATCGGCGTCTTCGCCGGCTTCTCCGAAGGCCGCTATGCGCACTGGGGCCTAAAGGCCGCCATCACGCTTCCAAACTAAATCTAACTCAAATCCATCATGAAATTAATTCCTTTCATCTTATTTTTAAGTTTACTATCCACCGGAGAGATTCTGGCCCAGGACTTAAAGAAGGTTAATTACCAAATTGATTTTGGCACCACCTTATCAATGCCCTATAAAAAGACCATAGAAGTATGGCCAGAACTTGAAAATCACCCTGAGACGAATTTTTCGGCCGATTGGGGATATTTTTTTGAGATGATATTGTCTGTCCCCATTAACAGCAGAAATTCAATCCTGACCGGATTGAATTACAGCTACTTTTCCACAAAAATAAACGATAGAAATGGCTCTTTTGAGCATAGGGGCACCATAAGCAATTCCTATATTACTTTGCCCTTAATGTTTAAATATCGATTCTCCGAAGAAATCCCTGTTTCCATCGCCTCCGGACCCTACCTTAGTTTTCTGGTTGGCGCAAAAGAGAAAGGATACACCCATTTTGATTCCTCCAAATTGGATACTGACACGCCCGACCCCATTTTTGAACCTCTTGAACCCACACAAGAATATAACAGGGATGTAAAAGAGAACTACGCATCGACTGACTATGGTCTGGCTATCCAATTGGATTATGAAATCAGTGTCCGGGAAAAGTACAATATTCTGCTATTGACAAGATTCAATTATGGCTTAAAGGATGTAATAACCAGCAACCTGGACACTCAAAATACGGCTAGCTATTGGAAGAATTACAGCTTCATGTTTGGCGCCGGTTTTAAGTTTTAAGAAACATATATCTGTGCTAATAGCCTGCTGCTGACTCATAAGCAAAAGTCAGGAATTGGTCCTGTTTGTTCAAACTTTGTTAATAAATGGTCGAAATTTCAGACCGGCGTGAATATGACTTGAAAAATTATGCTACTTTTGAAAAGGGTCATCCGCCCAATTCACCTCTCTATGTAATGGTCCTGAACATCATTCGTTTATGGACATGTTGTAAACCATGCAAAAATCAATATCCATAAAATTTATATCAGTATGAGAATTTATCAAGTTATCGTGTTTATTTTACTATTTACATCATGTTCAAAGGTTGATGATGACGTAATAATTAACAAAGAAATTTTTTTCCCATTGTCAGTTGGGAATGAATGGAAGTACGATATTTCTAATGCTAATGTCGAACAAAATATAAGTGAACATACTTTTTCAGTTGCAAAGGATACTTCAATAAGAATAGATAATAAGGATTACATTTTCTTTGTAGTTGAAAGTTATCGATCATCTAATCAGGAAAATAAATGGAATTTGGTTTGGGGACATGATGATGATGGGAATCTATTGCAATATGGTGCACGAGTTAATGCTGCATCGATCGTTGATATGTCAATTCAATATAAAAAGAATGTAACTGTTGGTGATGTTTGGAGCTATAACCATTTGATCTATAATGAAGAAGACGGGCTAAGAGCCGAAGTTAATGAAATTGAATGTGTTCAATTAGATACAATCATAGAAACATCTGCCGGTGAATTCACATGCATTAAATATTATGACAAATTTAAGAGATATGAAGAAGTTGACGAAAAACGATTCTTCTATGTTGATCCAAAGGTGGGACTTATAAAGTTTACTTTGATTTTTAATGGTGAGATTGAAAGTGAGATGTCATTAAAAGAATATTCAATTGAGTAATGCAATTAATTAGAAAGGAAAGCACAGGTTTACAACACGGGTTATAGTACATGGCTAAGTCTCATATTTATAGCAAGTTTCGGCTGCTGAAGAGCATTCTTAACGGCCAGAAAACATCTACCAAGAAGATTAGCCTCCCCAAGGAATGGTCCTGAACGCCATCCGGTTTTGGAGATGTTGGCAGCAAGGCAAAGAAACCACACAACATGAAACAAACATCCATATTTTTTCTAATCCTAATAGGATTGTATTCTTGTATAAACCAGAACAAGGATTCAAGTCTACAATTTCCTAAAGTTCAGCTTGGAGATAATATTGACTTTATTGATCTTGATGAGCAAACAGGATGGTATAGAACGCGTTTAAAGGAACCTTCTTACTGGGGATTTATTGATAAAGATTCCGTTGTAAAAATTCCATTCTTATTCGAGTATATTAATCCTTTTGACTCAGAAAATATGACATATGGTCAAATTGGAGATAAATATGGATATTTAAATACAAATTTTGATACAATAATTCCTTTCAAGTATGACGAACTTAGAAGCTTCAACCATGGTTTGGCACAGGCCGAATTAGATGGAATGCATGGCTTTTTGAATAGAAGAGGTGAAACCATGATTCCTTTCGTTTATGACGATGCGAGAAGTTTTGAAAGTTGGGGTATTGCGAAAGTTTCAAAAAACAATAAATGGGGATACATCGACACCACAGGAAAAGAAATAATACCCATAATTTATCCAGATGCTGTTTCTCATAGAGGGGATAGCTTATTGTTTTTATCACAAAATAATAAATGGGGTATCTTTAACCACAAAGGGAACCAGTATTCAAAATTCATTTATGACGAAATTTATGGAACTTATAAAAATTTCGACTACTACAATAGTAACTATTTATTTAAGGGACTGTTATTGGTGAGAACAGGAAATCAATACAGATATTTAAACCGTGATTTAGAAATTGTGACTGATTTTGGATACTATACGAAAGCGGAACCTGTAACTCAATTCGGTTACGCTTTAGTTAAAAAGGGAAGTTTTTATGGAGTGATAGATTCGATGAATAATGTGGCAGTCCCTTTTAAATATTCATTAATTGAGCACCCAAGAAGGCCATATCAAGGCTTTTATGATGAGTTTTACATTCATAAAAATGGGAATGTTGGCATTTTAAACGAAAAAGCAGAATTGATTGCAGATATTATTTATGATTCATTTGAAAGAGATTACGCCAAGATAAATGATAGTAGTCAAGTTATTTTCATTACCCAAAAAGACCATCATTATGGGATAATTGATAAATCAGGTGACATAACATTGCCCATTGAATTTGAGAAAATATTGTTATTTGAAGGGAATATTACTTCAATAGCTAAAAAGAATGGTTTATACGGCATTGTTGATAGCCATGGAAATGTCAAAATGCCCTTTGATTATCAATATATTACTACGAACAGAGATTGGGATTATTTCATATTGCAAAAGGATAAAACCTTTGGAGTTGTTGACAAGCAAAGTCTGCAGGAAATATTGCCCTTAGAATATCAAGACCTGGAGCAATGCTTTTACGATGAGAATAGATTTATAGTGAAAAAGGGTGGCAAATATGGAGTCATTACAAGAAGCAAAGAAGTAATAATTCCAATTGAATATGATACCATATCAAATTGGGTTGAATATGGACCAAAAGAACATTTTATCGTAAAAAACCGGAAACATGGATTAATCAGCAGAGATGGTGATGTCGTTATACCACCAATTTATGATGAAATATTCGTTGATAACGGAAGCTTGATTAAGGTTCAAAACAATAATCTTTTCGGTACTATCGATTGGGAGAATGAAATTATACATCCGATTAAGTATGAAAATATTTTTTGGGAATGGCCCTATTTGACAGGAAAACCGATTGACACCATTTACATAGAAAAATCAGGAAAGTATTTTGCAACAGACACGAAAGGGAACGTAATTGAAGCGTCTGTGCCTGAAGAATTAATCATCGATAAATTTGGATATTTGTTAAGAAATATGGACGAACTAATAATAATAGATGAATAAACCCCAATTGCCCATATATATATTGGGATGATTGGCCAGAATGACCGAAACCTTACCTAACTCATCAATGGTTGAGAATGTAATGAATCTGTTTTTGAAAATCTTGGTATTACTCCATGGGTTGAATGGTTTATTTTGCTGTCTGATAAATGCCCTAAAATCAACCGATCCCGGATTGAACAGAGTTCTATTTGAAGCAGGCTTTTAGAAGCTTATATTTATGCTAACAGCCTACTGCTGACTTATAAGCAAAAGTCAGGGATTGGCCCTGTTTTATTCAAACTTCGTCAACAAATGGTCGAAATTTCAGACCAGAGAGATTGATGCTTAATAAATTATGCTACTTTTGAAAAGGGGCGTCCGCCCGATTTACCTCGTTATATATTAGCCCTAAACGGAATTCGTTTATACTTTTAACCAAACTCATTAATGTATGAAAACTTTGAAGACATTCATTACGGTCATTGCTGTTATTATTTTAGCAAGCTGTTCTACTAAAAACAACAGAACAGCAGATAATATCCTTAACTCCTCGTTTAGGGTTTATCAAATATCCGGATACGATGGCCCCAAAATCGACATCAAAGAAGATAGCCTTGCTCAGTTTCTGACTGCTCTGCATTACAACATTCCACTTTTAGAAATTGAAAGTGCATTGAAATGGAGTTCTGACACAACTGAGAGGAACATCAATGCCCTTATTGAAAACAAAATGCTTACAAAAAAGGGAGATTACTACCAACCAACCCTGGGAGTAATAACGTTGGAGCGCGGGAATTTATTAGAAGAAAAAGCCCAAAAGGTAGCCAATGAAATTGCCGACAGTATAGTCAACTGGTTACCGGAAATAATGAACATACATAACGAAACAACTATTTCACAGCACCATGATTTCCGTGAATTGTCCCTCTTTTATTTGAGCAATGTCATTCTCGATAATTTTCAAATTAACCGGGTGGAAGAAAAGTTTTTAAACCAGGAGCGACCTTTAAGAAATGGAAGCCGGTATTACCTGGCCATTGTTGAAGATGATCTTGACGACAAAACCGAACCTTTTGGAATCTATGGCAATCGTGGACTTCTTTGGAATGATTCAATAGGCATTTGCGTTTATGGTAACCAACGAAGTAAGTCAAATGTGGGTTGGGATAATTACAAAGACAAGGATATTCATATTTTTGATGAACGTGATACTCAGTTGATAACCCATACCATGCCTGATGCATTTTTCCCAACTCTACTCGATATCCTGAACAGAAACAAACCAAATTTTGAAGCAACATACCATGAGATGGATTTTGATAAAGAAGTTTCCTTTGAAGAGTTCTTTATCTTTTGGTACCATTGGATTTATACGGAAACGACAGATGTTCTCATTGCAAAAGACATCATTCCTAAACCACAAAACGAAATGTTTTATTTTCAGGTTGCCGTGAATTTTTAAACAGGACAGGCAACATTCCCTTACTGTTTTTGGCTTCTTTTAATTGATATTGTCTGTCCCCATTAACAGCAGTAATTCAATCCTGACCGGATTGAACTACAGTCATTTTTCCAATAAAGTAAATGATATAAATGGCGCTTATGAAAAAGGTCATCTGCTCAATTCACCTCTCCATGTAATGGTCCTGAACACCATCCGTTTATGGAGATGTTGGCTAAAATTAAATGAATAAAATACTAACTCATAAACTATATATTAATGAAGAATAACTATAAATTAAAAATCTTTATTTCCATATTCTTATTTAGTTCTCCTACATTGACTCTATTGGGACAAGAGGATTCAAATGCTCCTGTTCTAAATTCTATTTCAATTAGTAATGAAGAAATAAATGCGGGCGACGAAATTACCTTTATTATAAATGTGACGGATGATATATCTGGACTAGATTACGCTTATATTTCAATTAAAAATCCATATGGTGGACAAACTCAGAGTTTTATCGGAGGTTCATTTTCGAGAGATTGGACGTATTTAGGAAATGACAATTATTCAACAACAACGAAGATAACAGAATATGCTATTAAAGGCATATGGTATGTTGACAGGATATCAATTTATGACAATGCAGATAATTATATGAGTATAAGTTCATATAGTGAATCAATTTTGACGTTTAATGTTATGAATGATATTACAATTGAAGATTCCAACCCTCCAAATTTAAATTCAATTTCAATTATTAATGAGGAAATAAATGCAGGTGATGAAATTACTTTTGTGATAAATGTAACAGATGACATATCAGGATTAGACTATGCCTACATTTCGATAAATAATCCATATGGTGGACAAAATCAGAGTTTTATCGGTGGTTCATTTTCACGAGATTGGACATATTTGGGAGATGACAATTATTCAATAAGTATTAAAATAAATGAATTTGCAGTAAGCGGTAGTTGGTATGTAGATAGGATATCTATTTATGACAATGCAGATAATTATATGAGTAAAAGTTCTTATAGTGAGTCAATTTTATCGTTCATTGTTATTGGAGACAATGAAGATATTCAGCCTCCAACGTTAAATTCAATTTCAATTAATAACGAAGAAATAAACGCTGGCGATGAAATTACTTTTGTGATAAACGTAACGGATGACATATCTGGATTAGACTATGCCTACATATCGATAAAGAATCCCTATGGGGAGCAAACACAAAGTTTTATCGGTGGTTCATTTTTACGAGATTGGACATATTTGGGTGGAGATAGTTACTCAACAAGCACTAAATTAAACGAATTTGCAGTAAGTGGCAGTTGGTATGTTGACAGGATATCAATTTATGACAATGCAGATAATTATTTGAGCATAAGTTCATATAGTGAATCAATTTTAACCTTTGAAGTAGGAAGTATTACTACGAAAATTGAAAATGTTAGCTTATTGAATGAGATAACATTTATGCGAAGAGGAACAAATATCTATAAAATAAAATCACCAGTAGAAATAATTAGTTATGATTTGTATAATTTAAATGGAAAAAAAATAAGTGTAGGTAAATCAGACCCGTATACAATAAATCTAAGTTCTGTTGAAAATGGATTATATATTGTTAATATACTGACTGAAACTGGGCGAATCTCGAAAAAAATCATAAAATAACTTTAGCATCCAATGGCTAATAAAGCATAGGCTTGCCGCAGGCGCAACACATGCCAACGCTTCATCGCCGGAACGTTGGCAGTTATTGAAAAAAGACAGGAACGCACTAAGCATACAAAGAATATTTAAAATATGGAAAATAGAGTTTATTATGGAGAGTACTCTCTGAAACACTGGATTGATTTAATATTAAAACAAAATATAATCCTACCTGATTATCAACGATTTTTTGTTTGGAATGAAAAGAAAGTTAAGACCCTAATCGAAACTCTTAAAAATAAGCAGTTTGTTCCCCCAATTACAATAGGAGCGTTTAAGATAGGGGAAACAAATCAAAATCTAATATTAGATGGACAACAAAGGTTAACTAGTATATTATTGGCACACTTAGGTTTATACCCAGATACACGAACTTATAAAAGTAGGATTGAAATTTTTGCAAGTGAAAATGATGAGGAGGTAGAGGAGGAAGATAAGTTACTTCTTGATAATATTCTTGAATGGAATTTTAATAAATTAACCGAAAAAGGTAAAAATAAAGCAGCTATTCTGGATAAAGTAATAGATGGCAATTATAAATCGATTGATTTACAAATCAATGATGATTTTTTGAAAACAACTTTTTTAGGTTTTTCTTATTTGGTGCCAAATATTTCTGATGAAAAGGAACAACAAAAGTATTACTCGTCAGTTTTTAGGAATATAAACATCCAAGGAGAAGCTTTATTACCACAGGAAAGTAGAGCTTCTTTATATTTCTTAGACCATGATTTAGTAGGTTTCTTTTCTCCTGATTTCTTTAGTCGCATTGTTATAAAGACTATTAGCTCTGACGCCAAAGGTGATTTTGTCAGATATTTGTCTTTATTAGCTAACTTTCATAAAGATGGAAATGCAAATAGAGTAGCAAGGGGATATAAACCCAAAATGGAAAAGTTCTATGAAGAATATATATATGCCTCAATAAATAATTTAGACTCTGAAACGTATGGAAAACTAACAAATATTATTCCCAATAAAGATTATGTTGAACAACTATCAATGCTTCATGACTTAATTGAACAATTAAACATTCCTAAAGAATCACCTTCAATTATAGACTTAGATATATATTTATTTGGTTTGATTTATATCGTGATTTTTAAACAGAGAAAAGTCGATATAGATAAGAAGGAGGAATTAATGGAGAAATTAGTTGAAAAAATATCCCAATATAAGAATTCATATTCGCATAAGAGAAGTCCTAATAATTTGGGACATTTAAGAGCACGTATCACTGATTCTGTAACAATTTATAATCAATATTTGTCTCATGAATCATAATAAATTTATTTTATCTCCAATTTCAGAAATACTTAAGGATGTTGCAACTGCGAGTGTGGGAATTGGAACAGGTATAGAAACATATCCTTTATGTGATTATGTAATGCAATCTGTTTTTTTAAAAATGACAGGGTCTCAAGAACAAAAAATGAAATGTATTTGCTGGGAACTAGCATCTAGTGATTATGAGTATAGATATTTTAGATTTACACAAAAGCGATTAGGAGAATGTTCAGAATATTCTGAAAAAAGAGAAATTTATAAAGATTTAGTAAAGCAGATACAAAAGAACGACACTTCTTTTGTGTCATTAACCCCGAATGAAAGGAATGATATACTTTCAAAAACAAAGCTATCTATAGAAAATATCTTTACCGATTCAAATTTATTAATCTGGGCACAAAAAAGCTATAGTGAATTTTTAAACATATGGAGTGGAGTTTTAAAAACACATTTTGCCAATGATAAGGATAACCTATTTACAGGCATAAATGGTTATTT
>NZ_BAZW01000005.1 GCF_000974365.1 Geofilum rubicundum JCM 15548
AGGGGTGGGAAGGGTAAGTGGGGTTGATGGGGTAATTAGGTCAATAGGTTGATAGGTCAATAGGTTGAGAGGGGTAGGAAGGGTAAGAAGGGTAGGAAGGGTTGATGGGGTAAGATGGGATAATAGGTTGTTAGGGGTTTTTTAAATGGAGAGGTATGTTGATAGTTATTTCGCCGGCGAAGACGCTGGATTACGAAAGGGAGATTCCTGATTACAAGGGGACGGTTATTCGGATGCCGGAGGAGGCGACTGAGTTGGCTGAGCAGTTGAGGGCTTTTTCTCCGGAGAAGCTTAAAAAGTTGATGAAGATCAGTGATGCTTTGGCGCAGCTGAATGGGGAACGCTTTGTGGAGTGGCAATGGCCTTTCAGGCAGGAAGCGGTGCGTCCGGCTTTGCTGGCCTTTAAGGGAGAGGTGTACAACGGATTGGATGCTTTGACCATGGAGCCGGGTGCTATGGAATATGCCCAAAAGTCCCTGCGTATTTTGTCGGGACTCTACGGGGTGTTGCGTCCCTTGGATAACATCATGCCGTACCGTCTGGAGATGGGCACCAAGCTAACTACCCGAAAGGGTAAGGACCTGTATGCCTTTTGGGGGGATAAAATAACCAGCCTTTTGAAGGCGGATATACAACAGGAAGGACACCGGTATCTTTTGAATTTGGCCAGTAAGGAGTATTTTTCGGCCATTCACACCGGAAAGCTGGAGGTACCTGTTGTAACGCCGGTCTTTAAAGATTTTAAGAATGGCCAGTATAAAATTCTCAGTTTTTTTGCTAAAAAGGCCAGAGGGCTCATGACTCGTTATGTTATTGAAAATGAATTGACCAGGCCTGAAGAGTTGAAGGCTTTTAACCTGGATGGTTATCGGTATAATAGCGATATGACTGTGAATGACAGTGAGTTGGTGTTTACAAGAGATTGATCTCACCGGCTGACGGTGTCACGCAGTGTCAGTCCTTAAAAATGGGTGGTATCATTGTTAAAACAAAACAGAATGGTTATATTTCCATTATGTAACAACCTTTGAAGTGAGGTAACTTCAAGCCTTGGTTAAACAAGGGAGCAATTTGGGTTGTTTATAATGAGAACCGCCACCGGAATAGATGAGCAGATGGATGAAGGTGTGCGACGGTTTTTTTTGGGCAGACTATTAATAAATAAAAACCATATATTATGAATCCATCACCTTATATCGAAAGGTATGGCAACCTCCTGAAGCAGGAGACGTTGCGTACATTGGAGGATCAGATTTTACCCAACACCTTTGTGTTGGAGGCCCCGGAACCTTTTCCGGGTTTCTTTGATTACTATTCTGATCATCCCATTGATAGCAAGCCTCTGTATGTCTATCTCGTGGTCAAGCAGTTGTACACACTCGAAGAGATTACCAGGGCAACTCAAAACATACGAAAGTATTTTCAAAGTGACTTTAATGCGGCTGCCGGGGTTGTGAACCTCTATAACAAAGAATTTCATGTGATAAGGGTACGACATTTGGAAGATTATCACCAAATCCCTGAACTACAGGAGTGTTACATGGACGAAGGCATTGAATTCAGGAAAAAACCGGGTGGAAAACCTGAGGGGCCCGGCGTCATTCGTATAAAGAAGTTTTTCATTTTAGATGAGAAGCATCCCGGCGCCTATTTTGATGTTACCGAAAAGGATCATGGTTATTTCACCATTCCTAAAAAGCTCAATTGGAAACATTTTGAAGACATTACAAAAAAGGTGAAGTTCAATTGGGAGCTATCGGCTTTTGATGCTGCCATTGGTCATTTTCATGTCAACTACGGTATTCAGGATATGATTCGGATTTATAATCCGCAAATGAACCTGGAATATCTAATGGATGTCCGGAAAATGTATTTGGACAGAATAAAATAACCATAAAAAGCCGCGCACTGCGCGGCTTTTTTTATGGTCTGAGTTTATGGAAATGCTTATTGGGCTGCTGCATAACGTCGGTTCACTTCGTCCCAGTTCACCAGGTTCCAGAAGTTTTGGACATAGTCGCCCCGCTTGTTCTGATATTTCAAATAATAGGCATGCTCCCATACATCCAAGGTCAGAATGGGCGTTCCGTTCACTTCCACTACATCCATTAAGGGGTTGTCCTGATTGGGTGTTCCGGTAACCGCTAATTTTCCATCGGCTTGAACCACTAACCATGACCAGCCACTACCAAACTGCCCGGTTGCCGCGCTGTTAAATTTCTCCTGAAAGGCTTCCATTGATCCAAAGTTTGCATTGATATCAGCAAGCAGCGCTTCAGAAGGTTCACCTTTTCCACCCGGTGCCAACATGGACCAGAAAAGGTTATGGTTGTAATAGCCACCGGCGTTGTTGCGGATAGTTGAACTTAAAGTAGAAATGTTTTCAAAAATAAAGTGGAGGGAGGCATTTTCTAAATCACTTCCTGCAACCGCCTTTTTGAAATTGTTGAAATACCCCTGGTGGTGTTTGCTGTAGTGCAGCTCCATGGTTTGCGCATCAATATATGGCTCCAGCGCATCATAGGCATAGGGCAGTTCAAGAAAAGTATGTTCTACAGCCTCTCCTGCATAGGCAGGCGTGGTTTTCACTTCCGCTTCTTCTTGATTGTTGTCGGCCGTTGGCGTGGCGCAGGCTACTGCCCCAACCATCAAAGTACTTAATACTACTGTTCTTAGTTTCATAATAGAAATATTTTTTGGGTTGTGTAACTACTATAAACAACAATAGCAGCCGCCAAATGGTTCAAAATCCCTGAATCGGAGGAGGTTTATCCGTGTGCAGATTTTAGACCGGGCAACCGTTAAGCAAAAGGCCAAAAGAATTTTCGATGATTGTTATTCCTGATTTTTCGTGTTCTTTTTCAAAAGGTCAATCAGCATGTCTCTTTTGATGGGTTTGGTGATGTAGTCACTGCAACCTGCCGCGAGCGCTTTGCTGCGGTCTTCGGTCATGGCGTAGGCCGTCTGGGCAATAATGGGAATGGTGGTATTAAAGGTTCTGATTTGTCGCGTGGCCTCCAATCCACTCATTTCCGGCATTTTTATATCCATTAAAACCACTGAAAGGTCGGGGTTTTCTTTTACCAAACGAACGGCTTCGGTGCCCGTTTCACATTTTATCCAGGCTATTTTATTGGCGTCCAAAATGGCACCGAGGTAGAGGGCGCTGAATTCATCATCCTCAGCAATTAATATTTTTAAATCGGGCAGCAACTCCATTTCTAAACTGGTTTTGTCCATGCCTGTATAATTTTCATCTTCTTTTTCGGGCAGTTTTGAGGTCAATGGCTGATAAGGAACTGAAAAGGAGAAAGTACTTCCGTTTTCCTCTTCTGATTCCACCCTTATTTTTCCATTGAGCAGCTGAACATAGCCTTGAGCAATGGCCAATCCCAGTCCAACCCCTTCAAAAGGACGGTTGGTGCCTGAATGGACTTGTGTAAATCGGTCAAATATGGCCTGTTTTTTATTTTCCGGAATACCCATTCCGGAATCCTTTACATAAAAAATAAGTTCGTTATCCTTCAGGTAGTTGCCCATTTCAATGGTGCCATTATCGGTATATTTGAGTGCATTCGTCAATAAATTCGAAAGAATGGCTTCTACTTTATATTTGTCGGTGATTATTAAGGCGCTGGAATCGGTGATCTGTTGGCCAATCAATATTTCTAAGTTTTTTTTCTTCGCTTGCCGCAAAAAGAATTCATGGTGATAATGCATAATATCAACAGTGTTAACCTCTGTGAGCTTAACTTCTGATTGACCCGACTCAATTTTGGAAATCTCAATAATGTCGTTAATGGTATCCAACAGCCTTTGACTGCTTTGATTCACCATTTCAAAGTACTTTTCTTTTTTCTCATCGTTGATGCCAGGCGTCTGCAATAACTCCAGAAAACCAACGATGCCATTCATTGGGGTGCGGATTTCATGGCTGACGTTGGCCAGGAAGGCCGACTTTAAACGGTCGCTTTCTTCTGCTTTTTCTTTGGCTTTGCGTAAGTCCTGTTCGTTTTTGAGTCGATCGGTAATATCCCGGGCTACAGCAAGAGCCGCTATTTGTCCGTTGTAACGTATTTGAGAAGCATTAACTTCCACCGGAATTACCTGGCCTGTTTTAGAGGTATGCCAGGTTTCAAAGGTCTGAATCTCATTCTTAGACATAGTTTTCGGCATGGCTTTCATTTCATCGGGATTCATATGTTTGTCAATGCCGACTAATCCTATGTTCAGCAATTCGTCTCTAGTGTATCCGAGGGAAGTACATGCTTGTTGGTTGATATCCAAAATTTGGCATTGCTGGTCAATGATCCAAACCGTTTCTTTCATGGCATTGATGATGCCTTTGGTTTCTTCCAGGCTTTCCTTAAGCTTTTGCTCAAATTGCACTTTCGCTGCAATGTTTTGACTGGTTTTTAGGGCTTCCTGTATGGCATAGGGGAGTCGTTTAATTTGTTCTTTTAGTACATAGTCGTTGGCGCCTGCTTCATACAGGCTACGGCCGTGGCTTCATTAATAGAGCCAGTGAGAACAATAAAGGGCAATATGGGATTGTGTTCACGGGCAATTTGCAGGGCCTGCATGCCGTCAAATATGGGCATGGAATAATCTGATACGATTACATCAGGATTAAAATCAATTAACTGGTGTCGAAAACCCTCTTCGGTATCGGTTATAACCGATGTGAATTCGATGCCCGCCGATTTAACTTCCCGCTGGGCCATTTCTGCATCGGTGGGGAGGTCTTCAACAAACAGGATGCGTATCTTTTCTTCCGGACGGCTGGTCATTTTGGTGTTTTTGTTTTTGGGTTTGGTGGTTGAAATTATTAACCTAACGATTTATTGTTTGGGTAATGTAAAATAAAATGTGGCGCCCTGACCCACTTCTCCTTCTGCCCATACCTGACCACCATGCCGGCGAATGATGCGCTGAACGGTAGCCAGTCCCACACCGGTGCCTTCAAATTCATCATCGCGATGCAAGCGTTGAAAAACACCAAATAATTTCTTTTTATAAGCACTATTAAAACCGGCGCCCTTGTCTTTAACGAAAAACAGCAGGTCTGATTCACGTTCTTCAGCCCCAATCTCAATTTCTTTAACAGGTGATTTGGCGCTGTATTTGATGGCATTGCCGATGAGGTTTTGCCAGACCTGTTTTATTAATCCTCCATCACACAATACCTTTGGCAGGGGATGAAGCACAAATTTATAACTTTTTTGATGGATACTGTCTGTTAAACCAATAAATATTGATCGGGCCATTTCCCCCATATCTACTGGCATCAGGGTTAAATTGGTCTTGAATACCCTTGACAATCTCAGCAAATCGGTAATTAACTGTTCCATTTTAAGGGTGTTGCTGCGAATCACGTGGATAAAGCGTTTGCCTTCATCGTCGAGCAGGGGGGCATAATCATGAATAAGAAATTCGGCATAACCATTTATGGCTCTGAGAGGAGCGCGTAAATCGTGCGATACTGAATAGGTAAAGGCTTCCAGTTCGTGGTTCGATAACTCCAGTTTTTTGCGCTCTTCTTTTAATTCTGCTGAAATGGCATTGAGATCTCCCACCAGAAAAAGCATGGCTCTTTGGTTTTTATTGAGGGATTCTATTTTTTCTTCCAGCTCCGCAGTTCGCTCCGCCACTTTTAATTCCAGATCATTTTTCAGGTTCATTAACTCCTGTTGCGCCATATGCCGTCGCGTAATATCCCTGAAAGAAATGACCGAGCCGGTGATTTGGCCACTTTTTATCACCGGATAGGCATAATATTCAGAAAGAAAGCTCGTGCCATCCGATCGCCAAAACATTTCGCCTTCCACAAAGGTGCCTTTTGATTGTTGAATGGCTTCATGAATTTTGCAGGTTTCAATAGAGTAGTTTGAGCCATCGTTATGGGTATGGTGCATCAAAAGGTGCATGTTTTGTCCGAGGACTTCATCGGGTGAAATAAAACCAAGCAATTTCAATGCGGACTGGTTGATGAAAGTGCAGTTGCCTTTCAAATCGATGCCGTATATGCCTTCAGCAGTAGAGTTAAGCAAGAGGCGCACCTGTTGCTCACTTTGCAGTAGATGGTTCTTTTGTCGCTCAAGCAGAAAAAGGGTTTGACGGTGATCTTGCACTTCCCGTTTCAGTCGTTTGGTTCGTTTCCGAATTTGACGCCTGAGGGTGTAAATCCATATTCCTACCAAAATCAAAATGAGTATAATCAAATAGAGAACAAAGTTTTCTAATGCTTCTCTCGAGGTGGTGCGCCCCAAAATATCCGGGCCGAACCATTTCGACTGGATGGTTTTGTAGGAGTCGTTGGCAATAACAATGGAGAGTCCTTCGTTGAATTTGGTCAGAAGCGAGGCATTGCCTTTTTGCACGGCAAAGCAATAGTCCTGTTGAAAATTGGGTAAGGACAGGTTAAGTGTTTCAATGTTGTTAATGCCCAGTTCACGAATGACGTTGAGTCCGGTGACTTGTTGTACCAAAAGCACGTCATGTTGGCCTTCAGCCAGTCGCAAAAAAGCTTCCTGCAAAGTGTTGTAGGTGAAAATGTAAGGTGAGAGGTGATGTCGGCGTGCATACTCTTCGGCGTTATCTCCTTTCATCACAACGATTTCCTTTGTGTTTAAATTCGCAGTGCTGATGTCGGACGCGCTGCCTTTTCTGATAAAAGCTGCGCCTTGCAGGGTCAGGTAGGGCATGGAAAAATCATACAGGGATTCCCGTTCGGGGGTGCGCCCCATAATTGGAAGAGCATCAATGCGGCCATGTGCCAGATCTGCTTTTAAGTGAGTCCATATTCCGCTTTTGAAAACCAGATGTAGCCCGACGCATCCGCCACAGCCTTCAATAGTTCTATGGAAAAGCCATCGGCTTTTCCATGAGCATTGAGCACACAGTAGGGAGGATAGTTGATTTCAGCCCCGACCAAAAGGGTGTCACTTATCGAATATCTGGCAGAGCGGTAATTGGGTTGTGCCAACAGGTGCAACGGAAAGGCCAACAGCAGAGCCCATAGAGTCATTGTCTGGAAAAATCTTATTTTTAGAAAATCATGACGCACCATTGGCCTTATTTAGTGGATGTCTTGCTTGTTTTTAAGTCGTTTGATCTCGGAACGAAGCTCCTCCATGCGCAATTCCCGTTCAATGGTAACTTCCCTGAAATGTTCCAGCTCAGAAATGCGCAGATTGAGTTCCTGGGTCTTTTCTTTTACCTGTCTTTCCAGTTTTTCTGGTATTTGAAAGCGCTCTTCTTCCAGTTTTGTTTTTTCGGTGATGTCTTCCACAAATCCTATGAGTTTGTCTTCTTCTATTTTAACGGCGTTAACCGACCAGTGGCGAATTTCGCCCGACTTGCTCCTGAAGGGCATTGTACCCTCGGCACGGCCTTCCGTTACCAGTTGATTAAAATGATGGGCGGCGCCCTTTCGACCCGATTCCGGTATGAGGTCCGCAATGGTCAGGTTTTTTAATTCCTGTTCCTGGTAGCCGGTAATAGAGCAGGCTGCAGGATTCACATCGATGTATCTGCCCCGGGTGTCGGCCACGAACATGCCTATGGGTGAACTTTCAAAATAGCCACGAAACTTATCTTCCTGGTTATGCAGCAGGCGCTGTTGGTCTTTTATCTGCCTGGATAATTTTTGTATTTGGCCCTGCTTTGATTTTAAAAGGATAATAAAAGCGACCATTGAAATGAGCACTATAACAACGAGGAATAGTTTGTTCGGGTTGCTATTTGGTAGCGGTTCCGAGAGGGTGTATTTTTGAAGCGTGCTATAGTAGAAGGATCGGGGCGTATTTTTCCATACGGTGAGGTAAAGGTCGATGGTATTGATAAGGGAGGTGTCGCCGGAGGGGTGTATAGCAAAATAGAGGGTGACCGGGTTAAAAATAAGGCTTGTTTTTCGGAGATCAAATTCTGAGGCATTCAAATCTCCAAAAAAGACATTGGTGATGGCTGCATCTGCCACCTCGATGCTGACCAGGGACAAAGCTTCGGTGAAGGAGCCTGCTGTGACTTCTGTATAAGGAAAGCCATAGCCTTTCATCGTTTGGCGAAAGTTGCTTTGCTGTACTGAGCCATTCAAAAGGGCCACGCGTTTTCCGCTCAAATCGCCTAGTTGGTGTATCTCCTTATTGTTTTTCACATAGATCTGTGACCAGCTTTCAAGCACAGGAATGGTATTGAATTCAAAGTGGTTTTTGCGTTCAGAAGTGATGGCAACATCCGGCAATAAATCAATGCTGCCATTTTCGAGTTGATGTAAACACTCCTCCCAGGTAGAAAAGTGATAGTTGATTTTCCAATTGTCAATGGTGGCTATCTGATTCAGCAGGTCAACGAAAATACCTGATGGCTGCCCGCTTTTGTCTATAAATATTTTAGGTGGATTGTCATAAATACCAACGTTCACCACCTTTTGGGTTGCATAACCAACGTTTCCCAAGGCCCAGAGCATTATAAAAGTCAGGAAGATCAACAGAGCAGGAGTGCCTACGGTTATGCTAATTCCTCTTGACTTCATAGATTTTTAATATTGAAGGTTCAGACCCTTTCTCTTGTGGTCACTAGCTATAAATATAAAAAATAATAAGTTATTATCCATTTTTGTATGAAAATAAGTTTCAGAGTTAAGGAATCTTCATTTCTGCATAATTTCGACTATTTTCACAGAAATGACCACCTTAGTGTCGCCCAAATCTTAAAAAAATGTTCCCTATTTTACATCCGGCCTTGCAGAACATTGGAACCCTATTTTTTAAAAATATATACATCTTATTATGAAGTTATTGTTGTTGGTTTTGTTGGTGTTGAGTCCCATGGTGGGTAATCGTATTCAGGCTCAGTCGGAAACGCCACCTTCCTGCGTTATTACCTATCCGCATACCAATGCCTATTACCAGGCAGGAACAGATCTGCTCATCCGGTATATTCGACTGGAATCGGGGGAAGCGGACCTGAGCGCCCTGTTGAAAAGGTGGTGTTTTATGTGGATGGGAATATCGTGCATGAGACATCGACCCATTCCTTCGGTACCTATTCTTTTTTGTGGGAGAATCTGGAAGCTGGAAGCTACCGAATTACTGCCCGTGCCATCAATGACCAATCGGTTGATTTTGTTTCGGCCGGTGTATTGGTTACTGTGGGTACAGATGCTGTTGTGAAGAGGGGTTTGAGTGCCGGAAAGGGTAAGTACCTCGGAAATATCATTGGATATAGCGGTGTCAGAAGTGATTTTCTTCAATACTGGAATGGGGTTACGGCCGAAAATGGTTCAAAATGGGGAGTGGTTGAGGGCACCAGAGATGTTATGAATTGGACCAATTCGGATGTTGCCTATTATTTAGCTGAAATCAATCATTTGAGCTATCGTTATCATGCCATTGCCTGGGGGAGTCAATACCCGTCGTGGATAGAAGGCTTAAGTTCAGATGTAACCGCCTTTAGAGCGGAAATGGAAGAGTACATGGCAGCCATCGCTGAGAGATATACTCATATCGACCAGATCGATGTGCTCAATGAAAATTTGTACTTGAATACCTACAATGGAAAAGAGCATGCCGCTGGCACGCCCTTTTTCAGGGAAGGCCTCGGTGGGCCGGGTGAAACGGGCTACGACTGGGCTATCTGGCTGTTTCAAAAAGCCAGGGAGTATTTTCCCAATTCAAGGTTGGTAATGAATGATTTTGAGTTGGAGAACAACCCCGATGGCATCCATGAAATGTTGGATGTGGTCAAAGTCTTGCGCGACCGAGGATTAATTGATGGTTTTGGCACCCAGGCCCATACCTTCAATGTGGACGGTATGGCCAATCAGACCGGTCTCTTAAAAACGCGCATCGATCTGATGGCCTCTGGAGGTGTTCCGGTTTATGTGACAGAACTGGATTTAACAGGGAATTCTAACACTGAAGCCTCGCAACTGTATAGCTATCAAAACATATTTCCGGTTTTTTGGAAACATCCTGCTGTTGCCGGTATTACGCTTTGGGGATATGTGGAAGGCAGTACCTGGAAGACAGGAACCGGTTTGCTCAATGAAGATGGTTCAAAGCGTTCGGCCATGCTCTGGCTGGAGAGCTATATGAACAGTCAGCCTGACCTCGGATACCCCCATTTTGGTGACGGCGTGGTTTCGGAAAGCGATTTGATTTTGAATGGCGAATTTGACATCAATCTGGAGGGCTGGACCATTCAGAACAACAGCGGCGCAGCGGGCACCATGGAGGTGGTAACAGGTGCCGGTCTGTCAGGCAGCAAGGCGCTTAAAGTATGCCCCGCTGCACATAATCCCGGTACTGCCAACTGGCATGTTCAGGTCCGCTACGAAACGCCAATAGAGATGGGCAAGACTTATTCGCTGTCCTTTTCGGCCAAAGCAGATGCTGCCAGGTCACTTGGGGTGGCCGTGCAAAGAGATGGCGGAGATTATGCCACTCATTTTGGACGAAGCGAAAATTTAACAGTCAACGTTCAGGATTTCAGTTATTCTTATGTCTCAGCTGTAACGGATGCAACAGCCAAACTTAAATTTTATTTAGGCGGGAATGCCACTTGTGTCTATATTGACAATGTAAGATTTGTGGATCAGTCAGGTGCAACCACTCTCAAAGAACCGCTTCAGTCAAATGAGGACGCGACATGGTCTGTCTTTCCAAATCCTTTTGATCATCAAATAGTGGTAGACAGTCAAGTGACCAGTCGCTCAGATGTTCTTTACCATATTTTTAATATGAACGGTCAGTTAGCCTCACACGGCAGACTGAATGAGCAGGGCGTAATTGCCTCCAATCACATGAAAGCGGGTGTTTACTTTTTGCGGCTTGAAAGTGTCGGTGCTATGGAAACCATTAAAATTGTAAAGCATTAAGCTTTAATTCATTTGCGCAAGGCGGCAAAAAAAGCGTATAAATTTTGATTAATCGAGTCACTGCAGGTCTGTTGCAGTGGCTCGTTTTATTTTTGGGCATTGGATGAAAAAAACGCAAAAAAAATCAAATGTCTTTTAGTTATGACACTAGTTGGCATAAGCTAATTTAATCTTTGTAGCGTTGAAGATCTCAATCTTAAAATCTAAACCCGAAGTTATGAGTGCATTACAAAGATTTCTTTATATTAATTATCTTAAAATGAAGTTTTTAAGAATGATTGGCCTGAAGTCTATGGTGGTCACCATTCCAAATGTGGCCACCAAAGGTTGGCGGCTCACCATTGGAAAGAACTATGTGTTTCGTGAGGGACAGTGCGTCGCTCGTGTTATATTGGAAGATTTGGCGTTTAAGGACAAATTTGTGCATGCCCATCTTGTTTTTGCTGAAGATCAGAATCGCAAATGTGTCTGTAGTCGCAAAGCTACAGAAGATGGTGTATGCATGGGGATGTGGCAACTACACGACCATAATTAGATGGCTTTTTGAATGCTGATACTTTCATTTTGACAGTTTATCAACTAATTGATGTTGTTGGTCATTTGTTAGATGGGTGGTTATAATTATTGATTATTTTTAATAAATTTTATCCCCATATTACTCGAATCTTTTTTTACGCTGGATGCTATTGGGAATCTGAAAATGTGTGTTGGATGGAGAAAGAAATAAAGTACCGATTTTTTCTGCTGTTGATGTTGGTCATTCCATTTGCGTTGACGAATAAGCTTCAGGCAATGTCTGCTGATTCCGTTAAGTTTGAAAGGCGGAAAATTATTGTCGGGGGTGATTTCGATTATAAACCTCATACTTTTTTGGATAGTAATGGTGAGGCGAGGGGATATGACGTGGACATCATTATGGCCATTGCCAAACAGAACAACCTTGATCTGGAATTTCGTTTTACGCCCTGGCCTCAAGCTTTGGAAAGTTTAAGGGAAGGAGAAGTAGACCTTCTGTTGGGCATTTTTTATACGGAACAAAGGGCTGTTTTCTATGATTTTACGATCCCGCATACCCTTGAGTACTATGCCATCTTTGTGCGCACGGATTCTCCGGTAAAGGCGCTGGATGATATTATTGACCGGCGCATTATTGTTTTACAGGGTGATGCCTCCATAGACAATTTTATCAAACCGATGGGGCTTTTTGAAAATGCTTTTTATGTCAATTCCATGCCCGTTGCCATCAACTTACTGAGCTCCGGAAAACATGATGCCGTTATTGCTCCTTATTCTATAGGCATGGAGGCCATTCGATCAGAAAATATCAAAAACCTTAAAGTAGTCGGTCCGCCCATTTTGCCCAGTCCTTTCCGGTTTGCAGTAAAAAAGGGCGATGCCCGGTTATTATCTCTGCTGAATGACGGCCTGGATAAAATGAAAGCGTCGGGGGAGCTCAATGCTTTGCAGGAAAAATGGCAATTGCACCAACGCAGGGAAGTTTCTTTTGTTAGTGTGTTGCGCTATATTGGCATGTTTATTCTTCCCCTTTTTTTGGTGGTCGCTCTTTTGTTTATTTGGTCGTGGAGTCTCAGTATAAAAGTCAAAAAAAAGACGGCCATGTTGGTCGAAAAATCAGCTTTGCTGGAGGAATTGAATACCACTAAAGACAAGTTCTTTTCAATTATTGCCCATGATTTGAGAAGTCCGTTCAATGGAATTTTGGGACTTCTGGATATTTTGATGGAAAATATTCAACAACAAAGCCTTGAAAAATCAACTGATTACCTGAGGAGCATTAAAGGCTCGGCCCAAAACACACTTGAATTACTGGAAAATCTGCTCGACTGGGCTAAATCGCAGAGTGGACAAATGGCTTTCAGGCCTGAAACAATGTCTACTCAGAAGGTTATTATGAATGTTGTAGAAGTGCTGAGTTCCGCGGCTAAAATTAAAAATATCTCCATTGTTTATCACCAATCGGATACCGCCGATGAGGATATTTATGCGGATCCCCGTCTGATCACTACTGTTTTGCGCAACCTTATCTCCAATGCCATCAAATTTACACCGATAAACGGGCAAATAGATATCCATACCAAAACCGGCCAAGAGTTGCTGGAAGTCAGGATTTCCGATAACGGTGTGGGAATTAATGAGGAAATTCTACCCTTGTTGTTTCAACTGGATGCTAAAATAAAAACCAATGGTACTGAAAATGAATCCGGAACGGGGTTGGGTTTAATTCTTTGCAAAGAACTGGTGGAAAAGCATGGCGGAAATATTTGGGTCGATAGTCAGGAAGGCAAGGGCAGCACCTTTACCTTTTCCATTCCGTTAAAGGCTTAACCATTTCCTGACCGGCCAATCCAGGCAAAGACCGTGCATGTAATTGTAAGTGGCCTTATAGAGGCTTGTCCCAGTCTCTCAAAATCAATTTTTTGATGATCTGTAAAGGCCAATTCGTTGTTGGCAAAAGTGCCCGTCTGTTGGGACAGAGGGTCGGCCCCATAATCGTGCGGGTGCTGGCCCGACGGACTGTGCAGCGTCATGGCATAGCGGTGCCAAAAGGCCGATTGCAGCACGCCTGCTTCAAACATTTGTCGCACCGATTCGAGTCCCTCCAACGTCTCCTGTTCTGTTTGCGTAGGAAAGCCATACATCAGGTAGGCATGCACCATGATGCCACTTTCTGTTAAGTGTTCGGCCGTTGCAAAGGCCTGTTCCACAGTCACCCCTTTGTTGATGTATTTCAGGAGTCGGTTGGACGCCACCTCTATACCTCCCGATACGGCAATGCAACCGGCACGCGCCATTAGTCGACAAAGATCTGCATCAAAAGTCTTTTCAAAGCGGATGTTGGTCCACCAGCTGACCACCAACTTACGTTCGATAATCTCCCTGGATAGCTCACGCAACAGGCGTGGTGGCGCTGCTTCATCGGTGAAATGAAAACCGCTGCTACCCGTTTGTTGCATAAGCGCTTCCATGTAATCACAAATTTGGCTGGCCGGCAAGGCCTCAAAGCAGTTGATGTAGGGCAGGGAGGTGTCGCAAAAAGCACATTTGGCCCAGTAACAGCCATGGGCCAGAATGAGTTTGTTCCACCGGCCATCGCTCCATAATTTGTGCATGGGGTTGGCCACTTCAATCAGTGAAATATATTTATGCAATGGCAAATCCGAATAGTCAGGCGCGGGTACCTGTTTGAAAGGAATGGAATGACCCGGTTGTTTTGGGTGGAAGAGGATTTGTCCGTTTGTCGCCCGATGGTAGGTCTGACAAAGCGGAAGGTCATCATTTCCCTCCAAATAGCTGATCAGGGCCCGCAGTGCCGGTTCCCCATCGTCCAGAGAAATAAAATGTGCAAAATCAAAGACTTTTGGGTCGCTTAACTGGCGCAATTCAGTGGTGACATATCCGCCGCCCCAGGCTACGGTCACTTCGGGAAAGTGTTGACGAATGTGGCGACTACAGCGAAAGGCCCCCATCAGGTTTCCGGGAAAGGGGATGGAGAAACAGACCAGACGAGGATCGCTGGTCCGCATTTTTTCTTCGAGGAGCTCAAGCAGCCATTCATCCAAAAGAGAGTCGGGCTTTGACAGTGCTGTTAGTAAGGGTTTTAAGTGGGGCAAGCGCAGGCACAGATGTTCCGCATATCGGCTCAATTCAAAGAAGGGATCTATGGTCGCCTGGATGAAATCAGCCAGATCTTCGATGTAAAGCGTGGCCATGTGTTTGGCCATTTCGGTGGTGCCCAGGGCTCCAAATGCCCAATCGGGATCGGCCATGCCTTTAAACCGTTCGCCCTGCGGCAGCCATTCGCCATGGCAGATACGCGTGGCCAGTGTGGGTTCCAGTCCCTGAAGAAACCGCATGACGGCATCTATGGAGTGGATGTATTGCTGCTGATCAACCAACAGTTGGCGAAGGTGGGCAGGGGTTTGACGGGACACCACCACCCGTTGAAACAGCTTCTGCAAACCCTCTCTTGAAAATAGCCGGTTGACCAGTTCGATGCCCAAATCTGCCTGATGGACCTGATGTCCTTCCTCGACCAGAAATCCTTTTAAATAAGGAGTGGCCGGATAGGGTGTGTTGAGCTGGGTAAGCGGAGGTGTAATCAGAAGGATTTTCATGGACTGTATAACTGTGTTGTTAGCACAAACATAGGTAATTTTCACCGGATTTTTGGTGTCCGAAAAATTCCGGTGAATTAATTGACGGAAAAGTAGAATTAATTTTTGTTTATTGGTGGGTGTTACTATTTTTGTTCTGTTAACAGGTTTGCTTAATTTGTGGGAGGCGTATGCTTTTCTAATGAATGGTGTTTAACCTGTTTATACATATGTCGGGTCAAATTAATCATGTCATTAAATCAAATAAAATGGAAAAATTAATTCTGCTGCTTGTTTCCTGTTTCCTGTTTTTCAATGGTTTGGCGCAGAGTAGCAACGGCATGTTATTACGCTGGATAGCGATTGGCAATTTATTAACCGGGAGGTGGATGGAGGGGAAGCTCCCGGCTTGTCAGTAAAAGGCTGGGAGACAGTAGATGTGCCGCATGACTGGGCCATAAAGGGGCCTTTTGACAAGGATATCGATAAGCAGGTGGTTCAGGTGGTGCAGGATATGGATGAAGCGCCGAGGGAGCGAACCGGGCGGACCGGTGCTTTACCGCACATTGGGGTGGGATGGTACCGTAAAACCTTCGAGGTACCCGCTTTTCAACCCGGCAAAAAGGCTTTGCTGGCCTTCGATGGCGCCATGAGTGATGCCCGGGTGTATATTAATGGAGAGGAAGTGGGGCATTGGCCTTATGGCTACAGCTACTTCTATTTTGATATTTCAGATTATCTGAAACAGGGGGAAGAGAATCTTCTGGCTGTTCGTCTGGAGAATTTGCCTTCCTCTTCCCGCTGGTATCCGGGTGCAGGGATTTACCGCAAGGTACAGGTGATCGTAAAAGATGAGGTGAGCTTTAATAAATGGGCCACTTTTATCACCACCCCCTTTATTTCTGATGAGGTGGCACAAGTGAACATTCAAACAGAGATCAGTGGTGCGGCTACCCACATGGTGACGGAAATTATTGACCCCAGCGGAAAGGTAGTGGCTGCCGAGACCACCACTGATCGCTTTGGTTCCAAAATGGAACAAAATATTGCGGTGCCACAGCCTCAGCTTTGGGGGACTGAGCATCCGCATTTATATCAGGCCCGTGTGCTTTTATATGAGGGAGATGAATTAAAGGATGAGGAGTTCATCCGCTTTGGTATTCGAAGTGTGGAGTATGAGCGGGGCAAAGGTTTGGTGCTCAATGGGGAGGTGACCAAGTTTAAAGGGGTTTGTCTCCACCATGACCTCGGACCATTGGGGGCTGCAGTAAATGTGGCGGCTTTGCGTCGACAGCTGACCATTTTGAAAGATATGGGGGTTAATGCGGTCCGTTCGGCCCATAACATGCCGGCCCGTGAGCAGGTGGAACTGTGTGATGAAATGGGCATCCTGTATTTGGCCGAGAGTTTTGATGAGTGGGCCAAACCCAAGGTAAAGAATGGCTATAACCGGCTGTTTGAAGAGTGGGCTGAAAAGGATGTGGTGAATCTGGTGCGGGCCTTGCGCAATCATCCCAGTGTTGTGATGTGGAGTTCGGGCAATGAGGTGCCCGATCAGTGGGGCAATGAAGGGGTGAAGCGGGCCAAATGGCTGCAGGATATTTTTCACCGGGAGGACCCGACTCGACCGGTTACGGTGGGGATGGACCAGGTGGCTGCCGTGATGGAGAACGGCTTTGGGGCCATTACGGATATTCCCGGACTGAATTACCGCGTGCACTTGTATGATGAGGCTTATGACCGCTTTCCCCAGGGCTTTATTTTAGGGTCGGAAACGGCCTCTACGGTCAGTTCAAGAGGTATTTATAAATTTCCGGTCGAAATTTATAGCCACAAGACCTATAACGATTTTCACAGTTCTTCCTACGATTTGGAATATTGCCGCTGGTCGAACCTTCCCGATGATGATTTTGTGTGGCAGGACGATTACGACTGGGTAATTGGTGAGTTTGTGTGGACGGGTTTCGACTATCTGGGAGAACCCACGCCTTACAACGAGGCCTGGCCGTCCAGGAGTTCCTATTTTGGGATCAGTGATTTGGCGGGACTGCCCAAGGATCGCTTCTACCTTTACCGCAGTCGCTGGAATACCAAGGACGAAACCCTGCACATCTTGCCGCATTGGAACTGGGAAGGACGCGAAGGGGAAACCACCCCGGTCTTCGTTTATACCAGTTACAACAGCGCTGAACTTTTTGTGAATGGTAAGAGTCAGGGCATACAGACCAAGACCAAAGATAAAACCAAACAGCACCGCTACCGACTGATGTGGATGGATGTTCAATATGAACCCGGCACCCTAAAAGTGGTGGCTCTGGACGATGATGGACAGCCGGTGGCCGAGAAGGAAGTGCATACGGCCGGAGCGCCTTATGGCCTGGAGTTGGTGGCCGATCGTTCCGTTATTACGGCCGATGGTCAGGACTTGTCGTACATCACCGTTTCGGTGGTGGATAAAGAGGGGCGTTTTTGCGCCACAGCCACACCGCAGCTGGATTTTAAAGTGACGGGTGCCGGTGATTTTAAGGTGGTTTGTAATGGTGATCCCACTTCTTTGGAACTTTTCCACCTGCCCACCATGAAAGCCTTTAGTGGTCAACTGGTGGTCACCGTTCAATCACAAAAAAAGGCTGGCGACATAACCCTGCAAGTGAAGGGCAAGGGATTGAAAACGGCCAAAATGACCATTAAAAGTGAGTAAGAACCAAAATATACTGTGATGCAAAATCTATCAGCTTTTCTTTTTGCCCTCCTTTTTACCGTCAACGGATGGGCACAGCAACCTGTTAATTCGTTTCCGCCGGCGGATTTGATGACTTTAGGGGCTTATTATTATCCGGAGCACTGGCCCGAGGAGCAGTGGGAAAGGGACTTGGCCAAAATTGCGGAGATGGGTTTTGAATTTACCCATTTTGCTGAATTCGCCTGGGCGCAGCTGGAACCTGAGGAAGGCGTTTATGATTTCGCCTGGCTGGACAGGGCAGTGGCCATGGCTGCCAAGTACGATATAAAGGTGATTATGTGCACGTCTACGGCCACACCACCGGTGTGGCTGGTGCGGAAACACCCGGATATTCTGATTACCCGTGAGGATGGCACCAAAATGGACCATGGCGCCCGTCAGCATGCCTCCTTCTCCAACGAATTTTACCGCGACTATTCCCAAAAGTTAATAGCCGAACTGGCCAAACGTTATGGCCGTGATGAGCGAATTATTGGCTGGCAACTCGATAATGAACCCCGTTCCACTGTCGATTACAGCGAGGACGCGCTCAAGCGCTTCCGTATTTGGCTGAAAGATAAATACCAAACCATAGAGGCCCTCAATGAGGCCTGGGGAACCAACTTCTGGAGTGTGGTTTACAGCGATTTTTCGGAGATTAACCTTCCCAAGCATTCGCAATGGGGTATGAATCTTTATCATCGTCTGGACCACGGTCGTTTCGCCGATTATGAGACGGCTTCCTTTTTGGATGAGCAAGCCCGGACCATTCGCCAATATGCGGATGAGGAGCAGTGGATTACCACCAATTTTATTCCCATGTACGATGCCCGTTTTATCGGGATGAGTC
Organism: Geofilum rubicundum JCM 15548; assembly: GCF_000974365.1. Lineage (GTDB taxonomy): Bacteria > Bacteroidota > Bacteroidia > Bacteroidales > Marinilabiliaceae > Geofilum > Geofilum rubicundum. Next base: position 18,567 of record NZ_BAZW01000005.1, read on the forward strand.
AGGAACTGGATTTTATTACTTATACGCGTTATATGGTGTATGGGGAGCATGAAGGTATTGGTCGCAAAGGCTACCGGGTAGGAGAGTATTCGCGCATTGCCATGGCCAATGATTACTTCAGGCCCTTGTCGCCCTTCCTCGGCGTGATGGAGTTGCAACCGGGTCAGGTGAACTGGGGGACTGTGAACTCGCAGCCCTTACCAGGTGCGGTTCGTTTGTGGTTGTACCACATCTTTGCAGGTGATGTCAAGTTTGTCTGCACCTACCGTTTTAGGGCACCCATTTATGGCTACGAGCAGTACCATTACGGTGTGGTTGGTCCCGATGGTGTTACACCCACGCCCGGCGGACTCGAATACGCGCAGTTTATTGATGAGTTGAAGCTGCTGCGGAGTAAGGCCACGCTGGGAAAAGTGCCGTCGGATTATAGGCAAAGGAATACCGCTATTTTGTATGATCCGGACAACACGGTGGCCATGAATCAAAACAAGCAGACCGTTGAATGGGATACCGAGCAGCACGTGCTGAAGTATTACAAGGCTTTGAAATCTTTGGGGGCTCCGGTGGACTTTATCCGGGATACCATGGACTTTTCCGGCTATCCGGTCATGGTCGTTCCGGCCTACCAGCAAATGAGTCGGGCTTTGATTCAAAAAATCACCCAATATGTGGAGGCGGGTGGCCATTTGGTCATGTCGGCCCGCACCGGTCACCAGAACGAAAAAGGCCACCTTTGGGAAGCGCAACATGCCGAGCCCCTCTATCATTTGATTGGTGGTGAGATTCCTTTTTACGATCTCTTGCGGGCACATGCAGCAGATACTGTTGTGATGGGAAATCAGAAATTCGGGTGGACCAGCTGGGGGGATGTTTTGAAACCAGGTAAGGACACCGAAAGTTGGGCGACTTATGCCGGTGATTATTATGAGGGTGAGTCCGCTGTTACCTTCCATCGCTACGGGCGGGGAACGGTCACTTATGTGGGGGCCGATACCCACCAGGGTGGTCTGGAAATGGCGGTGATTAAGAAGTTGTACCAGCGCCTCGAAATTCCGGTCAAAGATTATCCCGAAGGTGTTTTGGTGGAATTCCGTGACGGACTGGGCATCGCCATGAACTATTCCGATAAGGACTATACCATTGATTTGCCCACCGGTACTGAGATACTCATTGGCCAAAAGACCATTCCCACGGCGGGTGTGGTGGTTTGGACGGTGAAGTAAGTGATGGTGAAAATGGATGCCATGAAAAGGGGGCTCCGTTGAGCCCCCTGCCTTTCACCAAATTTTCTATTTTATGAGAATAAATAGAAAACATCGATTAATAACACGTCATCTCTATTTTTTATTAAGGCAAATATAGGGCATGGCTTCACAGATGTGATTTGGTTTTAGATATTTTAGTTTCAAATAGGGGTAATTTTTAATTTGACCCGACAAAGAGGAATGCCTGATTTATCAGGCATTTTTTTGTATTTGATTATCTGATTTTAGAAATCAATTATCTGAAAAAAGAAAGTATATGTGCTAAAATTTGTTAATTTTGAAGTGCTTTTTTCCCAACTGATGGAGCGCTTAGACCATTGTTTGATTTTTGTTATTTTGGAGGATAGAGGATAATGCTAAAAACATTTATGAGGTGTCAGGTTGCTTTAAGAAGTTCTGTTCTAGTTTTACTTTTAAATTTTGGCAGTTTGGCTGCCTGGGCGAATATCAGTTTTTACAACATCAATGAGATGTTTGGCATTTCCATTCGTGAAACTGCTTCCGCCAGCATGGATGATTATGGTTTTGTTTGGGTTTCTTCCAAAACAGGCATTCTGAGATTGACCGACGACGATTACCGCCTTTATCAGTTACCCTTTGATACGCCGGATGTTATTACGGTCAAATTGATCTACCAAAATTCTGAACTGTTGGCATATTCAAATAATGGTCAGATCTTCCGGTACGATATTATTCAGGATGAATTTATTCTTATTGCTAACTTAGGTAAACAGCTAAACTTTCAATACCTGACGGTGCAGGTTATGGTTGTGGATGAAAGTGGGGCGTTTTGGCTGGCAACCAATAGCGGACTCATTCATTACAAGGATGAATTGTTAAAGATTCATTGGGAAGAAACGGAGATTGGTTACCTCGAATGGTATAGTACCGATCAGTTGTTTGTTGCTGATGATGACGATTTATCTTTATTTAATACCGTTACCAATAAAAGAATTTCCCTCCTGAATTTTTCTGATTTTCCCATAGACGTTTCTTATTTGCAATATGAAGAGGCTGAAAATGATCTTTGGTTGGGTTCAGTATCGTCTGGTTTGTACAAATACCAACTGAATAAAAATCAACTTTTGCAGGTGTCCGGCGTTCCAAAGCAGCCGATCCTGGATATTGAGTCTGTTTCAGATTCGACCATGATGATAGGGGTGGATGGCCAGGGGCTTTGGGAAGTGGGTAAGCAGGATTTGATTGTTTATAATATTTATAAGGAGGATGTGGATAAACCCAATTCATTGCAGGGAAATGGTGTTTACGATATATTCCAGGACGACAAGGGGCGGGTTTGGGTTTGCACATACAGCAGGGGTGTCTCTTACTACAACAAGACCTCTTCCATGTTGACACATGTGAGGCATTTGACCAATAACCCCAATTCGCTTTCCAATGATGATGTCAATAGTATTATTGAGGATGCCAGAGGAAATTTGTGGTTTGCTACCAACAATGGCATAAGCAGATGGGATGTCGCCCATAATAAATGGGAGGCTTTTTATCACAACAAGCAGAAGCAAGCTCAGGTTTTCTTATCTCTCAGCGAAGATGCCAATGGAAATATCTGGGCCGGTTCTTATTCTTCCGGCGTTTATCTGATAGATGGGAAAACAGGTGCAGAGATTCAGCATATTTTGTTTGAGGGCAATGAATCCTTGTTTAAAAGCAATTTTGTTTTCAATATTACCAACGACAGTCAGGGTAATGTATGGATAGGCGGTGTACAGGGCGAGGTGCTTCGCTACAACATGGCCACCCATAATATTACCAGTTACGGCAGTCATCCGGTCTACATTATGAAAGAACTGGATGCCAGTCATATGCTCCTGGGGTGCACCTATGGTTTAAGTGTGTTGAATAAGCACAGCTCAAATGTAGATATTGTGCTGAATGGCTATATTATACATGATATGCTGGTGCAGGGGAATATGGTATGGTTGGCCACTGTTGGGGAAGGCTTGGTACTATTCAATTTGCAAACCCGGCAGGTTACAAAATTTACCACAGAAATAGGTCTGCCTTCCAATTTTGTTAACAGCATATTATTAGATCAGGGTTTTTTATGGCTGGGTACTGAAAATGGCATTTGTCGGTTCAACCCTTTGGATGAGACCCTGGAGACTTTCCCTTCCATTCAAAGCTTATCCAGAATATCCTATAACCGCAATGCGCACTTCATGAGAAAGAATGGAGAGATGATTTGGGGTACCAATCAGGGGGCGGTCATGTTTAATCCCTCAGCCATCGAAAAGTCGCCATCTGAAGGGCAAATCTATTTTCAGGACATACGTATTCTTGGGAAATCGCTTCGGACAGAGGTGGTTAAAAAACTTGAGATGCCAGTTGATAGCATTCAATCGCTGCGGCTAAAACACAATCAGAATAATTTATTGATCGACATGGTGCCTTTGGGCATGACCTATGGGACAAAGTTTTCGTGGTTTTTGGAGGGTTTTGATACTGAATGGAGCCGGCCGGTTACCAATCGTACCCTGAATTATACGAATTTGCCGACGGGTTCCTACCAACTGAAAATTCGATTGTACGACAATTCGATGTCGGAAATCATTGATGAAAGAACGCTGGAAATAGTCAAGAAACCCCCATTCTGGGAGGCCTGGTGGTTTCTCCTGCTGGTTGGTCTGTTTTTGCTGAGTGCATTTTATTTGTCGCTCAAATATTACATCAATCTGATCAAGCAACTGCATTCCGAAGAGAAGATCCGGTTTTTTGCCAGTACGGCGCATGATATGCGCACCTCATTAAGTCTGATTAAGGGTCCCATAGATGAATTGGGCCATGAATCTAACTTAAGTGAAAAGGGAAGTTATTATCTGGACCTGGCCAGAAGTCAGGTGGACCGTCTGGTTGGTGTTGTTACCCAACTGATGGATTTTCAAAAAGCAGATATTGATAAGGAACAATTGCTGATGAAGCGGGTAGATGTCGTTGCTTTTGTGCGTCAGCGCGTGGCCATGTTTGAGTCCTACGCGGCTACCCATCAGATTGCTGTGGTTTTTAACCCTTCAATAGGCACCCTTAACAGTGAAGTGGATGAGCGTTTGATGGAAAAAGTGGTGGATAATTTATTGTCGAATGCCATTAAATATTCAAAGCCGCAAACTTCTGTCCTGGTGAATTTGCGTTTATCCAGACGGAATTGGGTGCTGGAGGTGAAGGACCAGGGAATTGGTATTTCCAAGTCAGCCCGTCAGCATTTATTCCGGGAATTCTACCGGGGCGAGAATGCCATCAATGCTAAGATTGTTGGTTCAGGTATTGGCTTGTTGCTGGTGCGAAAGTATGTTGGACTGCATGGTGGGAAAATCGACTGGGAAAGTCAGGAAAACAACGGTAGCACCTTCACCGTTACCGTTCCCATGAAGGAATTTTCGGGAGAGACAATGGATGAAGTGTCACCGGTTAAACCCCATGCAGGAAGAATTGTGCCGCCTCTGCCTGTTGGCGAAGGGGCTGTCAGGGACTATACTGTATTGGTGGTAGAGGACAATGAAGAGCTTCGGTGCTTTTTGCAGCAGAGTATGGATGAAGGTTTTAATATCCTGACCGCAGCTGACGGCATAGAGGGATGGGAAATTATTCAACGTGAGCTGCCCGATTTGATTGTGTCGGATATACTCATGCCCGGACGCGACGGATATGAACTGTGTCAATTGGTTAAGTCAAGTTATGAGACTTCCCATATTCCCGTTATTTTGCTGACAGCTCTTTCTGAGAAAAATGACCAGTTGCACGGTCTGGAATTGGGTGCCGATGACTACCTGACCAAGCCCTTTGATTCGGCTGTGCTGAAACAACGAATCATCTCGGTCATCAGTAACCGCAGTCTGGTCCGTGAAAGGGCCCTGAAGTTGATTAGTGGCGGGCCGCAACACGAGGCGGTCGTGGCGAATGAGTTGAATGATCAATTCGTCAAAAGGGCACTTGAGGTGGTGAGTGAACAATTGGCCAATCCTGAGTTTAATAAAGAGCTGTTTGCTTCAGAAATGAATGTCAGCGGTTCCCTTTTGTATAAAAAGATCAAAGGTCTTACCGACCAAAGCCCTTCCGATTTTATCCGGGTGGTGCGGTTAACCAAAGCACTGGAACTTCTACAAATGGAGCAACACTCAATTACTGAGGTGAGCGAGCTTTGTGGATTTGCCAGTGTGGGATACTTTAGCACTGTTTTTAAAAAGCATTATGGAAAATCTCCTTCCGAATTTCAATCCCGTTAATGGATGTGGATCTATGTTTGAATTCAGACACCAAAAGGTTTAATTTCAGATCGGATCTTTAACTTTTTTTGTAGGTCAATGGCCGCGAAGATATCTGATTTTATTAAGGTGTATCTTTAGTTTCCTCTGGTGAAGCCCTGTTTATAGGGCTTCATTTTTTTTATTTCAATTTTCAGCACTCCCGTCTTCTTAGCTTTTTGGCTTCTTTTTTCACAGTTATTCACATTTTATCTGAAAACAAACAAGGTTTATCTAAAAGTGAAAATACGCATAGGGTTGGCTGGTTACTTTTGCTTCAGTTCATTTTGAATAAGAATAGAGGTATGCATAGAATTAGAGACAGAAGTTTGTTTCAGAGACCATTATTGGAAATCAGGTTGAAAAAAAATCAAATTCAAGAAAAATGAAGAAAACAAAAAGTCGTTTAAGGCCGCTGTTTAGTCAGTGGATGAGTTTTAAACTGCTGGTGCTCCTTCTGCTGTCGTCAGGAGGCTCCTTCCTTTATGCGCAAAGCGGACGCACGGTGGAGGGTACCGTAGTTGACTCAAAAGAGGAACCGCTTTACGGTGTAACCATTTTGGTTAAAGGAAAACCAGGCGTTGGTGTTATTACCGATTTTGACGGTCAATTCAGTATTAACCTGGCACCGGAAGACACCGAGCTGGAAGTCTCCTTTCTCGGAATGGCCACTCAGACCATTGATGTTTCTGCAAGAAATTCCATTAGAGTGGTGATGCAGGAAGATTCTCAAATCTTTGATGAGGTTATTGTAGTCGGGTTTGGGCAACAAAGAAAAGAAAGTGTGGTTGGTGCCATTTCACAAACTTCCGCCAAAACACTTGAGCGTACAGGTGGGGTGTCCAGTCTGGGACAGGCCCTTACAGGAAACTTGCCCGGAGTGGTAACTATGACCAGTTCAGGAAGACCAGGTGAGGAAGACCCGGAGATCGTGATCAGGGGGGTCAGTTCCTGGAACGGTGGAGAGCCTTTGGTTTTGGTGGATGGAATTGAACGTCCCATGAGTAGTGTGGACATTAATTCAGTGGCTTCTATTTCTGTTTTGAAGGATGCCTCTGCAACCGCTGTATTTGGTGTTCGCGGTGCGAATGGTGTTATCCTTGTGACTACCAAAAGAGGGGAAGAAGGCAAGGCCAATATTGACATTAATTTTACGACCACTTTAAAGACGCATTCAAAGTTGCCTGAATTAATGGATTCCTATGATGCATTAATGTTACGCAACAAGGTTCTGGAGCACGAGGTTGGTTATAACCCCGATGTCTGGAGTTACTATTTGCATCAGGACCGCATTGACAAGTACAGATACCCTGCCAATACTGCTGAGTTTGAGCGTTATCCAAATGTGGACTGGGTGGACGAACTGCTTAAAGATTATGCGACTTCCTACAATGCCAATGTTAACGTGTCGGGTGGAAGTAAATTTGCTAAATACTACGTTAGTTTAGATTATACGCACGAGGGTGACTTGTACAAGAATTTTGATAATAACAGAGGCTACGAGACCGGTTTTGGATTTGACCGGATAAATGTGCGCAGTAACCTTGATTTTACTTTGACCAATACCACCACGTTAAAAATGAGTCTGGCGGGTTCTCACGCTGTAAAAAAGGGAACCAATTTTAACGACTACGAGAATCTTGTCTGGGCGGCCTTTTATGGTATTGCTCCGGATGCTTTTCGCCCTAAATACAGTGACGGCTCTTTCGGATATTTCCAGCCTAACCCTACTCAGGCCTCTACCAACTCAATGGAGGATATAAGTGTTAATGGAGTAGGCTACCAAACGGATGATAATCTCAATACCGACTTTACGCTTGAGCAGGATTTGGGCTTTTTGGTGAAAGGCTTGAAAGCTCATGCACGGTTGGCATTTGACAATAGTTTCAGGGAAATCAACCGTGGTATTGATGACACCAACGATTGGGAAGATAATTTGCACAAATGGATTGATCCTGAGACAGGTAAGGTTTTTACAGATGCTACACTTGACGGAAATAACAAGTTTGATTATGTGAACAATGTGGCCTGGACAACCGGCGCGGGTACCGTTGATACCAATGAGACCTTTAGAAGGATGAACTATTCCGGGCAGATTGATTATAACAATACTTTCGGCGATCATACGGTGGGTTTAATGGGTAACGTTGCTCGTGAAGAATATGCCCGGGGAAGCAACCTGCCCATCTATCGTGAAAACTGGGTGTTTAGAACCACCTACGATTACAAGAAGCGTTATATGCTTGAGTATAACGGTGCTTACAATGGATCGGAAAAGTTTGCTCCTGAAAACCGCTTTGCGTTTTTTCAATCAGGAGGCGGCGGTTGGATGTTTTCAGAAGAGCCCTTATTTAAAAGTTTGAATTTGTCCTGGGTTGACATGCTCAAATTCCGGGTTTCTTACGGACAGATTGGAGATGACAGAACCGGGGCGCCCTGGCAGGAATTTAATCCGGAATACAGATGGTTGTATTTGGACCGATGGGCCAGCGGTGGTGCCTTTAATCATGCCATTACCGGCGTTGATCCTGCTGACAGTCCTTACCAATGGTATTATGAGGCATCCATTGGTAACCCCAATATTCAATGGGAGGTATCTACAAAACTGGATATTGCATTGGATTACGCTTTTTTGGGTGGTGTGTTGGCCGGTACGCTTGATTTTTTCAGTGAAAACAGAACCAATATCTTGCTGGCAGGCGGTGATAGGGCCATTCCGGGTTATTACGGCGCAACTCCGCCCCGAGCCAATATGGGTGAGGTAGAAACCAAGGGATATGAATTGGAATTGAGGTGGAATAAGCCATTCGCGATTGGCGTTTATGGGGTAATGTGTTCTACACCCGCGCAGAAAATAAAATTATCGATGCGGACGATCCCATCCTCAAACCAGATTATCAGAAGAAGGCTGAAAAGGCTATTGATCAGACCTATGCTTATGTGGATTATGGTTATTATAATAATTGGGATGAATTATATGGGTCCACTTCCCACGATGCCTTAGATGGTGGAAGAATGCCGGGTAACTATGTGATTCTTGATTACGATGGCGACGGAACCATCACTAGTTTTGACCAAATTCCTTACGGCTTTTCCAATGTTCCGGAGAATACGGTGAACTTTCAGTTTGGACTTGATTACAAAGGTTTTAGTGGCTTTGTCCAGTTCTACGGAGCATCAAATGTCACCCGCTATGTGGGCTTGAACAGCTTGGTGGTGTTAGAAATACCGCGTTTGAGGAAGGTTCTTACTGGTCCAAGGACCATATGAATGCCGATGTGCCGCTGCCCAGATGGCAAGTTCAGGCCAGTCCTTATACAACCGGCACACGCTTTTTACATGATGGTTCATATGTGCGTTTGAAGTATGCTGAGTTGTCCTACACCTTCACGAATCAATTATTTATGCAGCGCATTGGTTTAAACAGTCTGAAACTTTTTGTGAATGGTAACAACCTGTTTTTGTGGACCAAGATGCCGGATGACCGGGAGTCCAATACAGGTGGAAATACGGCTTATCCCACTCAGAAGCGCTATAACTTAGGATTAAGAATCTCTTTATAATCGAATATGATGAAGAAAAAATTTGTTTATTATCTATACGGAATAGCTGGTGCACTCATGATGAGTGTGAGCGCTTGCACAGATTATTTGGACAAGGCTCCTGAATCGGTTATTGCAGAAGAAGATGCGTTCAAAAATTTTCGGAACTTCCAGGGATTTGTTGAGCGGATGTATCATCTGACGCCCGATGTGGCCAAGCATTTTTGGGTGAGCTCTTTTAACTGGGGCGAAGACGAGGTCATTACCATTGGAAACGGTGAGTACCTGATGGGTTACAGCATTGACCGCGGCAACTATCGGGATTATATTGGAAAGGGAGATAGCTTTTTGGATCGTAACTGGAGTGCCGGAGGTGATCGTTTCCAAAAGGCCATTTGGGGCGGTTCCTGGCACGGTATTCGAACCGCCAATCTTGGCCTTGAAGCCTGGCTGATGGTTTAATGATCGATGCTACTCAGGAAGAAAGAAATCTTGTGGAAGGACAGTTGTACTTCCTGCGGGGTTGGTTCCATTTTCAACTCACTCAATATTGGGGCGGATTGCCATACATCGATTATGTTTTACCCAGTGATGAAGCCTTGCGTCTTCCCCGTGAAACGTATGCGGAAAATGCGCTTAAAATGGCAGAGGACTTTAAAAAAGCGGCCGCCCTTCTTCCGGTCGATTGGGATAATACGACCGCTGGTAGTCAGACCTTAAACAATAACGAATTACGTGCCAATAAGATATGGGCCTTATCCATGCTCGGCAAGACTTATTTGTATGCTGCAAGTCCGTTAATGGCTAACGGTACCACCGGTCCGCGCACCTATGATGCCGATTTGGCCAAACTGGCTGCCGATGCCTTTGGTGAAGTACTGGATATGGTAGAGAGCGGACAAACGCAATATGCATTGGTTGATTTTGAAGACTACTCATCTTTGTTTTACACGATGCAGCAGGGTTGGTTAATGCCGGGAGGAACTGAAGCCATCATTCGCAGTCCGTCCTACGGAGCTGATTCCTATTGGAGACAAATGAACTCTTATCAGTATCAGGATATTGCAGAAGGAGATGGTATTGTCTTTGCCCCGTCTGCAAATTATGTTAATTATTATGGAATGGCTAACGGACTTCCCCTTGATCATGCTGAGTCAGGTTTCAGCACGGAACAGCCGTGGAAGGACAGAGACCCGCGTTTCTATAATAATATCATTTACGATGGTGTTAAAGTTATTTCCGGAACCATTACCGATGCGGCTGACGAAAAGTACCGTTATGCCAACTTGCATAACGGAGGTAGCTATATTAACGCTCAAATGGGAAGTCGCACCGGTTATTTGAATTATAAATTTATTCCAACCGGAGCCAATAAATATGATCAGACTTATGGTTACAGCTATTCAACGCACATGCACCTGTCGTGGTTGCGTTTGGCGGATGTTTACCTGATGTACGCCGAGGCTGCTGCTCAGGGATATGGTACGCCAACTGGCAAGTCGTCCAATTTTGCCAAGAACGCCATAGAGGCTGTAAATACAGTCCGGGCGCGCGCTGGTGTAGCGGACTTACACGCATCAATGACCGGGTCCTTAGATGCTTTTATGTCAGAGATCATTCGTGAGCGTGCGGTTGAATTGGCATTTGAAGGTCATCGTTTTAACGATCTTCGTCGCTGGCGCTTACTAACCGAATTTCCATACAACATAAAAACCAGACAGTTTTTTGATCGGGCTGCTGAGCTTGATCCGGAGGCTGATCCTAAGGAAAATAAAGTCGTGAATTTTAGAGAAGAGGTCATTGTCACTCGCAATTTGATCGACAGACATTACTGGCTTCCATTTAAAACGGATGATGTAAGTATTTATGAAGGGTTCGAGCAAAATCCGGGTTGGTAACAAAATGAGAATATAAAACAAACTAAGATGAAACATATATTTATTGGTCTCACAATATGTATTGTGTTTGCTTTCAATGTTTTTCAGTTGTCCGCGCAGGTTGAAGTGCCCGAAACTGAAGAATTGAAAACCGATACTGTACAAAAAAAGGTCGAGGTCGCATTTCGTTCGATTGACGAAAAGGACCTTTTAGGCGGCATCTCTTTTATTGATGTGGAAGAGATGTCAAAAAAAGCCTATAGCTCTAATAGCTACGCATTTGTTGAGAATGTGGTAGGTGGAATGAATGGCAATATTTGGGGAATGGACGAGCTGTTGGTGGTTGTCGATGGCATGGTTCGGGACGCCAACAACGTTTTGCCATCTGAGATTGACCAGATAACTATTTTAAAAGGCGTTTCAGCTGTGGCCTTATATGGTAGCCGAGCAGCCAAGGGAGTGGTCATGATTACACTAAACGGGGTCAAATAGGTGCGCCCACAGTAAGCATTCGTGCCAATACAGGCATGCAGGTACCCAGGGCTTTTCCTAAGTATTTGGGAGCTGCAGAATACATGACGCTTTACAATGAAGCCAGAGTTAACGATGGTAATGGACCCCAGTATTCCGATGAAGAAATTTACTATACTTCTTTGGGAAATAATCCTTATCGTTATCCTGATCTGAATATGTATTCTTCTGATTATTTGCGCAGTATGTACAACAGAACAGAAGCAATTGCAGAGATTACCGGAGGCAATGAACGGGTTAGGTACTATACCACCACCGGTTACTTGCGTGAAGGTTCCTTGTTGAACGTGGGTAATACCTCGGACGATAACGTTAACCGACTATTTGCACGAGGTAATTTAGATATGCAATTGCATGAAAACATTGCTGTTCAAACCGATGCCAACGTTACTTTTTATAACGCCAGCAGGGCCAGAACCGGATGGTGGAACAATGCTGCCACGCTTCGTCCCAACAGGGTGGCTCCATTGATTCCTTTGAGCTATCTGGACGAAAATGATGTCAACTCATGGGATGCTGTTAATGCGAGCAGTCATATTATTGACGGTAAATATTTCCTGGGAGGAACACAGCTCCAGCCGACCAATCCAGTTGCGGATGCTTATGCAGCTGGAACTGCAAAGGCTGTCAGTCGCCAGTTTCAGTTTAATACCGGCTTTGATTTTAACCTGCGTTCGTTGCTGGACGGCTTGCATTTTCGTTCTAAGTATGGTATTGACTATGCTTCCACTTATCAGCAGGCTTATGAAAACGAGTATGCCTCTTATTCACCTGTATGGAACAATTACAATGGAGAGGATGCCATTGGTGCCATCAACGTATTTGGTGTGGACAGGCAGTCTGATGTTGAATGGATCAACTATTCAACCTATCGTTATACTTATAATGTGAATGGCCAGTTTGATTTCACCCGCACTTATGCAGGTAAACACAATGTGTTTGCAATGGTGGCGGCCAATGCCTGGCAGAGAAAAGTTGACGGGGAGTATCACCGATTAACCAATGTCAACCTAGGCCTTCAGGCGTCCTATAATTATTTGCAGAAATACTATGTGGACTTTAGTGCGGCACTTCCCTATTCGGCCAAACTCCCCAGTGCCAATCGACTTGGGTTTTCCCCAACGGTTACTTTAGGGTGGCGTCCGGTTAAGGAAACGTTCTTTGATGACTCAGCCTTTGACGACCTGATGCTAACCGTATCCGGTGGTATCATCAGTCACGATATGGATATTGCCACAGCGGACAATCCAATGGGTTACTATTTGTATAAGCAAGTCGTTGAGAGAGCTGGTTGGTATGCCTGGGCGGACTTGAATGGTGAAGCGGCCACGGAGTTCCAACGGGGTGAGAATCCGGATATGACCTTCATAAAGCGCAAGGAGTTAAACATTGGCTTGAGGGGTGCTCTTTGGAACAATGGCCTGAGCTTTGATTTCAACTATTTCATGGGTAAGATGGATGGCAATCTGGCATTGCCTTATTCGAAATATCCCATTTATTTTACTCAGACAGGATATCCGACTTCGTCTATCCTCCCGTATCTTAATTATGATATAGATGACCGCACGGGCTTTGATTTCAGTGTTTATCTGAATAAAAAAGTAGGTGAAGTAGATTTGTCCCTCGGTGTCAGCGGTATGTATTCAAATACGGAAGCGGAAAGGAGAGATGAAAACATTAGTTTTGATTATCAGACAAGTGTTGGTCGGCATGTTAATGGTCTTTGGGGCTTGGAGAATCTTGGATTCTTTAACAGTCAGGAAGAAATTGATGGTGCCCCCGCTCAATTGTTTGGCGGGTCAGTAAAACCGGGAGATATCCGTTATAAGGATCAAAATGAAGATGGCGTCATTGACAACCAGGACCAGGTCTATTTGGGTCGCTGGGATACGCCTACCCGCCTGGGGATTAACTTTACTGCCAAGTACCGTAAATTCACGCTTTTTGCCATGGCCGATGGTTTCTTTGGAGGCAATGGACTTAAGAACAGCTCTTATTATTGGGTATCCGGAGACAGTAAGTACAGTGAAGTTGTGCGCGACCGATGGACGGAAGCCACCAAGGATATAGCTACATATCCCCGCCTAACGACGGAGAGTGGGGCTAACAACTTCCGCAGTTCTGATTTTTGGATGTACAAAACAGATCGGATTAATTTGTCGCAGGTTCAATTGACTTATGATATTCCTGAAACAGTACTGCAAGGTTCTTTTGTTAACGGACTAAGCGTTTACCTGAGCGGGTATAATTTACTGACTATTTCAGAGGAGCGTGATCATTTGGAAATGAATGTTGGAGGTGCGCCACAGACACGCTTATTCAATATGGGTGTTAAGGGTACTTTTTAATGATGTATTCAGTATTAAATGTATTTAATCATGAAGAATAGAATAAAATTATCCATTATTGCGCTCTTTACTTTGGCGCTTGTTTTCAATTCCGGTTGCGAAGATTTATTTGAACCGGCCATTGAAAACCACAAAGTGGACGAGGACCTCAGGGACATGCCGGCATGGGCATTGGGACTGTTGGGTCACGCGTATATCAGTAACCCGGTGGGCACATGGTCGTTTAACGATGTCGCTACCGACGATGCGGTTTCTAATTTTCCCGGAAATGCTTATCGTTTAATGAGTACCGGAGCCTGGAGTGCCAATTTCAATCCAACAGACAGGTGGCATTATTTGCGTGCCTCCTGGCAGTATCTGAATCAGTTTCTGGTTGTTGCTGATGAAATAACCTGGGCAGCAGACCCCGTGGTAGCAGAGATGTTTCGTGAACGTTTTAAGGGAGATGCTTATGGAATGCGTGCCCTGTATATGTATCATCTTTTGCTACATCACGCCGGTCCATCAGAAGTGGACGGTCAAATGTTAGGTATTCCAATTATAACTGAACCGGAAGATCTTTATAATTCTGAGTTTAATTTGCCAAGGAATACTTTTCAGGAGTGTTTAAATCAGTTGTTTGCGGATGTTGACTCAGCTATTAAATTGTTACCTGATAATTTTGGCGATGTTGACAGGGATGAGCTTATTCCTGAAAAGTATCGTGAATTGGGCATTACTTCCGGACAATTTACCCGGGTGTTTGGCGACAATGTTAAAAATCGGATGAGTGCGCAAATTGCCCGGCTGTGCGGGCCCAGGCTACATTGCTGGCTGCCAGTCCTGCCTACGCCGGAGGATCGGATCTTAGCTGGGAGGATGCCGCCAACTATATGGGGGAGGTCCTTGTCAATGGTTTGGGAAGCAATCCCGTTGGTGAGATGGACCCGACAGGTAATGTGTGGTATGCAGATAACGCAGTTATTCAGAATCTGCCTGCCGGAGATAATCCCAAGGAAATTCTTTGGAGAGGGAATAAGGAGAGCAATGTGGATCTCGAAAGGGAAAACTATCCGCCTACTTTATATGGAAACGGAAGGGTTAACCCAACTCAGAACCTGGTAGATGCCTTTCCTATGGCCAATGGTTATCCCCTGAGTCATGCCAGTTCAGGTTATGATCCTGCGAATCCTTATGCAGGCAGAGATCCTCGTCTGGCCATGTATATTGTCTTTAACGGCAGTACCGCAGGTCCTCAAAGTACTGTAATTAATACGGCTGCTGACGCATCCGATAATAATGGGCTGAATAGAACAGAGACTTCCACAAGAACCGGTTACTATATGAGGAAGCTTCTGAACCAGAGTGTTAATGCCAATCCTAATTCTGAAACACCGGGTAATCGCTACAAAGCTTTTATTCGCTATACCGAAATCTTCCTTGGTTATGCTGAGGCAGCTAATGAGGCATGGGGCCCAACAGGAACAGGGACACATGGATTTTCTGCCTATGATGTTGTAAAGGGCATACGTCAACGAGCAGGCATTGATGCCGCTGATCCCTACCTGGAGTCGATAAAGGGAGATCAAGACCAGATGCGTGAACTCATACGCAATGAGCGTCGACTGGAGCTTAGTTTTGAAGGTTTCCGTTTCTGGGATTTACGTCGCTGGAAAGAAGATTTAACGGAAGTGGCCCGGGGAATGAGAATCACTGGCGGCGTCCATAACGTTATTGATGTTGAAGAACGTGCCTACCGTGATTATATGTATTACGGTCCCATTCCTTACGGAGAGGTTAACAAGTTCAGCGAATTAATTCAAAATAAAGGATGGTAGCCATCATAATTTAATTAGACTGAAAATGAAAAAGATATTATTTATATTTTTTATTACGGCGTTGGTAGGTAGTTCCTTTACCTCCTGCGAGAATGGAGATTGGGATTTCCCCGATTTCGAGTATTCTACCGTATATTTTGCTTACCAGAGTCCCATCCGTACCGTTGTACTCGGCGAGGATGTTTACGATACCACTCTGGATAATGAACGAAAGGTTCAGATCATGGCCACTATGGGAGGTGTTTATGCCAATAACACCAGTGTTGAAATTGATATAAGCGTTGAACCTTCACTGCTGGACGATCTTGTTTTTGATGAAGACAGTGATCCCGCCCGGTCTGTGCTTTTGATGCCTGAAGATTACTATACGCTTTTGAGCAATAAGATTGTTATTCCTCAGGGTTCTGTTATCGGCGGTGTTACTGTTCAGCTGACTGAGGCTTTCTTCAATGATCCCCTTGCATTGTCCACCAATTATGTCATTCCGGTTCTGATGACGGGTGTGACAAATGCCGACTCCATACTTTCGGGTGTTCCACTGGTTGATAATCCTAAAAGAGGTGTGGCTTCTGACTGGGATGTGCAACCCAAGGACTACATCTTATATGCGGTCAAATACATCAACGCGTATGATGCCAACTATTTGCGCAGAGGTACGGATGAGATCACCATTGATGGTGGAACCACCACTACCGTTACTCGCCAGGCAGATTATGTAGAGAGGGATGAAGTCGTTAAACTGAATACGATTTCTTTGAATTCTGTTGAGTTTCCGATGGATTATGTCAGTAAAGACGGTCATGATTTGAGGTTTCGGTTGAATCTGAGCGTAGATGGCAGTCAAAACGTGACAGTTTCAGCATTTGAGACCACTTATCAGGTAAACGACTCCGTTGTTGTTCGAAATATTTCTGTTTCGGGGGATGGCGAGTTTGTAAAGGATGGTGATAAAAACAGCTGGGGCAATCAGGACAGAGATGCTTTCTTTCTTGATTATGAGGCCAGTTACGAAGTGGAGATCAAGTATCCTGTTTCAGGCCAGCCTGATAGTGTTCATGAATATACCTATAAGACGACTGACATCCTTGTTGTACGCGACAGGGGGGTTGAGCCCGAATGGTTTACTGCTGTAGTTAATGAATAAGTTTAAATTGACGAAAATGAAACATACAATTAATATTTTAGGTGCTTACATCTTACTATTGATTTTTGCAGTTTCATGCGTGGATGATACGATAGATGATTTTATTGTTGAGAAGCCTGAGTCTGTTAAAGAACTGGAATACCTCAATCAATACGATGTCTTAAAATCATACATAGACAGAAGTGCAAATCCAAATTTTAAGCTGGGAGCAGGGGTTACTGTCAGTAATTATCTGGAAAGGGATGGTTACTACCGCTTTATAAACGATAATTTTGATGGGATGACTGCCGGAAATGCGATGAAATACGCATCGGTGGTTGGGGATGATGGATCGATGAATTTCGGTTCTGTTGTTCAGTTTGTGGAAGCTGCCAGAGAAGCAGGTATTGAAATTTACGGACATACGCTTTTATGGCATGCTCAACAGAACAATGAGTATCTGAACCAAATTATCGACGATAAAGAGATTGAAATTGATCCTAATGCCACCGAGGAGGTGGTTGACGGATTAACCGATTATTCTGTTGATGGTTTTACCGGATGGGTAGGGGGTGATGTGCCTGTAACACCTTATGTTGAAAACGGGGTGTTAGTAGTGGAAAACCCTTCACTCATTGATCCCAATTACCTCTTGCAATTTCATGTGGCCAATGGTATTTCTATTATGGAAAATACAAAGCACAAGGTAACCGTACGTATAAAGGGAACAAGCTCTGGTTCAATCACTCTTGCCCTGGGTACCTGGGGAGCTCAGCAGAACACACAGCTTCCTGTTACGACAGAATGGGTGGATGCAACTGTTGAACTTAATAGTACCGTAAATGCAAGTGATGCTTTTGTCATGTTGCAATCGGGACTCTATGTGGGAACCTATGAGATTGCCTCGGTAAAAGTTACTCATGAGGAAGCTTTGGCCGTTACTTTTTGGACTCCCTTGATAAGTAACAGTGATTTGGAGGGAGATGACCTTTCTAATTTCTTTGCAACTGAGGCCACGGTTGGCCCTAATACTGCCACTTTGGGTGCAGCGGGTACCGGTGCGGACGGAGTGGGCAGAGCCATTGTGGTCCAATCAGGAGATGCACCTGCCAACCCATGGGATACCCAGTTCTTTGTGACGGTGGACAAAACCTTTGAGGAGGGGGACAGACTTCGATTCTCTATGAAGTACAGAGCCGAATTGCCGGCTAACTCTGAGTCTCAGGCACACAATAATCCTGGCGGATATTTGCATTGGTCAATGGTTGGTAGCCCCAGCTTCACCACCGAGTGGAAGGAACACAACTTTACCGGTGCGATTAATGCCAGTCAGGCCGGAATGAATACCATCGCCTTCAATCTGGCATTATTGCCTGAGGCCAATACCTATTATTTTGATGATATCTCCTGGGATTTTGAAGAGTCTGGAACCTCGATCCCGCTTACCGATGAAGAGAAGGCAGATACACTTACCTGGGCGATGGAAAACTGGATAGCCGGTATGTTTGAAGCCACCGACGGGTATGTAATTGAATGGGATGTGGTCAATGAGGCCATTGCCGGTCAGGACACCGATGGAGATGGTTTCTACAATCTGCAATCAGCCACCTTAGTCTCAGAAGATGAGGCAGCCAGCAATTTCTACTGGCAGGACCATTTGGGCGATGATTTTGTTCGTATTCCTGTGGCCTTGGCCCGTAAGCACGGTCCGGCTGATATGAAGCTGTTTGTCAACGATTACAATCTGGAATCGGATTGGGACGACAATCACAAGCTCAAAAGTCTTATTCACTGGATAGAGCGATGGGAAGCAGATGGTACCACTGTGATTGATGGTATTGGCACTCAGATGCATGTTTCCTATCATATGAATCCCGAAACGCAGGCCAGCAAGGAAGAACACATTGTGAAAATGTTTGAGTTGATGGCTGCTACCGGTAAGCTGGTGAAGGTTACTGAGCTGGATATGGGTCTGGTGGATGAAAACGGTCAGTCCGTTAAGTCCGGTGATGTCACAACTGAGCAACACCAGGCCATGAGCGACCATTACAAGTTTATTGTGCAAAAGTATTTCGAAATAGTACCAGCTGCTCAGCGCTACGGTATTACACATTGGTGCCCCGTTGACAGCCCTGAGTCTTCTTCATGGAGAGGAGGAGAACCTGTAGGACTCTGGTCGCTGGACAACCGTCGTAAACATACCTATGCCGGTTTTGCCGAGGGATTAGCAGGTGAATAATACTTCATTTGATAAATGATCTCCTGACAAAAGGAGGGCTGGGATTTAAAAGCCTCGTCCTCCTTTTTCTTGGGACTCAAAAATCTGATTTTAGATATTGAGCTGTGTCCAATGGGCTATTATTGTCTACGTTTCAAAGTACTTTATCTGAAATTATAAATGCTTATGGGTTAATTCCGCTATTCTTGCTACCCATATTTGTCATTAAGCAGTCAAACTTTAACCAAGCGAGCTACCTGCTCAAAGTGGTGCATAATTTATAATTAAAACAGAAGATGATGAAGAGATTGGATTTAAGATGGACCTTATTCAAAGATTGGCAAATGCTTTTCTTGTCGATTTTTTTGATGCTGTATTTTTCGGTCGAGACGGTGGGGCAAAAAAAATCGGATGTGGCAGTACCTGTGTTTTCAAGGTTTCTTTACGAGGGGGATGATCAGGTGTATAAGGACCATCCTCTGGAGGATGATGAATTCTACACCCCTATACTGCAAGGTTGTTATCCCGATGCAGCCATTACGCGCAAGGGCGATGATTACTTTTTGGTGAGTTCCTCTTTTGCCTTTTTTCCCGGGGTGCCCATTTTTCATTCCACGGATTTGGTGAACTGGAAACAAATTGGTCATGTACTCGACCGGCCTTCACAACTAAAAGTGGAGGAAGCCAGTATTAGTCTGGGTGTTTTTGCCCCTGCCATTAAATACAACCCAAACAACGATACTTTCTACATGATAACCACCCAGTTCGCCGGGGATTTTGGAAATATTGTGGTCAAGACCAAAGATCCCTTTGAGGGATGGAGTGATCCTTACAAGTTAGATTTTCAGGGGATAGACCCCTCTCTTTTCTTTGATGAGGACGGAAAAGCCTATGTGGTGCATAACGATGCGCCCGAAGAAGGTCAAGAGCTCTATCAGGGGCATCGGGTGATTAAAATCTGGGACTATGATCTGGAGAAGGATCAGGTGATTGCCGGCACCGATAAGATTATTGTGGATGGGGGAGTGGATATCAATGAAAAGCCCATCTGGATTGAAATGCCACATATCTATAAGCGCTACGGTCGCTATTACTTAATGTGTGCCGAAGGGGGCACCGGAGCTGGCACAGTGAAGTGATTTTTGTCAGTGACAACCCCAGAGGTCCGTATGTACCAGCGCCTAATAACCCTATACTTTCGCAACGGTATTTGAATCCAAACAGACCCAATAAGGTGGACTGGGCCGGACATGCCGATTTGGTGGAAGGTCCCGATGGGAAATTTTACGGGGTATTTCTGGCCATACGGCCCAATGAGAAGGGCCGGGTAAACATTGGTCGGGAGACCTTCATTTTGCCGGTCGACTGGAGTGGCGAATTTCCGGTGTTTGAGAACGGATTGGTACCCATGGAGCCCAAGTTGAAAATGCCCGAAGGGGTTGTTAATAAAACCGGCACAGAAGGTTACTTCCCAAATGGCAATTTCACCTACAGCGAAGATTTTTCTTCTGACACGCTTGATTACCGATGGATTGGGATCAGAGGTCCCCGTGAAGGCTTCATGACTCAAAGTAAAAAGGGCCTGCAGATTCAACCTTATGAAACCAACATAAAGGCCATGGCCCCAACCTCCACCCTTTTTCACCGTCAGCAGCACAATTCCTTTACGGCCACAACCACCTTGCGTTATGAGCCCCGGTCGGCCACCGATTTGGCCGGAATGGTCTGTTACCAGAGTGAAAGGTTTAATTATGTGTTTGGTATAACCAAAAAGGGCCAGGAGGATTACCTGTTGTTGGAAAGAACAGAAGGGGGTGAATCGGTTATTGTGGCCAGCACAAAGATTGATGTTAGAAAACCGGTGCATTTGCAAATCACTGCCCGGGGAGATGATTACAGATTTAATTATTCCCTCGACGGTGAGCATTTCGAAAATCTTGGTGGTACCGTTTCCGGAGATATCCTTTCAACCAATGTGGCGGGCGGTTTTACCGGTAACTTCATTGGGTTGCATGCCACATCCGTTAATGAAGCCGTCATTGAATAGATGGTATTGGGTCTTTATATTCAGGTGAAAGGTTCAGAAAAGACGGCGTTCTTTTATTTATGTTGTTGAAAAACAGGTTGCCCGACAGGCAGCCTGTTTGTTTTTAGTACAGGCTTTTATCTAATGTTAAAGATTGTATATCTGAAATTGAAAACGCATTGCCTCTGTCTGCCTTATTTTTGTGATAGTTGAGTATTAATCCTTAAGTATGTATTGATGAGAAAGAATCTTAGTCGTTCCCTTCTTCTGTTGCTGTTTTTCTTAATTCTTAAACCCGCGTTGGCCTGGGAAGGAATGCCGCTTCCTCCCCTTAAAGTGGAGGGGCGTTATTTGACAGATACCCATGGCAATGTGGTTAATTTGCATGGTTTTGCCCAGACTTACAGTCCCTGGTTCAACGAGCGGGGCACAAAATGGAACAACTACGATGTGGCGGGTTGCCTGACCTACAATCAGGGCTGATAGACGATATTCTGGAGGCCGGATGGATGATGAATTTTCTGCGTCTGCATATGGATCCGTATTGGAGCAATACCCCCGGATGTACCCCGGATGGCCATGAGCTGCCCAATTGCTTCAGTGAAACCCGATTTCGCAAATACCTCGACGAGGTATTTATCCCCATGGCTGAGTACGCCATTTCCAAGGGCCTTTATGTCATTATTCGACCTCCCGGGGTGAGTCCTGAAGTCATTGGCGTGGAAGATGATTACAATTATGCCGATTACCTCATGACCGTATGGGACATTATGTCAAGTCACCCCCGCATCAAAAACCGTCACGAGATCATGTTTGAGCTGGCCAATGAGCCGGTACGCATAAAATTGGCCGATGGCTCTGTAGGGGCCAATACCCAGGCACATTTTGACGTGCTGAAAGAAATATTTCAACCCATTGTCGACCGCATTCGCAGCAACGGTTTTCACAACGTTTTATGGATTCCCGGCTCAGGTTACCAGGCCCATTACAAGGGTTTTGCGGTGAATCCCATTGAAGGTGACAATATCGGTTATGCGGTACATATTTACCCCGGTTGGTTTGGTAGCGCCAATGGCTATGAAGAATTTAAATCGGAGTGGGATGCGCAGGTAAAACCCGTTGCTGATATGGCCCCCATTGTCATTACCGAAATGGACTGGGCAGATGAAAAGTACGAATCCTCCTGGGGCAAAGGCCATACAGGTACTGCCGGCGGAGAAGGGTTTGGAGCCAACTTTAAAAAGATGATGGATGATAGCGGAAATGCCAGCTGGCTGCTGTTTACCGATGCCCATTTACTGGCCCAATTTACCGGTGAGCCGCCGGCTCCCGGTGAACCCTATACTTTTCTGAACGACCCCGAAGCTTGTCCCTGGCCCGTGTACCACTGGTATCAGGAATACGCCCTGAAGGATTATCCCCGACCGGCCTTTGAAAGGCAATCGCTCAGCGACAATGGTGATGGTACCTATACCAATCCATTGATACATGCTGATTTCCCGGATCCGGATGTGATCCGGGTCGGCGATGTTTACTACATGGTTTCTACCACCATGCATATTTTTCCGGGCGCCACCTTGTTAAAATCCTACGACTTGGTTAACTGGGAATATTGCAGCAACCCCTTGGAGATGATTGCTTCCAGTGACGCCTATCAACTTTTAAATGGCGAAGACCGGTATGCACGTGGACAATGGGCTTCGAGTCTGCGTTACCACAACGGACAATTTTACATCCTTTTCAACACGCTGGATGAAGGCAGTTTTTTGTTGACCGCTGAGGATCCCGAGGGGCTCTGGTCGTTGAAGCCCTTAGCAGGCAGCTATTACGACCCGGGACTTTTGTTCGATGAGGATGGCAAAATATATGTGGTCCATGGTATCAATACTTTGAAGATGACCGAATTGAATGAGAATTTTGAAGCATTGGGTCATGACGAGGTGGTGGTTGAGCGACCGGGTGAGGGACTGGAAGGCAGTCATTTATACAAGATTAACGGCTATTATTACATTTACGCGACCTATGGCGGATGGCCGGCTTCACAGGTGGTTTTTAGATCGGCCAACATCATGGGGCCCTACGAAGAAAAATTTCTCCTGGACGATGACAATATTCACCAGGGCGCATTGATCGAAACCCAGACCGGTGAGTGGTGGACGGTTATGTTTTATGATAAAGGCGCCTTTGGGCGCCTGCCCAACCTACAGCCGGTAGCATGGAATGACAACTGGCCCGTAGTTGGCGCGAATGGTCAAGGCGTAACCACCTTCCGTAAGCCGGATGTGGGGCGGGAATATCCCACGAAAGTCTTGCCCACCAATGATAATTTCCGCCATTACAAGCTGGGAGGGCAATGGGGCTGGAACCACCAGGCCGACCATTCAAAATGGTCCTTGTTCGACCGTCCCGGATTTCTGCGTCTGCAAACAGCAGGAGTGGTCAGTGGGTTTTTAGAAGCCAGAAATACCTTAACGCAGCGCATCTTTGCTTACCATTCCGATGAAATCGATTCCTATGGCACCATCAAGCTGCATATTCAGGAAATGAAGGAGGGCGACGTAGCCGGACTGGCCGTGTTTCAGGATCCTTATGCCTTTATTGGTGTGAAGGTTGTGGATGGTGAAAAGCGACTGATTATGGAGAACAACGGCCTCGAGCAGACAGGGGCTGCTATTGCTGAACCGGTCATTTATCTGCGGGCGGTTGCCAATTATGGCAGCAGCAAAGCTCGGTTCTTTTATAGTCTGGACAACACCTCATATACGCCATTTGGATCCGAGCTGGATATGGCTTTTAATCTTTCCATTTTTACCGGGAATAAATTTGGTATCTTTAACTATGCAACTAAAGAACC
Source organism: Geofilum rubicundum JCM 15548 (assembly GCF_000974365.1). GTDB lineage: Bacteria > Bacteroidota > Bacteroidia > Bacteroidales > Marinilabiliaceae > Geofilum > Geofilum rubicundum. Next base: position 42,430 of record NZ_BAZW01000005.1, read on the forward strand.
GGGAGGCTATGTGGATGTGGATTGGTTCAGCACCGAGAAAAACTTTTCGGAGGAAAGGTTTTACGATGACCGTTTTACCGGTTATACCGAGGAGCAATTGACTTTGACGCGCCTCTATGTGGAATCTGATAACCTGAACATGCTTCTGGGAACCAGCAAAACGCTGAACGTTTATGCGGTTTATCAGGACGGGCATGAAGAGAATGTCACTTCTTCTGCTGAATTTATGGTATCCCGTCCCGATGTTATTAAGATGGTATACGGACAATTAATCGCTTTAAAAAATGGAACAGCGATTATTACCGCCAGCTATGAAGGTCCACTGGGGGGATCCCAATCGTTGGAAATCAACGTGGTTTCCAAAACCTTTCCCTTGATAAGTGGCTTGTTCAATCCTTCGATATGGGAAAATGGGTCTTTTAATGAGGCCACTGGTGAGTTGATTACCGGTCAGTGGGGGTTTGGGGGATGGCAATACGACAATGGCATTGACCTGTCGGACTATAAATACATTGTGGTTCAGCTTAAGCAAGCGACCAACAGTGGCGCTTCTTTTCGCCTGTTTGATGAAAGCAGTTATTGGTCGTCTGCTGCAACCTATGATCTGGGTTCCCAAACACAGCTGGTAGTTGATCTCCATAACATGCAAAAGGAAGTGGGTGGACAAATGGTACCGGCCAATCCGGCCAACCTTTATATTATCGGCTTTTGGTCCCATGGTAACATTCCCATCCTTATAGACCGTGTTTATTTATCCAACAGCGATGATCTGACGCCCACAGCTTTAAAAGAAACGCTCAGGCAGACTTCAGAGACTGATATCGTCGATGTTTATAACCTGACGGGGGTAAGATTAAAGTCGGGCGTTTACGTAAAAATGCTTCGAATGGTTTGCCGGTGGGGGTTTACATCGTCGGGAACCAGTTTTTGGGTAGTGAGAAGATGGTCGTAGGTCATTGAATTTAGTTCTGTTTTTTAAATAATGAATGATGCGCATATTAAATCGATTTTTAGCTGGTGTTTTAGGCCTGTTTATCATTTCAAGCCTCCAGGCAAACCAGATTTCCAGTCCGGATGGCCAACTTCAACTAACGGTGGTCGTTGAGGACGGCAGGCCCCTGTTTTCGGTCACCTACAATGATAAAACCATGTTGGAGAATTCCCCTTTGGGCTTAATGACCAATGAGGGGGATTTTAGTACCAACATGCGTTGGATCGAATCAGATTCAGGAGAAGTCAGTAAGGATTATAAGCAGGAAAAAATAAAGCAATCCAGGGTTAGCTACAAGGCCAACACCCTCAAATGCACCTTTGCGAATGCGGCCGACCGGCCTATATCAGTCTTTTTTCAGGTCAGCAACAACGACATTGCCTTCCGGTATGAGCTACCTAAATGGGGCGATACCAGAGCCTGCGTGGTGGAAAGAGAAACAACCGGTTTTCGGTTTCCTTCCCCGACCAAATCCTATTTGTCGCCCATGATGCGACCCATGGAAGGATTTGCACGTACCTCTCCCAGCTACGAAAGCGGGTATGAAACCGATGCACCCATAGCCAGCAATAACTCCGCTGAAGGTTACGTGTTCCCGGGCCTCTTTCAGGTTGGTGAAGATGGTTGGGTGCTTTTATCGGAGACCGGTGTGAGTAGCCTTTACTGCGCTTCCCATTTAAGCCATTATTCCGATGGTGTATTTACGGTTGATTACCCCAATGTTGGACAAAACAACGGTTTCGGTAGCTCCGGCGCGCAGTTGGGCCTGCCGGGCGTAACGCCCTGGCGGACCATCACAGTGGGTGAAACGCTTAAACCCATCGTGGAGACCACCATTCCCTGGGATGTGGTAGAGCCATTGTACGAACCCTCAAAGGATTATCAATACGGACGCAGCACATGGAGCTGGATCATCTGGCAGGATGCCAGTATGAATTATGACGATCAGGTGCAATACGTTGATCTGGCGGCCGCAATGGACTTCGAATACATCCTGATTGATGCCTGGTGGGATTCCAATATAGGCTATGAAAGAATGGAAGAGCTTATTAAGTATGCGGAAGATAAAGGTATTGGGGTGTTTTTGTGGTACAATTCCAATGGCGCCTTCAATGATGCTTTTCAAACGCCATTGAATAAAATGAATACCTCCATTGCCCGCAAAAAGGAAATGCAGTGGTTGAAGGAAGCAGGGGTCAAAGGTTTGAAGGTGGATTTTCTGGGAGGCGACAAGCAGGAAACCATCCGTTTGTACGAGGACATCCTGTCGGACGCCAACGACTACGGATTGATGATCAATTTTCACGGAGCCACCCTTCCCCGCGGTTGGGAAAGAATGTATCCCAATTTCATAGGCAGCGAAGCGGTGCTGGCTTCTGAAATGCTGGTTTTTGTTCAGGATGTGCGTGAGAAAGAGGCCTTCTATGCCTCCTTGCACCCCTTTATTCGCAATTCGGTGGCCAGTATGGAATTTGGCGGAGTTATACTCAATAAATATTTGAACCGGGGTAATGAGCAAGGACAAAAGCGCTTAACCACAGATGCTTTTCAATTGGCCACCGGTGTGCTGTTTCAAAACCCTGTGCAATTTTTCGCTTTAACACCCAATAATCTGACCGATGTGCCGGAATTTGAGCTGGATTTTATGCGGGAATTGCCTACCACCTGGGATGAAACGGTCTTTATAGATGGTTTTCCTGGTAAGTATAGTGTATTGGCCCGTCGCATGGGGACCTTTGGTATATAGCAGGTGTCAATGGTGAGCTAGAAAGTAAAAAGCTGACACTTGATTTGCCCATGCTGAGCCAACAAACGGTGGCCATGTATAACGACAAAAAGGATGGCACACCTTTTTATGAAAAGGTAAAAGTGTCTGACAAAGGTCAGTTGACAGTCACCCTGCAAGCCAATGGTGGATTTGTTTTGCTTGGATCGTCCAATTAATGGGGTTTACCGTTTTAATATTTAAGCATGAAGGTTATTATAGGATTACTTTTGATATCTATGATGGTTGGCTCCTGTAACAGGGAGCCCAACCGTTCTGATTTAAAATTGTGGTATGCAGAACCCGCCGCTCAATGGGAAGAAGCTCTTCCTCTTGGAAATGGGCGACTGGGCGCTATGGTTTTTGGGAACCCGGCCATTGAGCTCATCCAACTCAATGAAAATACCATTTGGGCTGGCAGTCCCAACCGCAATGACAATCCCGATGCCCTTGAAGCCCTGCCTTTGATTCGTCAACTCATTTTTGAAGGTAAATACATAGAAGCGCAGGATTTGACCAATGAAAAGGTCATCTCCAAAAAATCGCACGGTATGCCTTACCAGACAGCCGGAAATCTTCGACTTAGTTTTGAAGGGCATGCCGATTATGTCGATTTTTACCGCGATCTGGATATTGAGCGGGCTGTGGCCACCACCCGTTATATGGTGGATGAAGTAACTTTTACGCGGGAAGTGTTTTCTTCTTTTTCAGATGACGTCATTGTGGTGCGTTTAACAGCCGACGAGTCCAACGCCATTAGTTTTACGGCGACTTTGGATCGTTCCGAAAGCGGGGATGTTTCAGTGGTTGGCCATGATCTTTTGCAAATGAAAGGCGTCACCAGCAATTTTGAAGGTGTGGAAGGTCAGGTTGAATTCACCGTACTGGGTAAGATTCTTAACGACGGCGGCGAGTTGTCGGCCACCAACCATGAAATAAGTGTGGAAGGTGCCCATCGAGTGACCATCTTTGTTTCCATCGGAACCAATTTTGTGAATTATAAGGATTTGAGTGCCAATGCAGATGAGCGGGCAGAGAACTATCTGGCTAAGGCCCTCGGGTCTGATTACAATGATAGGCAGGAAGCGCATACCGCCTTTTATCAGAATTATTTCAATCGGGTATCACTGGATCTGGGGCAGACCGATTCGATCCATCATCCAACGGATGTCCGTATCGCACAATTCAGTCAGGGAAATGATCCTTCCCTGGCCGCCCTCTACTTTCAGTTTGGCCGCTACCTGTTGATCAGCTCCTCTCAACCGGCACCCAGGCAGCTAATTTGCAGGGAATATGGGCCGATCAGCTTTATCCGGCCTGGGACAGTAAATATACCTTGAACATCAATGCCGAGATGAATTACTGGCCGGCTGAACCAACCCATTTGCCTGAACTGCATGAGCCCATGATTCAGATGGTGAGAGAGCTTTCGGAAGCAGGAAAGGAGACGGCCCAAACCATGTATGGCGCCAAAGGTTGGGTAACGCATCACAACACAGATGTTTGGCGCATTACGGGGCCGGTCGACGGTTCCTACTGGGGCATGTGGCCCATGGGGGGCGTCTGGTTGAGCCAGCATCTCTTTGATAAGTATGAATACAGTGGTGACAAGGAATACCTGCGTTCTGTCTATGATATATTAACCGGGGCTGTGGCGTTTTGTCTCGACTATATGGTGGAGGACCCGGAAAAGGGCTGGATGGTGGTGGTGCCTTCCAATTCGCCGGAGAACTCACCATCTATTCATTATCAGTCGTCCATCGCTTCGGGCACGACGATGGATAACCAGTTGGTTTTCGACCTGTTGACAAAAACCATTCAGGCTTCAGAAATATTGGGCATGGATGAACCATTGGTGCCCGAAATGGAACGCGTTTTAAGTCTGCTGCCTCCCATGCAAATTGGCCAGCATGGCCAATTGCAGGAATGGATGCACGATTGGGATAACCCTGAAGATAAGCACCGGCATGTGTCACATCTTTACGGACTGTTTCCCTCCAATCAAATATCTCCCTATCATACCCCGGAGTTGGCCGATGCTGCTCGTACCTCTTTGATTCACAGAGGTGACCCTTCCACCGGATGGTCCATTAACTGGAAAATTAACTTGTGGGCGCGACTGCTGGATGGGAATCATGCCTACGAGCTCATGCGGGAGCAAATAAAACTGGTGGGCCGGGGAGATGGTAATTCACGGGCTGTTTCTGAATTGGGAGGGACTTACCCTAACATGTTTGATGCCCACCCGCCCTTTCAGATCGATGGGAACTTTGGTTTCACTTCCGGACTCACGGAGATGCTGATGCAAAGTCACGATGGCGCACTTCATTTGCTGCCTGCCCTGCCTGAGGTGTGGCCTTCGGGACGGGTAACGGGACTAAGAGCACGGGGTGGTTTCGAGATTGTTGAATTGGAATGGGACCAGTACCAGGTTACAAGGCTGGTCGTTAAGTCAACCTTGGGTGGAAACCTGAGACTCAGAGCTGCGAATGCACTTGAAGCAAACGGGAAGGATGTTTTAGAGGAGGCAAAGGATAGCAATAGCAATAGCAATCCTTTTTACCAGGTCCCTGCTGTAAAGGAGGCAGTCGTTTCCGCCTCGGCCCAATTAAACCATTTTGGACGGCGCCCATCCTATTTGTACGATATCGAGACGGTTGAAGGAGAGGAGCTTGTATTTGTTGCACAGTAACTCGCTAATGTTTTTGACGAAGAGCTAAAGGACCAGATACTCTCAGGTTTAAGACGCTGCGTCACAGCGACTGGAAAATAATTAGGAAGTAAAAATTGAATAGAAAAAATCTTTAAATACGACAATCATGTTATTAAGAATATTTATTACGCTGTTGGTTTTCCTGGGTGTGACTGGTATTAACGCTCAGAATCCCATTGTGCAGACCTATTTCACGGCCGACCCGGCCCCCATGGTTTACAATGACACGGTTTATATGTATACCACCCATGATGAGGACGAGACCGTTGACAATTTTTTTACCATGTACAACTGGCGGGCCTATTCCTCAGTGGATATGGTGAACTGGACCGACCATGGGGTGGTGGCCTCACTCAAAGACTTTGCCTGGAGCGACAAAACAAATGGCGCCTGGGCGCCCCAGGCCATTGAGCGCAATGGCCAGTTTTACCTTTACTGTCCCATTCACGGGGATGGCGTGGCCGTGCTTGTGGCGGATTCACCCACTGGTCCGTTCAGAGATCCGCTGGGTAAACGACTGATTGATGACACGGCGGATATTTGGCATGATATAGATCCTACCGTCTTTGTGGATGACGATGGCCAAGCCTATTTGTTTTGGGGCAACCCCAGCATCTACTATGTAAAACTGAATGAGGACATGATTTCGTACGACCGCAGCATTGGCCAAAAGGGCATTTTTGCCCTGGATATGACCCCTGAGCCTTTGGCTCTCAGGAAGGGCGCGATGGCACTATCCGGTCCAACTACACAGAAGGCCCATGGGTTTATAAACGCAAGGATCTCTACTATTTGGTTTATGCAGCAGCGGGTATTCCCGAGTACATAGCCTACTCTACGGCTCCGACTATTGAAGGCCCGTGGACTTACCAAGGGTATATCATGGAAAGGGCTCCTCATTTGGCCTTTACCAATCATCCCGGCATCATCGATTACAAAGGCAAGGCCTATTTCTTTTACCACACCCATGCATTGTCGGGAGGCGAAGGCTTTAAGCGCTCGGTCAGTCTGGAACAGTTCGAGTACAATGCCGATGGCACCATACCCATGCTATTGCCCACTCAAGAAGGAGTAAAGGAAAGCGTGGCCGCTTTAAATCCTTATAAAAGAGTAGAAGCCGAAACCATTGCCTGGTCGGAAGGCTTGAAAACCAAGTCGGACCACGAGGTGGGCATTTATGTGACCCATATCCAAAACGGCGATTTCCTCAAAGTCAGAAGTGTTGATTTTGGCCAGGGTGCCAGGCGTTTTTCGGCCAGTGTGGCGTCGGTCTCAAAAGGGGGAAGTATCGAAATCCGCCTGGGAGCTGTTGACGGAACCTTGTTGGGTGTTTGCGAAGTGGAGAACACCGGCGGTTGGCAGAACTGGAAAACGGTATCCTCCAAAATAAAGAAAACAAAGGGCGTGCACGATGTGTATCTGGTATTCAAAGGTAGCGAGGACCAGCTGTTTAATTTTGACTGGTGGCAGTTTGTTGATGCGCAATCATTCCCGTTTCAAAACCCGGATCTTAGCTCCGAAGAGCGGGCCAAAGATCTGATTTCCAGATTGACGGTGGAAGAAAAAGCGGCCTTGCTGTGTGACCAGAGTGAGGCCATTCCCCGCTTAGGGATTGACCGGTTTAACTGGTGGAGTGAAGCCTTACATGGTTATGCCAATAACGATGATGTGACGGTATTTCCCCAACCCATTGGAATGGCAGCTTCTTTCAATGATGAGTTGCTCTTTCGTATTTTTGATGCCACCTCAGATGAGGCCAGAGCCTTATACCACGAATCCCAGCGAAGAGGCGAAGAGAACAGACGTTTTTGAGCCTCTCGGTATGGACACCCAATGTGAATATTTTCCGGGATCCACGCTGGGGGCGTGGACAAGAGACCTATGGTGAAGATCCCTACCTGATGCAGCGCATGGGCGTGCAGGTGGTCAAGGGGCTGCAAGGGCCTGAGGATACCAAATATCGTAAGTTGCTGGCTTGTGCCAAGCATTACGCGGTGCATTCCGGACCCGAATGGAGCCGCCACGAGCTGAATCTCAACAATGTGAGTCCGCGCGAATTCTATGAGACTTATATGCCTGCCTTTAAATCGCTGGTGCAGGAGGCCGATGTCCGCCAGGTGATGTGCGCTTACCAACGGCTCGATGACGAGCCCTGTTGTAGCAACACCCGGCTGCTGCAACGTATTTTGCGTGAGGAGTGGGGCTACGAGTACCTGGTGGTGGCCGACTGTGGCGCCATAACGGACTTTCACACCACGCATAATATTTCTTCTACCCCTGTGCATGCTGCGGCTACCGGATTATTGGCGGGGACCGATTTGGAATGTATTTGGGACAATTACCATTATAAAATGCTGCCCGAGGCCATTGAAAAGGACCTGATCAAGGAAGAAGATGTCGATCGCAGTCTGCTGCGTGTGTTAATTGGTCGCTTTGATTTGGGCGAAATGGACGATGAGGCCATCGTGCCATGGGCGCAAATCCCTATGTCTATCGTCAACAATGAGGAGCACCGACAACTGGCCTACCAAATGGCTCAGGAATCCATGACTTTGCTTTATAATAAGGACAACATCCTTCCTTTGAATAAAACATTGGTCGAAAAAATAGCTGTCATCGGACCCAATGCCGACGACGAGGAGGTGCTTTGGGGCAATTACAATGGTACGCCGGTGCGCACCATTACCATTTTGGATGGCATCGAATCAAAAATTTCCTCTGATAAAATTTTCTACGATAAGGCGGTGGACCTGATTGATGATAAAGTAACGATCAGTTACTTTTCCAAGGGTTCTGTGGATGGGAAGCGAGGCTTTAAAGCGACTTATTGGAACCATCCCGACTTTGAAGGGGAACCCGTGGCCATGCAGCAATTGACCAATGCTGTAAAGCAGACTGCTGCCGGCCAACATGAGTTTGCTCCGGGGGTGCGTTTGGAAGATTTCTCTGCCAAATATGAAACAGAATTTACCGCTGAGGTGACGGAAGAGCTGGTGTTTAAAGGCGGGGTCACCGGCTTTTTTGAATTTAAAGTGAATGGCGAAGTCCTGGAGACCTACACCAATTGGCGGACTTTGCCGACCAGGATCCCTTTCACGGTGGAAGCCGGTAAAAGCTACCAAATAGAGATTCGCTATGCGCAGCGTGAAAACTGGCAGGCCAATGTTGAACTGGATTTTGGTCGCGAAGAAAACGTGGATTATGCCACCCTTATTAAAAGACTGGAAGGCATTGAAATGGTTGTTTTTGTGGGTGGGCTATCGGGTCATCTCGAGGGTGAAGAAATGCCGGTTTCTTTCCCGGGCTTCAAGGGGGGCGACCGCACCAACATTGACTTGCCATCCGTTCAGGTGGCTTATCTAAAGGCCTTGAAGGATGCTGGTAAAAAGGTTGTTTTTGTTAATTGTTCCGGTTCTGCCATTGGGTTTGGACCAGTGATGGATTATACAGATGCTATTCTACAGGCATGGTACGGCGGTGAATCTGGTGGACAAGCCGTGGCCGATGTGCTTTTTGGGGATTACAATCCATCGGGTAAACTGCCCGTTACCTTCTATGCCAATTCCGATAAGCTGGGTGATATTGAAGATTATTCGATGAAGGGGAAGACGTATCGGTACACGACTGAGCATCTGTTTCCCTTTGGTTTTGGTTTGAGCTACACCGACTTTGAAGTCGGCAAGGCTCAACTCAGTCAAACAACCAAGAAGGTGGATGAAGCCATCAACATCAGCATCCCGGTGAAAAATACCGGTCAGCGCGATGGTGTTGAACTGGTACAGGTTTATGTACGTAAGATTGGCGACACGGACGGTCCTCTGAAAACCCTTCGTGGTTTTCAAAAAGTGGAAGTGGCTGCGGGAATGACTGTTCAGGCCAGCATCGATTTACCACCCTCTTCGTTTGAGTTTTACGACTGGGACCAACGAAAAATGGCCATTGTCCCGGGTGATTATGACGTTTTCTATGGTAACAGCTCTGATGAGAAAGATTTGAAGCATCTTACAGTAACCATTCATTAACCGTATTATTCAGGAACTCAGGTTCCCTTTTTATGTCCTAACTTATAATGACTTGAATTATGAAAAATGTAGTAAAGTTGATGTTTTCCTTTCTGGTTCTTATCTCTTTCATGGCCAACGGTCAAAATGCACCGGCTTTTCCCGAGGGTACCTTACCCAATGAGTACAATATAATTGGTGCCGATTATCCCCGGGTGGGGGAGGATGGGCGTACCTACTTCAAAGTATTTGCGCCTGATGCCCAGAAGGTGGAAATCAGCTTTCGGGGTGAGATGGAAAAGGGAGACGACGGATTTTGGACCCTTATCTCTGATGAGCCTGAAGTCATTGGTTTTCATTATTATCAGATTATCATCGATGACGTGAGTGTGGCCGATCCCCATGGGAAACCCTTTTTTGGCATGGGTAAATGGGTCAGTGGTATTGAAATTCCTGAAAAGGGGGGTGATTACTATAAACCCAAGCAGGGAGTTCCGCACGGCCTGGTCAGTGAAAGCTGGTACTACTCTGAGGTCCGTCAGGAATGGCGGCGCTGCTTTGTGTACACGCCTCCCGGATACGATAAGGAATCAGACAAAAGCTACCCGGTATTGTATCTTCAGCATGGCATGGGTGAAAATGAAACCAGCTGGTCCAATCAGGGAAAGATGAATTTTATTATGGACAATCTGATAGCAGAAGGAAAGGTTACTCCCATGATCGTTGTAATGGACAACGGCAATATTGAGGTCTTACGCGCTGCACCGGGCGAAGATATGAATGAGGTCAGAAGAAAATTTGGCGCCGACTTTTCCGCGATTTTACTGGAGGAGATCATTCCTCATATTGAAGCGAACTTCAGGGTGTTGACCGACCGTGAAAACCGGGCCATGGCGGGACTATCATGGGGAGGCTTGCAGACCTTCAATATAACCCTCAACAACCTTGATAAATTTTCTTATATTGGAGGTTTCAGTGGTGCCGGCCGTATTGATCTGAACAATCTGGATGCAGCATACAATGGCGTTTTTAGCGATTCAGCCGCTTTCAATGAAAAGGTGAAGGTCTTTTTTCTGGGCGTTGGGTCTGAAGAAAATCCGGAGCGCACAAAAAGTTTAAGTGACGGACTAAAGAAGGCCGGCATTGATAACATCTATTACGAATCACCGGGAACTGCTCATGAGTTCCTTACCTGGCGCAGATGTCTGAAGGAGTTTGCACCCCTGCTTTTTAAATAAAAGCTTTTGCGCTAACTATTAAAGAGATCCGTCTCGGATTTCGAAATCAAGCGTTTGGAACTTAAAAATTATATACGAATGAAGCATCTTATCTTTTTTACGGTACTTTTAGCGGTTACGGGTGTCACGCTCAATGCTCAATCAAAAGAAGCAATGACACACAACCCACTTATTTATTCGGATGTGCCGGATATTGCCCTGGTGCGGGTGGGGGATACCTACTATATGAGCAGTACCACCATGCACATGAGTCCGGGATTGCCCATTATGAAGTCCACCGACCTGGTGAACTGGGAACTGGTGAGTTATGCCTATGATACTCTGACTGATAATGAGAAGTTGCGGCTTGAAAATGGGCAAAATGCCTACGGCGCTGGCTCCTGGGCCAGCAGTATCCGCTACCATAACGATGTGTTCTATGTAACTACATTCTCATCTACATCGGGAAAAACGCATGTTTACACCACCAGGGATATCGAAAATGGTCCCTGGACAGCCTCTGAGTTTTCGCCGATGTTGCACGACCATACCTTGTTTTTTGATGACGATGGACGGGTTTATATGTTGTATGGAGGCGGGGATATTCGCCTGGTGGAGCTGAAGGCCGATCTTTCTGGTATAATGCCGGGGAGCGAAGATCGGGTGATTATCGAAAATGCCGGAGCTGTGGCTGCTGAAAAGTTGATGCTGCACGCCGAAGGTTCTCAGTTGGTTAAGCACAAGGTCGGTACTACTTATTTAATATCACCTGGCCGGAGAACGATATGCGGACGGTTATTGTGCACCGTGCCGATCATATTACAGGTCCCTACGAAGCCGTGTGGCCCTTAAAGACAGGGGTATCGCTCAGGGAAGTATCATTGATACACCTGAAGGCGATTGGTATGCCTATCTGTTCAGGGATTATGGATCGCTGGGTCGCATCCCCTATCTGGTACCCATGGTGTGGGAAGACGGATGGCCGGTGTTAGGAGTGGACGGAAAGGTGCCCGATCATCTCGATTTGCCTGCGAATAAGCGCGACTGGTCGGGCATTGTGACCTCGGATGAGTTCAAAAGAAAAAAGGGCGACCACGCACTGCCCCTGGCGTGGCAGTGGAACCACAATCCGGATGATCGCTTCTGGTCGCTTAATCAACGCAAGGGTTATCTTCGCCTGACAACCGGCAGGGTAGATACCGATGTTTTACAGTCGCGAAACATGCTTACGCAACGTACCATGGGGCCGACCAGCTCTGCGACTACCAAGATGGATGTGAGTCAAATGAAAGATGGTGATTATGCTGGTTTTATAGCCCTTCAAAAGAAATATGGCTATGTTGGGGTGAAGATGGAAAATGGCCAAAAAACGATTGTTATGGTTAGCGCAGAGTCTGATGAGCCGGTTGTTTTGGCTGAACTGCCTTTGACTAAGAAGAAGGTTTATTTCAAGATCGATGGCGACTTCAAAGAGCGCACCGACAAGGCTTATTTTTTCTACAGTCTCAATGGCCAGGAGTGGACACGCCTAGGAGAGCCCCTTCAAATGGCCTACACCTTGCCCCACTTTATGGGCTATCGCTATGGCCTTTTTAATTATGCCACGGAAAGCACCGGGGGCTTTGTTGATTTTGATTATTTCCGAATTTCTCCTGAAATAGAGGAGGTGCCGTAGTTGATGATAATCCGGTCAGCCCAGTTGCTGAGGGTAACCGGGCTGATCGGATTATGTTTTACTTACCGGAGTTCCTTTATCTTAATGTTTTTGAACGTCACTTCATTGCCATGATCCTGCAGGAGAATACGCCCGCTTGTCTGGTTGCCAAAGTTGGGCCAGGTGCTGTATTTGCTGTAGGCTACCAAAGCATTCCATTGCTGTGTGTCCCGCTCATATTCAACCACTTTAATTCCGTTTAGATAATGCTGAACCAGCTTGCCTTTTACCACTATTCGAGCCCGGTTCCATTGTTCATAGCCATTCACATATTTCTCACGAGGCAGGTGTGGATTAAATTCAAGTCCGTTGGCCCGAATCAAATCATATAAGGAGCCCATGGTTCGGTTGCCGTTGACCCCTCTTTTGGCGTCCGGATGAAACCGGTCGTCCAATATCTGAAATTCGCATCCGATAGAAGATCCGGCCCCCTGATTCATTTCTGTATCCACAAAGTATTTGATACCACTATTGGCGCCTTTGGTCATACTGAAATCCACTTCCAGTATGAAGTTTTGGTAGTTTTTTTCCGTCACAATGTCGCCGCCGTTGGTCGATTCGCCACCGCTGGCTTCATGGACTTTGAGTATTCCGTTATGGATACTCCAGCCACTTTCAGGGAAATGATCCAGTCTGGCACCCCGCCAACCATTGGTTGTTTGTCCATCCCACAGCAATTGCCAGCCATCTGCTATTTCTGCTTCGGTCAGTTGATTTTTGAGATAGCTGACCTCAGGCGCTCCCCTATTTTTGAAGGGCTCAAAATCAGCAGACGTCATCTCCTTGATACGAATGTTTTTCCATCGTATTTTTTTGTTGGCTTGTTTTTCATTGCCGATACTGTGTACCTGCAGGGCAATAAATCCGGTCTCCACCGCTTCTTCCACCAAATTGGCCGCCGGAACCCCATTCACCCAGGTCATGATATGGTTTTCCCAGGCTACCACTTTAAAGGTATTCCATTCACCTTTTTTGAATGCAGAACGGGCTGGCTCGTTGTATTCCAGAGGATATCGCCATCCTTTTCGTGCTTCATCAAAAATGCCACCTGCCCAACCACGCTTCGTGTCCTCACACTCAATTTGTGGTCCGTGAACCCTGCCATCATTGTATTCTTTGGTGCTGTGACTACGAATTTGAACGCCAGAGTTAAGTCCCTCATCCATTTTTATCTCGTATTCCAATATGAAATTGGTGTATTTCTTTTTGGTCGCCAGAAAGGTGTTTGGTGAGTTTAGAATGGAGGTGCCGACAATGGTTCCGTCTTCTGCCTCAAAAGGGGCACTGCCGTTCAATACTTCCCAACCTTCAAGATCCTCACCATTGAAGAGTTGAACCCAACCACTTTGACTGCTAGCAACCGGAATAAACATCATTAATATTAAAGGAACAAGAAATAGTTTGGCTTTCATAACTGATATCTTTTAAAGTTTTAGAAGGTCGAATTTAAATATAAATCCCTATTTTTCTGTTGTATTTGTTATTATAATAAATGGGTAAGGGTATTTTCTATTATCATGGATTCCCGTGTTTTTGTTTTTTTGGAATGCTGAAGAAAAAGGCAGATCCCACCTCCTCCTGGCTTTCTACCCATATTTTTCCGCCATGTTTTGTTACAAAATCTTTGCAGAGATTTAGCCCCAGGCCGGTCCCTGCCTCATTTTGCGTGCCGGGGGTTGAATGATAATCTTCAACCTGAAAAAGATTTTTAGCTATTTCAGGGGGCATACCTACACCGGCGTCTTTGATACATACTTCAACCGAATCAGCGGTGTATCGGGCTGTTAACCGTATTTCTCCGCCCGGATGGCTGAATTTAATTGCATTGGAGACCAGGTTGCGTAATATGGTGCTGACCATGGACGGGTCGGCATATAAATCCAGTTGTTCCGGGAGTTGATTCACGAGTCGGATTTGTTTCTTTTGGGCCGCTTCCATGTACAACATTTCAATTTCCATCATTAAATCTGAGAGGTTGAAATGGATGGGTTGAAACTCTAAGCCCCCTCTTTGTTGATTGGACCATTCAAAGAGGTTCATCAACAAGTCCATATATTTTTCAGAACTGTCGTTGATGATATCGGCGTATTTTTTTACTTTCTCCAAATTATTGTCCTGAGCCTTTTCAGCCAGCATTCTGCTGAATCCCAGAATGGCATTGAAGGGACTTTTTAAATCGTGGCTGATAATGGAAAAGAATTTGTCTTTCTGGGCATTCAGTTGCTCCAACTCCTTGTTTTTGAGAATGATTTCTTCTTCAGCCTTTTTTCGGATGGTAATCTCGCGCCTTAAACGGGTGGTGGCCTCTGCTAATTCTCTGGCCTGATTCATGGCCTTATCGCCCAGAATGGATTTTTCCATGTGGGCTACAAAGTCCCGCACCTGATTCATTTGATGATCTATTATTTGATGAATCAAAGGTTCTCGTTGGGCGTCACAGGCAAGATGGTCATCCGCCCAGGCTGAATTGGTGCTTGTGAGCGTTTGGTAGAGAAATTTTTTATACGCGGCCTCCATGGCATCCGTCTTGGCAGTGGCGCCCCACTGTTTGTAATGGAAATAGGCTTGCTTCCAACAGTGGTAGGCTAAATGACTGTTGTCTGCATGGATCCAGAAATTGTATAATCGTTCATATATAATACCTTCCCATTGCGTAAATCCGTTTTTGTGGGCATCCTCACAGGCTTTTGAATAGAGGTCTATGGCGACCAAAGGGTGACCTTCAATTCTCTCTGTTTCGGCACTTGCCAACAGGTACTTATGTTTGAAATTTTCCGGTGAACTATGGGCCCATGTTTTTAAGAGCTTGTTCATTCGGTGGATCTCAGCTAACCAGACAAGTTGTGTTTCAGGAGCTTGCTGCGGATACAATGCGGTCATCACAAGTAACTTGGTTGAAACATATTCCGGCCACGGTAATAAGCCTTGTGTACCCACTGAATAAAGAATGGGGTCAATTTCGCGGGTCAGTGTTAAAGCTTCATCGTATTGATTAAACAGATAGTGACCAAAGGTCTTTAATATTTTATAAATACAGGTGACCTGAATGTTTTGGTGAGCGGCCACCTCGGACAAATAGTCCCCATCGTTCCCAAATAAGCTATTTTCAACCACCGGTGTTTTGCCCGAAAGGGCAGCGAATACGCTCAAGCCGCCATTGAATAAATCAATGGCCCATTGGTTGTGTCGGGTTTTGCTGAAATTGAGTGATTGCCCGGTTTCCATCATCAGGGTTTCCAGATTTACACCCTGATAGAACCTGCAATACATGTTATGTCCGAAGGCATAGGCGGCATACTGTAGGTTGCCGGAGCGCAGGCCTGTTTCGTAGGCATCCGTATAGTCATTGGAGCCATATTTCATGTGTCTGAACCAATGCCGGATGGAACTGCCAACCATCAGGTAATAAACACTCTGGTCGGTAGGAGACGTGAATTGTTCTTTCATGATGCGTTCAGCGACCTCGCTGAACGCTTTGGCCAGCTCATAGTCCTTATTCACCCATCCCACCAGGCCGCCAAAAGCGGTGTGACTATAGCCAATTTGTGGAATGTTGCCATGTTCAATGGTATATTTGACCACCAGTGGCACTATTACACTCCATAATTTTTGATGAGACCGGTAACAGGGCGGGCCCATGGTGATGAGCAGGCTGCAAATCATCAGCATCTCCGGGTCGCTCATCTTTGGCAGATCGCCCAACGAAGCCACTGTTTGGGTGGTCAGTAGTTGGCGTACCTCGGCAATTTCCTTATCCCGCGCCGCATCAAAATCTTTTTCAGGCAAAATGACACCCAATTCCTTCAAGGCCAACTGACCGGCATGGATGGCATCGGGGTATCTGGCCTGCAGCGTGTATTGAGTGATGAGGATGTTGTAAACTTCTGCCTTTTCTAAGGCATTCACTGAATGCTTAAGGGCTTCGCCAATGATTTCTTCCCCAGATTCCTGATGGTCCTCAATAAACTCACACCGGGCGCTGTCTTTCAAAAATCCGATGTAGAACTGGTGATGCTGGCCTGACAAAAATTCCTCCAGGTGGAAAAACCCGATGAGCTGTTCGGTCTTTCTATAGTATTGAAGGGCGGTATTATAGGCTGCAGCCGCAAAGGCCTTGCGGGCTACTTTGACATTAAGTTCAATCAGTTTAACTTGCTCATCCATGCCGGTTGTCAATTCAAAGGCCGCATTCATCAGGTTGGCTACTTCAAATAAGTTGGCATTGAGTTGCTTTTCCGGAAGCTGGGTGAGCATGAGTTGCCCTATTTGACGAAAAATAGGCGTTTGTTCCCGGTCATCAATCAACGAAAAGGCCGCCTGTTGTAATTTATCGTGTTGGAATATATAAGAAGTAGTAGGCGACCCATTCTTGAATTCCGGTCTTTCTATCTGTTCTGTTAATGGTTTAATGATGTCTTTAACTTCCTGCGAGGACAAAAACTGTTGACATTCCTGAAGTGATTTTTTGCTGGCGATACTAAATATTTCTAGGTCAAATCTGTTACCCAGACAAGCGGCATAGAATAATAATTGCTTGGTGGTGTCCGGGGTGTTTTTGAGTTGGGTGACAAATAGGGCTACCACATCTTCAGGGATTTGTATTTTGTGTTCACCCGCTTCTGTCCATTCCCAGCGCTTGTTCACTTCATTAAGCCAAAGCATCTTACAAGCTGAAAGATAATGCAGGCTGATTTAATAAAAAAAGGATTGCCCTTTGTCTTTTCGTGAATAATCTGGGCCAACTCCTCTAAACGATAGGCCTCCGGAAGAAGTGTTTCTTTTAAAAAATGATAAACATTCTGATGGTTTAAGTTCTGTACCTCTATTCTTTTGAAGGGGATCTCATTCAGCTGCAGTTCGTTAAGGGTCGTTGTTAATGGATGATGGATGTCCACCTCATTCTGACGGTAGGCTACAATAAGCATCAGGTAGCGCAGTTCAGTACCTACCTGCAAATTTTTGAGCAGTTCTATGGAAGCCATGTCGGCCCACTGCCAGTCGTCGATGAACAATACAAGCGGATGTTCTGGTAGCGAAATGGCTCTTATCAGTCTGTGAAATAAAGCATAGAAACGGTGACGCGCTTCCTGGGGGCTAACCACAGCCAACTCAGGCTGCTTTCCCAATAGTTTTTCAAAATCGGGCACCAGATCCGTTAAGACCTGTCCCAGCGCACCCACCGCCTTTTGTATGAGATGCGTAAATTTGTCCCTAATGAGCTGGTCTTCTGTATACAGCGAATGGTAAAAACTCACCAGTGCCTGGCGAAAGGCAAAATAGGGAATGTCCTTTTGGTATTGCTCAAACTTACCGCTAATAAAAAAACCATTGTTGATTTTTACAGGTCTTTTCAGCGTTTGAATGAGCGCGGTTTTCCCAGCACCTGAAACACCAGGAACGGCCAGCACCAGTCCTTCCCCTTTACCAACCCCATTAAACAAACGTATGATTTGGGCTCTTTCAATATTCCTGCCATATAGTTTGTTGGTGATGGTCAGTTTACTGATCTCCGTTTCGCGTTTCTCGTCCTCGGCCATGCGTGGTTGTTTTATAAACTTTTTTCCAACGCACTAAGATAATAAAATATTGATCAGGAAAGGGGTAGTTATCCCCTCCTTAAACAAAGATTCCTGAGCTTAAGCCAATTATTTTAATATCCTTATATTTGCCTATGGTTCGATAAATTACGACAGGATGGTCTGTCGGTGTCTGCATTGTAAAAACTTATATGGTCATGATGAGGTTGGTGCTTGCGGTTTTTTTTTCTATAGTGTTAAGCACAATGGCGGCTCAATCACCCGTTACATTTGAACGTTATTCAACGCTTCAGGGACTGCCACAAAACTCGATATTTAGTATTGCTCAGGATGCCAGTGGTTTTATATGGCTGGCTACTTACAATGGTCTATCGCGCTTCGATGGTTTGGAGTTTCTTTCTTACCAGCCGGATCATGGCAATCCGGGAGGGATCAGTTCCAATATCACGGTAACGCTGGTGGCCGATGCCCGGCACCACCTTTGGATTGGCACTACCGGCAGCGGTTTGGCCGAATTTGATACGCGCACCCTGTTGTTTGAGAATTACCAATCCGTCAACGGAAAGACGGACTTGCTCTCAGGGAATGATGTGAATGCCATCCTCCCTTTGCAACAAGGGATATGGGTCGGCACCACGGTCGGTCTGAGCGTATTGAATCCGGAAAGTCTTCGCTTTACCAATTTCTCATCAAAAGACGGCTTAAGAGGAAACAATGTGTTGTCGCTGCTGGATAACGGCGGAGGGGAGGTTTGGGTGTCCACTTCCAATGGGGTGCAATTGGTTTCTCTGGCAGAAGGAGGCCTGACTGAAAAGGCGGTGCTTTTGCCTGCTCAAACCGGTGGAGAAGTGCTTTCTTTGTTTCGGGATACGGAGGAACGTTTGTGGACGGTGAGTGCCCGTGAGGTGGCCTGTTTTGAATACCGGGAAAACACCCTGGTCAAAACCAGAAGTTTTTCTGATGCCTCCGCTTCACCTGCGATTCCGGCGGGTACCCTTTTCAATGTTATTTGTGAACGTGCTCCGGGGGAGTTTTGGGTAGGTACCCAAAACGGACTGGTGCGCTTGTTGGAAAAGAATCAGAACCTGATGGTCGATGGCTACTTTGTCAACCAGGTTTACGATGATAAAAGTTTGCCGGGCAATCATATCATCAGCCTTCTGGCGGATTCGGAGGGGGTTTTGTGGATTGGTACCGGATTTAACGGACTGGCCAAATATGACCCCTACAAGCAGCCGGTTATTCGCTATATGCAAACCCCCGGAAGTCAGAACACCCTTCACAGCAATGATATACGCTCGGTGAGTGAGGATGCGCAGGGTCATATTTGGGCTGGAAGTCGCAACCAGGGCCTCGATTACATCAATCCGCAAACAGGAAAAATAAGACATTATTTTGCTGATCCCGAGCAGGAAGGTAGTCTGCCGGATAACGGTGTTCGGGTACTCTATCTGGATAAGCAGGATCGGCTATGGGTTGGATACAGCAGGGGATTTGCTCAAATAGACATCAACTCTGGAAATGAGGTGGTTTTTCAGCCGGCTTTGGATGAAAAGGGTCAAATACTTTCTTTTCCGGAAACAATTTATACGCTTTTCGAGGATAGTAAGGACCGTTTTTGGGTGGGGACAACGGGTGGACTTGTTTTATACGACAGAGATACCGGGGAGGCGGAGTGGATCAGGAATTGGGATGCCCATCTTCCGTCGGGCCGCCAGGATTTCATTCGTTCCATTTGTGAGGATGACCAGGGCCACCTGTGGCTGGCCACAGATGGCGAAGGGGTTTACCGATTTAATCCTGAGACGAGGGCCATGAAAAGCCATCGTCAGGCATTTGGAGATTCTACCACCTTGTCTCACAATAAGGTTTACGTCGCTTTTAAAGACAAGGATGATCATATCTGGTTGGGGACACACAGTGGCTTAAACAGTTATAACCCGGAAACTGATCGCTTTTACCATTTCACGCAGGACGATGGCCTGAGCAACAACATTGTGTATGGCATTATGCAGGACCAGCGTGGCTTTTTGTGGCTGTCGACGGCCAACGGACTTTCACGCTTTGATCCCTCCTCCGGTACGTTTAAGATTTACCTCTCGGGTTTTGAGTTTTCTGATGACGCCTTCTCCATGAACGAGGAGGGAAAGATTTATGTGGGCGGTTTAAATGGCTTTTTTGCCTTTCATCCCGATAGTCTCAGGGAAAATCGTTTTGTGCCCCCGGTCCGGTTCACCCGTTTACGGTTGAACAATCGGATGGTTGAACCGGGTGAAGTCATTAACGACCGGGTCATCCTGCCTGTCTCCTTGCCGCATCTGGACGAATTGGTTCTACAACATGACGAGAATTTCTTCTCCGTAGAGTTTGCGGCACTATCTTACGCTTCACCACTACAAAATCGCTATTATTTTCGCCTGGATGGTTTGCACACCCAGTGGATTGAGGCCAGCCACGCTGAGCGCGTGGCCGTTTTCACCTCCCTGCCACCGGGCCGTTATGTGTTGCGTGTCAGAGGTTCAAATGCGGATGGCATTTGGGGCGCCGCCTCCTTACCCATATATATTCGTCCGGCCTTTTATCAAACAGGGTGGTTTAAAGCTTTAATCGTATTGATTTTTACCGGTATCATTTTTTTGTTGTCCCGGTTGCGGTTGCGGTCCTTAACCCGACAAAAAATAAGGCTTCAACAGACGGTGGATGAAAAGACGGATGCCTTGCAGAGGCAAAACCGACTGTTGGCAGAGCAACGGGATGAGATTGAGCGGCAAAGTCACCAGGTCATTGAAATGACGCGCATGGTGCATGAGGCCGATGAGCGGAAATTACGGTTTTTTACCGGAATTTCTCATGAAATCAGGACCCCGCTGACTTTGATTTTGGGTCCCTTGGAACAAATCATTGAAAAGAAACAATTCCCTGCATCCCTGGGACCGTCGTTGGAGCGCATTCACAGAAATGCGCAAGGCTTGCTCAAATTGGTATCTCAGCTACTGGATTTTCGAAAGATCGATTCTGGTATGATGCCTTTAGAGCCCTCCCGGGGTGATATATCAAAATTTATTCATGAGCAAGTGGAATTGTATGCCGAACTTTTTCATGAAAAAGACTTAAGAGTTAAGGTAGATACAAATATTCAAAAGTCAGATTGTTATTTTGATCATGACCTGGTAGGAAAGGTTTTTTCAAATATGCTGACCAATGCCATCAAATATTCGCCGGAGGATGGCCCTATTTCTATCTCTTTAAGTAGGGGTGATAAACAGGCTAAATCCTTTGTTCAACTTCGGGTTACAGATAGTGGCTCAGGGATACCCGCAGCTGAACAGTCCCGGATTTTCGAAAGGTTTTACAGGAGTAGAGAGGCCAGAAAGGGGCAGGGTAAGGGGGCAGGTATCGGACTGGCATTTTCCCGTGAATTGGCCCGTTTGCATGGGGGGATCTCCTGCTTGAGCATTCTGGTGAAAAAGGCAGTACTTTTGTGTTTCGCCTTCCCTTACAGGAAAAATTGGACGCTGAAATGGACGCTGAAATGGACCTGGATGGCCTGCAGATGGCGGATGAGCCTTGTATTAGCCGATCGGATCATGCTACCTTGAAGCGACATGCGTTTACCATCCTGGTTATTGAAGATAATCCCGATCTTAGGGGCTTCATCCGGGAGGGATTGGGTCATTTTAATGTAATTGAGGCGGCTGATGGTGAACAGGGCTTGTTGATGGTCGGGGAGCATCTGCCCGACTTGATTATATCCGATGTTTTAATGCCTGGTAAAAATGGATTTGAACTGTGTCGCATTGTTAAAGCCGAAGAAGCAACCAGTCACATTCCGGTATTGCTGCTGACAGCCCTTGGGGCTGTTGAGCATCAAAGAGCTGGTGTGGATTGTGGGGCAGATGATTATATGGTCAAGCCCTTTAATCTTAACATCCTGGTCGGTAAAGTAAGCAATATCCTTACCGCCCGGGCCCGTTACCGGGAAATGTTGCTCAAAGGGGTGAGCGAACCCGGTGATGAAAGTCGGGTGGTGAAAAACGCGTTCATTGAGCAGGCGGAGCAATTAATCCTGCGTCATTTGGCACAGACTGGTTTTGGTGTTGAAGATTTAGGCCGGGCCCTCCACATGAGCCGTTCTACGCTCTATCGGAAAATTTCTTCTTTTACAGGGGTATCTCCTGTGGAATTTGTCAGAAGGGTGCGCTTACGCAAGAGTTGTGAACTTTTGAAGCAAAGGCCTGATTTATCGATTGGAGAAGTGGCCTGATGGTCGGCTTTGAAGATGCCGACTATTACCGCCAATGCTTTAAAAAGGTTTACGACACAACACCCTCCGAATATACGAAGTAAAAGAGCTGTATTAGTAGTGTTTCATGATGGGTGAATCATTTGTCCCGTTTAATTGAATCAATTGTCGGGTTCGTTTACTGTCTTCAACAGGTATCTTGCATTCGCAATTTTTGGATCTGTATTTCGAAAAAAAAATCTAGGATATTATGGAAAACAGTAGAAGAGATTTTCTAAAAAAATCTGCCTTAGGAGCAGCCGGATTTACCATTGCCGGTATGGGTATGAGTTCAAGCAGCTATGCCCGCATAATTGGTGCCAATGACCGCCTGAATATTGGTATTATTGGATTGGGCCGTCGACTGGGTGCTTATTATGAGCCCATCGCCATGAAATCGAACAATGTACGTCTGCTTTATTTGTGTGACGTTATGAAGCATCAGCGCGAAAGAGCTGCTGCTAAATTTGCGGAGCATATAGATTATACGGCGAAGTTGGAGAACGACGTCCGAAAGGTGTTGAGCGATCCGGATGTGGATGCCATTATTAATGCCACGCCCGACCACTGGCATGCACCAGGCGCCATAATGGGCGTACAGGCCGGCAAGCACGTCTATGTGGAGAAGCCCGGGAGTCACAATGCCCGCGAGGGTGAATTGCTGGTGCTGGCTCAAAAGAAATATGGAAAGATTATTCAACTGGGTAACCAACAACGCTCGTCCCTGGAAAGTATCGACATTGTAGGCCAAATTCACAAGGGAATTATTGGTACACCCTATAAAGCGGTGGCCTTTTATTCCAATGGACGGGGAGAATCTCCCATTGCCACCAATGCTCCGGTTCCTGAAGGGTTGGATTGGGAACTGTTTCAAGGCCCTTCACCGCGTAAGGCTTATCAGTACAATACCTGGGATTATAACTGGCATTGGTATGGATGGGATTTTGGAACGGCTGAAATGGGGAACAATGCCATTCATGAATTGGACATTGCCCGTTGGGCGCTGCAGGTAGAGCATCCTGAGCTGGTGTCGGTGGAGGCCGACAAGCGTCACTTCCTGAACGACGGGTGGACCATGTATGACACCATGATGGCCTCCTACTATTATCCCGGAAATAAGGTCATTCAGTGGGATGGAAAGAGTCGCAATGCCTATAACACCTATGGATCCGATCGTGGAACCGTCATCTTCGGGAGTGAAGGTTCTGTGTTTGTCAACCGTGGCGGTTATAAACTATATGACAGAGGCGGCAAGTTGATCAGCGAACGACAATCTTCGGATGGCGAAGGTGGCACCGACCTAGGCGGTGGCGGAGGAATGTCCACTTTGCATGTGAACAATTTCTTTAATGCCATCAGAGGCAAGGAGCAACAACGTTCGCCCATGGATGAGATGATGAAAAGCACGCATCTGTGTCACTTGGCCAACCTGGCCTACCGGGTGAAAAAGGATTTGATCATTGATCCTGTCACCGGAAAAACACAGGACGCTGATGCCTTAAAACTTTGGAGCCGTGAATACGAGCCCGGCTGGGAACCCAAAGTTTAAGGGGAAGCTCTTATATTCTGCCTCACGAAAAAGACGTAAAAAAAGCAGCTTGTTTTTCGTATAGAAAATGGCACCGTCGCTTTTTAAATTAAATAATTGATTAAAATGAAGTATCTATTTAAAGGATTCTCTTTTTTGTTACTACTGACTTTTGTTTCGTGCCAACAGCAAAAACCGGCCACGGTTTTTACAGGTGCCGAGAATGAAGTCAAATTGATTACCCTGGATCCGGGGCATTTCCATGCGGCCTTGATACAAAAGAGAATGTATGATCAGGTGGATTCAGTGGTGCATATCTATGCGCCAGAGGGACCAGATTTGGATTTGCACATGCAACGCATTGAGGGCTTTAATTCCCGCGAAGCATCGCCCACCAGCTGGCATTCGGAGATTTATGAGGGCGAGGACTATCTGGAGCGCATGTTGCGCGAGAAAAAGGGCAATGTGGTGGTCCTGGCCGGTAATAACAGCAAGAAGACTTCCTATATCAAACAATCGGTAGAGGCCGGACTCAATGTCTTGTCTGATAAGCCCATGGTGATTGACGGGGAAAGTTTTGAACAACTCAAAGAGGCGTTTTCGCTGGCCGATCAAAACAACGTGCTGTTGTATGATGTGATGACAGAGCGTTATGAAATTACCAGTCAGCTCCAGCGCGCCATATCACAGATGCCCGGACTGTTTGGGACTCTGCAAAAGGGAAGTGCTGATGATCCGGCTGTGGTGAAAAAAAGCATACACCATTTTCGTAAAAATGTGGCTGGTTCCGTGCTTCGTCGCCCTCCATGGTATTTTGACGTTAACCAGCAGGGAGAGGGCATCATTGATGTGACCACTCATTTGGTGGATTTAATTCAATGGGTTTGTTTCCCCGATGTGGTGTTGGATTATGAACAGGATGTGGATGTTTATGGTGCCAGTCGTTGGTCGACCAGCATCACGCGTGACCAGTTTTTGGATGTGACGGGTCTGGATGAGATTCCGGAATACCTGGAGGGCAACCTGGACAACCAGGACGTTCTGAATGTATTTGCCAATGGCGAAATGAATTATGCCCTAAAAGGCGTTCATGCAGAAGTCTCCGTCATTTGGGATTTTGAAGCACCCGAAGGGGGTGGTGACAGCCACTACTCGATGATGAAGGGCTCCTTATCTGATTTAGTGATTCGTCAAGGTCAGGAGGAAGGTTTTGTTCCCATGTTGTTTTTACAACCTGCCGAAGGTGTTGATGCCAATGAATGGAAGCAGGCGGTTCAACAGGAGTTTGGTCCTTTGGCGGAACTATTTCCAGGTATTGAACTAATCGAGAATGGTGAAGCGTTCCGGGTTGAAGTTCCCGATCACTATCGTGTGGGACACGAGGCCCATTTTGGACAGGTGGCTGATAAGTATCTGGATTTCCTTGTAGAAGGAGAATTGCCAGTCTGGGAAGTGCCCAATATGCTGGCTAAGTATTATACCACCACTACAGCCTTGCAAGTGGCCAGGCAATCACCATTGGTTCCTGATCCGGGCGTGGTTTCCTATTCATTCAGAGAGCAATTTTCAGAAGACGTGCCAGCCACACTCGATATGATTAAAGAAATGGGTATCACCAATATTGAGTTCTCTAATTTGTTTGGAAAGAGCGCTGAAGAATTGCGTGCCTTGCTGGATGAGAGAGGGATGGTATGTACTTCCTATGGCGTCAGTTATGACGCCATTACAAAGGATGTTCAACGCGTAGCGGATGAGGCATGGACCCTTGGGGCCAAATATGTACGTGTGGCCTACATTCCGTTTGAGGATATCTTTACTCTGGAAGATGCCCAAAGGACGGTGAGGGACTTTAATGAAGCAGGGAAAGCGCTTCGTGAAAAGGGTCTATACTTTTGCTACCACAACCATGGTTTTGAATTTCGTCCCCATGAAGATGGTACACTCTTTGATTACATTGTTCAAAACACCCATCCCGACTATGTGAGTTTTGAAATAGACTTATTGTGGACGATGCATCCAGGTGCTGATCCGGTTGAGCTGCTGAACAAATATCCTGAGCGCTTTCGTTTAATGCATATGAAAGATTTACGCAAAGGGGTTGTGGGTGATTTTTCGGGAAGTACGCCCCGTGAAAATGATGTGGTTTTGGGAACCGGACAGGTTGATTTTCCGGCCGTTTTAAAGGCGGCCCAACAAACCAATATCGAGTACTATTATATTGAAGATGAAAACCCGGATGTGGTGAATCGCATACCGGCAAGCAGGAAGTATGTAATGGGTATTTCTGCTCAGTAAGGACTAAGTATGGGAGTGGGTTAGGCCATAAATTCCTATATTTAGCATTGTTTAATTTTTGTAGTATGCAGGTATTTCACTACAGTTGTTTCGCCATGGGCACCCGGTTTAACCTGGTGCTGGAGACTAAAACTGAAGCTTCTAATGAGGCTTTGAGTGGAGAGGTGGCTGTTATGCTAAAGGAGGAAGAGGCGCGGATGAGCTGTTATATGGAGGAAGCTGAACTTTCAGTCATCAACCGTAAAGCAGCTCATTCTGCTGTAAAAGTTTCAGATCCTCTGGCCCGGGTTTTCGATGCCTGTGACTATTTTTATCAGGCTACGGATGGCGCTTTTGATGCTGGTTTGCTGCATCTAACCCGCACTCTGAAATCCGGTGATTTGAGTTTAGAGGAAGCAGCAGTTATGGGTGAAGTAGGGTGGAAGCAGGTAGATTGGAATCCCAAAACCCGTGAAATCAAGTTTAAAGGTCCCTTAGCCGGGATTGATTTGGGAGGAATTGGTAAAGGCTGGGCGGTTGAAAAAGTGCGGGATTTTTTACTGGAAAAAGGCGTGGAGATCGCTTTTATCAGTTTTGGAGAAAGCACGGTGGCGACCATTGGTACGCACCCACTGGGCGATTGCTGGCCCTTGACCATTCACCATCCTGTTTCGCAAGTGTCCATGCTGATTGAGCTTAAGGATGATGCTCTATCCGTTTCCGGATTAAAAGAGAAGGGGGATGCCCAAACAAAAGAGGGTGTTCCACATATTATCCGTGCAGCCAATAACACCGTTGTTGAGGAGGATCAATTAATTGTTGTAAAAGCGCCATCTCCTCTTACGGCCGAAGTATTATCCACGGCCGTGATGGCGGCCAATGAACACCAGCGGGCAGTTATTTTTGACAACTTTCCCGATGTGAGCATCTATGAGTGTGTAACCGGAGAACCGGTCTTTAATCGATTATTGTAGAATATTTTTATATGGACAATCAAAGTAGAAGGTCATTTTTGAAGAAGGGATTAGTGGCAGGGGGAGTTATGCTGGCGCCCGGAACAATGTTGAACAGGATATCGGCGCAAAGCATTTCGCAAAAAGAGAAGGTGAGGATTGGGGTGGTTGGACCAGGTTCTCGTGGGGCGCATCTGATCAGGCAGATTAATTCGGTGAGCGAAACGGAGAACATGGAAGTGGTGGCCATATGCGATATCTACGAACCAAGCATCAAGAATGCCCTGAGTTTGGTGCCCAATGCCAAGGTTTTTCGCGATTACCGGTCGCTGCTTGAAATGAAGGATTTGGATGCCATTGTAGTGGCCACCCCTTTGCACGAACATGCCCGTGTTACAGTCGATGCCTTGAACAATGGCATTCATGTTTTTTGTGAAAAGGCCATGGCTTTGACGATGGACGACACTTACGCCATGGCAGAAGCGCATTACCGAACGGGAAACATTCTTCATATTGGCCATCAGCGCTTGTTCGATCCCAAGTTCCTGAAGGGGATGAATCGCATACATAACGGTGATTTGGGTATGGTCACCCAAATCAGGGCCTACTGGCATCGAAACAACAATTGGCGCCGACCGGTGCCTGCCGACCGGCCCGAATTGGAGCGCTTTATCAATTGGCGATTGTACCGGGAGTATTCTTTGGGTTTGATGACCGAATTGCATCCCATCATATTCAGGTCGCCAACTGGGCTAAAAAGCTTTGCCCGTAGAGGTGCGTGGCGCTGGCAGCATC
This sequence comes from Geofilum rubicundum JCM 15548, assembly GCF_000974365.1. Taxonomy (GTDB): domain Bacteria; phylum Bacteroidota; class Bacteroidia; order Bacteroidales; family Marinilabiliaceae; genus Geofilum; species Geofilum rubicundum. Next base: position 70,200 of record NZ_BAZW01000005.1, read on the forward strand.
AGTTATTGGAAAGACGGGCGCGAAGTCGAAGACAATGTCGCCCTCATCTATTCCTATGCCGATGGTACGCAGTTTATTTATGACTCCATGATTCAGAATAAAAAGCATGGTCTGGAAGTCCAGGTATTGGGCGACAAAGGTGCCATTGAACTGGAGACCAACCGATTGTTTTATGAAGAGCAGCCTGCTCCGCCAATGCCGGCCGGCATCGTTCAATTGATCCAAAATATCAATGAGGGCGTATTTGGAGCAGTGTCATTGGGCAGCTCTTCGTGGGATGCTGAATTGGCCAGCACCTATAAGGGCGATCCAGTGGTAGCAGAAGACAACACCGACGGCACCTTGGAACAGTTGATTGGTTTTGCCGATTCCGTGAGAGAAGGCAAGCCCGTTCCCGGCCTTTTTGAACAGGGCTACTATGGCTCCGTCTGGACACTTCTAGGTCAGGACGCCATAGATACCGGTAAAGTAATTACCATGCCCGATAAGCTAACAAAGTTTTAAGCATCCAAAGTCCTTGATGCCAAAAGCAGAAACCGGCATCAGGCCACAACCTACAAATTTTTATCGTATGAAGAATATTGTGATCCCATATACCGCCCTAAAGACAGAAATTACCTGGTTTCTTTCTGTCTGGATATTCACCAATTTATTAAACATTTTCGCCATCCTTTTTTACAACACCAAGTGGATAGAATTAATCACCTATCAACCCTTGTGATCTTTATTTCCGTGTTGTTATACCTCCTTGTCTCCCTTTTCCGTTTAATCATACACACCATCAAAAAAAGGAGGTCGCACCAATAAATTCTTTCTACGCTTTATGTCAGGAATTTACTTCATTTCCGCCTCTGAAAAATCGCGTTAATAAAATCAGATCATTCGACGTTTAAAAATCTGCGCTGTTTGAGCAAAGCGAGTTTCGCAGGTTTTAGTCGAATGGGCTGATTTTTAGTGATTTTTCGGTAGCGGCGGCCCTTTTTGTTTCCTTTTTGGGGCTGCAGCCAAAAAGAAAAATTCAGTGTGGCTTAAACACAAAAAAGAAAATCTATTTTAAACAAAAAAAGGAGGTCGCGGGAGCGACCTCCTTTTCAACATCTTAACAATAAGATATCTGATAACCAGATAGCTTAATTACCCTAAATCAAAACGATCTAAATTCATCACCTTATTCCACGCCGCCACAAAATCTTTCACAAATTTCTCCTGAGCATCCGCGCAAGCATAAACCTCAGCCACCGCTCTGAGTTCGGAGTTGGATCCAAAAATAAGATCCACCCGTGTGGCGGTCCATTTGAGCTCGCCGCTACCAGTGTCCCTGCCTTCAAAGGTCTCTTTGGTTTCATCGACCGGCTTCCAGGCCGTGTTCATTTGAAGCAGGTTAACAAAGAAATCGTTGGTGAGGGTCTCCGGACGTTGCGTAAAAACACCATGCTTAGAGTGGTCAAAGTTAGTGTTCAAAACCCGCATGCCACCAACAAGAACGGTCATTTCTGGCGCTGTGAGGTTCAGTAGCTGGGCCTTATCGATCAGCATTTCTTCGGTACGGACCGTAAATTTCGTCTTCAAATAGTTGCGGAATCCGTCAGCTGCAGGCTCCAAAACCTCGAAAGCTTCAACATCGGTTTGTTCGGCCGAGGCATCCATGCGTCCCGGTGTAAAGGGCACCTTAATGGAGTGGCCAGCATCCTTGGCAGCTTTCTCAACCGCGGCACAACCCGCCAGAACGATCAGGTCGGCCAGCGAAATCTTTTTGCCGCCTGCCTGACTGCTATTGAATTCCTTTTGAATGCCTTCCAGCGTTTGCAGAACTACGGCCAGTTGGGCCGGGTTGTTAACTTTCCAGTCCTTTTGAGGGGCCAGACGAATACGGGCACCATTGGCACCTCCGCGTTTATCAGATCCACGGAAGGTGGAGGCAGACGCCCAGGCGGTAGAAACAAGCTGAGCCACTGACAGGCCAGAGTTTAAGACCTTGGCTTTTAAGATGGCTGCATCTTCCTCATCAATCAGAATGTGATCGACAGCCGGGATGGGATCTTGCCAAAGCAACTCTTCTTTAGGCACTTCTGGTCCAAGGTAACGGGACAGCGGTCCCATGTCGCGGTGCGTGAGTTTAAACCAGGCCCGGGCAAAGGCATCGGCAAACTCCAGCGGATGCTCATAAAAGCGTCTGGAGATTTTCTCGTAAACCGGGTCGAAACGCAACGAAAGATCGGTGGTCAGCATGGTAGGCAAATGCTTTTTGGAAGGATCGTGCGCATCCGGCACATCCTTACGGCCATTTTTTGCTACCCACTGGTGGGCGCCTGCCGGACTCTTTGTGAGTTCCCAATCATATTTAAACAGGTTGTCAAAAAAGTAATAGCTCCACTTGGCAGGTGTCTGTGTCCAGGTAACCTCCAAACCACTACTGATGGTGTCGCCTCCTTTGCCTGAACCATAAGTGCTCTTCCAGCCCAGTCCCTGGTCTTCCAGATCGGTAGCTTCCGGCTCGGGACCCACATGTGCTGCATCAGCAGCCCCGTGCGTTTTACCAAAGGTATGTCCACCTGCAATCAACGCCACCGTTTCTTCATCGTTCATCGCCATACGTCCGAATGTATCGCGAATATCCTTCGCGGCGGCAACGGGATCCGGATGGCCATCGGGTCCTTCCGGATTGACATAAATTAGTCCCATTTGTACAGCGGCCAAGGGGTTTTCCAGGTTGCGGGAATGCTTGTCTCCGTCTGCGTCATCGTCGGATGGAACCACGGCCCCTTCCTTTTTTACACCTTCGGATCCATGCTCGTAGCGCACATCTCCACCCAGCCATTCTTTTTCAGCACCCCAGTAAACATCCTCTTCCGGTTCCCAGACATCTTCACGTCCTCCGGCAAAACCAAAGGTTTTAAAGCCCATGGATTCCAATGCCACATTACCTGCCAAAATCATCAGGTCGGCCCATGAAATTTTGCGGCCATACTTTTGCTTGATGGGCCAAAGCAAGCGGCGTGCCTTGTCCAGATTCACATTATCGGGCCAGCTATTCAGCGGCGCAAAGCGTTGTTGTCCGGTGCCACCGCCACCACGTCCATCCCCCGTCCGGTAAGTTCCGGCACTGTGCCAGGCCATCCGAATGAAAAAGGGGCCATAATGGCCAAAGTCGGCCGGCCACCAATCCTGAGAATCGGTCATTAAATGATGGAGGTCTTTTTTAAGAGCGGACAAATCCAAGCTCTTGAAAGCTTCCGCATAGTCAAAATCGTTCCCCATCGGGTTCGATAAGGAGGAGTGCTGTCGCAGTATGTTTAATTTTAGCTGATTGGGCCACCAATCGCGATTTTTAGTCCCACTGGAGCCAACACTGTGTTTTTTAGTTGCCCCCGTCACCGGACACTTACTAACGTTATACGCTTTGTCTTCCATGTTGTATCGCTTTTTTGTTTGAGTTTGTTTATTTGGATCCAAAAGCAATTTAAAGAAATTATATCATTTTAAAAAATAGGGTCGCCGTCCGTATCAAGTTTTGCTTAGAAGGTCTTTATAAACCTCCAGGTTATCTTTAACCACCTGATCAGGAGCAGGTTCTTGTATATTGGTGAATTTCGACATTTCTTCGTGAATGATCCTGCTACAAGGTATCTGGCCATTTTCTTATCATCTGCAGGAATGATGTGCCAGGGTGCATGCGGTGTAGAAGTATTGTTAATGGCTTCTTCATAGTTTTTTTGATAGTCGTCCCATAACTCCCTCTCTGAAATATCACTGGGCGTAAACTTCCATATCTTTTCCTTTTTCTCAAGGCGCCTCAGAAGACGCTGACGCTGTTCATCCTTGCTTAAATGCAAAAAGAACTTGAAAACAATGGTGCCATTCTGCGTGATGTGCTTTTCAAAATTCCGAATCTGCTCGAAGCGTTTTTCCCAAAAGTCCAGCGGGATATCCTCCACACGCTCAAGTCCTGGAATGTTTTCCTTCAACAAAAATCCCGGATTGACGCGTGTCACCAATACATTTTCATAATGGCTTCGGTTGAATATGGCATATTTCCCTTTCTGAGGAAGCGTCAAATAGTGACGCCACAAATAATCGTATTGCAACTCCACTTTAGAAGGTGATTTAAAACTGTGAACCACCACCCCTCGTGGATTAAATTTACTAAACACCTCCCTTATCAGACTGTCCTTCCCCGAAGTATCCATCCCCTGCAGGCACACCAAAACCCCATGCCTGTTGTGGGCATACATGGTATCCTGCATTTTACTCAACTTTTTACCCACCTCCTTCAAAGCCTTCTTCTTTTCCTTCTTAGTGGCATCCGTTTCCAGAACAGTTGGGGTCTTGTCCAGTTGAACCGGATCTGTAACTAAAAATGATTGTGAATTTATCTCTTGCATAAGCTTCCGTTGTTTTGCTGGTGGCGATTTTGCCGGGCAAAAAATAAAGATAGGGAAATGCCTTTAGAATTTCAAGTGTTGGTCGGCTTTCTGACAGCCAAAGATATCATGTGTCATTTTTCACGCATTCCGCTATTGAACAAGACAAAAAACTCCTGTAAGTTTACAGAGATATTTTTGATTTAAACGATCTTGTAAATAGAAAGACATGAAAAAAGCGATTCAACCCTATTTGCATTTTGAAGACAATTGCAAAGAAGCGATGCAATTTTATCAGTCCATCTTCGGTGGGGAACTCGAATTAATGGTCGTGGGCGAATCTCCGGCCAAAGAGGAATTTCCGATAGAAACTCACAATCAAATTTTACATGCCTCTTTGAGAAATGAAGAATTCTCAATTATGGCTTCTGATATGTGTGGTCAAGGACCTCGTACGCAAGGAAACACGGTCCAGCTTAACCTTGACTGTAGCAGTGAAGAGGAAATCAATGATCTGTATCAACAGTTAAGCCAGGAGGGGCAAATTGTCAGTGAATTGAAAGAAGAGTTTTGGGGCGACCTGTTCGCCATGGTCATTGACAAATTCGGGGTACAATGGATGATGTCCCTTGAAATCAAAAAAGGATAGTTAAAGAATAAAATGCAGGAGGGAAATTGTGTTTCTAAAGGAATCAGATCTCTCCTGCTTTTTTAGAATTTTGCTTTTCAGGTTTTGATACGACTTTAGGCATTCGCGATATCTTTGCAGCAACCCCGGATGAGACTTTTCCCAATTCAAAAAGTTTTACCATTGAGCTGGTTTTTATTTCTGCTTCAAAATCCTTTCCGCTCAATTTTAGTGAATTGGCCAAAGATTCCGGGTATTCTATTTAATCATTCTATTCATTTTTCGACATTTACACAAATATAGCGAAATCAACAGGGAAATACATGTTATGCGATTTCTTTTTTAGCATCCAAAGTTTCTTTTATTGTTTACCAGCTTGTTCTCCTCATTTTTGTCATGATATCCCCTTTTTTTGTAATGAATAAGGCCATACATTTGGTTAATGGAATTATTTTATCTGCAAAAATCATCACTTTCTTGCGATGTTATGCTGAGTAGTGTTTTACGATCTTAAATTTTACCTAAAATATGAACCGGGAAGAACCACCAAGTGAATTGATTATTAAACCCACCATCTGGCAAGAATTGAAAAACGCCCTCCGTGGCACCGATGCTGATTATACCAAAATAGGCCTTCGTCGCGCGATCTTCCTACTGGCTGTCCCCATGATACTGGAGGTGGTTATGGAGTCAACATTTGCGGTGGTGGACATCTATTTTGTTGGCAAACTGGGAGCATCGGCAGTAGCAACGGTGGGACTTACTGAAACCTTCTTGTTTTTGCTCTATTCCGTTGCCATGGGTTTGGCCGTGGCTGTCACCGCTATCATTGCCCGCAGAGTAGGTGAAAAGCGAACAGAAGATGCCGGCGCATCTGCCGTTCAATCCTTAATTATAGCTTTTATGGTTTCCTTACCCTTTGCGGTGGGTGGCATATTCTTTTCAAAATAACTGTTGGCACTTATGGGAGGTGATACCTGGGTGATTGAGGAAGGTTTCAGGTACACTCAATGGATGCTGGGCGGAAACGCGGTTATCGTTTTCCTTTTTGTCATCAATGCCATTTTTCGTGGTGCCGGAGATGCTGCCATTGCCATGCGGGTGTTGTGGATTGCCAACGGCATAAATATCCTACTCGACCCCTTGTTGATTTTTGGCTGGGGCTTTATACCGGCGATGGGGATAGAAGGTGCAGCAATTGCCACAACCATTGGTAGGGGGATAGGTGTGTTGATACAGCTCTGGGTGCTTTTTAAAGGAGGTAAGAAAATAAGGGTGTATGTATCCCATTTGCATGTGAATGTAAAAGTGATGGTGAATATTTTGCGCACCTCCATAGGTGGCATCGGGCAAATGGTTGTAGGGATGACTTCTTGGATTTTTTTGATGCGCATCCTTGCCAATGTGGGAAGCGAGGCGGTGGCTGGTGCCACCATAGCTCTCCGGGTAATGATGTTTACGATGATGCCTGCCTGGGGCTTATCCAATGCTGCCGCAACTCTGGTAGGGCAAAATCTGGGAGCAGGCCGACCCGACAGGGCAGAATCTTCTGTCTGGAAAATTGGTTTTTACAATATGATTTTTCTGATCAGTGTTTCCTTTGTTTATTACTTTTATAACGAAGCCCTCATGCGGATTTTTACGGATGATGCCCGAGTGATAAGTATTGGGGGAGAATGGATCAGGATTCTTTCCTACTCCTTTTTTGTTTACGGTTGGTGGATGGTATCCACTCAGGCTTTTAACGGTTCCGGAGACACTAAAACGCCGACCAAAATCAACCTTGTATTTTTTTGGCTGATACAGATCCCGCTGGCGTACCTGTTGGCCATACATTTTGAATGGCAACATTCAGGCGTATTCCGGGCCGTATTCATTTCTGAAACATCCGTCGGCCTTTTTACCTTGTGGTTGTTTACAAAGGGCAAATGGAAAACCATGAAAGTTTGATAATTATGGATGGTTCATTATAACCCTTTTTGAATGATGGTTCTGAAGGTCAGGTTTACTCTTGGTGTGGTGACGAGTGTGGTGGGAGGGAGGCGATGTAGCCAGTTGGTTTGGGTGGTATCTTTCATTACGAGGAGACTGCCGTGTTCCAGAATGAGGGAAACTGTTTCTTTGGTCTCTTTGTGTTTGAAGGCGAATTTTCGTTCGGCGCCAAAACTGAGTGAAGCAATGGCTCCATCCTTTTTAAGGTCTTTTTCTCCGTCGCTGTGCCATGCCATGCCCTCTTCACCGCTGTGATAGAGGTTGAGTAAGCAAGAATTAAAGGTTTCACCGCATTCTTTTTCAATGACCTTTTTTAATTGAAACAACTCGTCCGTCCAGGGAAGTGCTTTTTTGGTGACTTTTGAGTAGGTGTATTCAAATGGCTTTTCGCCATACCATGCTACCTTGCGCTTGGTTATGATTTTCTTTCCGAAAATGATGGCTTCATCATGGCGCCAATCAATGGTGGTTAACAAGGCGTTCAGGTAGTGATTGGCTTCATGCGTACCAAACACTTTTCCATAATAGTAAACGGTCCCGTCTTTGGGCAGCCAATTCTTGGTTTTGTCAACCTGATGGTCAAATAAATTCATGTTTACATTTTTCATGGAGTTCTCATTATCAGATGATTCATTGATACGGAAAAGACATTGATTTTGAAAAAGGTAACATGCAATGGTTGATTTTGTTGACTGGAATTAGTTTTGATTAAGTTGTATTTTTGCTTTCTGTGTCATTTAATTGGACAAATTGATACAAATTTAGACGCTTTGATAGACGTTCAATGTTTTTAAAAGTATTTTTTACCGCTAAAATGATTATTTTGTTGGCGTAAATTCGGAGTTGAATCTTTTAAAGAAAATGGAAATGAAATTTGAGTTAAAAGGGCGGTTATGGGTTATGGCGGGTTTGCTGATGGCCTTTATTTTTAATGGGTGCGCGAATTCCTCCGTGCCGAAAGAGGAGGATATGGCAGCCTATCTGTTGGTGTACTTCCATGATCCGACGCACAGTTTACACATGGCGCTGAGTGAAGATGGCTATACTTTCACAGCGGTGAATAACGGAGAGCCGGTTGTGGCCGGAGATACCATTGCCGGCCAGAAAGGGATACGCGATCCGCACATTACACGCGGTCCGGATGGCGCATTTTATATAGCGATGACAGACCTGCATATTTTTGGTATGCAGGAAGGTTATCGGGATACACGCTGGGAACGGCCACACGAAGAATATGACTGGGGCAACAACAGGGGCTTCGTTTTAATGAAATCCTACGATCTGATAAACTGGACGCACAACCGGGTTTATATCGAAGAGGCTTTTCCCAAACTGGATGTGGGTTGTGCCTGGGCACCCCAAACCATTTATGATCCGGTAGAAGATAAAATGATGCTTTATTTTACCATGCGCATAGGGCACGGCCTAACCAAGCTGTATTATGCCTATACGGATGATGATTTTACCCAATTGGTATCGGAACCTGAAATTTTATTTGAATACCCCAATCCTGAAATTCAGATTTTGGATGCAGATATTACGCCCCTGCCCGATGGGCGATTTTGTATGATGTATGTAGCCCAGGAGAATCCAATAGGCATTAGAATGGCCTTCTCGGATAAAATTAACCGTGATTACATCTATGAGGATGGATGGGTAGATTTTGAAAGTGGATCCTGCGAGGCGCCCAATGTCTGGAAACGAATTGGAGAAGACAAATGGGTGCTTATGTATGATATCTATAGCATCCAACCACATAATTTTGGCTTTGTTGAAACGGCTGATTTTGAGTCCTTCGAAGATTTGGGTCATTTTAATGACGGGGTCATGAAGATAACCAATTTTACAACCCCCAAGCATGGAGCAGTGATTCATCTGACCCAAAAGGAAGCCGATGCCTTGGCGGCCTATTGGGATAAAAAGGATTAATTGTAAATTTTAAAAATATAGAGTAATGAGAAAATCCATTGTTTTCTGGATGCTGCTGTTTTTTACCGCAGTCCAGGCCCAGCAGGTTACCCCTGAGGTAGCTCATACTGTTGAAAGCGATGTAAGCACGGATGCAGATGTCGACGGAAAAATATTGTATCGATGGAAGGCGACCGGGAATCCGGTGGTTACGCACAAATATACGGCCGACCCAGCCGCTTTGGTGCACAACGATACCCTGTTTATTTTTACCGGAGAAGACTTTGAAGGGGGACAGAGAGGATACAATATTTTAAACTGGTGCGTTTTTGCCACCACCGATATGAAGAACTTCTGGGAATATCCGATACCATTGAGGGCAACGGATTTTTCATGGGGCGAACCAAATGCGGCCTGGGCCAGTCAGGTGATTGAGCGCGATGGAAAGTTCTACTGGTACACGAGTTCACAGACAACCGGTATTGGGGTGGGGGTGTCTGACCGACCCGAAGGTCCGTATAAAGATGCAATTGGGAAACCTCTGTTGACCAATGAGGACAGTTACGGACAAAGCCACAGCTGGAGAACCATCGACCCTTCGGTCTTTATTGATGATGACGGACAGGCATGGCTTTATTGGGGAAACGGGGCCTGTTGGGTGGTAAAGCTCAACGAGGATATGGTTTCTTATGATGAAGAATATGGCGTTAAAATGGTGGATATTGAAGGTGAAATGGAGTTCCCTTTTACCGAGGCGCCCTGGATTCATAAAAAAGAGGATACTTACTTCCTGTCTTTTGCCATAGGCTTTCCGGAGCGCATTGCCTATGCCATCAGCGACAAACCGGAGGGACCATACACCTACAAGGGAGTTATCAATGAAATTGCCGGCAACAGTAACACCAATCATCAGTCGATTCTGGAATACAAAGGGGAGTGGTATTTCATCTACCACAACGGAGGTATCCAGACCGATGGCGGCAGCCACAGCCGGAGTTTGTGCATCGATAAACTGGAGTTTGATGAAAACGGCATGTATGTGCCGGTGCGGATGACAACCAAAGGAGTGGATCAGCTGAAATAGTCAGACACCTTATATTAATAAACAAAAGCCCCTGTAAATCATTCGATTTACAGGGGCTTGGTGATATATGGGGTTGTGAAAAGTGATCCGGGCGGGATTCGAACCCACGACCCACAGCTTAGAAGGCTGTTGCTCTATCCAACTGAGCTACCGGACCAGACCGTTTTCGGGGTGCAAATATAGGAAAAAATGCCTAACTCCGTAACTTTTCAGCCCTATTTTTAAAAGTAATTTTATGGGTCATTTCGGTTATAGTGTACCTGTACACCGGCACACTCAGAATTCTGATCGTCGAAGTAGTGTGGGGCTGAGAGTTCTATCTTCACTTTCATGGTGTTTTGAATCACAAATAGCTGGGTTTCCTGAAAGTTTTCGATGGCGTTGTCGTACAGCACGGTTTGACTCTCATCATCGGCAATCAGACGGAAATGAATGTTTCCCAGGCGCTTTTTGCCACACACGGAGATGAAATACTCCCGATTGCCGTAGAAGGTTTGATGAATGATTGTTTTTCGGGCTTTGCGCATGGTTATGGAGCGGGACAGCGAACTGGCTTCAAAGTGTTTGGGCGCAGAATCGCATCGCTTTTCATAGCCTCTGCAGCTTTGGGCGTGGTGCTTTGGAGACTGAAAAGCGTTCCTAAAATGGTCAGCAATAAAATTTTTATATATGTGTTGTACATACGATTTGGACTTAAATTAATGGATAGGGTAGCGGTTATTTTTTAACCCACTTGTCACGCAACTTGTTCACTTCCTTATGAATCTTGTCAATGGGGTTGGAGGTGGATGGCTCTGTTGAGTTACTGCCAATGACCACGGCTCCGTCGCTGCGCTTTTCGGATGTTCTTTCAGATGCCTCCGATGTGCTGTATTCACTAAAGGCCGCATTGAGACCTTCAAAATCACCCAATAGTTGCTTTTTCTGGGTTTCATTCAGATATTTATTAAACATGTTGTTGAGCTGGTCAAGAATCATTTTCTGGTCCCATACCCGCATGCCAAATTCATCTTCCTTGATTTTGGATCCGTTGGAATTCAAGGCCAGGTACATGCTCTCAATAAAGCCTCCGGCCGAAATGAGGGCATATTCCCCAAAGCGATCGGTATCATGCAGGTTGGCTATCACCAATAAGTACAATTCATCGTATATTTCGTTGATGGAATCCATGCGGTTCATGTTATTCATGAGCCGCTCACCGATGTTCTGAATCTCAGGGGGGAAGAGGTTGATGTTTTTGCCAATGGTTTCCGTTACCTCAAAATACCTCAGGGCCGTTCCGGATTGCTCAAAACTGGCCGAGTAGGCCATGTCGGCCATATAGAAGCCAAAAGACAGCAGGCGGTCGGTGGAGGTCTGGTAAAGGTTGCTTTTTGTGGGGTCGGTCAGCAGCGACCGTGTATAGCCAATTTCATTGTTATGAATGTAAGAGAGTATCTCGTCGGGCGATGGAATGGCGTAATACTCAACCACCATTTCTTCCTGAGAAACACTGATGTCCTGAGCGCTCACGTTGAAAGAGCTCGCAGCAAGGGTCATGGTGGTGGCAAAAAGTGTCAAAATTTTTCGTGCGCTTTTCATGCTTTTAGTATTGTTGAAAAAATGGTCCATATTGTTCATTCTAAATTTATTCTATCAAAACTATTCTACGTACAAGCCAAAATCCAAAAGGATCCCCTTGTCGCTGCTCAGATTGCTTAGGGTTAATTTCCCCAAATGGGCCTCAGCAATCATCCGGGCGAAGTTGAGCGACTGGCTGCCGGTGAAAAAGGTGTCAAAGTAGGCATTGATTTCCTGTTCTGAAACCTGTGGTCCATCATCCTTAAACAGGATGGAAATCCCATTGGCTTTGTTTTCAATTTCAATACTTAACAAGGCCTCAGGCAAATTTCGTTCCAGAAAAAAATCAAGGATGATGATCAGCGCTGCCATCAGCAATTGACTTTCACCGGTAATGAATTGGGTCTGCCCGCTGCTGAGGTTGTTCAATACAATTTGCTTGCGGCGTATTTTTTCATCCAGTTGAAACATGGCAAAACCAATTAGCTTGCCGATATCAATGCGTTCCGGTTTGAGCAGAGAGCCATGCGACTGAAGCTCTGTTATGCGGAGGGCCGCGTTGACAAAGGTTTCAATTTTGGATAAGGAGTGGTCTATGCGATCCACCAATTGAGCCACTTTTTTCGAATCCACTTTGTATTTGATCACCTGCAGCATGGCGGTTACTTCATTGAGGGATCCCGATACCTCGTTTCCAAGGATGTTCAGAAAATGCTGCTTGGAGGCTTCAATTCTTTTGAGCTCCTCATTACGTGCCATTAACTCCTGGTTGGTTTTTTCCAGGTTCTCGTTGGCTTTGGACAGTTTTACGGTTTTCTCTTCTACCAGGTTTTCCAGATTTTTATTCATCTCTTCCAACAATTCCCGGTTGGTTTTGAGTTCAATCTGGTTTTTGACCCTGACCAGTAATTCTCTTGAATCGTAGGGCTTGGTGATATAATCTTCACCGCCGGCTTCAAAACCCTGAACCACACTTTCGCGGTCTGCTTTGGCAGTGACAAAAATAACGGGAATGCTTTTTAATAAAGGATTGGATTTAATTAAGCGACAGATGGCAAAGCCATCTTCATCCGGCATCATCACATCCATTAACACCAGATCAAAGGACGAACTCTCCAGCCAGCTTAAGCCGGAAGCGCCATCCAATGAAAACTCCACTTCGTAATCAGACTGCTTGAGTATGGATGCGGCAACCTGTATGTTTTTTGGGTTGTCGTCAATAATCAATAGGCGTCCCTGACTCATGCTTGGATATTTAAATGTATTACTCTTTTTTGATACTTGTGTTATCGTTCATTTACGTAAACGATCGAAAAATGTTTAGTTTTACTTGCATTAACCTGAAATGCCAGTGTATTGTTCAACTTCCTCCATGCACCGGTGCAGCTCTTCCACATCAAAAGTATTTACTGTTTTTTGAATACGTAAAGCATAGGCTTTAAGTGCATCATCGTTGTGATGGCTGGCTATTTCTTCCATGATGGCCGTTACTTTTGGTAGGGTACTAAAGGATGGGCGGTGCTTAAACATGCGCCAATGATCTTTCAGTAATTTTTGACAATCTGCCCGACAATCGGCTTTAATGGCCTGAGGGTGGTCAGCCCTGGTTCTTTTTGCCGCATCCTTTCGGATGCCTTGTTCAGAAAGAGCTGGTTGGCGGGGGGGCGACTGGTGCACAATTTGGCAGTTAAACAAGGAGATGGTGAAGGCACTTCCTGCACCGGGCGAACTCTCCAGGTCTATCTTTCCGCCCATCAACTGAACAATGCTTTTGACAATGCCCAGGCCCAGACCTGTGCCGCCATAGCGCCGGTTGTCCTGGTCTTCCTGTTGGGTAAAATCTTCGAAAATGATTTTTTGGGAGTCCGGTTTGATGCCTATGCCCGTATCTGTTACCCTAAAAGTAATATGGGCGCTGTCTTTATGGGTGGCCTGACTCTTGACATACAAATCAACCGATCCTCTTTCGGTAAACTTAATGGCATTGCCCAGTAAATTAATCAGTATTTGACGGAGTTGTAACTCATCCAGCATCAAATATTCAGGTAGTTGTTCATCCATTTCTACATTGAACACCAGATTTTTGCTTTTTACCGCCGGCATAAACATTTGCTGTGTTTCTCTGATGAGTTGTGAGAGATTGGCCGGTGCCAGTTTCAGGGTGATTTTTCCGGATTCAATTTTCGAGTAATCAAGAATATCTGTGATAAGTCCCAAGAGGTTCTGACCGCTCTTTTTGATGCTTGACAGGTAGTCTTTTTGCACCGGATCGCTTAAACTTCTGTCGAGCACATCGGTAAACCCAATAATGGCATTCAGGGGGGTTCTGAATTCGTGACTGATGCGTGCCAGAAAAGCACTTTTGGCTTTGTTGGCAGCCACCGCTTCCTCGTGGGATTTTTTGAGGGCCTGGTTGAGTTCTTCCTGCTCGGTGGTGTCGATGGCCATACCTATGATTCGCTCAATGTCTCCACTGTGGGTCAATTGCATAATACGGCCCGTTCCTTCATACCACCTGTATTGGTTACCCCTGACTTTCAAACGCCCCGATATCTTAAAATTGGGGGAGTTGCTGTTCCGGTGTTCCTCGATGGCTGTTAGGATGGGGTCCAGATCATCGGGATGTATTTTGGCTTTAAATTCGGTGATCGATAGCTTGTCCTTAGAAACCTTGCTGTCCACCGTCCTGACCCATTGCGAGCTGGTGGTAATCTCATTTTGGGGTGGCCGTATGTCATAGGTGAAGATATCGGCTATCTCCATGGCCAGTTCCAGCTGGTCAAGGGTTTCCACCAGTTTCGAATTTTCCTGTATCCGGTTAATGGCCAGGGCAAAGAGATTGGCCAGGTTTTTTAAGTGATCCCGATCATCTTCCGCATAATCGGTGGGGCGACCGGCCACCAAAAGGATGCCCTTGTAAGTGCTGTTGAAGAATATCCCAGCTGTAGCTATTCGTTCGTAGGGTAGGAAGGATTGTAGGGACTTTCCCTTAATTTTAAAGTCGGAACTGTTATTAAGCAGCATGTCGGCATACCGGGTCTGATCCTCGTCAGAATCAAAGCGGCCTGGTTGATTGTAGTATTCCGCAATATGTGACTCAATGACCATGATTTGGTCGCTGTAATCCTTAGGCGGGTCGGTATAGACCGTCGTTTTTAATTGCTGGGTTAAGGGGTCCCGATAGGCCAGAAAGGCAAATACGCTATCGGTTATTTGCATGGCGTACTGGCGAACCAGCAATTCCACCGAATAGAGTTTGTTGTGGACGGTGAGTTCCTTGCTGATTTCGGCCAGATTTTGATTGTATCTGGATTCCTTTACCAGGGAGGCTTCCACTTGCTTTTGTGGGGTAATGTCGTTGCAATAGTAACAAAACAGACTTTTATGCGTGATGTCCGGCATAAAAAGATGGGACAATACCGGATGAAAGGTACCATCCCTTTTTTTATGCAAGGCCTCAAATTGCATAAATTCTTCCTCCTCTACCACCTTTATCATTTTTTGCCACCATTCCAGGTTGATGGAAGTGTTGATGTCGAAAATGTATTGATGTCCAGTGGCGGATCCGGAGTTTTCCCGTGCCAATTTGTTGGCGTATAGTATTTTGCCTTCAGTATTGATGTAGTAAAACTCAGAGGGCGAGTATTCCAGGGCAAAGCGGTTCAATTCGATTTGGTCTCTGGATTTTTGCTCGTCCGATAAATCTTTCAGAACCAAAAGGGCGCCGTTGAATTCCTTCCCTGAGTTGTTGATGGGAAATATTTCCATGCTGACCCATGCCTGATTGTTCTGGGCCGTCGTCAAAGCTCCCTCCAGAGCGTGGTGCGAACCACATTTTTTTTTAATGTCCGTCCATTCCTTGAGTGAAAACCGGCCTTCCGAAAGAGAGGTGATAGATAGCAGGTCCTCCAGATTAAAGCCCTTATCTTTTTCGGGATCAATTTCCAGAATGTTCAGCAACTGCCTGTTCCATTGGCTTATTTTACAATCCTTGTTGAGTATGATAATGCCATCGGTGGTGTGTTTGAGGATGGAGTGGAAGCTGGCTTCGCTGCCGGGAATATGGTCCGTCAATTTTGTATAAATGCCATGCTCCTTCAGGAGGGCATGAAAAGAAGAATGGCTGTTAAAGTCGTTTTCTTTGGACAGGGAGTGAAGGGTTAGTAAGACAGAGGGCTGACCGGCATTTACCGGATGCGCGCTGAAATGGACGCGCCAGTGAATTTCCTCCGGAGAGCTTGGGGTGTAAACGGTACCTACCTGGTTGTGCAGGGGTTGATTGGTTTCCAGTACCTTATCAATCACCTGATGGAATCTGCACTGCGTACAGAAAATGGTGGTGCTGCAGGCGCCCAGACTAAGGGCGTTGTCACACTGCAACAAGTTGCCCAGCGAAACGTCGTATTTTTTGGTATGATCCAATTTTAATCGGGCTTTTCCGCTATCATTGATGAATAAAATCTGATAGCTTTCACCTATGAGTATAAGCGGTTGATTGATGGCTGATAGTACCTGTATTGCTACTTGCTCCCCGTCCATATCGTTTCTGTATTGTTTTTGTCAACACTTGATAATACGTGCAAGGTTGATAAAAGGTTGTTGCTGATTCATGGCAATTTTTATTATCTTTCACACTTATTGCGTTTTATAAAAGCTTGTATTCTTATGCCATTCAGTGTTCTAAAAAAGAGTTGGAAGCCTGCGCTGGTGATCTCCTTGATCTATTTGGTGTCGGGTATTGTTTGGATCTGGGTTTCCGACCGAATACCGGTGCCCTTTATTACGAGTCAGGAAACGATGCTTCTGTTTCAGACCATTAAGGGCTTTGTTTATGTGTCGATTACAGCTGTGCTTTTGTTTTTTCTGATTTACCGACAAATTCGTAAACAAAACAATCTGATAAAGCTTTTGCGCAAAAGAAACCGCTTAATGAACTTTGCCCTGTCGCAGCATTCGGGTTTAAATGTTCTTTTGTTGGATAGAGAGATGGTGGTTCTCCAGGCCTTTGGCAAAGAAAGATTATGGTCAGGTAAAAAGATGACAGAAGTCCCCGGAGATTCCATTTACGAATGGAGTGCCCATGGCAGGGATAAGCAGATGCTGCAGCATTTTTTTAAGAAGACCCGGGAAAAGGGGAAAAATAAAAAGGAATTGAAGATTAAGGACCAATGGTATTTTTTAAAGGCCAACCTATTGCCTGACAGCTCAGGTCAGCAAGACTTGATGTTGCTCCTTGTGGATAACATATCTCAGCATAAGCATTACCAGGAGGAGCAGGCGGTTTTTATTAATAAAAACAGAGTTCTTGAACAAAAAGTGGCCGAAGAGGCTTACAGGTTGCGATCTCAACAACTAAAATTCAGGGAGGTTTTTGATGGAATTGGCGATGGTGTCATTATTCGTCAATTAAACGCAATGGGCCAAACCGGTCTGATAGAGAATATTAATCGCTCCGCCTTACATTTGCTAGGGTTAAATAGCATGATGGTCACCCCTGAAGGATTATGGCGCCATATTGTTGGTGATAACCAGGAGGCCTTCCATCAATTTTTAAATCATGTGTATACAGAGACGTCACAGCTCCATTTAGCCGTGGAGGTGGAAACCGGGTCAGTTAACCGACATCTGCTTCTTAAGTCCAGGTATTTGAACACAGGAGCCCGGCCCTATGTCATGATCGTGATTAGTGAACAGCCCCAAACCATAGATTCAGAAGGGCTGCAGTCCTCTTTGCTTTACCGGATGCTCAATAAGTTTCCGGACGGCGTCCTGCTGATTAGCCCGGAACTGAGATGTATTTATTGTAATCCCACCATGCGGGAATGGCTTAAATGGAATGCTGCCGAAGAGTCATCGGCTTCCATTCACGACCTGAAACGGCAATTCGGGGACATGGATGTCATCCAACAGGTCAGTGAAGCCCTCGAAGGTGATGTCGTCCAATCCATAGACTTTCAATTACCGCATTTGGAAAACAGGTGGTTCTCTTCCGTTTTTTATCCGGTGACGGATCACTCCGGAAGAGTGGAGGTGGTGGTGCGCATTACCCGGGATGTAAGTGTACGCCGCAGTTACGAGGAGACCCTTTACAACCAACAAAATGTGGTGGATGAGAGCAATCGCCTGAAAACCCTGTTCTTATCCAACCTCTCGCATGAAGTCCGCACCCCCATGAACGGAATCATGGGATTTGTGGAGTTGCTTGAGCAGGATGAGATATCTGAAATACAGAGATACTATTTGGATTTAATACGGCGAAGTGGCGATAATCTGCTGTCTATATTGGATGGTTTGGTGGAGATTGCCCGTTTGGAGAATGGACAGGTTACCGTACACAAACAATGGATGGAGCCACTGCCACTGGTTCACGAAATAGAGTCCTATTTGAGGGAGAAGTTGAAAATGGCTTCCAAACAGTTGATTGAAGTGCATATCAGGGTAGATAAAGAGGTACTACCTGAAAAGATTTACAGCGATCCGGATAAAATCAGGGAAGTTCTTCACTTATTGGTCGATAATGCCGTTAAATTCACGCAGCAGGGATGGATAGAAGTGGGTGCGGGATATTCTGGTAACGGACATCTTTCTTTTTGGGTACATGATACCGGTATCGGTATCAAAAAGTTGAGTAAATATCAGATTTTTCAACCCTTTATGACCTACAATGATTCTGAAAATGTCTTGTATGGCGGATTGGGGCTGGGATTGAGTATCGCCAAAGGCTTGTCAGATGTAATGGGTGCCAGTATTGAGTTAGAATCAGAAGTGGGGAAAGGAAGCAAATTCCTTTTATCCGTTCCGCTTCAGTTGGGTGAAAACGCGGATAAAGGTACCCCGGTAACGGATGTCGCTGAACCCGGCAAGGTGCTGGTGGTTCAGTACGGTTTGCCTACAGACAGTGTTATTCAGCTCTTAAAGCAGTATAATGTGAAATTATTACATGCTGTCGATGGAACAGCTGCCATTGATTTGTTATTTGAAGTGCGCGACATCGATTTGATTATTGCCGATGTCCGGTTGTCCGATATGGACGCTTTTGAATTGATTCATGCCCTGAAGCGCATAAATGCGATGGTGCCGGTCATTGCCCAAACCGCCTATTTTATTGCGGAAGAAAAGCAAAGATGCATGAATGAAGGTTTTGCCGATTATTTGGTGAAGCCCGTGGACCACACCGTTATTATTAAACTGTTGAGGAAACTGTAAATCAAATGGAGGGGCGTTTAAGTACCACATAGATGAGCAAGATCAAACTCATCAGCCATATAACCATCACATTGAAGGCATAGGTGGACACCTGCATCTCTCCAATTCTTTTGGCAGGCGCATACAAATGGGAACGGCCCGCCGGGTGGTCCGAAACGTAATAAATGGGCGTCATTTTTCGGATAAATTCGCTGTCACTTATTCTCACTTTCTCAACGTTGGCTTCATCCGTGAGCAGCTGCATGAGTTTTTTATTGGTGGTGTACCGCAGTTGGTTGTAGGCATCACTGCCCATATCGGCAATCAGACTGTCCTTTTGCATCAGGTGGGTATCATGAATGTCCATTAATCTGGAACGCACATCGCCAACAAAATGGTTAAAGGCATTTCCCTCAATCACGCCATTTTCGTAGAGTGTGGAAAAATCTTCCTTTAGAGCTTTACCCACCTTTTCAATGCCATCCACCACGAGGTCGAATTGGGCAGAATCTTTGGTCAGATAATGGGTGGTGCTCCAGGATTGCCCGAAGAAAGATTTTTCCATTTCAGGCAGCAGGAAATTTCTGGTGTAGGCCGTACGGTTGAGGGATTTTTCTTGTTGATAGAATTCTTTCGAGAACTCACTGTCCATAAACAGGCTCACCGATATCACTTCATAAACCCATCTGGAAGCCATGAGTTCACTGATGGCGGGCACGTATTTGTCGGAAGCAAATACCGGGTTGATTTTGTTGAAATCAATGACGGCGCCTGAGAAAAGTATTTGGGGGATGAGCACAAAGGGAATGGAGACATAAACCGAAGCCATGGTTTTGAAAATGGACGACAACACCAGGCCGATTATACTGGCAGATATCGTAGTTGACCATAAAATAATGAACAAATGATCGATGCCCGATGGTATTTGTAAGACCCATTGACTGATCAATACGTAAGTGATCATCTGGATGCCTGAAAGAACCATCAGATAAGTCAGTTTGGCAAATATGAAGGCCCCGTAACTCAGGTTCAGAAAGGATTCCCGCTGAAGCGTTTTACGTTCTTTGATGATTTCTCCCGAACCACTCATGATGCCCACAAACATGGCCACAATCACACTCATGAAAATATAGGGAGGTATGTTGTCATTTTCATAGTAGCTGTAAGAATCCGCAAAGGGCGCCACGTATCTGGCAAAAACACTCAACAATAATCCTAAAACAGGTGGTAAAAGAAGTGATAATATCAGGTAGGGATAATCCGCGAATTTGGTCAATACGTTCCGCAAGGAATAAATCAAATATTGTTGCGGTCGACCGGGTGATCGAACGGGAAGTGGCTGAAGCACATTGATTTTATGGCCGTCTGTCTCTGAGTTGTTCCTGGCAGAAAAGCGCAAAAAACGCCGGTGCCATCTTTCGGGTGAGAAAATGCGTTTGGTCTCTTTCCGCTCCCGATTGGCAATTTGTCGGGTTTGAACCAAGTGAAAGATATCATCGGGGTTCAGATTGCCGCAGGTCTGACATTCATTTTCATGGGCATCGGCCAACTTTAAAGCGTTTTTGAGATAGGAGGGGATTTGCATGGCGGGTCCGTAATAGACGGCATATCCGCCCTGACCGATAAACAGCAGCTTGTCGAACAACTTAAAAATGTCGCTGGAGGGTTGATGAATGTTAAGAATAACCATTCTTCCCATGCTGGCCGAATTCTTGAGTATTTGCATGATGTTTTCAGAATCGGCCGATGAAAGCCCCGATGTGGGTTCGTCCAAAAACAAAATACCCGGATCCCTTATCAGTTCAATGGCTATATTGAGCCGCTTGCGCTGTCCGCCGCTTATGACTTTGTCGAGCGGATTACCCACCTTTAAATCCCGGATTTTTTCCAGATGTAATTCTTTGAGCAGTTTTTCAACTTTTTGGATTTTGGCGTCACGCGACAAGTCCTTGGACGATAAGCCTGCTATAAAGTAGAGATTTTCGAAGGCCGTGAGCTCTTCAATGAGGGCATCGTCCTGTGGCACATAGCCGATGTGTCCCTTAACCATCTTCGGGTTTTTAAAGACATCCACACCATTCAAGGTAATCTGGCCGGAATTGGGCTGACGGGCACCAATTAAAAGATTCATCAGTGTGGTTTTGCCCGATCCGCTGCCGCCCATGATGGCGGTAATTTCTCCCGATTGGCAAGTGAAACTCATGGGTTGAATGCCGTAAATACCGTTTTTAAAACGAAAGGTGATGTTTTCTGCTTTTAAGGCCAGGGGTTGAATGTTGTCATTGGGTGTGAGGGCTCTCGAAACATCATTGTAATAGAAATGTTTGCCCTTATCTGTATGTATAACCGCCCCTTTGTTTAGAATGTAGGTGCGCCGTTTATATAGCTTTCGATCGTTGATTTCGAAATAAGCTTCTCCGCTGACTTTAAAAAGAATGGTGTCCAGTGATTGTATTTTTACAAAAATCAATTGTCCATCCAATTCTTCATCCACGAGTATTTTTACGCCCGGTATTTTTAAAGCGTCATTGTCGGTAATGACAAATAAGGCATTCTGCTCGCTGATTTTTTGATAATTTTCGGCGCTAAACGAAACCGCATCTTTAAAATCGGACTCAGGAATCTCCAATCGCTGAGCAATGGTGTTTATCAGGTTATAAGAGGTGCTGGATATGAAAAGGGAGGTTTTGCCCGACATGTAGGGCACGTATTCAATCAGGTAAATCAATACCAATACGCGGTTTTCCAGAGTCACCTCTCTACTTAAAATGTAGCAATGGGCATCCAGTTCTGATTTGAAAAAGTTTTCAAAATCTTCGGCATGCTTGTTTTTGAAGGTCACATACGCCCTTAATTTTTGCTGAAATATATCCAAATAATGTTCCGTAGTGGGTTTGGTAAAAAGCAGCGAAAGGTATACCTCCAATATGTTGGAAATTAATGTGTACCCTTTCCCGGGTTTGAAAACTGCCACCAATGCAAATATAGATACTATGGACTCTAATGCTTTCTCCTTCATACGCATGCTTTTTCCCCGTTTTAGACCTTTTTCCTGAATGGCTTTTACAAGTGCTTCCTAAGTATTTGTATCAATGCCTCTTTTTTTATGGGCTTGGAAATATAGTCATCACAACCCGCCTCCAGGGCTTTCTCCTTATCTCCTGCCAAAGCATAAGCCGTTTGGGCAATGATGGGCAGTTCCGGTTTTATTTTCTTGATTTCTATCGTGGCCTTATAACCATCCATAACAGGCATTTTAATGTCCATGAGAATCAAATTGATCTCCGGGTGATTTTTGACCATTTCTATGGCCTCTTCACCATTTCGGGCATAGAAAATCGTCAGGTCGTGGTCTTCCAGCATTTCCAAGATAATCAGATGGTTGACTTCAACGTCATCTGCAACCAGAATGGTGGTGTTGGGTTTTAAACGCATTTTGGAGGCCTCAATGGGTTCATTATGAACAGTAATGACCGGTTGGTAGGGTACGGTAAACTCTATACGTGTCCCTTGTTTGAGTGAGGACGTGAGTTGAATGCTGCCCCCCATGAGGTCGATGTACGATTTGGAGATGGAAAGCCCCAGTCCCATGCCATCATTTAAGCCTGTCAGACTATTGCTTCCCTGTCGGAACTTTTCATACAGAAGTTCTCTTTTTTCCTCAGGAAAGCCAATGCCCGTATCTTCTACATGAAAGACCAACTGAGCATTATCTATTTTACAGCCAAATTGAATCAGTCCTTTTTCGGTGAACTTAAAGGCATTGCCCAACAGGTTAAAGAGTATTTGAACCACCTTGGTCTGATCCATCATCACTTCATCGTTCACTTTCGAAATCATGGAATTCACCCTTAGCGTGATGTCTTTTTTGGGGGTAGAGACCGAAATCTGGTTGTAGACATCGTTGAGCAATTGGTTGATGCTGACCTTGGTTTTGTTGATTTTGACCTGACCGCTTTCGATGATGGCCATATTGATGATGTTCTCCATCAGGTTGAGCAATTGCGTACTGCTTTTAAGTATTGTTTTGGCATAAATGGCCCGCTTGTCGGCCGCAATATCCTCATCTGTGAGAAACTCTGAAAAACCCACGATGGCATTCATGGGGGTCCTCACCTCATGTGATAAGTTGTTGAGAAAGGCGGTTTTCAGATTGTCATTTTCTTCTGCCTTCTCTTTGGCGGCGATGAGCTCTTGCTTCAACGCCTTTTCTCTGCTGATGTCTTCGCTCACTACCACGTAGTTGGTGATTGCTTCCTCTCCGTTTTTGATGGAAGAAATATTCACGGCTTCCCAGTATAACTCGCCTGATTTACGTTTGTTTTGGTGTTCCCCTTTCCAGTTTCGACCGCTTTTAATGGTGTTCCAAAGCTCACTGAAGGCGGGCTCCGGTGTATGGGCGGGCCTCAAAACTCTCAGCACATGTCCTCTGAGCTCCTCAAATGAATAGCCCGTCGTTGAAATAAAGCGATCGTTGGCAAATTCAATTCTGCCGTCCATGTCGGTGATAATTATGGAGGCCGGGCTTTGCTCGGTGGCCACAGAAAGTTTTTTGAGCTGGGTGTCCGACTTCTTTTTTTCGATCATGCGCCAAATGGTATCCATCAAAACAGATAATTGAAGGATGTCTGAATGGGTGTAATCGACCTCCTTGTTGGCCAAGCCCATCACCATAACTACCTGGTCGTTGCTGATAACCGGGACGGTCATGAACTTCCGGATGGGCACATGTCCTTCGGGATAGCCCTTTTTAAGTGGGTTTTGCTCCTCAAAATTGTTGAGAACAACGGGCTTGCGTTGGCGGACGGCCTCTCCCCATATCCCGGCATCCGATAATTCGACGCAATCTCTTGGGGGAATATCGCATTGTTCCATAACGTTATTGGAGCAGGTTGCCATTTCAAACCTTTGGGTGCTTTCATCAAAGGTGTAAATGTAGCCTATCTGACTTTCGGTGAGTTGCAAGGCCTCCTCCAAAGCAAAGTCCAACAAATCCTGAACGCCCACCGTGGCTTTCTGCATCAGGGAGACCATGCTGTTGAGCCGTATTTCATTTTGCTCCACCTGTTTCTGAACGGCCTTGGTCATCGAGATATCGGTATGGGTCCCCACCATCAATAAAGGCTGCCCTTCTGCCGTGCGAGAAATAACACTGCCTCTGTCCAGAACTGTTACCCAGTGACCTTTTTTATGCCGCATTCTGATTTCGATTTCAAAAACTATTTCGGGGTTTTTAAAGTGCTGGTCGATGAGTTCAACGGCCTTGGCGAGGTCATCCGGGTGCGTCAGGGTTTTCCAGGTGTCGAGGTGGGGAGGGAGCTCATCTGACTGGTAGCCCAGAATGGCGGCATAATTGCCATTGAACTGGATGTGACCGGAGGGAATATTCCATTCCCAAATGCCTATTTTAGCGGCATCGATGGTCCAGTAGAGACGTTGTTGGTCCAGCTGATTTTTGCGCTCTGCCGCTCTTAAATCGGTGACATTGTTCACCATGGAAAACAAGGACATGAATCGGCCATTTTTGTCGTACATGGCCGAATTGTACCATTCACAATATAGAACGGACCCATCTTTGGCGTAGTTTTGGTTGATGGAGACATTGCGTTTTTGGGAGCCGTTGACCAGCCTTCGCAACACATTTTCGACCACAATTTCTTCTCCTTTTTCTACGCGGGGATATTGGCGCACATTTTTTCCCATGACCTCATCTCTGCTCCATCCAAAAAAATGCTCCGCCTGAGGCGACCAGGTTTTAATGTTGAGGTTCTCGTCTGTTTCAATCACTGCCAAAGGTGAGTTTTCCAGCTGAATGCGCAGTCGCTCATTGGTAATATTGATTTCCTGTTGGGCCGATTTTTGGAAGGTGATATCGGTACAGGTGAAAATAAAATGGTCCAAATTGGCATCGTTTTCAATTCTGCCTGAGGTGATGATGACCTCAATGCCCTGGCCATCCTTTTTTCTTAGCTGGTCTTCGCACGAACCGAAGCCCTTGCTGGCCAGTTGTTCCAATAGGTTATTGTGTACCCGATAAAAATCGGCCTTGGAAAAATGTAGGATGCTCACATGCTGGCCGATGAGTTCTTCCTGGCCATAGCCGGTAATATCGCTTAGGCGACGACTTACTTCCACAAAGGTTTCTTTGTGGATAATGCCCATGCCCACCGGAGATAAATCGGAGATGGTTCTGAAGCGACTTTCACTGGCCGAAAGTTTTTGGATGGTTCTTTTGACCTGGCGGCGCAAAAGCAAGAGAAAGATACTCAGTATCAGCACAAACAAAACCAGTCCGAAAAAATAGGGCTCCAGTCTTTTATATTGGTATCCTTGCTCATAAATGCCAAACCACTTGTTGTAAAGTCGGTCATAAGTTCCATTGGTTTTCAGCTGATAGAGGCCCATGTTTAAGGTCCAGATGAGCTCATCGGCGCCTTTTTTGGTCGCCATGGCGTATCTCTGAGGCTCAATATCTGATGATTTAAGTACTACATTTTTTATCTGATGTTTGTCCAATAAGTAGGCCCCCTGAAAATTGCCCATCAGAGCCGCATCGTGCTGCCCGTTCTCCAGCAGTCGGAGCCCTGCCAATAAATCCGGCACTGCAATAATATGCTCAGTGAGCGGGTTTTTAAGCAGGTAGTCATGCATAATATCTCCCTCCTGAACAATCACCTCCAGGCCTCTCAGGTCCTCCAGATTCTTAATTTTGGCATCCTTTCGGGAAAATATTCCCTGAGTCATGACACTGTGGGGCAGACCAAATTCTATGTGCTGGGCCCTTTCTGAAGAAATCAACATGCCGGTCACCCCATCAATATCCCCTCTTTCAAGTTCGTTACGCACTTGTATCCAGGGTTCCAGATAGAGTTCATAATCCAGATTCAACTCTTTGGCCAATTCCCGAAACAACTCCACATTAAATCCGTCGGGTTCTCCCTTTTCATTGATAAACTCGTAGGGCGGATAAAATTGATCCCCTTTGATAATGATCTTTTTCCGGATGGGGTTATTTACCAACGAATCATAGCCAGCTGCCTCTTGTCCGGACAGCAGCGTGAAAAGAAACGTGAGAAGGAAAGGTATCTTAATCATATTTGTCTTTTTATCTGGCATCAACTGTTTTTGCCGGGTTTAGTAGGTTCAGAATCCAATATAGGGTTTATTTTTTTTTTAGTCCATGCTTAAAATGGTGAATTCTGTACGTCTGTTTTGTTGTCGTCCTTCCGGGTTATCACTGCCATCGGGATGCTGGTTCGGGGCAATGGGCCTGTCTTGTCCATACCCTTTGGCACTTAAGCGGCTGCGTGATATCCCTGCAGCCACCAGGTGTTTAACCACATTGGCGGCCCGTTGTTCAGACAAGCGCTGATTATAGGAAGCATTTCCTTTGTTGTCGGTATGGGCCGAAATTTCTACCTGTATGTGCGGATATTTTATCAGGGTTTCATACAAGGTGGTGTCCAGGGCGGCTTTGGCCTCCTGGGTGAGCTCTGTCCGGTCAAACTCATAGTAAATATTGTCAATGACAATGGCTTTTTGCGGGATGGTATTCAATGAAACCGTTTCCATTTCCACCGTTTTTTCGTCATCCATATTCCTGGTGGAAACCGAAAAGCTTCTTTCCAATAGCGAGGTGTCGGCCACGCTTATTTTGTAATCCATGCCGGGATCTACCCAGACTTCAAAGCGCCCATCTTCGTTGGTGGTCACCTCATGCAGAAATACCGATGATTCAGAGTTTTTAATCATCTCAATGGAGACGGTTTTGTGGCTCAGCACATCTTTGAGACTGTCGGCCAGCATTGGTCTGACCAATCTTTTATCCAACAATTCTTCTGCAAAACGGTCTTCCTTAATCAGCTGACCGGTAATTAACACCCGTGGCGATTCGGTTTCTTTAAAGGCAAAAATATGGTCCGGAGACGTGCCGGCAGTCACCCTTCCTGTTTTTGGACGGTTGGTGACGAAGAGGCCAAATTGTCCCGACCAGTTTTTGACATAGTCCAGGTCGTCGAAGGAGGAGTTGACGGGCACGCCAATATTCACAGGAGGATCCCATGTGACCATGCTGCCCGAAGCGTAAAATATGTCAAATCCCCCATAAGCGGGCCATCCATTCGAGCTGAAATAGAGGCGGTGGAGGGCAGGTCGAAAAATGGCGTGACTTCATCGCCGGAGGTATTGATAAACACCCCGGCATTTTCAGCCTTCTTATACTGCTCATTGCGTTTGTTATAGACCGAAAACCAAATGTCCATTCCCCCGGCACCGCCCGGTCGGTCCGACACAAAATACAGAACTTCCATGGATGTGTTGAACAGTGTTCCCACCGCCGGTTGAGCAGAGGTGTAACGTGGGTGATTCACGTTCTTGTCGAGCGCCTGAGGGGCACTCCATGTGCCCTCTGTCAAATGGGACACATAAATATGACAAATGCGTTTCCCCTTATGGTCGATAAAACACTGCGTGCTGTAGAAGCGCTGCATATCCACCGAAAAGGTACCTCTGCCCGTGTCAAAAAGTTCGGCATTGGTAAAGGGGGCCTCCGTTGTCCTGTTTCCCTGCCAGTCTTCCTCCGTTTTTTGAGCCTTAAAAAATTGCCGCGATGGGGCATAGGGTTGATCAAGGTGGATGGCAGAGGGACTGTCATCGGTGATGGTGCCATAAATAAATTCCTCATCGCTGATCAACAGGGGTCCAAATGTCATGCTTTCCTGGTTGATGGATGCACCAAGGGGGTAGACTTCAGTGGTGACGACGGTATCTCTGGCGGCAATGCCCAGCAGGCAACCCTCCATTTCACGGTCGATGCGGTCGCGGTTGATGGACCTGTCGCCTATCCGTCGATATCTGGCCCGCAGAATATGGAAATGTTCCAGGCTTCTTCATACTGGCCGAATATTTTTTGTGTCTGTGCCAGATAGTATTGGGCCTCCAGATGCTGTCGGGGATCCTCCTGATAGGTTTTTTCGAAAAGCGCCTCTGCTTTTCGGTATTCCCGGGTTTTTAAATAGGCTTTACCCAATTGAACGGCTGCTTTTCGGCTCTCCGGGTGGCGTCGGTACCATTCTTCGAGATATATTTTGGTCTGAAAAGGATCGTTGATGCGCCGGGCACTTTCTGCCAGACCCTTTACTTGCCAGTCTTTCAGGACCGACAAGGAATCACTGTGTTGGGCGTGGGCCCACACAGTGGCACCTAAAAACAGAAATAAGGTTAATATCTTTCCCATTGTATCATCTTTTGTGTAATATGGTGGATGGCAATTTGTAAATCACGCTCAGTTCCAGTCCCGACCCGGTGATGCTGTTGCTTCTGGCTCTGGATATATCCGTATCAAAAGCCAGCATGAAGGTCCAGTACTGCCAATTGGCACCTGCTGAAAAAATAAGCGATTGTGATTTTTGCAGGGTGGCGTTGCGCACATGAACACCGGCTATCATGCTGTTGTATTGATTGAGCCATTGGTCCAGGTTGTATCCCAGGTTGAGTCCGGCCAGGGTCATCTGACTGTTGCCTGTATGGGTGTAGATGATGGCCGGGACCAGAAAAACCTTGCTGTTGAGGCCGATATCGCCTTTGCCGTGCCAGATATGTTTCATGGGCAGATGCTGTTCTACGCCAAAAAAGGACTCTTTGGGACGATTGATTTGCTGCACCGAATAGCCAGCGCTGAAAATGCCTGTCGGAAGGCTGCGGGCATATACCAGACCGAAGCCGGCATCGGGGAAGGCAGTGCGATTGTTTTCCAGTTGTTCGGCCGTAGCTGTGTGGGATCAAAACCACCTGTCTCCCGGTTGTACTGATCGGGAAAACTAAGCCCGTTCATATTGATTTGTTTGTGCACCCAGGCCAATTGTACACCCGCATGGAGGTACGACATATGGTTGAGACGAATGCCGTGACCTGCCGAAAGATTAATTCTGTCCACCGGAAAAGTATGGCCGGCGGAGTTGTCTCTGCTGTAATACAAACCGACGTCCAACTTCTCTTCTTTAACA
Source organism: Geofilum rubicundum JCM 15548 (assembly GCF_000974365.1). Lineage (GTDB taxonomy): Bacteria > Bacteroidota > Bacteroidia > Bacteroidales > Marinilabiliaceae > Geofilum > Geofilum rubicundum. The sequence continues at coordinate 98,922 of NZ_BAZW01000005.1, forward strand.
TAATAGGGGTTTTCGAAACTGAAATAGGCCGTCTGGTAATCGTTGCCCATATGGTGACCCTGTTGCCTGAAAATGCCCACAGCCCGCCAATCTCCGTTATGCCGACCGGTATTGGCAGGATTAAGGGTGAGATGCGCTGAGTAAGCCTGCGAGAAGTGAATTCCCTGTGCCTGAGAATGATATCCCGTGCCGACTGAAATCAGTATAATAAAAAGTACGCGTACTAAATGTTCCATATTCAGAATATTGTTCTGATTCAAAGTAGGAAAATTATTTTTATTATGCAATTGCTTTCTTATATTGCAAAAGCGAAGCTGATTGTTATTATTTCAGGTCAATGTGGAGGGGATTCGTAACATTTGTTATTATACCTCTGCTTTGTCAAAAAGTTTCTGTTTTTAGTAACTATATTAGGGGTTGTCTATTATTAGGAACCAACACTCAATAAAGTGAGCCGGTATGCAGATTTTTACTAAGTCATTTTTCACCGCTTTTTTATTTCTCTTTTCGTGGGGCGTCAGCGCACAAATGAACGTGGGCTTTACAGCGGATGTGGTCAGTGGCTGCGCACCCTTGCAGGTGGTGTTTAATAACACGTCCGATGCCGGTCCGGGCTATTCCTATTCGTGGGATCTGGGCAATGGCTCTATCTCAACGGCTGCTCATCCGCAAACCATTTATGTGGGGGAGGGCGCTTATACGGTTTCGTTGACGGTGACCAATGCGGCAGGCTTCGAAACGTTGGTCAAAGAAGATTTTATTGTGGTACACAATCAACCTGTGGTCGCTTTTGCTCTGCTCAGCGATACCATTGGCTGCGCGCCCTATGCGGTCACTTTTGAAAATAACACGGTTGATCCGGAGGGCGCTGCATTGACCTATACCTGGAGTTTTGGCGATGGTACCCGCTCCTCGGAAGTCAACCCTTCTCATACTTATGAACCGGCCGGCGATTTTGATGTGACGCTGGTGGCAGAAAATGCCTTCGGCTGCGCCTCCTCTTCTACACTTCCGCAATTGGTGCATGTGTTAAAACCTCAGGCTGTTTTCGGGGTCGATCCATTCTATGCCTGCACAGGTGAACTGGAGGCCTTTTTTACCAACAATTCAGTGGCCCGTAAGGTTATACCTCTCTCTGGAATTTTGGTGATGGAGCGACCTCCACCGAGCGTTCGCCTTCACACCTTTACGATGCTCCGGATGCCTATACCGTACAATTGACCATTACCGATGATATTGGTTGTACCTCAAGCGTCACACGTCCTGAACTCATACAGGTGGTAGAAACCAAAGCCGATTTTAGCCTGTCGGCCGCTGTGGTTTGTCCCCGACAAAACATCCGCTTTACCAACAGCAGTCAAAATGCCACCAATTACCTCTGGCGCTTTGGGGATGGCACTACCAGTCGGTCCGCCTCCATTCAAAAATCCTACCTGCAACCCGGCCAATATGAGGTTTGGCTGATAGCGGACAACGGCATTTGTAAGGACAGCCTGATGCAAATCGTAACAGTGGAGCATGTCGAGGCCAACTTCGCCGTGTCTGATTCCTTTATCTGCCAGCTGCCGGCCACCATCCGGTATGAAGATCTTTCGGTGAATGCCGTTTCATATGATTGGAGATTTGGCAGCGGTGGCACCGCCACCACTGCTTCCCCCAGCGTGACGCTTCCCGAAGAATTCCCTTTGGAAAACCGGCAGGCCATCTTTACAGATACCTTGATCGTGACCAGTCCCCATGGGTGTACTTCCACCCTTGTCCGGGAGAACCTCGTTCGCGTGGTTTTGCCCGATGTGGCCATGTCGCCCACTGCCAGCTCGCCTTCCATGTCAGGTTGTGTGCCCATGGAACTTTCTTTCAACAATCAATCCTCCTATAATACCACCGAAGATGCCATTGCGTCCTGGTCGTGGCGCGTGAATAACGGAGAGTGGCAGACCAGCCAGGCCATTGATGTGTCGGTTACCGAGGCGGGCAAGGTGCCGGTTCTGTTGCGCGTGGTGACGGAACAGGGCTGCGTGCACTCTAAAGTGGAGACCATCAATGCCGGTGCCACCATGGATGTTGATTTTGAACGTGTTGGTAATTATGAGCGCTGCGCCTCTCAAATGGTAATGTTTGAGATCACTTCACCGGCCCCTGAATTTCGCACGCGGGAGATATGGGACTATGGCGATGATTCGGAGGCCGCATTTCCGGTGCCTTTCCATGAATACGAAAAGACCGGCACCATGGATGTGTCGCTCACCGTCTATAACAATGGCTGTCCATCTGCCATCACCAAAGAAAACCTTCTGAATATTCTGGGCCCTTATGCCAAAATCAGCGTCAATAATAATTGTGACGACCCTTATCGGTATGGATTTAGCGCCGAAGTGATGGATGCCACATCCTATCAATGGGATTTTGGCGACGGGTCGGCTCTGGTGACCTCCACCTTAACGCCCCAACACCGTTATGCGGCGTCGGGTAATTATGTGGTCACTTTTACGGCCTTTAACGCTTCTACCGGATGTGATTATGTGGTGACCAGAGAGGTGTATGTGCGTCAACTAAAGAGTGAATTCAGTATTGTTAACGGTACGCCTTGTCTGGGAAATACCTTAACGCTCGATGGTTCGGCATCGGTGGATAACTCACCCTTTTCGTACAACAACCAGACGGTGAACTATGTCTGGCTTTTTGAAGAGGAAGGGGTGCTTGAAACTTCCATGGAAACATTGAGCCATGCTTTTACCAATAAGGGACTTAACCACATCTCCCTAATCGTGCAGGATGCCAATGGTTGTCGCGATACCTTAACGCAGGAAATGACCATTTACCGACCGGAACCGGCATTTGAAGCCAATTATGAGGTGGGCTGTATGCCGGTTACTTTTGGTTTTACCGATCTGTCTTCTTCTGAAGCGACTATTGAGTCGTGGGAGTGGGATTTTGGGGATGGCACGACTTCCACCGATCAGCATCCGACCCATGAATATACCAGTTTCGGTACTTACAATGTCTCGCTGGAACTGACCGATGCCGTGGGATGTGTGCATAAAGTGACCAAAAATCAAGCGGTGCAGGCCATCTCGCCGGATGCGGATTTTTCAGTTGAAAAGGCGCAATTGTGTGTCGGCGATGAGGTCGGCTTTTTCGATGTCTCCAACAGTCAGATTGTTGAGTATTTATGGGAATTGAGTGATGGCAGAAGCTATACAGATGCCGAGCCTCTGGTCCATTTTGCAGATAGCGGACACTATTCTGTGTCCTTGTACATCAGGGATATTCACGGCTGTGAGTTGACGGGAGAGAAGGTGGATTTTATTCATGTGCAGGAGCCACCCGTGGCCAATTTCGTGGCCGATATAACAGATGCCAACTGCTATCCGCTGGTGGTACAGTTTTCTGACCTGTCAGAAACCGATTATCCCGGCAGTTGGACCTGGCACTTTGGTGAAAATGAAAATCTCTCGGAGGTGCAAAATCCCTTCTTCATATATAATCGACCCGGTTTTCATGATGTAACCTTGGTTAGCAGAACCTCCTACGGATGTGCCGATACCATTGTAAAGCAGGACTATATACATGTGGGCGGACCCTTTGCACAAATTGAGGCGATTGATGTTGCTTGCGCGCATGATGAGGTAGCATTTAAAGCAGTTAATTTGCAGAATGTGTATGATATCAGATGGGATTTTGGGGATGGCTATTCGGCCGAGGGTCCCGAAGCCACCCACCGGTACCGGGCCACCGGTCGTGTCAACCCCGTCATGTTTTTGAGGTCGGATGCCGACAATACCTGCAATAAGGCCATTTTGGATACGCTGCACATCTGGGATTTAAAGGCTGATTTTTCTGTTAATGATGGTCTTAATATGGGCTGTGTACCTTTGGAGGTGCGTATTGACAATACTTCCCTGAATGCCACCGACTGGCAATGGGATTTGGGCAATGGAACGAGCTCTCAGGAGGCGGTTCCGACACTGACTTATGACACGCCCGGTTTCTATGATATTCAATTGATTGCCAGCTACGCTCCCCTGGGATGTAAGGATACCACGATGGTTAAAAATATGGAGGTTTTTCCATTGCCCACCATAGAAATGCAAGCAGATACGCTCATTTGTTATGGCGATGTCATCGAGCTTTGGGCCAAGGGCGGCGTCAGCTATCTGTGGACGCCTGATGAAACGCTGTTTGAGCCGGAAAGTCGGCTCACCTTGGCTGCCCCTGATTGGCACACGACCTATCGCGTAAAAGTGACGGATGACAATGGCTGTATGGATGACGACAGTGTAAGGGTGGCTGTGCAACAACCGCCCGTCGTATTTCCGCGCGATACCATTCTCATTATTGGGGAGGAAGTCCGGCTGGACGTGAGCGACCCGGGTATCAGCATGTATGAGTGGAGCCCTGCAGACCATATCTCCTGCACGGACTGTCCCAACCCTGTTTTTAAAGCCATGGAGAATTTGAGTTACGAGGTGGCAGTGACCGATACCAGTGGTTGCTTTACCTTGTCCTACCCCTTTAACCTCACCGTTCAGAAAATCTATTCGGTGGATGTACCGCAAGCCTTTACCCCCAATGGTGATGGGGTTAATGATGTGGTGTTTGTAAAAGGATGGGGCATTCGTGAATTATTGGTATTCCGTATTTTTAATCGGTTCGGACAGCTCGTGTTTGATTCTTCGGACCTGAATGAAGGGTGGGACGGAACCCATAAGGGCAGGGCTCAGCCCATGGAGACCTACTCATACATGGTTCAGGTGCGAACCGAGGAGGGGGATGTTCTGCAAAAGACGGGGACGATAAAACTGTTGCGCTAAAAATCGAGGGAGGCCAGAGAGGCCCTGCCGTAAATGTCCAATAATTCCAATACCCGTTCTTTTTTTATGCCCCCTGAAATAAAACTAAACTCTGAGGCAAAGCGGTAGATGTCATGGGCCAGGAAACTTCTTATTTTAACTTCCAGGTCGTAGCTGCCGCCAACGTAGATTTCCCGCTCAATCTGTTTGCCCACCATCTTTTTGATTTCGAGGGGTTTCAGGTCCCGGTGCTCATTAAAATCGATGATCGAGGCGGCATATTCTTCGCTGTTAAACAGGATGAATGCCAGGGCAATTCGCCGGCGAACCGGTAAATCATAAAGGTATTTGTCAATTTTTTGGAACAGCTGCACCCTCAGATCTTCCGTTATTTTGTTGCTGCGCGCAATGGAGGCACATATTTGAGTAAACAGCGGATCAATTTCCTTTTGAGCAAGGTCTTCCCCATAAACCATCCATTTCAAAAAGTTCCCTTTTAGAATATAACCAAATTCTACCATGGCCTGATTAATATCAGTAGTGATGTGCAGCTGGTTGTCAATACCCAGCATTTTTTCGGGACTCACTAGTTTGAACTGGTTCATGGTTCCTTTTTTCTTAAAGGTTTAAGTGTTTGTCATACTTGACTGTAATGGCTGATTCAAACACAAAATGTCATTTTTTAAATGTTTACAGCTTGTGTTAGCACCCCGCTGTGCCCGGTGTAAATCAAAATGAAAAGATGTTTTTGGTGATTCAAAATTAGCAATAATTATCAAATGACGTTTTTGGGGACCCATGCCGATGGGAATGGCTGGTGGGGCTATGTTGTTCTAAACCCCTGTTTTATAAAGGACTTTAGGATGCTGGTCGTTTTTGTGTCCCGGTAGTGAGAGTTCGAACAAAAATACGGATCGGTGTAAAATTTAAAGTTGTTTGTGACGATTTTTTTGTTGTTGGTCAAATTTTCCTTGCGAATTAAAAAAAATGTAACTGAAGCCTTTGTTTTAGCGTATTATTAACAATCTTGCGAAAAAAAATATTAAACAAATGAGAAAAATAGTGTTAGGATGGCTTTTATTTTCAGCTTTATGACTTATTCCAATGCTCAGGGAAACCCCCGCATAAGCAAAAAGGAGTTGATTGTTTTGGCACCTTCCCATAGCCAGCAGTTGATTATAGATCATCTTGAAAATGGCGATAAGTATTATAGAAAAGAGATATATGACCGCGCTTTCCGGCATTATTATCAGTTGTATGGCATGACTTCCGGTATTCCTGAGTTGAACTATAAGCTGGGAATCAGTGCCTTGCTGGGCGGGCATGAAGCAGATGCAGCGGCCTATCTTTTAAGGGCGGATTCATCCGTGGCCGATGATTATTACTACTATCTGGGTAAGGCCAATCAGGCCATTTATAATTATGGGGCCGCTAAGGATGCTTTTTTGCTGCATCATCAGTCTTTAGGGACTTTGGGACAAAAGCGCTTTGAGGAGGAGTTTATCCAATTGGTGAATGAGTGCGACTACGGCCAGTATGCGGTTCGTGATTCTTTGCCCTATTTTATTACCAATATGGGGCCTGCCATAAACAGTTATTTCGATGAGTATGGAGCAGTGGAACATGCAACCACCAATGCGGTGTACATGACCGGCCGCAGACCCGAGCGACTGCCTGAAAAGCCGGTTAACAGAGATGCTTTTCGGGAACGTCTTTTCAAGGCGGAATATAAAAACGGGGATGTTTCTGAAGCTTCCACCGTTGCTTCTCCCTCTTCCTCCTGGCGTCATGTGGCCGTGGCCGGACTGGATGCCTCCAACGACCTGCTCTTTGTCTATCAGGGGAAAGACCGGTCGGGCCACCTGCGTTCTGTCAAAATCACAGATAAGCGCCTGCGTGGTTCTAAAAGGTTAAAGGGGGCGGTCGACCGGAAGGTCTTTCAGGAGACGTCCATTTCGGTGTCTGACGATGGGGATGCTTATTTTGTGAGCAATAAACCGGGTGGTGAAGGCGGAACGGATATCTGGTATGCCAAACGTAAGGGCAAAAACAAATACCGCAAAGCCATGAATGTCGGCGACCGCATCAATACGCCCTTCGACGAAAGGGCGGTGCATGTAACGCCTGACGGGAAAACACTCTACTTCGCTTCCAATGGCCATTCCGGCTTAGGGGGTTTTGATATTTTTAAATGTGAGCGACAGCCGGATGCCTCCTGGGGCGATCCGGTTAATCTGGGCTATCCCATTAATAGTGCAGCCGACGATTTATTCTATCATCCCACCTCTGATTCTTTGGTGGCCTTAATAGCCAGCAATCGCGCCGGAGGCTTTGGGGGACTGGATATTTATGAAGTTAAAAAGGATCCCCGCATTCCTTTTGAAATATGGGGCGAAGTGACCGATATCAAGGACGGCACCATTTTGCCGGCCCGAATGACCATCATTGATTTAAGGGAAAATTTGCCGGTGGCCTGGGCCGAATCCGACTCCTTATCAGGGGAGTACTACATTCAAATGGAAGATGTGGGCGATTATGCCATTCAGGCCGATGTAACCGGGTATAAGAGCCAGAGGGATACTTTGGAAATGCCGGAGAAACGCCATGAGAAAATCCGCAGGGATTTTCAACTGGAAAAACTGCTCTTTCCGTATACATTGTGGGGCAACATCACCAATGAGGCCAATGGACACCCGGTTCAGGCGCAGATTCTGATTAAATCGGTCGACGACGAAACGCTTATCAACAGTGGCTATTCCAGTGCCAATACCGGTTATTATTCTATTACGCTGGCAGATAAAGCCAACGTGTTGATGGAGGTAACGGCAGAGGATTTCTATGGAAAAACCATGCAACTGCACAAGGATAAAATGATGGGTGACAACGGGGAATTGAACCTCGCACTCACCAGCAGCAAGCAAGTGTTTACCCTTTCGGGTGTGGTCAGTGATGAGGTCTCAGGAAATTCTGTTCCCGCCGCCCTCGCCGCCTTTGAGCCGGGCCATATGGAGCCTGTGACAGTGGCTTACGCCGATTCCGTATCGGGACGTTATACACTCCATCTGGACAATCGGGGGCCCTTCCTTCTGGAATTGACTGCCGAGGGCTATTTCTTTCTCAATAAGTCGCTCGAGTTTTTAAGTGATTCCACTTTACTGGTGCGCAATTTTGACATGCAGCCCATGTCCACCGGTGCCCGTATTGTTGTGGAAAACATCTTGTTTACCACCGGTAAGGCCACATTAAGGGCAGAGTCCTATGCCGAATTGAACAAGTTGGTGCGCCTGTTACTGGAGAATGCAGATGTGCGCATTGAGGTATCGGGACATACCGATAATGTGGGTTCTGCCGCATTGAATAAGCGACTTTCGCGGGCCAGAGCGCAGAGCGTGAAGAGTTACCTGGAGAGTCAGGGTGTAGAGGCCGGTCGGATAGAGTTTGAAGGATATGGATTTGACCGACCCATTGCACCCAACGAGACGGAGGAGGGCAGAGCTGCCAACCGCCGCGTGGAAATTGAAGTCATTGAGTAGTTAAAAATATAAGATATGAAGTGGATGAATATATTTAAAGGCCTGTTGATGGGTGCACTCGTGGTGTTCTCCGGCTGTAAGCAGGACGATGTTTTTATTAATGAGCCTCAGGATGGGGATATGCGAAGTGTGGGCCTGGCCGGACCATTTGCCAGCTTTAATTTGTCGGTCGATGACTTTCTAGACGACCTGGCGGAGGAGGATATCTACGTGGATGAGGAGGGTGTCCTGTTTTTCCAGTACCGCGAATCGGTTTTTGTTAATTGGGAAAGTTTGGTCACCTTAAGGGATGTGAATGAAAGATGGAGTTATTCCCTGCCGGTCTTTGCACCCCCACTCAAGGCTGCTTCTTCCGAACTGCTTTTTTCGGAGGAAGTGGTGCTCAGTCACCAGGACGATGTGCGTTATGACAGGGTGACTTTGCTGGATGGCGAACTGGATCTTTCCTTTGAAGTGCCGCCCGGGTTGGAAGGAAGCATCACCGTTGAAATACCACAGGCTACCACGGCCAACGGAGAGGTGCTTCGGGTGGAGTTTGTGGTGGACCCGCTGGGATTTGCCACATCCAACGAATTGCCCTTGTCGCTCGTCGATTTTCAGGTCGAGTTTGACAGTGAAACAGAGGAGCCTTACAACAGTCATCTAGATATCAATGTTTATGAAGATCTGAGTCTGACCGCTTTTCCTACCGGGGGGGAAATAGCGCTGAATTTTTCGTTGACCGACTTAAAGAAAAAATCGGCCTATGGCTATTTTGGGGATCAAACAGCGACCCGCGAAGATGCCGAACTGGAATTTGATGTTTTTGAAGAAGTAGAGGATCTGGCCGCCCATGTTGAGTTGGAAGATTTTGAGTTGGATATTGAAATTTTTAACAGTATTGGCGTTCCTTTTTATGTGGAGGCCAACAATGTGCGCTTCTTTCAAAGGGATGTTGAAACGCCTGATTCGTATTTGATCATTGATGGGGAGAATAAGGCCGTGATTGATTACATACCCAATGCTGTGGAAACTGAACCATTAACGCCGGGCCGCACCACTTTCTCTGTCAGTGGCAACAATTCCAATTTGATAGAAATTGGCAACACCTTTCCGGTGCGCATGATGGTGGACCTGGTATCGCGAAGCAATCCGCCGGCGCCTGAAGGTGTTGTAGCCGATAAGGATAACTTTATGCTGGAAGTGGAGGAACTACAGGCCGATTTAGTATTTAAACTGCCATTGTGGTTTAGGGCAACGGATTACGCCCGAACCGATACCATTGAATTTGATTTCGTGGACATCATCGATGGTTCCGAAGAGGAGGTGGATCACATAGAACTGGCCAAAATCTTCTTTGATTTTGAGAGTACCTTCCCTCTGAATATTTTGGCCACCGCCTGGGTCATTGATGCCCAGGGAAATAAAATCGATGATTTATTGGAGAATAACACTTATATCATTCGGTCTGGAACAGCGGCCATTCCCGGAGAATCTACTTTTGAAATAGGGTTGACCGGCGAACAGATTCGCTTGTTTCAGGATCAGGCCGCCAAGGAGATTGTCATGTCCTATTTCTTGTCGACCGGGGATGCCGACAGTGAGCCGGTTAAGATCAAACAGGACGCTGCCATCAAAGGGGCGGTTTCTTTCGATTTCTCAGGGAACATTCCCAATTAATTAAATGGAAAGTCTAATTGAAGGGAAGCTTTTCCCGCACAATTAATATTTAAGATGATGTACAGAAAATTGCTATATAGTGCCTTGGGACTTTTTATCATGGCGGCAGGCTTAAAGGCCCAGTCGCCTATGGGACTCTATTACATGGAAACCATCCCGCAGGTCAGCCATCTCAATCCGGCCATGCAGCCCCGGGCCAATGGTTTTTTTGCCCTTCCGAATGTCAACCAGCTTTTCCAGAGTGATGTGGCCTTCTCCGATGTTTTTCAGGATGTGGGCGGCGGTGAATGGGTGGATCCCCGCAGCAGGCGTTACGACTTCGCCCAATTATATAAAGCCACAGGCGACGCCTTTAATATCAACGAGCAGGTCGATGTAGGTCTTCTGGGATTTGGATTCCGGTCGGGCCGCGACTATTTTTCCTTCGCCTTATCGGTGAAGGGTGCGGTGAATATGGGAACGCCCTACGATTTGTTGAAAATAGGGGAAAATGGATTCCCGGCAGGCTCCAAATTTGATTTTTCAACCTTACGGACCAAAACCATCACCTACAAAGAAATCAGTCTGGGCTACAGTCGGGAGTGGAATGAGTATCTGACCGTAGGCGTGAATGTGAAGCCGCTGTTTGGCATGGTGGGCATGCAATCGGATATCAATCGCTTTGAGTTACATACCAGTCGACAGCAATACGATTTATTTGTGGACGGTCATATCTATTCTTCAGCCCCCCTTGAAGTGGTTGAAGGTGCACCCGGCGATTTCCCCGAATCGGTAGAAGGCAAGGAAATGTCGGACAGCGACTGGTCCTCCTATCTGAGTTCCTTCAAAAACCCGGGCATTGCTCTGGATATGGGGGCTGTTTATGCCTTGAACGACCAGTGGGAGTTCTCTGCGGCCCTTAATAATCTCGGATTTATCAAGTGGACCGAAGATCTGAATTCCTTATCCTTTGACGGCACTTATTCCTTCAAAGGCCTGGAAGTAGACGGTTCCAATAAGGATGATTTGGATGCAGCCGTTGAAGCCATAGGTGATTCCCTGAAGACGGTGATTAATTATGGGGTGGGACAGGAGTCCTTTTCCATGGGGCTTATTCCGGCTTATACATGGGCGCCAGTTACAACCTCAACCATGCCATATCCTTTGGCTTTTTGTCGAGAAGTCAGTTCCAGAAGAACAACTTTCGGCAGGATTTTAACCTGTCCGCCAACCTACAACCCTACAGCTTTGTGGCCCTCAATGTGAATTACAGCCTCCGCGTCAATGGCGGCAACGGCCTGGGCACCGGCGTCAGTCTTTTAATGGGCCCCTTGCAATTGTTCCTTCTGGCCGACTACATCCCCATGCAGTATGCCACCGTTCATATGGAAGGCGACGAATTCCTGATGTTTCCCAACCAAAAAGAACTCAGCCTCAAACTCGGCCTCAACCTCATCTTCGGTCGCCACGGTCACCGCAACAAACCGAGTTTGACCTTATAGATTATTTCACGTCTGTTCCAATTTTGCAGTTGGCTTCAAACAAAGCTAACAGCCAAACAATTTATTGAATCAATTGGATAGGGCGATAGAAATTAAGCAAAAAAAAGAGCGGTGAAAACCGCTCTTTTTTTTATAGTGTTACCGACCATTGGTCTTCTATATTGCCTTTCCAGTCGCTGAATTTTTCATCCCCACCTCTGACTTTCCAGTCCGAATCAATGGTGAGCTTGGAGCTGATCCCGCCCCGTGGATTAAATACCATTACCACACGTACGCGCTCTGGTTCATAGACCTCCATCACATGGTCGTAGAATACATTGATCAGGCGCTCGTATGATACAGTGATGTTACGCAGGGCGTAAACATACTGCTTGAGCGATTTTAATTCGATGATTCTTTTTCTGGGGTAGAAAGTCAGGAACACATCCGCAAAATCGGGTTGCTCTTTAACACCCAAAAAGGTGAATTCCGGGATTTTTATTTTTATCTCATACGCTTCGCCGGTTGGATTGGGAAGCGATTTGAGCAGGCTGGCGTCAATGTCTTTGTAAGTAAGGATCTTTTTTTCCATTTTAAATTATATATGTGTCAATTGTGGCTGCAAAGGTAGTGTTTTTGTTCAATTGCCTGAAATCCCGACTGCAAAATCTACTTTCAAAGATGACTTTTAACAGGAAATGCTCTCAAAAATATGTGCTAATCTGTGTCTGTCTGTGGACCACTAAACTTCCTAAATCACCGATATAGTTTATCCCGTTTTGCCTTTTTCGCGATGAAATTTCCTACCTTTGCGGCAAATTTAAAAGAAACAAAGTGGGACGTTCCAGAAGAAATAAACCCTTACTCGAGCGCGTGGTTATTACCGATGTGGCCGCCGAAGGTAAGGCTTTAGGCAAGGTTGATGATCAGGTGGTTTTTGTCACCAAAACAATTCCCGGGGATATTGTGGATGTACAGGTGACCAAGAAGCGCAAGAAATTCTTTGAAGGATTTCCGGTTAAGTTTCACTACTATTCCGATAAGCGTGTGGAGCCCGTTTGTGAGCACTTTGGTGTTTGCGGCGGTTGCAAATGGCAATCCTTACCCTATACGGAACAACTGTTTTATAAGGAACGGGAAGTGGTCAACAATTTAAAGCGTATTGGCAAAGTGGAGTTGCCCGAAGTGCTGCCCATCATGGGATCTCCGGCCGAAACCTTCTACCGTAATAAGTTGGAATTTACCTTCTCCAACAAGCGCTGGCGTACCCAGGAAGAGTTGGATAGCGGAGAGGAGTTTACCGATAACAACGGACTGGGCTTTCATGTGCCGGGTATGTTCGATAAGGTGGTGGATATTCAAAAATGCCACTTGCAATCGGAGCCGTCCAATGCCATTCGTCTGGCCGTCAGGGATTATGCCTTGGCCAACGACCTGCCCTTCTTTGATTTGCGGGCTCAGACGGGCCTGCTGCGTACCCTGATGATTCGTACCACTACCACCGGTGAAGTCATGGTGGTTCTTGTCATTTTTTACGAGGATGAAGCCATCCGCAAGGCTTTAATGAACCACCTGACGGAACAGTTCCCTCAGGTCACCTCCTGGATGTATGTGATCAACCCCAAAGCCAACGATACCTTCGGTGATTTGGAGGTGCATTTACATGCCGGTCGCGATCATATTTTTGAAGTGATGGAGGATCTGAAATTCAAAATCGGTCCCAAAAGTTTTTTTCAAACCAATTCTGAACAGGCCCTTCATTTATACCAGGTGGCACGGGAGTTTGCCGGATTAACCGGTAACGAGGTGGTTTACGATTTATACACCGGAACGGGAACCATTGCCAATTTTGTGGCCCACAATGCTTCAAAGGTGATTGGCATTGAGTACGTGCCGGAGGCCATTGAAGATGCTGTGGTCAATTCTGACATCAACGGTATTACCAATACCGTATTTATGGCCGGTGATATGAAGGATTTATTAACGGCCGAACTCTTTGAAAAGCATGGTCGTCCCGATGTCATCATTACTGACCCCCCGCGTGCCGGCATGCACGACGATGTGGTGCAAACCATCCTGAATGCCGCTCCTGATAAGATTGTTTATGTCAGCTGTAATTCGGCCACCCAGGCCCGTGATTTGAGTATGCTGGATATGCGCTATCGGGTCACCCGCGTTCAACCGGTGGATATGTTTCCGCATACCCACCATGTAGAGAATGTGGTGCTTTTGGAGCGGAGATAGGTCTGGTCCATCAACGGTTAGCCGTTGATGGTTTTCATTAAATCATCTTTTTTACGGTGAGAAATGGGCACACTCACTTCGTCTGACATAACAACAGAGCTGCCATCGGCTCTGTTAATGCGGTTGATGTGCTGAAGGTTAATAAGGTGCGATTGGTGCACCCTGAAAAAACCATAGGGCAGAAGCAATGCTTCCTGATCTTTCAGCGTTTTGGACACCACAATCTTTCGGTTGTCGGTCAGGAAATAAGTCGTGTAATTACCAGAAGCTTCCAGCCGGATGATTTCATCCACGGGAACAAGGTAGATGCTTTCTGTTGTTTTCAATATGATGCGACGCGCCAAGGGTTCAGAGGGAACAGAGGCCGGGTCGGGAGCGACCGTCTTTTGTTCCACATATTGAAAAGCCTTGTGCATAGAAGTAACCAGCTCATCCGGATCCAAAGGTTTCAACAGATAGTCCAGCGCAGAGTATTTAAAGGCCTTGATGGCAAAGTCGGAATGAGCCGTTAAAAATATCAAGGCAAAATTTGAAAACTCCAGTCGGTTAAGCAAATCAAATCCTGTTCCGTCCTGCATTTCCACATCCAGAAATAAAATGTCCGGTCGGACCGCCCGCATGAGCTTCAGTCCCGTTACCACACCATCTGCCTCCCCGGCCACTTCAATATTTGGGAAAAGAGACCGCAACATGACCTTAATGTTGTCACGTGCCGGCATTTCATCGTCAATAATACAGGCAGTAATTGTTTGTTCTGTCATTTCTTATCTGGTTTATCAAGGATTTTAAATGGCGTGGTGATCGAAACGAGTGTTCCTTTACTTTTGGTATCAATGGTGGAACAATCTTCAATCGTAAGACTGAATGACTTTCCACTGCTGTTTAACGTGTTGAGTCGTTCGCGGGTTATTTTGGAGGCCAGAGATTCATGGGCAGATTGTTTGTGACGGCTTTTTAAAGAAGCCAAAACCCCAATCCCATTGTCCCTGATTATTATGTGAATACGATTTTTGTTGGGCTCAATTTTAATTCGAATCAAGCTATCTGACAGATCTCCTATAAATCCATGTTCGATGGCGTTCTCTACAAAGGGTTGTATCATCATGGGAGGAATCCCTGTCCTGTCTTCATCTATATTCTTTACCTCAATTTCATACCTGAATTTACCTTCCCAGCGCAACTGTTGCAAATCCATGTAAAATCTTACAGCTTCGAGTTCTTGTCGCAGCGGAATAAAGGGCTCCCTGGAGTTTTGAAGGGTCAGCCGGATTAATTTGGCAAACTTGGAAAGAAATCTGCCGGCCTCCATCGGACTGTTGCTAAAAATGAAACTTTGGATGGCATTGAGGGAGTTGAAAATGAAGTGGGGGTTCATTTGAGACCTTAACAGACGCTGCTCCACTTCCAGCGACCGGTTTCTTACGATCAAGCGTTTGGTATGCTGATAGAAGAAGGCCCCAATAATACCTGCCACCAGCAGAAAGTTGAAGGTGATGAACCACCAGGTCTTCCAAAAAGGCGGTGCTATATGAATGTGTAGACGGGTAGGTTTATTTTGGTGGTTACTCAATTCAAAAGTATAACGACCCGGCGGTACACTGGTATAGAAAATTTCGTTACCCGCCGGAACATCCGTCCATTCCCCATCCAATCCTTTTAGTCGGTAGGTGAGCCTCGATCTGGTTGAAGTGTATTCCATGGGCGAAACCAGCAGCGAGAAAAAATTCTGTCCGTGATCCAACTTGAGGCGATCTTCATTGGCTATGTAGTTTGTGTGCGTCTCCCCGGCCAGTTTAAAGCTTGAGATGTGACTGGCCCGATTAGGGGTCGTTTCCCAAAAGCGATTAATGTCCAGGATGATGGCACCTCCTGTAGAACCAAACATCAGCAAGCCCGTGGAGTGTTTCAGTGCGGAAGTGAATTGATGGCCATCCGGAATATTCAGAGCCCTCGTTGACAGTACGGTGGTTTGGCCGGTTGTCGGATTAAAGGCGGTTAAGTGGTAATCATGTGCCAGCCAAAGCAAGCCTTTATCATCTTCAATCAGGGCATTGATGCCCGATTCGGGCAACCCCTCTCTTGACGTGATGTGGCTAAAAGTATTGTTGTCAGGATGGTAACGATTGAGCCCATGACCGGCTATCCAAATGGACCCATCTTTGCTTTGCAGGAAACAAGTGGCTTCGTGTCCCCAAAATCCCGAGGAGTCGGGGCGACTGTCCGGATAATGCGTTACTTTTAGCGATGAGCCGTCCACCTTGTTGACCCCGGCATCGGAAGTCCCCACCCATATGTTTCCTGCCTGATCTTCCCGTGTAAAGGTAACCAGATGAGAAGTCAGCCGTGTGTCAGCAGGCTCATTATATCGTTTAAGTTCTTTCGTGTCCGGGTTGAGACTCACCAGCCCGGAATCGGTTCCTACCCATAAGGTGCGGTTCTTTTCCAGTAAGGCATATATTTGTCGGTCTTGCAGGACTTCAACTGACCGGAATGTCTTTGATGAATCCGGTTTTTCGTAAAGACCATTGTCGGTGCCCACCCATATCAAAGTGTTCACATGGTCCCGACAGGCAATGTGCGAAGTATAAGCGTGCAGTCCATTCACATACTGGTCTTTAAAAGAGGTGTACCGGATACTTCCGTCCGCCTGCTGAACGATTACGCCGTGTTCGCTTGCCATCCATTGCTCCTGCCGTTTGGGCGTATCCATCATCGCTTTCAGTCGGTCATTGCCGGGAAGCCTAAAGTACCGGGGGGCAGACTCAAATTCATGCTTGATCAGGTTGTAATAGAAGATGGCTTTGTTGGTTAGAATCTGAAGGGTGTTGTCCGATAAGGCCAGATCCTTGATGGATTGATTGAAAAGTGGTGTGGCCGGGTTGTTTGCCGAAAGGAAGGGCAGAATGCGCTGATTTTTCAGGTCCACCTGGAAAATTTGGTCAGCGTTGACCGCATAAAACAGATCATCGTTCTCTCCGGCAATGATTTTCGCCTGCTTTTCCAAGGTCGCATCAGGGCTCCAGGGAAGCTGTTTGAGGGCTTGGTTGTGGTCTTTTTGGGTCGTGTACAGCACACCCTGATCGGTCAGAAAGGCCACGCGTTCCGGGTTCGAAACAGCCACATCAAAGATGCTGTTTATTAAAGGATAAGTTCCTTCATAAGTGTTTTCACCTTTTGGGTAGGGGTTGACCAGGTAATAGTGAAGACCGGGAATGTAATGCGCATAGGTTTCCGTTTGGGTATTGAAACGATAGATCTGATTTCGGTTGGTTGCCAACCATAAAAAGTCCTCCTGAAAAACCATGTGTTCTATGGTTTGATTATAGGGGGCACTATTAGGCGTCAGATTGGGCGGTAAAATTTTTTTTGTATCGGGCGCATAACGCACCAGACCTGTATAGCCCCATACGCCCAGCCAAAAACGGCCCCTGCTGTCATGTAGAAAATCATTGTACCAATCGCTGTGCGTATTGTAGGGATTGATGCGGTGCTTTTCTATTTGATGGGTTGACGGATCAATACGGTTGAATCCGTTGCCCTGCCAATGACCAATCCACAATTGACCATCTCTGTCGTGGTAGAGGCATTTGACGCGGTCAGAAAGGAGCTTACGGCCCTCCGGGCCTTCGGTATTATAGACTTCCATGACTTTCCTCCAGGGGTACCAGCGGTTTAGACCGCCTCCAAAAGTACCCATCCATATGGAACTGTCCTTTTCTTCGGCCAGACTAGTGACATGGCTGTGAGAAAGACTGTTGGCGATTCCCGGAAGGTGTCGCAAATGATAGGGCGTGTTGTTTTCGGGACTGAGGATGGAAAGGCCATGGTCTGTGGCTATCCATAAATTGCCGTCTTTGTCCTCCATTATCTGGTTAACCTGGTCATCAGCCAGGGAAAACGGGTCGGAGACATGGTTGCGAAACAAGGTGAACTCATTCTTTTCTGGGGAAAATCGCACCAGACCATAGCCGGTTCCCAGCCATATCCTTCCCTGTTTATCCTCTAACAGACTAAAAGTAGAAGTGGCATATTTTTTAGTGAGGATGTTCGTTCTTTGGTCCAGTTGGTAAAAGCCGTTGATCGAACCCAGCCAGCTGCGGCCCTTTGAATCGGTCAGAAAGGAAGAGACATCCGGTTGACGGATCGACCGATCATGGGTGGTCATGACGACCTCCTCAAGCTGCCTGGCTCCCTGCTTTAACCGGAATAAACCGGTTATTCTACCGCCCACCCAAACATCGCCCTTCGGATCGGTATACAGACAATGGTAGCTGTAATAAGGCTGTTCCGGTGGTTTATGGTAATAATTATCGGTTTTGCCTGATGGCAGGTGATGTACATTCAGCATGCCGTTGACGGTTTCAGCATACAAGGTATCGGTCCCCTTTATAGCTATTTTCCGAATAACCGGCTGACTGATGGGGGTGGCACCTGATACTCCTACAGGAATGAAGGTTTCATTGGCTTTGTTGAGTTTTACGATGCCATTATGGGTGGCGATGTAAAGTTGATTGTTGGCATCGATGGCCAGAGAGGTGACATAGTTATGGGGCAACGACAGTGGGTGATCGGGTTGGTGGCGGTAGGTGAGGGTGGTGATGCCGTCATAGCGGCAGAGGCCGTTCTCTGTGGCAATCCACACAAATCCCAGTGTGTCCTGTACCATATCCAGAATGCGGTTAGACGGCAAGCCTTCCTCCATGCCCATGTTTCGGAAACGGGTAAAATGCTCCTGGTTTCTGGTTTGGGCGCTAGCCTCCCAAACAGATGCCAAAAGTACTATTAGCAATAGGTAATGATAGATAATGAGCCGCATGTAGATCTTTTACGCTGTAAAAATAATATTGTTTCCGGCAAATACTCACGAATTTCTGACGAATAATAAATGGCCCCCGGCAGATATTCATTCCTTCTTTTTTTTTCAAAAACAATGGGCTCCTTTGCTTAGAGGTATTCAATTCCGTGTTTATACAAATGCTTTAGTTATGCCTGAAACAAATAAGATAAAAACAGACATCGTTCGTGTTGAAATGGTCTCAGACACGACACTGGTGTACATGAGCGATGGTGGCGTTATGCCTGCCGTTAATACCATTGATGATTTGGAAGAAGAATTTGGGAAGGAGTTATTTATCCGCATCCACCCCTGTCACCTCATTAACCGCAAATATCTGAAGTCGATCGACCCAACAAAAAACCTGCAGGCTACCCTCACCTCCGGAGAAACGCTGCCGGCCGATCAGCGATTGGTGGAAAAGCCACGTTGGTGGACAAAATGGAAACGCATCATTCAATAAACCTAAATACTTAATGATTATGAAACGAATTTTACTTGCTTTTGTGTGGATCTTGATCAGCTTGCCCATGTTGGCCCAGCTGAAATCAGTGCCTTTGGTACCGGAAAGTTTTGCGCGTGTGTACAGCGGCCCGGTTGTAACCAATGCAAACGGCTTGCGGATGAATACCGTAGGGCGTAGGAATGGAAACACCTTGCTGCTGAAAGATGGCTTTAATGTGGTTGGTCAAGATGTTTACATAAAATGGTTTCTTAAAAGCAACAGTTACATCCGTGGCTCTTTTAGTTTATTGCCGATAACTGCTCAGCCTTCAACCTTTAATTCCGGTCAGTTGGATGCTTATCCCAAAAATGAATGGCTGTATACCCGGATTGTGGTGAATGCTGATTATTCTTTTGCTTTTGTGACTGCCCGTAACAATTACGACAATCAGGGCGGCTCACCTGTCGATGGTACGACCGTGTCGGGAACGGTACCCGAGGAGAGCCGACACGCGCTGACCAACAGCAGTCTCAAAATCGACATTGCCGATACCTATGATACCGGTGCTTACATGGATATTGCTGAGCTGCTCATTCCGGAGGATACTGAGTGGCAATACCGGGAGGCAGATATTTGGGATTTTGAAGTAGGTATTCCTGCACCTATTTCCTTCACAGGTACGGGTACTTGTCAGATAACTTCCACAGATGTGTTTGGCGGATCCGGGGCCCTTGAAGTAGTGGCCAATGATGGCGATGTTATGCAATTTGACATTCCGGCAGAGGTGGATTTCATGACTTTCAGGGTTAAAATTAGCCATGGTACAACCAAAATGGCGCAGCTGAAGCTGGATGGCATTTTTCAGAACTATTTGAGCATATATACTAATGGGTCAACGTCCTACGCTGAGGAGTGGTGTGAAGTGGCCCTGCCCATTTCCGGAGATGGCACTCCCACGCAATTTTCGTTGGAATTTGCGCTTGGGCATACAAGCCAGCTGGTGTTGATGGACGATGTTCGGTTTTACAGTAAGGATATTCCAAAATCTCAATTGAACCTGGATAATGGCGATATTCAGGAGAAGAGCCCTGTCGGCACCCATGTGGGTGATTTTTTCGGTACGGAATCAGAAGGACGGGACCTGAGTATTTTGACACATGGATTAGAGTCCCCAGACAAAGACTTTTTCACCATGGATGGGTCCGCCTTGAAAACCGCCGAGGTTCTTAACTCAGATGAGCACAACAATTTTAGTCTGGATGTGGTTGCAGAAGTGTCCGGCGTACTTCCTTTGTTGTATCATTCATTCGATATTAATGTTTTACCTGAGTTTGCAGGAGGGGATGGTTCATCCCTTTCTCCCTATCAAATTGCGAATCCACGTCACCTTAATAATGTGCGCAATTATCTGGCGCTGCCAATAAAGGCGTGCATTTTGAATTGGTGAATGACATTGATCTCACGGAGGTCTTGTCGCCAACAGGGCCCTATTACAATGATGGTGCCCTATGGGAGCCTATCGGGGTGGGTGCTGAGCGCTTTGAATCACAACTTGAAGGTAACGGTTTTGCCATTAGGGGACTGGCCATTAACCGGCCGACTGAAAATTCGCTGGGCTTATTTTTTGCAATTGGAAATGATGGAGCTATTCAAAATCTAAAAATTTTCACCGATGATGTTGTTGGCATTGTTGGGCAGGATTATATGGGCGTTTTGTCTGGTTGGGTAGACATGTCCTATATGGATATCTATATTAAAAATGTGGAAGTCAGTGGAAAAGTGACAGGACGGAACTATGTGGGTGGCGTTTTTGGACTTATTAATATGGGACGAAACATTGAACACTTATCCGCCCATGTGAATGTAACCGGTGTGGATTTTGTTGGTGGCTTAATCGGATACAGCGGTATTCCTTTGTCCCGTTGCTTTACGACCGGAAGTGTTCAAGGTGAAAATTATGTTGGTGGATTGGTTGGCAGGAACCGTCTTGATGAGGAGTTTTGGATGGAAGATGGTCGCATCATTGATTCGTATTCAACATGCAGCGTCTCCGGGAATTTGGGGGTCGGGGGACTGGTTGGACTCAATGAAGGCGCTGTGGTCAGGAGTTATGCCAGCGGAGCCGTTTCAGGCATGACAGAGGTCGGTGGACTTTTCGGATCTGGAATGGATACGCATGTCTCTGATAGCTTTTGGAATACCGAGACTACAGGCGTTTCTGTTTCCCTTGGTGGTATTGGGATCAGTAGCGGGCAAATGCGGGATCAGGCTACCTTTACAGGCTGGGATTTTGAAAATGTGTGGACTTCCTTGTCGGGTGAAAACCGTTCTTTCCCCTATTTCAAAATGGTTACCACGGACCCCATTCCCGGAAAAATCGGGGTCCCTTCCATAACGACGTTACCGAATGCTTCCCTTGTTTATGGCCAAGCCATTGGCAGTAGTGTCATGACGGGCGCTTTGGTTGAACATGAAGGCCTTGAAGTAGAAGGTTCCTTTGTCTTGTCACCGACTGAGTTAAAACCATTGGCGGGGACTGAGACGGTGGATTTTGTTTTTGAGCCGCTCTTGCCGGAACTGTATCTGCCGATTTCCGGACAAATGGATGTTGCGGTGAGCCAGGCCCCACTGACCGCCACAGCCGATAACCAGTCGCGCACCTACGGTGCTGCCAACCCCGCACTAAGCATCAGCTACAGCGGCTTTGTCAACGGAGAAGACGCTACGGCCATTACCGCGCCTGAGGCAGCTACATTGGCTGAGGCGACCAGCCCCGTGGGTGACTATGCCATTACCCTGAGCGGTGGTGCAGCTGATAACTACGACCTGACACTGGAGAATGGCACCTTGTCGGTAAGCCAGGCCCCACTAACCGCCACAGCCGATAACCAGTCGCGCACCTACGGTGCTGCCAACCCCGCACTAAGCATCAGCTACAGCGGCTTTGTCAACGGAGAAGACGCTACGGCCATTACCGCGCCCGAGGCAGCCACTCTAGCTGAGGCGACCAGCCCCGTGGGTGACTATGCCATTAGCCTGAGCGGTGGTGCAGCTGATAACTACGACCTGACACTGGAGAATGGCACCTTGTCGGTAAGCCAGGCCCCACTAACCGTTACTGCTCTGGATCAGACGAGAACCGTAGGAGATGAAAATCCGGTATTTGAGCTGGACTACAGCGGTTTTGTCAACGGCGACGATCCCCGCGCTCTGACTCAATTGCCCATGGCATCAACTGTCGCTGATATCAACAGTATTCCTGGTGAGTATAGCATCGAAGTCGGTGGCGGAGATGACACCAACTACTACTTTATTTATCAGTCGGGTACCTTGTATGTGACCATTTCAGTCGGAAGTCCAGAAGCCCTGGAAGAGCGCACTGTTAGCGCCTATCCCAATCCCTTTATATCAGAAATAGCCTTCTCTGGATTTGGGCATTCGGAACCGAAGCAAGCTGCGCTTTATGATTTATCGGGAAGAAAACTGCGTGCCTTTATGGTTTCAGATGGCACTTCTGTTGATTTATCAGATTTGTCAGCCGGCGTTTACTTGATTAAGGTAGATAACCAACTGTTTAAAATGGTGAAGGAATAGCCTTCCGGATCTGCTCTAAAACAAAAATCCCAATAAAAGACTCTCTGGTCTTTTATTGGGATTTTCTTATATTTGTGCATCCGAAATCAATAACTACCTTCAAAGATGAAACAAAATTGGCGCATCTATCAGAAGCTTCACCGCTGGACTGGTGACTATTTTCCTTTAAATGAATTTAAATGTTCTCACAATGAGAGGGTATTGAATGTAACACGGTTGCCCTTAGTATTAGTAAACCTCGTCGCGCGTATAAACCCCGCCTTCAATCAGAACTTCATCCAGATTGTCGCGGGTAACCAGTATCGAGTTGATTTGTACGGTTGGGACCTGCTTAAAACCATTGTCGGTGTATACCACATTAAAGTCGTCCAGCTTGTCTCCCTTTATGAGGGCCACCGCCACATCTGCTGCGGTGTAAGCGATCTCTTTGAAGGGATGGTACATGGTCATTTGCTGTTTGCCGGCGGCAATGTCCTGCACCGATTCAATCTGGGCATCCTGGCCGGTGATGATTACTTCGCCGTCCAGATCCCACTCTGAAAGGACATCCAGCATCTCATGGGACATGCCATCGAAGCAGGAAATGATGACATCCGGATGGGTTTCCGAATTATTCAGAAATTGCTTCAGTTCAAAAGCCGCATTTTTAGGGTCCCAGTTTTCGGTGAAAGTTTTATACAGAATATTGATCTGGCCATTATCAATCGAAGGCGCCAACACAGAATCAATAGATGCCTGTAATTCAACCGCATTCCGGTCAAACTTGTCGCCTCCAAACAACATATAATTGCCTCTGGGCACCTGACTAAGCGCATACCCTGCCATGCCTTCGCCCAGACTTTGGTTGTTGCCGGCAATGTACATATCTAAATCACTGTTGACCAACAGACGGTTGTAGGCCATTACCGGAATGTCCACTTCATTAAAATCGCGAACTATGGCATTGGCTGTAATTTCGTTGATGTAGATGAGCACCAGCATGTCAACACCCTGTTCCTTCATTTCCATGGCCTTCTGGTATTGCAAAGCCGCATTATTGTCCGCCTGGTCAATAATCACCTCTGCTCCCAACTCTCTGGCCCTTTCGGCAAAATAGTTGCTTTCTACCACAAACCGATAGGTAATGTCAGAGGAAAACAGGAATCCAATTTTGATGTCTTCCTTTGAGGAACAGGCAGAAAAGAGTCCCGATAACACAAAAGTTACCATTAATATCAGGATGAATGAATCTTTTCTTGGCTTTAAAGAGTAAAACGGTAATAAATCTTTGGTTTTCATAAAATATCTGTAGAAATAAATTGTTTTTTATCCATGGTTAATTCCGATAGCCTTTCAAAAACCCGATACGGTAATTGTGGGCAAATGGTTATCAGTAAATAACAGTTAATTTTATTTAATGGATAAAACTACTACTTTTATGCGCAAAATTATATAGGTTTAAACGTAATTTTACACAGTTGGTCAAAAATAAAAATCTAAAATATAGATAGACAATGAAGTGGAGAGATCTTAATATCAATACGAAGATAAGAAGCACCATGGGGGTCGTATTGTTGTTGACTTTTATGATGGGAGGATACACGCTGATTAATTTGGTTCGTGTGAACAATGGCATTGGGACCCTATCCAATCAATACATCCCCTATGTCAATGAAGCCATTCAGGTTTCCCAGGCCTGGTGGCGGATGTCAGAATTTGCCCGTTCCTATGATTTCACAGCGGATGATTATTACGCCTTTCGCGCGGATGGTGAGTTCAATAAATTTAACGAAGCACTGGAAAGCCTGATTGAAATGGATGGGGGACTGGGAGAGGGTTCTAATTCGGAAGTATTATTGCCCCTCAAGGACCTTATTGGTGAATATCGTTCCCAAATGGACAGTTATTTACCCCTGCAGGAAGCCATGCACATGCATCAAAATGCCATGGCTGAGCGTGCTTCTGAATTATTTGAAGCCGTGAAGAACCATCGCTCCAATGCCGCTACCCAGTCGGCCGGAAGCTTGGCCTTTGGCATATGGGGAGAAATTCAGGCGGATGCTGCTGCTCGTTCTTCTGAAGACATGCAAGAAGTTGAGGACGATTTGGTCGAACTCAATGCACTGATAGCCCGGAATTACTACCCCGGAAATGTCCAGCCTTTGTTGACCGCCTTTGTCGACGAAGCAGAGGCCTTTGTGACGACATACCGTCAGGCCCGTCAGGCCGAAATCAAAAATTTTGAACTGGCCAAGGCCATCATGTGGGAAATCCGTACGGTTTCGGACATGGGACAAGACCAGATGAAAGTCATGGGCGACGATGCCATTCGTATTGTGGGTATGGTTCGATCTCTGGTCATCATGGCCGTTTTGATTTTGATTGTTGTCGGATTTCTGATTTTCTGGTACTTGCCACCCTCCATTACCAAGCCGATATTGGAAGGCGTGGGCAATGCGGAGAAAATCGCCAACGGCGATTTGACGGTGACCTTCGATACCACCCGTAAGGATGAGGTCGGGCGCTTATCGCTCGCCCTCAATAACATGGTATCTAATTTGAAAGAGATTCTGAACGACATTGCCTCCAGTGCCCGTGAAATTGGCGAATCCGGTGAGAAATTGGTGACAGAATCCGAAGAAATGGCAGATGGTGCCAACCAGCAGGCTTCTGCTGCTGAAGAAGTTTCTTCCTCCATGGAAGAGATGTATGCCAACATTCAACAGAATACCGATAATGCCAAGATGACCGAAGGCATCGCGCTGAAGGCGACCGTTAATATGAATGCCAGCAATGAAACCTCGAAGGTTGCAGCCGATAACATGCAGGAAATCACTCAGAAAGTCTCCATTATTGGAGACATAGCCTTCCAGACCAACATCCTGGCCCTTAATGCTGCCGTAGAAGCAGCGAGAGCCGGAGTGGAGGGACGTGGTTTCGCCGTGGTGGCAGCTGAGGTCCGCAAACTGGCAGAGCGCAGTCAACAAGCCGCAGCAGAAATTAACCGGGTGTCGCGCACCACTTTCGAATCTTCTCAGGAAGCCCGGGAGCAACTCGAATCTTTAGCGCCTGAAATTGAAAAGACAGCCTCGCTGGTGCAGGAAATTGCCATGGCCTCCATGGAGCAGGTAGCAGGGGTAGAGCAGATCAATAACGCGCTACAGCAATTGAATTCCGTTACCCAGCGCAATGCCGCCAATTCCGAGCAAATCAACAATGCGGCTCACCGACTGGAGTCTCTGGCGGAGCGGCTCAACAGAACACTGGTGAAATTTAAACTGGAAAAGGGAAATTGAAATCGGCGCGAAAAGTAAGGCGCATCCGATTTTCTTGAGAAACAGAATTAACAGACTCATTTCAGGGTAAAAGTATTGATCTAAAATCAATACCTTTACCCTGAAATTTTTCATATAGTTATGAGTAATTATAATCCAGATACAACGGCCGGTCGACGGGGACTCATCATCAAGATGCTGGACGATCTGGGACAGGTAAATGTCAAGGAATTAAGCCTTCATTTCCAGGTCAGTGAGGTCACCATTCGCAACGATCTGGCCCACCTCGAACAGAAAAACCTGCTGATACGTGCCCGGGGCGGTGCCATTAAAACCGACAAGGCCTCGCTGGATCTTCGCTTTCTCGAAAAGAAAAGCAAGAACGTTCGCGAAAAAGAAGCCATTGGTCGCAAAGCCGCCCGCTTCATCAGTGATGGGGACACCATTGTGGTGGACAGTGGCACCACCACCCGCGAGATTGTGAACCACCTCTCACGCTTCAGTCGCCTCACCGTCATCACCAACGCCTTAAACATTGCCAGTACCCTGGCCGATATGGACAATATCACAGCCATCATGCCCGGAGGCATCATGCGCCATAACATCCTGTCGCTGGTGGGCGCCATTGCCATCGATAATTTCAAAAAATTCTTTGGCGACAAGCTTTTTTTGGCCGCTGATGGCATCGATGTGAATCTGGGCCTGTCGTCCCCCGACCTCGAAGAGGCCGCCCTCAAGCGCACCATGATCAAAATGGCCCGCAAGGTGATTGTGGTGGCCGACTCCTCCAAATTTGGCCGCCGTAACCTGGCCGTCATTTGCAGTATTAGTCAGATAGACGTTCTCATAACCGACAAAGGCATTTCCGCTGCCGACCATGAAGCCCTGGTAACCATGGGGGTGGAAGTGGTCATCGTCGATTAAACAATAATTTTCAAGCAACCATGATACAAGCACAAAACGACCCGATCGGCCAGGCCGGTCTGGACTATTTTCTTAACGGACAACGCAGCACCGACATCAAAGTCTGGAGCGACATCGCCGAGAGCGACACCCTGCCGGTTCATTACCTGTTCCGAACCTACCACGAAATGCCCTCACTGGAGCAAAAAGCACTGGCCCTCTGCAAAGGCAAGGTCCTCGATGTCGGAGCCGGCATGGGCAGCCATGCCCTGTACCTACAGGATCAAGGTCATGCCGTCACCGCCCTCGAAATATCCCCCCTGGCCTGTGAAGTCATGTCCCGCAGAGGCGTATCTCAAGTCGTCAATGCCGACTTCTTCAAGCACGCCAGTGATCAAAAATACGACACCATCCTGCTGCTCATGAATGGCATCGGACTGGTCGGCACCGTCAACGGATTCCCCACTTTCTTCAAAAAAATCAAGGAGCTTTTGAATCCCGGTGGACAAATACTCCTCGACAGTTCCGATTTGCGCTATCTCTATATCGACGAAGACGGCAGCATGCTCATCAACCTCAACGGACGTTACTACGGCGAAGTAGAATACCGCATGAGCTACGGCGATTACAAAGGCAAGCGCTTCAAATGGCTCTTCATCGACGACCAGCTCATGGCCCACCACGCCGAAAAACACGGCTTCAAATTCGAAAAAATCGCCGACGGCACCCATTACGATTATCTGGCACGAATCAATTTTTAATGCCAATACCCATTGATAAAACAGATGTTGTGCCTAAAAGCTGTTGGCCTAAAAAGTTGACATAATGAAAGTTGTGTCCCCTTCCGTTTTTGGCCTTCCTTTTGGGAAGCAAAACCGGCCTTAAAACAATTTCTAATTTACCTGCGATTCGTCAACAAGAACCTACTTTTTATCAACAATAGTCAATTAACTGGCAACAAATCAGCACCAAATTCCGTATAAATTGTTAATATTACGTTAATTTTGTAGGAATTTTTATCTGAGATAAATAACCCCCCTCAGATAGCGCCAGGAGAGGACATCCCAGCAAGGGATGATTTGTGTGAGACAGATGGATATTACAATATTAATTTTATTACTATGAAGAAACATATACTAAAAGTGTGGATGATTTTAGCCATCAGTTTTTTGGCTATGGATGTGGTTGGGCAGGAATCTTATACGGCTGGTTATCCTAATGTGGATGGAGTTGGACAAGAGACTGCTACTTTGAATGTGAGTGCGACGGTGGGAGGCACAGAAACCACTATGGTAACAATCCCCGGAGGTCCTACATTTCCTTATACCTATGCTACTCATCAAGCTAAATATGTAACTCTTCTTCATACAGATCCCCAACCTAGTAAAGAAAATGTTATTAATTGGAGTTCTGATGGAAATAGTGGTTCTATTTCTGAGGGTTTATATGGAAGTATTAATTTGTGGAGTGCGAATTCTGAATTCAGTTCTTCGATTTTGAATCTGCAACCCAGTACAAATTACGTTATTTATATAGTGACGGTTGATGTATCTGGGAATAATGTCATTCAGACGGAAATGGACAGTAATTCACCTACATTGGTTTCTTTTACTACCTCTGCTCCACCCCTCCTTTAACTGCTACCTTAAATCCTTTGGATAACGCAATTGATATTCCAATTGGTACATCTTCTTTTGAGCTGACTTTTAGTGAGAATATCGCTTTGGCAAATGGGAATTTTTATGTTGAGTTGCTTGAAGAAGGTGTTTCAAAGGAAATCCAGTCAGTTGGAGATAGTCATATTTCGAACAATGTACTTTCTTTATCTTTTAATTATTCACTCGGATACGCCAAAGAATATAATATTTTATTGCCGGCCAATGCTATTAAAGCTGCCACTTCGACTGCTTTGTATTCCGGATTAGCTGCTGGTGAATGGTCATTCACAACTGAAAGTTCACCTCCGTTGTGGGCTAATGGATTTCCCTCAGTTTCTGGCCAAAACTCTGCTAAATTTGATCTGAATGCACTGGCAGATGTAACAGGAATTGTTTATGGGGTGGTTACCGGGGCCGCCGCGCAGCCTTCTGTGGCACAAATCGTTGCAGGGCAAAATAGTTCTTCAGGGCCTGCAAAAATCGCCAGAAATGCAAGCGTAACATCTATTGTAACGCCTACACCTGTTGAATTCTTATTTAATGATGATACCCCCACAGGAGTGAATTATTATTTGCATACGGTGTTTGAAAAGGATGGAAAGTACTCAACTGTTGAAACAATAACCATTGATAGAATTATACCGGAAATTAATCAGCTGACATCACTTCCTCTTAACGGTGATTTTACGGTTGCTGTTGATGAAAGTGTTACTATTGTATTTAAGGAGCCTGTATTTGGATTCGATGGATCTGGAACTTTACCTTTGGATAATACTTATTTCTCCTTCCAATATGACGATAGTGGAACGCCAATCGATGTAGCTTTCACTTTTTCGCAAACTACTACCAGCGAACAAACAACTGTGGTTTTGCAACCGGATGTACTTCTCTTGCAAGATGAAGAATATACGGTTACGATTGCCCCAGTTTCTGATGCGAGTGGTAATTTAACGAATCAAATTGTAAGGACCTTTGAAACGGATAAGGAGAATGTGTGGATCGGTGGAGGTGTAGTAACTACTTGGAATGATCCTCTTAACTGGAGTTCCGGAACCTATGCACCGGGTAAGACTGTCACTATTCCTATCGGTTCCACTGCATTTCCAGAGATTACATCTGGCACTATTGATGTGCATAACTTGACCATTGAGCCTGGTGCTTCACTAACGCATACAGGTGGTACCTTAAATGTTACCGGTCTTTTTACCTTGCAGTCTTCTGTAGCTGTTAATGCTTCTTATATTAATAATGGAGCCGTTGGTACAGTATTGAATGTAGTTGGTTCAAATGTGAATGTGGAGCAGGTTATAGATAATATCAATATGACTTATTTAATATCTTCTCCAACAGACGGTAGTACTGCACTGAGTTTTGGTAACTATTATCCTTTGTACACCTACAATAATACCACAGATGCCTGGGATGCAATTAGTTCTGGCGCAACAATGGCACCTGGGGTTGGATACCGAATGTGGACCGATGATAGTATGGTGGGTTTTTCCGGTGAAATAAATACGGGAGCTTTCTTGGTTAATTTAACAAGAACTAATGGAGCAGGTTACGGATGGAATTTGGTCGGTAATCCTTATCCCGCATCTATTGATTGGACACTGCTTGGTATAAATGAAAGCTCCACCATTGAAAATAATTTCTGGATTTGGATGCCTACGCAAAGAGCATACGGGGCTTATAGCGCATCTACGGATATACCTATCAACATTACGTCTTCCAAAATTCCTTCCAATCACGCTTTTCTGGTTAAAGTAAAAATTGGTGAGCCTACTGGAAGTATTGAGTTTGTTCCTGATGCTCAAGTGGCCAATGATGCCAATTATTTAAAGTCTGGCACCACTAAGCCTGTTGTTGATTATATCAAGTTGGCAGGAGTCACGTCTAATAATGTTAAAGATGAGATGGCCGTTGCGTTCATAGATGAGGCGTCTACCGCTTTTGATAGATTCGATCTGGAAAAGAGATTTGCCAATCGTGATCATTTGTTTGAGTTGTTTTCTTTGGCCGAATCTATGAAGACTTCCATTAATGCCATCCCTCTAAATGGTACTTATGAAGTTCCTTTAGGCTTTAATGCGCTTAAGACTGGAGACTTTTCTATAGAAATGGTTATGAACAAGGCTGAAAATGTTGAAACTATTTTAGTGGATAAGTTAGAGGCAACTGAAATTGCTTTATTGCCGGGTGATCGTTATGACTTTTCTGTGGCGTCAAAAGGTTTGAATACCTCTAGATTTAGTCTAAAGTTTTTTAAAGTTTCAACGGATCTGCCGATTGAATCAATAAGTTTCAATCGGTCTAATGTTTTTGTGCAAGGTCGGGAAGTATTTATTAGTGTACCATCTGAAATAGCAGGTTCGGAATATCGTGTCAATGATTTTTCAGGCAGGTTGATTCAGACTGGTACCTTACGTAATGATGGAGTTAATTCCTTAGGCCAATTTGTTGAAGGTTCCTATATCATTAATATCATAGGAACATCGAATGCGGCTCTTGAAAATCATAAGGTTGTAGTTTATTAATAAAATGCTTAATTTTGTGTTGATTTGATTAGACCTTTATGACCAGAAAGAAAACATATTTTAGCCCTAGAATTGAGATTGTCTTATTGGATGCTGATATTTCCATTTGCATGGCTACAGAATTTACTGAGCCTGATCCTGGAGATAAACCTAATGGCGGAGCTACTGTCAATACCTTCGACACCAAAGAAGACAACTCAGGCTTCAACGAAGACCCTTTCAGGTAAGTTAACACAACTCATAATAAATCAAAACGCCCCCTTTGCGAAAAGCAGAGGGGGCGTTTTATTTATGCACCCTGCATGAAAAATCATTAGATCGTTCAAATCCACATTCTGGTGTGCACAATCCCCGCTATAACCAATCATAAATTTTCGTTACGCGAAGTTAAAATCTCCAAAGAGGAGTGAAATTGGGTATGAAAAGAACCTTAAAAGTTCACCAAAACTCTAACAGGTGTTACTTCATTAATAAAGGAGCTAAAGGGCAAGCTTTTTACGAGGTTAGTAGTTAATGGAATATCTATCAAACAGTTATTAATCTTGCTTAATTGCTTACGCATTCAATTATGATACATTTTCGACCGAAAATGATGCATAAATAATTTGTAAAAGCGAATTATTTATAAGTATTGTCAAATGTGTTTTAGACATGTTGTGAATAAAGCCATAAAATTGTTAACGTTTATTCATGGGCTGATTATTTCAGTCTAAAATTCATTTTTTGAAAAACTTAAATTTAATCTTATGAAAAGAAAAATTTACCAAATTTTTAGAATGTCGATTCTTACGGTATTTCTAGGTGCATTTACTTTAAATGCGCAAAATGGATATATCTATTTTCCGGATAGTGAAGTGGCTGCGGATGTAACGACTGTGGCGACTGAAGTGACGGATCCGGCAACAGCTGAGGTTGACTTGATGGGTGATTTTACAGTTCAGGTGGCTGGTACGGCTGGTGCTGAAATTGTATTATCCAACGGCATTATTTTTTATGCCTACACCCCTGTGGCAACAGGAGATGTTCGGATTGTAAAAAAAGGCTCTGCCGTTTATGTTTTTGAAGGTGCTGAGTTTAAGGAGACAATTAGCAGCCAGGAGCATGATATTTACCCCGCCATTACTGATGTTGATGCACATGATAATGCGGCTCAACTTCTTACAAATGCGAGTTTTGAAACAACTGGCGGCCTGGTGGATGGTTCAACATCCAATTACAAATTTGGAGAACCATGGGTGACCAATGTTGAAATACCTACAAGTTATGGTATAAGGATTGCAGAAAATACAGAATTAGCTGTGAACGGCAGCTATCTTCTTCTTTGGCGCGGAAGTGGTAATGGTAATTATTTCGCTCAGCCAGTCAGTGGTCTGAAACCCAATACCATTTATCAGGTCATTGTTCGACAGGTAATAGGCGATAATGCCAATGCTGACTTTATGGTAGGACTGGGTTCCTCTGTAGATGGTTTGGAACATGGTAGTTCACTTGTTCGTTTGGGTAGTGGTTATGACGGTGCGCAAACTGCATCTGTTATGACGCCATCTGACCTCACTGGTGATGTGTTTTTTACTTTAAAAAACACACCTACGAATACGGCAAGTTCGGGAACTGATCCGTTTACGCAGATTGATTATGTGGCGTTAGTAGAAGGTACCATAGGTCAATCTGGTATTACTGGAGCATCCGGTAGTGTATATTATACTGCGGATGTGTATGCGCCAGACCAAGGGTTAAATTTTGCGGCGGGTGACTATTATGATATGACTTCTTATATCGTAAACCCAAGTTTTGAAGTGGGTGGTTTCAATGGCTGGACAAACAGTGGCATGCAAACACAAACAAATGATCCAAGCAGTCAGGGCTGGACAAAAGATGGCAATGTATATGTGGAACGATGGACAGGTGCTCCGAATACACTTCCTGCATCCAGTGTATCTCAGACTGTTAGCGGTTTGCCCAATGGGGTTTATAAATTGTTGGCCGCAGGTCATGCCGTTATGCAAGGAAGTGCTGATCCTACTGAAGGCGCATTTCTTTTTGCTGGTACAGACCAAACGCCACTTAATGTTGGTGGTGAATATGAGGTGGCCGATGTGCTTGTTGTAGATGGGTCCCTGAGTGTTGGTTTTAAACTGGAAGGTACTATTACGGCCAATTGGGCAGGAGTGGACAACTTCCGTTTGCAATATTTTGGTGTAGATTTAACTGCGCTGAACGATTTGCTGACTGAAAAAGTAACTGAAGCTCAGGCCATTTTGGATGCTACCGGTAATCCTGCCGGGTATAACAAGGTGGAGCTGGAAACTGCTATTGCCAATGCGGCGGTTGTAGAACAAAATGAAGCTGCTCTGGAAGCTGCCATCAATGCATTGGAAACAGCTATTGCCAGTTTCCATGAAGTAGTTGCTGCTTATGGAGAATTGAAAGCGGCTTTGGATTATGCAGCTACTTTAGAGGCAACTACCTTCCCGGGCAAAACGGAGTTTGATGCTGCTGTAGCTACTGCACAAGGCGTTTATGACAGCACCGATGATAAAACGGCTCAGGAATTCATAGATGCTTCCGTAGCTTGAAGGCTGCAGCGCAGACTTACGTATTGTCGCAAGCGGTTCCTGCCAATATCACCGGATTACTGGTTAATCCAGGTTTTGATGTGGAGCCCATTACATTTACCGAAAGTAATGGAACGGCCAATGGAACCGCTTTGGTAGCCACAAGAATATACGATGTACCAGGTTGGAACGAGGAACTTGTATCTGCATGGGGTCGAATTGCCACTGCCAACTATGGAATTACATTTGATGCGATTCCTGATGTTTTAAACGGAACAACGCCTCCTGCTACTGATATGGCTGGAAGCACAGAAGGTGCTGCACTCAAATTATCAGGTTCATGGGGTTCTCCTGCGGTTGTAACTCAGGATGTAACCTTACCGGCTGGTAATTATGAGTTAAGCTTTGAAGTGATCAATATGAGTGCAGGCTTAAGTATCGGTATCAACCAGTTTGGCTTTGTGCCCAATGAAGGGGATGCTGTTTACGGAACCACAACCTTGTTTGAAGATGTATGGACCACCGAAACGGTTGCTTTCAGTTTAGATGCTGAAACAGCCGGAAAATTGAGTATTGGTTTTGAAGGTGTGGGCGCTGGTACAGGTTCTAATGGAAAACTGTACATTGATAATGTGAATTTGGTTTATTTCGGGGTTCCTTCTGATGTGGCTGAATTAAGTAATCTGACTGTAAATGATGTAGATGTTGACGGGTTTGCTGCCGGTACTTATGTATATGATGTTGTTTTACCAGTAGGAACTGTTGATATTCCAACTGTAACTGCAACGCCTGCAGATGGAAATGCAACGGTAGTGATTGCTGATGCTGAAGCACTGCCAGGAGCAACAACCGTAACGGTTACTGCTGAAGATGGAACAACAGAATTGACTTATACGCTCAACTTTACTGTTGAGGTTGGAACAAGTCTTAACGCCATCGGAATGGATGATGTTCAGGTTTATCCTACTGTTTCCAATGGTCGTTTCACCGTTGATACGAATGGACAGGAAAGCAAGTTGACTGTATTGGATATGACCGGTCGGGTTATTTCAGTTCATGAGACCATTGTTGATGAGGCTGTGAGCATTGCCAAGCCAGGCATTTACCTCTTGAAGGTGGAAAGAAATGGTGTCAGCAAGGTTTTCAAAGTAGTTAAGAAGAACTAGTAAAAAATAGATTTAATAATTGATTTAAGGGGAGGTGCTGAGGCACCTCCCTTTTTTTGCTTGTGGTGTAATGTCAACTTCAGATGACCAAAATAAGTGTCCAATATGGAAGTTTCTTTTCCGCCATCGAAAAATCACGTTAATAAAAACAAGTTGGTCGCCGTTTAAAAATCTGCACAAAATCATTTCCGGTATTTCACTACCCCCACAATGTGGTTCTCCGGGACGGGGCCCCAGTAGCGGCTGTCGAAGGAACGGGGGCGGTTGTCGCCATGCACCCAGTAGTAGCTGAGTTTGAAGGTGTATTTACTGATGGGGATTTGGTTGGCAAAGATGTAGTTGCCTTTGACCTCTAAGGGGGTTTGCTCAAAGACTTCAATCATGCGGCGGTAAATGGGCAGATTTTGGGGAGTCAGTTCGATGGTTTCGCCTTGTCTGGGCAGGTAGATGGGGCCGAGGTTGTCGGCGTTCCATAGCCAGCTTCGCATGAAGGGGAAGATGTAGGCATCGGGGATGCCGGGTGACAGAATTTCTCTTTTTAAGTGGGTGGATAAATCGCCAAGTCTTTCGAGGTCCTGATTGTTTAGTCGTAAATAGGTTTTATTGCCTTCTATGAGGGGTTCTACTTCGTTGTTTAAGCGTGCCAGGGCTCTGGGCAGGTCCTGGTCCTGACCAGTCCATAAGTAGGTTAAACAGGCATGTTCTTCAGATTTGCCTTGGCCGTTAATCATGAGGGTGCCGCGTTCTATTTGAACGGTGTCTCCGGGCAAGGCGGTGATTCGCTTGACCATCCTGGGGCGTTGTGTTACTTCGGTGGACTGCAAATCGCCCCAGCCTTCTGTGATGAGGAGGCTGTCGAGATTCGGGTGTTGTCGGCGCAACAGGTAGTAGCTTTCTCCGGGTTTGTTGGCGATGATGGTGTCGGCATCCGGAAAGTTGAAAACGATGATGTCGCCATATTTCAGGTCTTTGTACCGGTAGGGACGGTTGTATTTGTCCGGGTCGTTGGCATAGAAGCGGGGACCGGGAATGAGCTTGTTGACCAGCACGTACTGTCCGGGCTCTATGGTGTTTTCCATGGAGGAGGTGGGGACTTTCAAGAGCTCAAAGCCGTACCTGTAAACCAAGTCGGAGATGAGGACGCCTAAAAGGAGCCAAAGTGCCAGTTTTATAAGGTTACGTTTCATTCAGGATGCAAAAATAGCAGAGTGAGGCAGTTGATGGGCCCTACTCTGCTATTTATTATTGTTTGGTGATTAATTGTTTCTTACAAACTTGAAAAACCGGTCCCATCGGATATTGCCCGGAAATCCTTTGTCTTTGTTCAGGGAAAGCCAGACCAGGACGGGGCGACCGACGATGTGGTCTTCGGGGACAAAGCCCCAGTAGCGGGAGTCGGCCGACTTGTGGCGGTTGTCGCCCAGCATAAAGTAGTAGTCCATATTAAAGGTGTAACTACTTGTGGCTTCTCCGTTGATATAAATGGTGTTGTCTTTTACTTCGAGGGTATTGCCTTCGTAAGCCGTAATGATGCGCTCATACAGCAGCAGGTTGTCCATGGTCAGTTCTACGGTAGCGCCTTTCTCTGGCATGAGAAGGGGTCCGTAATTGTCGCGGCTCCAGTTGAAGTGCTGACTGTAAGGAAATACTTGCATGCCGGAGCCGTTGGAACGGGACTGGTCCTTCTCCAGTGTTTTGACAAATTCATAGCCTCTAACCCTCTCTGCCATTTCTTCGGTCATGGGTATCAGGTAATGGGGCCCATGCCGGCTTCACGTCGGTCATCCTCTGAAATGCCCAAACGTTCAAAAAATCGCTGTTTCAACAAAGTGCCATCGGTGATCAGATGGTAATTGTGCTGCAGATTTTCGGGATTTTCAACCGCTTCTCCGTCGATGTATATTTGATTGTTACGCATTTCAAACAATTGACCCGGCAGGGCTACGCAGCGTTTCACATAGTTGTCGCGGCGGTCTACCGGCCGATAAAGCACATCGCCAAAGTCCTGCGCATTATTGTACACAACGTTTCGGCCCAGCTCATTCACGAACATGCGCATTTTGAATTCCGAGTTGAAATCCTGGCCTTGTAACAAAGAGGGGTTTTGCGCCAGCTGACTGGTTCCTATTTCGCGTATGGTGACGTAGTAGTCGGGATTGGTCCGGTAAAAGGCAACCGTATCACCGGTGGGAAAGTTGAACACCACTATGTCGTCACGCTCTACTTTACCAAAACCTTTTAATCTTTTGTATTCCCATTTGGGCCAATCGGTGTATGATTTTGAATTGGTAATGGGGAAGGTGTTTTGCACCAAAGGGAAAGCAATGGGGGTCATTGGCATGCGTGGACCGTAGGCCACTTTACTGACAAACAGGTGATCACCTACCAACATGGTTTTTTCCAACGAGGAGGTAGGTATTTTGTAGTTTTGGAACAGAAACAGGTTGATGATGTAAACGGCCACCAGAGCGAAAACCAGGGCATCTACCCATTCCACCCAGGCCGATGGCTTTTTGCCATCTTTGCCTTCTTTCCAAAATCCCCAGGGAACTATTTTGCTGATGTAGATATCAAACAGGATGGGTAAACCCAAGAGCAACCAAAAATTGCCAATCCAGATAACGGTTAGAATGTAGGCCAGGGCAGCGATGCCAAATCTTATTTTCTTAGCCAGGGGTACGTTTTGTAGGTTCATTGGTCTATTTATTAAAACTTAAGCATCTCCTTCATGGTCAGGAATCCCTTATTTTTTGCTGTGAATTCTGCTGCAATTACGGCTCCAAGTGCAAAACCTTCACGTGATTTAGCGCTGTGGTGAATGGTGATTTCATCGACTTCAGACTCGTATTTGATGGTGTGGATACCGGGTACGTCTCCTTCGCGGATGGCCTTGATTTCAATGGCCTTGTCGGACGATTGCTTGTCCAGTTCCCATTTGTCTTTGCGGTCGATGTTCTCAATGAGGTCCTCGGCCAATGAAATGGCTGTACCGCTGGGCGCATCGAGCTTTTGTGTGTGATGCACTTCGGTCATGCCCACTTTGTAATCCGCCTGGGTATTCATCAACCGGGCCAACTGACGGTTTAACTCGAAGAAAATATTAACACCTACACTAAAGTTGGAGGCATAAAAGAAGGTTTGTCCCTTTTCACAATGCGCTTTGATATCCGGCAGCTTGTCGAGCCACCCGGTGGTACCTGAAACAACGGGCAGATTGTGTTTGAAACATGCCATATAGTTGTCGTAGGCAGCTTCTGGCCTGGTAAATTCAATAACCACATCTGCTTTGGGAAATCCGGAGGCAGAAAAATCCTCACCATTAAAGGGGTCTATACGGGCGACTATTTCATGTCCGCGTGATTCAGCTATTCTTTCAATGGTTTTACCCATTTTACCATATCCAATCAGTGCAATTTTCATACGTAAATAATTTGTTTTCTTTTGCAATTTCTTTGATGCTTACAATATGGATGCCATTTTTGATCCACATCTCACAAAGATATAAATTTGAGGACAGATATCAGACCTTTGGGATTAGAAAATGGTAGTAGACGAAAAAAGCGCCTTCCTAAGGAAGACGCTTTTTATATCTGGTATTAAACCCAAGGGTTTAATTATGCTTTCGTTGCTTTGCTAACAACCGCTTTGAATGCTTCCGGATGGTTCATCGCCAAATCGGCCAAAACTTTACGGTTGATGCGGATATCTTCTTTCGCTAAAAGGCCCATTAACTTACTGTAAGATAAGCCTTCCATGCGGGCAGCAGCATTGATACGCTGAATCCATAACGCTCTGAACTGACCTTTTTTACGTTTGCGGTCACGGTAAGCGTATTGTTGACCTTTTTCCCAGGTGTTCTTGGCAACGGTCCATACATTTTTCCTTCTACCAAAGTACCCTTTGGTGAGTTTTAAAATCTTTTTTCTACGTGCTCTTGAAGCAACAGCATTTACTGATCTTGGCATTTTTTACTGTTTTTCGAATGGTTAGCGTTCCTTTTTTGGAATCTTTTTCAGCTAAGTCACTCAGATTAATAATTGATGATCAAAGAAAGTCTGAAATCGGGACTATTTCATGGCCAATAAAAGCTTGACATTGCTGATGTCTGCTTTGTGTACCAGTGTTGAATAAGTCAGATTTCTCTTTCTTTTCGTGGCTTTTTTGGTCAAAATGTGACTCTTAAAAGCGTGCTTGCGCTTAATCTTTCCGCTTCCGGTGATGGTGAACCGTTTCTTAGCACCGGAATTCGTTTTCATCTTTGGCATTGTAATATATATTTAGTTGATTAATGAGCAACTATTTTTTATTGGGCTTGGGCGAAATGAACATGGTCATGCGCTTTCCCTCCAATCGGGGTAACTGTTCAACTTTTCCAAGTTCTTCCAAATCCTGCGCAAACTTAAGCAAAAGAATCTCTCCTTTTTCCTTAAACAAAATGCTTCGTCCCTTAAAAAACACAAATGCTTTTACTTTTGACCCGCCTTTTAGAAAGCCTTCTGCATGTTTCAGCTTAAAATTGTAGTCATGATCATCTGTATTCGGTCCAAAACGAATTTCTTTAACCGTTACTTGTACGGCTTTTTGTTTCAGCTCCTTTTGTTTCTTCCTTTGTTGGTAAAGAAACTTTTGATAATCAGTGATTCTACAAACTGGGGGGTCGGCTTTGGGTGAAATTTCCACCAAATCCAATTCAAGGGCATCAGCCAGTTTTAATGCTTCGCTTGTTGAGATGACCCCGGGATTTTCAATATTGTCACCCACCAGGCGTACCTGCGGTATGCGAATCATATTGTTGATCCGATAATTGAATTCATCTCTTTGGGGTTGTCCCGGATTTCTTCTTGGTCTTATAGTCCAGTCCTCCTATTTTTAGTGAATACTACGGTTAATTGTATGCTTTATGCTATTGTTTTCAGCCTGCAAAGATATATAATCATAGTCAGACGAGTAAATATCTGTCGATTTTTTTTACCGATCGTCAAAAAATGCCTGAAATGATCACTTTTTCTGCTTAAGCATCAATTTCCTTCAGCATATTCTCTACTTCTTTGTTGATGAAATGGGCAAATTCATCAATTTTCATGGTGCCCTGATCGCCTTCGCCCTGACGACGCACCGAAATGGTACCGTCTTCGGCCTCTTTTTCGCCCACAATCAACAGGTAAGGAATACGCTTTAACTCATTGTCCCGTATTTTCTTACCAATCTTTTCGTTGCGGTCGTCCAGAATGCAGCGAATATCGGAATTGTTCAGCAATTTTGAAACGTTTTGGGCGTATTCGTTGTATTTTTCGCTGATGGGCAATATCACAGCCTGTTCGGGCGTCAGCCACAAGGGGAATTTGCCGGCAGTGTGCTCTATCAGTACGGCCACAAAACGCTCCATACTGCCAAAGGGGGCACGGTGAATCATGATGGGACGATGCGCGGCATTGTCCTGACCAATGTATTCCAGTTCAAAGCGCTCGGGCAGGTTGTAATCTACCTGAATGGTTCCCAACTGCCATTTGCGACCGATGGCGTCACGCACCATAAAGTCGAGCTTAGGTCCGTAGAAAGCGGCTTCGCCGGTTTCTACCACGGTGTTGAGTCCCTTTTCGCTACAGGCTTCTATAATGGCCGATTCCGCCTTCTCCCAATTCTCGTCTGAACCAATATATTTCTCGGTGTTGTTGGGATCGCGCAATGATATTTGTGCAATGTAATCTTTGAAATCCAGTGCATTAAAAATGTAAAAGATAATGTCAATCACCTTTTTGAACTCATTTTTAAGCTGGTCGGGTCGACAAAATATGTGGGCATCATCCTGCGTAAAACCACGCACCCTGGTCAGTCCGTGCAACTCACCACTCTGCTCATAGCGGTAAACGGTACCAAACTCCGCGTAGCGGATGGGCAGATCACGGTAGGAGTGGGGACGGGCCTTGTATATTTCGCAGTGGTGCGGACAGTTCATGGGTTTCAACAGAAACTCTTCGCCTTCGGCAGGTGTGTGAATGGGCTGAAAGGAGTCTGCGCCGTATTTGGCATAGTGACCGGAAGTCACGTACAGCTCTTTCTGACCGATATGTGGGGTGATCACCGGCTCGTAACCGTATTTTACCTGAACTTTTTTCAGGAAGGACTCCAAACGCTCGCGCAGTTTGGCGCCTTTGGGCATCCATAAGGGGAGTCCCTGACCCACTTTGGCACTAAAGGTAAAGAGGTCGAGTTCCTTACCAATTTTACGGTGGTCGCGCTTCAGCGCTTCTTCTAATTGCACCAGGTACTCTTCCAGCATTTTTTGCTTGGGAAAGGTAATGCCATAGATGCGGGTGAGCTGCTTGCGCTTTTCGTCGCCGCGCCAGTAGGCGCCGGCCAGACTCAGTACTTTAACGGCTTTGATGGGCTCTGTGCTGGGTAAGTGGGGACCGCGACACAAGTCGGTGAATTGTCCCTGCTCATAAACACTGATGGTGCCATCTTCCAAATCGCTTATCAATTCTACTTTGTAGGGGTCGTGACTGAAGAATTTCAAGGCGTCCTCCTTGGCGATGTCACGTCGCTTGTATTCATTTTTCTGACGCGCCAGTTCCTGCATTTTCTTTTCAATCTTTGGCAGGTCTCCCTCTGTGATGGAGACGCCATCTCCCGGATCTACATCATAATAGAAGCCGTTTTCAATGGCGGGACCAATCCCGAATTTGATGCCGGGATACAGTTCCTGCAAGGCCTCGGCCAATAAGTGGGCCGAAGAGTGCCAAAAGGCATGCTTACCTTCTTCATCTTCCCATTTGTGCAATTTGATGCTGGCATCTGTTTCAATGGTCCGCGTAAGATCCCACAGTTGGTCATTAACCGTTATGCTCAATACTTCTTTAGCCAGACGGGGGCTAATGCTTTGGGCGATGTCGTAACCGCTGACGCCTGCTTCGTATTCACGGACCGACTGGTCGGGAAGTGTAATCTTTATCATGATTGGATTTTATTGTCAGTTTGAAAAACACGCAAAGATACATATTTTGCACGGCTTGTAAAAACCACCCAGCGATATTTTCAAGGGCCATCCGGCTATATTTTACCTGTCCACCCGATGATCTATGGTAAATGTTGCAATTGATTGTGTCCATTGATGCAATTAAGTGCATCGAATGATGCAATGGCCTGCGTCCTTTGGTGCAATTGGCTTCGTCCATTGGTGCAATGGATTGTTTTTGTTTCGCAGACAGGATATTTCTAGATATTATCAGTGCTTGGGATTGGTGGTTTGGACTGGTATTTGATATCTTTGTGAATGATTTTTAAGAAAAACATAATTAATTAAGAAATGATGAGAATTTGGTTGTTATTCCTGTTGGTTGCGTTGGCATTGAGCGCAACTGCTCAAAATAAAAAGGCTGAACTGGCCGATTTTGTCACCAAAGGGACCTTCACTGCCAAGGGCATTGAAAAAATGAAACCCATGAAAGACGGGGCCCATTATACGGTTTTGGAGGCGGGTGGACAAAAAGTGGTGAAGTATGCCTATGATTCCAAAAAGCCGGTGGCCGTGCTGGTGGATATACCGCAGTTGAAGCAATCGACCATTGAGTCGATTAAGGATTATGAGTTCAGCGGGGACGAAACCAAGCTGCTGGTCTATACCAACCGCAAAAACATCTACCGCAGGTCTTTTACGGCCGATTACTATGTGGTGGATATCACCCGTAAAGAGATCGAGCCGCTTTCGGATAAGTCTCCCCAGCAAGCCGCTGCCTTTGCGCCCGATGGTTACAGTGTGGCTTTTGTGCGGAACAACAATTTGTTTATAAAGAATTTGCGTTTCAAAACAGAAGCCGCTATTACTTCTGATGGTGCCAGGGATACCATTATTAATGGCGTGCCCGACTGGGTATACGAAGAGGAATTTGCCTTTAACCGTGCTTTTGAATGGTCGCCCAATAGCGCTGAAATCGCCTATATCAAGTTTGATGAGCGTGAGGTCGATCAGTTTCAGTTTCCTTTGTACCAGGCATCTCATCCTGCTTTGGATCAACATGAACTCTATCCGGGTGCCTACCGCTACAAGTATCCCAAAGCCGGGCAAAAGAACTCCCGCGTGAGTGTGCATGTTTTTAATATTCGTCACCGCACCACCAAAAAAATGGATGTGCCAGGTGAGGATATTTATATACCGCGCATCCAATGGACCACCAATCCCGAGCAACTTTCCATCGTTACCTTGAACCGCCGTCAGGATCAGTTGAATCTCTATTTGGCTAAATCGTCCTCAGGGGTGGCCCGCTCGGTGCTCACAGACAGAAACAGCCAATATATCAGTTCTGAGGTGCTCGATCACATCATCTTTTTGGAAGACGGTGCGCATTTCGCTTATGTGGCTGAGCTGGATGGTTACAACCACATTCACCTATACGGCATGGATGGGATCAAAAAGAATCAGGTCACCAAAGGCGAATGGGACGTGACGGAATACTACGGCTTTGATGCCCGCAACAAGTTGTTCTACTTTCAGGCAGCAGCGGTGTCGCCGCTGCAACGCGAAGTCTATTCCGTGCGTATGGATGGTTCACGCTTAACGCGATTAACGCCTCAGGATGGAACCAACAAAGCGTGGTTCAGCAAGGATTTCAGTTATTATATCATTGAATATAATAGTGTGGAAACCCCATCCGTGTATACGGTATATGATAGTAGGGGACGTCAGCAACAGGTGCTGGAAGACAATCAGGTATTGGTCGAAAGGGTCAATGCTCACGCATTGCCCAAGAAGGAATTTTTCTCCTTCGAAACCGAAA
This sequence comes from Geofilum rubicundum JCM 15548, assembly GCF_000974365.1. GTDB lineage: Bacteria > Bacteroidota > Bacteroidia > Bacteroidales > Marinilabiliaceae > Geofilum > Geofilum rubicundum. The sequence goes on from NZ_BAZW01000005.1 coordinate 142,328, forward strand.
CGGGCGTTAAGCTCAACGGATATATCATTAAGCCTTTGCAGATGGAAGCTTCTAAGTCGTACCCGCTTCTGATGACCCAATACAGTGGTCCCAATTCGCAGCAGGTGCTCGATAAATGGGGCAAGAGCTGGGAGCACTATCTGGCCTTGCAGGGCTATGTGGTGGCCTGCGTGGATGGCCGGGGGACCGGTGCCAGAGGCGAGGCCTTTCGCAAGCAGACCTACATGCAATTGGGTAAACTCGAAAGCGACGACCAGATCGATGCTGCCCGTTATTTGGGAGCGCTGGACTATGTGGATGCCGATCGCATAGGGATTTATGGTTGGAGTTATGGCGGATTTATGACCTCCCTCGTAATGAGTCGTTCCGATTTATTTAAGGCCGGCATCGCAGTAGCACCCGTCACCCATTGGAAATTCTACGACACCGCCTACACTGAGCGTTTTATGCGCATGCCGCGTGAAAATCCCAAAGGTTACGATCAGAATTCACCCATCAATCTGGCCGATGATTTGCATGGACGCTTGTTTCTCATTCATGGTACAGCCGATGACAATGTGCATGTGCAAAATGTAATGGAATATGCCGATCGTCTGGTACAGGCTGGCAAACAGTTCGATATGTTCATTTATCCCAACCGCGATCATGGTCTCAGAGGGGGTAACGGCAGAATGCATTTATATCAGATGAAGCTTGATTTTCTCGACCGTCACCTGAAATAGAAAATTTAAAGGTTTGCTGAACAAGGGATTGTTAGAAACAATGTTTTTTTTAATTCAAAAAGTCTTGTAAAAACATTATTCCTTTTTATATTTGCAGCGCTGAAAACATCAGTGCCCGCCCAGATGGCGAAATTGGTAGACGCGCTAGTTTCAGGGACTAGTGTCCGTAAGGATGTGCAGGTTCGAGTCCTGTTCTGGGCACCAAAACACCCCCTAAGTAGTTAACACTTAGGGGGTTTTGTTTTTTTTGGGGAACGTGTAGGGGAACGTTTTATTGAAAAAAGGTTCTTTTAACCTTTGGTCAAGCATAAACTTTTGAGTCACCCGACTAAAAATCTATACTTTTTGTGTATACTGTCTAACTGCGCAATGTATATACAATGTTTATACAGATAGTGAGTTGTTTCATAATGTGTTGGCTTTTATTTTAGCTAATTGTTAAAATTAAAAAGAGTACATAATTTGAAGAGAATACCATTGTCGCCTTAAAGCTGTCATATAATCCCTTGTTATTTGCATATTCCGTTAATACCGGACACCCGTACCGGATGTTTCCTTTATGGGCATCCGGATGCGTCCACTCCCTGCACCCATAGCACAAAGGACTTTTTTGCCCCTAATTGTATGCCTTATTCATTCCACATCTTTCAAATAGGTAACCTCAAAAGCCTTGCAAAATCTTTCCTCTTGTATATTATTGGCAAGATTGAACGGGTTTTTGAAGTCGTATGGTTGAAAAATATCTAAACCCCTATCCATACAAATTTTCCAACCAGTATTGGTCTCAATACTTCGTGCATGAAAACTTTGAGCCTGGTCAAATGCATATTCGAATAGTATTCCTGATCCATCAATGCTTTCCTTAAGCTGCTCCAGTCTTTCTTCTGTCTCAGTTTCCCTGAATTCATCATATTTGGTAATTAGTTTTAGTTCAATGTCCTCTCCTTCCTGTTTATTCTTTAATAGCATTTGAATAAATTCCATGAAGTTTTTTACTTGGTAGAACTGACGGATATAGGGGTCCAACACTGTTACTTGTGATGCACCCTTTATGTAAGGCACGAATAACTTCTCATAGCTAATTCCCTTTGCGTTTTCTTCAACAACCAAGTGCTTGCCAGACAATAGTTCTGAATTCTTTTTCTCATTGGGGATTGTTAAAGATTCAATGTATTTGACATCAACTTCAGCATCTCTTCCTTCTGTGACTTTACATAACGCCGGATATTGTTTTTCTTCTAAGGTTAAAATTGATATTGTTTTTTTATCATCCAAAGAAGTGTACGAGAAATCAACTTCTCCAAAGGTTTCGTCCATGATGACAAGCTGGTTTTTTACTCTACGTCTTCCTTCAAGGGCAAAGTCTAGGATTTGTTTTGCCTCTTCTTTCGAGCATTCACCATGAGGGAACATTATCTTGCAAAGGCCAGAGAACGTTTTCAATATTCCGGTGCGATCCCTTGTGGTAATGCTTTCTGATAACTCAAAATACTTACTGTAGATATGGGAGAAATCATCCTTTCGGAGCTCTTTTAATACCTCGGCTAAATAATCAACAATAAATCCGTAACCATCCGTAAATAATTCGTTACGTAACTTTTGTACTTCCCAACCAGGTAAGTAACAATGTATCCTGTCAAGAAATGCAGTGTCATAATATGCCTTGGGTAGAGCTTCAAATAAATCGGAGTGCTTCAACATGAAGGAAACAGAGTGTATCGTGTTGCCTACAAACGAGAATGAAGCAGTAGCTCCATAGGGTGTGCTTCCCCGCGAGAAGGTCTTGTTTGCCATGTAATTTTTCATGGTGTCAACCAGGTTCTTATCAACCTTTTTGGATATTCCGGCAAATTCATCAAAAGCAACATTATCCCAGTAACCCACCAACCCAATTTGGCCATTGCTATTATTTACAAACAATTTGGCCTGTGTAACTTCACCTCCGGAAATTAGCATGCCATGTGGCGACATCTCTGAAAAAATATGACTTTTCCCGGTTCCTTTCGGCCCCAATTCAATCAGGTTGTAATTGTTTTCACAAAAGGCAACCATTCTGCTTAATTGAATAAGTTTTCCTCGGAAATTAAATTGCTCAGGATTAAGACCAATGCTTTGCATAAGCAGGTCAATCCATTCATCCTTGGAGAAATGGGAACGTAAGGATTTGAATTCTTCCAAATCCACATGGGATATTTGTATCGGTTTTAACGTTTCAATAATCCATGGTGATCCGGTATTGTCATCACCGCCCACATATCCCATATTGATAATACACCATACGCCAGATGTAAGTAACTTTTTGTGTGTTTTAACAATCTCGTTGCCTATGGTAACTTTTTTCAAACCTAAGTTTGAGAATTCTGCCTCGTATGTACCCTTTTTATCATTTAATTTTGCGGATACCTTATCTATTATCCGATGGTTGCCGTTGGTCAGAATATCATGCTTTACACTTTCGGCTTCATCCCGATGGACGAAGTGTTTTTTGATAATGCCCTTTACCGTCTCAACACCTTGTTTTACAATCTCATCATCTGAAGATGCACAATGTTGACCCAATAGATATTCTAGTACATAGGTAGGTACCACCGCATTTCCTTTTACCAGTTTTGTAAGGTCTTTTCGTACCACCTTACCATCGAAATGCTGTAATATTTTTGCTTTTAGTTCCATAGCTAAAATTCATCTTTTTCCATGAGTGAACTAATCTTAATCAAGTCGTTAACAACTACCGGATTTAATCTGGATTTATCATTCTTATTAAATGCTTTTAAGTATCCAAAACTGGCTTTTGAACCTGCTGAATTCAGTGAGATAATTATCTCAAATAGTCTTTCTTTCGGATTGCCTGAAACTGAATTTAGATGCTGTTCTGCTTCATTAGAGAGCAATTCACCAGTATCGGAAAACAAGCCAAAGACAAGTTCTGCACTTTTGTATTCATTGGATACGGGTTGGTCTTGAATCACAATCACCTTCATGCTGCCAGTAGATATTTTGTCAGTATTGTCAATTCTTTTAAAGGATACAGTTTGCTGGGTTTTTTTGGCGTGTTTGTAGAATTTAATCACCGGCGTAATCAATTCTTGAAGGCTTGCACCACCATGAACAAACTGAATACCAACATTTCCTTGTTTCCGGTATCGGTTTATAGCTCTGGGAACAGCTACTTTTAAGTCTGTTTTAATATTCGTAGTTTCCTTAAGATTGAACTGGTAGCCATCAACTTGCCCTTCAAAATCATCTGCAACAACAAAACGGACATGGTCTCTGCCATATCCCTTTATCTTTGGTAAATTTTCTCTGCTTGTTTCGGGCAGTTCGTTGTAATTGAATAAAAATCCGTGATCAGAAGTAACCAATACATAAGATATACCTAATTCCCCAGTAATATTCCGAATTAACCATTTTAAGTCTTCAACAGCTTTCTCGGTAGCTTCGAAGGTTTGATGTTCTGTTCTTCTTTTGTCTCCAATGGCATCAATCCAATCGTGATAGATGTATGTGATTTTATTTTCTTTGAAGAAAGCTCTCTTTTTCAGTTTGGTCATTTTCCTCACCTCAGAATAATCAATTGTTGCGCTTTCCTTTTCTGTTGCTTGTAGTATGGCTTGTCGATTTGAGCTTACCGTTGATTTACCATTAATTTTAAAAATTAAATCGGTTTCGCCCTTTTCGATGCTCAAACCGGAACCAGGCAGCAAGTTAGCCATTCCAATATTGGTATAAGATGGAATAGAAGCCAGGCAAGGCTCTATGGTTAAGTTGTTTTTACTATCTGCCAACAAATCATCAAACAATTCATGACCCAACTCATATCTTAAAGCATCTGAGATGATTACGACCATTTTAAAATCAAAATCCTTCAAATTATTCTTGTAGAAGTCGTATTGTTTATTGACGTTTATGGAGCTATAATTGAAATTCTGTTTGTTTAAGGTCTGTTGCCATTCAACGTTCAACTCTATTAAGTAGCGGTCGTATTTTTGGTTGAGTAATTCAAATACTTCTAAAGCCACATCTTCAAACTCGTATAATCGGTCTTGTACTTTGTCATATGCAATTACCGCCTTCCGGTAGTTATAATCCACTCTATGTAGTTCGTTCGTGTATTTTTCTATAAAATCATTGGTCTGATTAAACTTGAATGAGCGATACTTATTGAGAATTGAATAAACTGCACCAGTATGATATATAAACCCTATTTGTTCTCTCAGCTCATCTGACAATGATTTAGAACGCAACCATCTTATGCATTCAGTCTTGATGTGTTCCGGATTGTTTACAACACCAAGGTATAGATCCTTTATTAGATTTGAAAGCATTTCACTGGAGTAATATCCAAACTCTTGGTCGCTTCCGTACCAGGCAATTAAGTTTTCAGTATTAATATCTGAGGCTACATTGGAAAATACAATATCAATTGTTTCTTTCAAAGTGGGGTGGTTTTCCCAATCCTGAAAGAAAGCCTGTAGTTTGTTAATTTCTGAGGCTCTGGTTAATTTAAGTTTTGCGTAAGTATCCTCTTTTGCCGGTTTATCTATAAAGGCAGTTAGTATATTGTATTTTAGTTTTCGGGTAAAACCAATTATTACATCTCTGGTCCATTCCTTGTCGCTGGTATTCAGCAATATATTAAACCAATTGAGTAAATCTTGTTCCAATTCAAGCTGCTTTAGCAACTTCTCAGTTTTGGCAAATTCCTTTTCATCGTTAGCTAATGATAAACATTTTGCCATGCAGCTATTTCTGTCAGCTACGGTATTAAAGTCAAGAGACAAGGAGATAAGGCCAAGTTTTAAACTTGATGGACTAAAATGGGCGGGGTCTAAAATTTTTGCTAGTTTCTTTTGGTTTGTTTTGGGTTTGAGTTGTTTGATATACCGCTTTATAAGTGGTAGGTGGTGATCAGGTAGTTTATTATCTGCAAGAAATTCCGAGGCATCGTCTAGCCTTAATTCTGAATTTGCTTTTAGCAAATCGAGCAAGGGATACTTTTTTATTTCTTTCTCATCGGGCTTGGGGAATGGATGATAGATAAATATTTCTTGGTTTGGCCACTCAAATTCAATTCTGTATTTTAACTCAAAATAATTTTGAGTTACTTCAACAACCTTTAATCCTGAGTTTGAAATCTCTTCTAACTCGCCCCTAAAAGAGCCATCTGTGTCAAAGTAAAAAACTAAAGGCTTTTTACTTTGATTTATAATATTTCGTATTTTATCGACTACCACTTTTTTAAGATTAATGTTTGATAGTAAAAGACAATTAAAATGTTCCTTAATTGTCTCGATTTGTTCCTTAATGTTTGTAAGGTGTTGAAAACATGTCTTATATCTGGACAATAGCACTGTTCCTTAAGTGCTCATCAAAGTTTCTTAAATACAAAACTTGCGTTTCTATCTCTCTGCTTTTTGCTTAACCTGTCTAATATTTCACTTTTTACAAATTGATTCAAATAAATTCTTATAGTTTTCTCGTTAATACCTGTGGAAACAACTAAATCGTCAATCGTTGCCTGGTTATTGTAAAATAAAAATTGGAGTATTTTTCTCTGGGTTTCATTAAAGCTTTTCCATTGGTTCTGAATAGATAAAAGGACTTCATCAGGAATGGTTTTAGTGTGCTGGCTAACCTTATTCCTTAAAATTAAATAGACATTTCCATTGACCTCTTTATACTCTGGTTTTGATAGCATAGATGCTTCCATTGATTTGTATATTCTGGAAACACCTTCATTTAATTGCCTAACAAACCCCATATCTTCTAACGCCCTAGCAATTCGTGGATTGCGAGCATAGCGTTCTGTTCTTATATTTTCAACGGTTACCTGAGCCGGTAAAGGACCACTATTAGATATTTCAATCCGATTGTCGAAATGCTTGACGTAAATAGCACTGCCATGTACATTATACGATCTGTGGCATAGGGCATTAACAAGGCCTTCAAGCCATGCATCTTCAGGATATTCCGGTACTTTGTTGAAACGACCCTGCTCTAAGTCAAGAAAGAAATAGTCTTTTAAGGATGCCTTCATAAAGTCTTTTACACTCCCGATTATTCGTGGAATATTATTCTCGAAGCGAACATCTTTCACCACGTTGTGTTCTGTACCTACCTGAGCATCATTGCCCTCGTATCTGATGTATCTTAAAGAGGCTGAGGTAATGTATTTTTCCGGGTCTTTTGCAAATAGAAGTATGCCGGCCTTTTTAATTTTATAAAAACCGTCTTTTTTTACTGCCAGGTGGCGCTTAGTCAGGAGTTCTAATATATCTCCTCGATAGTTAAGTTTCTCTTTATACCGTTCGAGAAGTTTTTTGTCTAAATCTTCAAAATCAAAGTCAGGTTCTATTTCATCTTCGTACTTCCTTATTAACTTATCGTATTCTAGTGCTTTTACATCGTTTCTATTTAATAACCTATTTTGGTCGTCAACCCTGAGGTAAATATTCTCATTGTCTTTCCTTTTGAATATTCGTTCAATATCCTGCTCTACATGGTATATAAAAATCAATTTTCCTTCAATGTCAACCTCTTCTATATGAATGTTGCAATAAGGGTCAATAAAATTTATGACCAAAGCTCTATAGTCGCTTAACTTATCTCCAAGTGTTTTTAAATCTTGGATTTGTCCGTCATCGGAAACCCCAAAAACCAACACCCCTCCATCGGCATTTAGCATACCAATTAGTTCTTCAGCTATTTTTGTAGGTTTGATATTTTTTTCGCCTATTCCTTTCCTTTCAAAGTACTGGTTCTCCACTTTTGTCTTGAGGTACTTCAAGGTTATTTGGGGATTAATATTTGAAACAACCATAGGTTAAAATCATTAATTGTTAATGCAAGATAATTACAATTGGTTTTTATAAAATTTCAACATATTAAATTTTTGCAACAGCCCCATTAAATTTAATATAGTTGGCTTCTACTCCATCATCTAAATCAAACTCAATTTGTAGATTGGCCAATTCTTTTAATACCTCGTTGTAATCGCGGCATTCTATTTCCCAATTTTGTAATAGTTCCAATCGTTTCTGCTCTGGTTTGGCCAGGTTTTCTTCATTTTCTTTAAGCCTGGCTATCTCTTGCTTAATGTATTCCTGGTGTGGGTGCAAATAATTTCTTTGTATTTTTTGTACGGTGTACTTATCCATACGATGCATGTAAACCAACACCTTAAATGCCGCATTCTGGGGTTTATTTACATTGCTGCTGAACAACCAATATATAGGTTTCTTTTTATACATACTGGTATGGTAGCCCCAGAATTTTTCTGTGAGCCATTTATGCAAATCCATACCCAAACAATCATGTAAAAAGTTGATGTTTTCGATTAGGGTTGCTTCTCCCCAAATAGCAAGTACAAAATCTTTTGTACGGACCAAAGCATCATCTGGGAAGGCGCAATCTTCACCCATTATCGGTAGAATGCCATCCTCGTCAATCTCAATTTTATGACCGTTGTATTTATACGAAGCCGCTTCTTCATCTGTAGGGTTAGGGTGGGAAATGTTTAAACCCGGTTTATCTAAGCGGTACCGACCTAAGAACACCCCAATGGCATAAGAAATACACTGGCTAATTATCTCATTTTTAAGGATAGGTAACTCAATGGCTTCTCTGCCTTTTTCTCTGAATGTGGGTTCTAATGCTTCTAAAGCATTTCTGTTTAATTCGTCTTGTAAAATGGTAATATCCTTTAGAGGAACCTCAGGTTTCAATTCATCTTGTAACCCGTAAACGTCAATAAAAATTTGATTTAATTCTTCTTCATTGGAATGAAGTTGAAAGAAAAAATCTGTGATTTGCTTGCTCCAATGATTATATGATTCAATTAGGGAGTTAGGATTATTTAGAAGAGGTGAGGTTTCAAAATCCCATGACGTTTCAAAGGAATCCCAATCTTTCTTTGAAATATTAGTGTTTTGAATTACAAGAGTTCTTACCTTATTACTATCGGAAATTTTAGTTGGGAATTTTCCAACCGCACCAGTGTCATACTTATAACCAGGGCATAGGGCGTCCAGGAAATATTGCCCTACTTTTGAGCATAAAAGGCCAAGAATATATTCTTTTTCTTTTAAATTATAAATTGTTGGGCCTACATCACACATCATTGAAGGGTAATGAGTTAGTCTTCCTGAAAAGCCTTTTGAACTAACGATATTATATGTAATACCATCTAAAAATGAGAATGATAAATTTTGAGGTCTTGATTTAAGCTTTCCAGTTTCATTTCTGAAGTTTCTTAATTGAATTCCGTCTTTTTCCCAGTTGATAATACTTTCGAAATTTCCACTCCATTTCCGAAAGCCTCCTCCTTTATTTATTGGCAACCACTTATAATAAAGTGAACATGTGTTTGGAATGCTAGCAAAATTTATTTCATTGAACTTTATTTCATGCCAATATCTTAAAAAGTATTTGTCATCTCCAGTTGCAATACCTTTTTTGAGGTCTCCAATTTGGGAAAGGGACTTTTCGGTATTGAATATTTCTAATCCTAGTTTTGATATCCAATAAGCAAAAATAGAATCCGGTATTAGATTAATATCTGAAACTATAAATTGGTAAGGACTATGTTTTTGTCGCAAGAATTTTTCTTCTTTTAGTTTACTTGTTCTTTCTTCAACTAGCCTATAGTACCATCCAGCTAAACTGTATTTTCTTTTGTTCTTCTCAACAACAAATGCTGTAGATTGAACTACTTCACCAGAAAGTTCTTCAAAAACTCTGGCACCTAAGTGAAGCATTGAGTGAATGAAGTAGTAGGCTCCAATTTTCTTTCTAAACTCTAAATAGCTAGACTTAAACATCCAGCTTGTTTGGTTAATCATTGAATAGAAACATTTTTGGCTTGTCAGGTCATATGCTACTTCCATGAATACTGTAAATAGATCACCTTTGGTTGATGGATAATGCTTTTCTGCATAAGCTTTTAGCTCGGGGTTCATGTTGCCAGATACCATGTAAGGCGGATTAGCAACAACCGATGTGTAGTGTTTTGTTAACAAAAGTAGAACTTCTAAATGTGGTTTTAAATTTTCCCAAAAGACTTTATCAAAAGCGTTAAGCTGAAGGTTTGATTCTCTTTCTAACCAAATTTTATACAGTTTCTTGACATGTTCTAATGACTCGTCACTAAGTTTGAGCTTTATAGCTGAACCCAGATTCTTTCCATGTTGTAAAAGTTCAATGGCGTAGAAGAACTCGCTGTATGCATATCCCATTTTATCAGCACCCCAAAAGTTTTCGAGGTCGGACGAGAAATCTACCAAAATGGCTTCCTCACAATGGGCTTGAAGGGCATCAATCGTTGCGTCGTTCAAAACCGATCCTTTGGGCACGGTCATTGATTTTTTAACTTCCTTTTTCTTTTTTGTTTTGGTATTTATTTCAATTTCAGTCCACTGCATTGAAACTGAATTTTTAAGCTTCATCCCCTCAAGTTCAAACCAGTTGGATTGTTCCTTACTGTAATATTCCTCTTTGAAGCTGTTGGCTAAGGTGTTTTCCGGAAAACTGTATATATTGGGTATGTTTCCCCGATTAAGTACATCGTCATCGAACTCGGCGGCTTTTAACAATACTGCAAAGCGGGCCAATTGCATGGCACGGTCGTCAATGTCTAAACCATAAATATTATTTTTCAGAATGCTATCAACCGCTTGCCTGGCTGTGTATCCCTCTTCGCGGTACATTTTGAATAGCAGTTCAAATCCTGTTACTAAAATATGTCCGCTTCCACATGCCGGGTCTATTAGAGTAAGTTCAGTAATGTCCGTTATAATTGGGGTGCTTTGCTTGTCGCTTTCGTTCTCAACAAGGTATTTTAATTCCGATTTGAGAGGAGATTCGGGCTCATAATCTAAGTAAATTTTGCCTACTGTATTTTCCACCATGTATTTTACAATCCATTTGGGTGTGAAAATCTGTGTGGCAGCCGGAATATCTTCAGCCCTGGCTTTTTGGTTCTTTTTAAACCCGGCAAATACTTCGTCTTTTTTATCTGAAATATAAAACTGGTATAGCCAACCAATTAACTCCACTTCTTTATAGTCTTCCTCAGCAATGGCGTTGCCGTTTATTAAGTCAAGCAAGCCATCGGCTTGCATGAAGTTTTGAGGAAGCAGCAATTCGGTATAATCGTCTATTTTGCCAAAAACGTTATGCATTAAATTGTGGTTGTTGCATAAGCGTGTAATCAATAATCCTAATGCTTGCTCTTCTTTATCATCAGCAATGTATTCATTCAATAGCTCGATGTAGGTCTGCTTTGTTAATGCATGAATGCCTCTTTTGGCTTGTTGTACAATGGTTGGGATTCTTATATCTGATTCAAACTTTAAGGTGGGTTTCAAATAACCGTTGGCTTCTAATATTTTAATGGCCATCAAGCGGTTAAACCAAGTATAAGCAGCTTCTTCAATAATATCTTTCACATCTTGCTCACTTTTGATGCGGTCTTTTAGCTTGTTCCATTTCTTTGGAACAGTAGTGTCTGTAAATATCTTTCCTCGAAAAGCATAACCTCCTTGCGTAGTTTGTAAGTTTTCATTATTCGAACCATCCAGGTTAAACCCCCAGTATTTAAGCCGTTGTAAAACGCCATCTAATAAAAGCAAACGAGCCTCTTTCGCAAATGATTTAATCTTATTTGTTTCCATATTAGCTTAACCAGAGTTTTTGATTTTTTGAGAGTTTCACCATGAGTTTAGCTTTCAGTTTTTTGAGGTATTCGTCTAGTTGTACTTCATTTTCAATAGTAGTAGGTGGCATTTCAGTAGCAATGGACACATCAACGCTACTCACATATGCTTCACCGGATTTTCTGGCTTCTTCTTGTGCCTTAAAATCTTCTAACTTCTTGAAGTTTTCGGCTCGAAATTCATTCGCTTTTAACTCATAGATTTCTAATTGAGTTATCTGAGTCTCCTTGTTTATTTTTTGAAGATAGAACTCTGCGTTGGTGGTGAGATTTGAAGCTTCTATACCTAATTCTTTTTGTCTGGCGGTAATCTCTACAAAAATGGTTTCATAAATTGTAATTACTGCATCTTTCAAGGCATTGAGACGATTCTTTATCGCATCATTTAATTCCTTATATATTTTTTTCATTTGCGGAAACTTATCCCAAGGTTCATGATCCCGTTTTAAGTATTCCATTAAATCATCAGCTCTTACAACAAGTGTTTCATCTAAAGATGAAAAATTGTTTCTATTGGCTTCTGCGAAGGTAGAAATCTGCTCATAAGATTTGAAGTTATGTTGAATAAACTCTTCTACATACATGGAAGTGTCGCGAGCCTTTTTTAAATGGTCCTTTTGGGCAATGGTCTGCTCTGCAATCTGCTCAGGATTACGTGCATTATAAATCTCACTTAAAGAGCTATAGAAGGCTTTAATGTGCGAAGCAAAAGGATAGGCTTCATATTCATCTTTTAAATGATTTAGAGAAATGATTTTGGGCTGTAATTTCTTTCTGAAGACTTCAATGGCCTCTTTAAAATCAGAGGTGTTAGATGGAATTAAAGTTTCAGCAAAAATTTCATTGTTGACTACATGAATGAAATTGTTGACTTCATCCTGTGAGTGGATTTTCTCTTTATGAATGGTAATGGCATCACGCTCACGTGAATTAAGTGCCTTATCAGCAAAGGCCACAAAGTCAATTTCTTCGTTTCTCCACTCAAAACGGCTGTATCCTTTTTTTGCAGCTCTTAGCAGAATATCAAGGGTGCTAATATCCTTCCAGCCATAGGGGGCCTTCTCAAAAATCTTCACGAGATCTCCCACCACTGGCGCTTCACCCATTAAGGTTATTTTGGTATATAGTTCTTCTTCGGCAGGGGCCAATTCAATATAAGCTTGTTTTTGAGTAGATTTGGCATTGGCTATTAAGTCGGCGTTTGCTTTAGCATAACCGTTACTTAAATTATGCTTACGGTACACACTTTCCATGTGACGATTTACCATTTCTTCGAAGCGAGTTGCCGGATTATTACCATTTAATTCTTCTGGTCCAATAACCTGATTGTTTGAAACAATCGGTGTTTTTAAGAACGCTTTCTCAAATCGCATCAATATCTCTTTAAGCAAAAGTTTATTGGTTTCCCTGAAATTATTCAATGTTTCAGTTCTGGAACCGGTGGCAGAGGATGAGTTTAAGCGGATATATTTTTGAGTTCTTACATAATCTAGAATTTGACCTTTTAATTCATTATCATGCTTTAACCATTCACTGATACCCACGAGCAAATTATTTGATGGGGTAGCATGGGCCAAGTTTTCGATTGCAGTGGTATCATAAATAGAAAATTTCACATTAAACTCTCCGGATCTGATTTCTTCCTTGTCATCTATATTTAACGAGAACTTGAAGTCTTATTCCCGAACGAAGTTATTGAAGGATTAGGCTTAATTGTTTTGCTAATTAAATCTGTATATATATAGTCTAATCTATCATGGTTGGTAACGGGTGTCGTTTTAATCAGATGAGCCACTTCGATCTCATCCTCCTTTAGAAATCTATATTTCCCTTCAGAAACCTGGATGATGTTTTTTGTCACTAATACATCCAATACTTTCTGAACTTTATTTTGCATCTCCAACTTTGCTGCATCTACCGAATCCATTAGTAGGAGTGCAAGGTTTTCAATATTCGCCGGAAAATTAACGCTTTGAGATTCTCCCAGATTTGAAACCATGAACAGCGCATTAACCACCCTGCGGGAGAATTCATCTGTTTTGACTTGCTCGATATGATAAGCCCTATCTAGAATACCTCTTGCATGATGCGTTAGATTCTTTTCTAGTTGTTCATTGAAAAATAAATCAAATGGCACAAAATACCCCACACTTTTATCCTTACACAGATTAGCAGTATAGTGAGTAATTCCAAGGATAGCCCTTTCAGTGTTCTTGACTCCTTCTCCAACGTATCCTACATAGCTGAAAGATTCAAACACATCGGATATTAACCTGAATTGATAAGGTATAAACGGATAAGTCAACGTAAAATCGGCACGGTCACCGTAGTTTTCATATAAGTCATGGTCAAAAACAAATTGGTTTTCAATAGCCCCTTTGTTTTCTTTGTAATAATCATTTAAAGAACCAATTCCATCTGAGTTTTTATCTAAAACCCTTTTCTTGGTTATAAAGGCGGCATCTTGACTTTCAAGCGAAATCATGGTCTCGAAACGGCTAGAATCTTTCCAAAGTCTTCCGTTTTGCTGTCGGTACTATCGATCAAATTTGAAAGGTCTTGTTGTGCAGTACAAACTATCCAAACTTGAGTGCCAATTTGGGAACCCACTTCTTCTATAATGGTTTGAAGGTTCAGCAACAAGGATGTGTTAGAGCCAATATATTGTGAAACCTCATCTATTAAAAATAATAGCTTATAGCTTTCATCCTTGGTGGATATAAAGTCTTTTAATTCCTCAATTAAAAATTTGATTGTAAAATCCTTGTTCTGATTTAGAATGCCACTCTTTAAAGAGTCTTTATCTAGTAAGGGGTCGAATTTTTTAGCTGTATCAATTACTTCATTGAGATACATTTCAATGAAATCAATTTGGTTGCCATCCCAATCTTCGTTCAATACGTTCTTTATTTCTTTTTTAAACTCATCGAATTTCCCCTTTTTATCAAGGGGTTTCTCCAGGTAAAGAGCCAAGGCAATGTTGGTGTCGTTATAGCCCCTGAAAGCATTTAATTGATTCAGTAAAACCCGAGTGATACGGTCTTTTGCCCCATCGTTATCTGAAACAGCATCGATGTTAAAAATGATTTCAGCGATATCTATTTTGTCCAACTTGTTTTGCAGATTGTTGACAAGGCCAATGTTTGGCTCGTCCAATGGGTCAATGTTTTTGACCGAATCTTTAAAGTTGCGGAAGGCTTTTTCTCTATGCTTTTTATTAAGACAGTAAAACAAATACTTAATGAAGTGGGATTTTCCACTGCCATAATACCCACTAATCCATACCCCGGTTTTACCTTCTTTCTTTGATGCAACAGCATTTAAAAACTTATAGACGTTTTTGGTTATTCCTTGGGTAAATACATATTCTTCAATTTCTTGCTTGATAAAGTATTCTTCCATTTCACTGACAACAACGGCCGGATTTATTCTCCTGGCAATATCTCTGTCATATAACTCTTGAATCTTCATTTATAGTAGTGTTTACTGTTTTTACTTGGCTAATTCACCCAATTGTCTATTTAAGTTGTTTGCTCTATACATATTATCGTCATCTAAAATTCCAAACAAACTATATTTAGCATCACTGTAACTTCCCGGATAAAAGACGATTACCTTAAAATCTTTAATGAGTTGCTCTGTTTTTTTTAATAACTCAGAAGCCCTTAAGTAGGGGAAAGAACTCCCAAAGCCATAAAGTATCAGATAAACCTTTTTTTCGGTCTCACCCTGAAAATGTTTTTTAACTTTTTGGGTGAAATACTTAATGAACTTTTCGGATTGGAGTTTATTACGCACCCATAAGAAGGCCCTTTCCGGGTCTTCTTTTTCTTTCTCAAGAACGGAATCGAAAATTGATTTACCAGCGAATGATTCTGACTTTAAAAAATCAATTAACTCATGATAAATATTTAGTACCAGACAATCCAAATAGTGATTAGGCCTTTTTAGTTTCCCACTTAGTAATCCTATTTGTTCACGAATTTCATATTCCTGATCTGGTGGATAGGTGAATATATAGGCCGGGAAAAAGAGATTTCCAGTCCTTGGCTCTTGGAAACCACGGTCGGCCATAAGGTCATATATTTTATCAATATTAGTCATTGTCCAATAATTGCTTGTCGTTCACTTTCATTTAAGAGCAATACTTCCAGAAACCAACTATCACCATTAGATACAATTTCATTAAGTATTTGGTGGTTGTAGTCCTCCTTCACAAGGGTATTTTTCTTTAAAATACCCACTTCTCTCAAAATCTTTATTGTAGCAGCTGATATGTTGTTCAAATTTTTATCAGAAAAATTCCCGAACTCAGGATGATTTTCTGAAATTCTATATATAAAGGCCTTAAAGTCATAAGAGCTTAATTCGTAATCCATATTGTACCACTTTGGTAATACTGTATCAATAACGAAATCTGGTATTAATTGGTAAGCTTTACATGTAGCATAAAAAAGAATTAATGTCTTATCCCTTGAGCTACCGTCTCTATACAATTTCCAAAAAACTGGATTGGCAAGACTTCGAACTCTTTTATTTACTTCTGTTAATACGATATTTTTGGATCTCTCAGAATTGACTGGAATAACATTAATATCAACTTTTTCGTTGCCATTGAAGAATTCTTCAAGGTCATTAACTGAATTTAATATGGCATCAAATTCCTTTATCATTAGAGATCTCGTACTGTATCCTGTTTGATACTTCTTTTTCACGATTTTCATCTGTGAATATTTTATTATTTGGCCAGATGGAATTTGCATGAGAAGATTCCCATCTGCTTATGTGTGGATTTTGCGCTCATGCAACTTTCATTGCTTTTCAATCTCATTGTTATTAACCAAAAGATCTTTTGCTTCAACTTGTAATAGTTCCGCAATTTTAAAAAGAACTTCGAGGGTGGGCTGCCTTCGGTTTTGTGCATAGGAATTTACCATGTTGAAACTTTTGCCGAGTTTTTCGGCTAACCAAGTTTGTTTAATCCCTTTATCTTCAAGAACCTCCTTGATTCTGTTCATGTTGTATTTATTAACTAATCAAAACTGATTCACAAATATATCACAATCTATGAGATGTAAATGCAAAGTGACAAGTTTTTGAGCTAAATGGAATGCTCATCATTATTGCTCAGGTTGAGCGTATCCACAGCACAAATATCTTCAGAAGGGTTAGGAGAACAAGATTAAAGCCAGACTGATAAACTCCTTAATGAACAAGGCGCAGCTGAGTTTCTTGATCTGTCAGTACGAATTATTTACAGCAAGGAAATTAAGGGCGAATTGCCTTACTATGAATCATGACAAAAATCTCGATTTTTCCAGTAGTGAACTGTTGGAATTCGTCAAGGCAGGAACGAAAAAAAACAAACGTTTAAATTGAGAAAGAAGCTGCAGCGTATTTGTCTAAAATGAAAAACTCTGAGTTCTGAAAAATATAATTTCAGCGATGATACAGGTAGAGAATTTTATCGCAGATAAAAAAATCAGGCAAAGGATTACGTTCCGGTTCCTTTCGGATATATTTCCAAAAGGCTTTTCGCTATTCCAACCGCCAAGCATCATTATGTCGCTGGCCTCCATACCGGCCATTCGCATATTGGTGGCGGCACATCTCAGCTGTTTTTATTTACATAGCTACCGCTCATTGGCTCAAAGAACTATAAAGAATATCGTGCCAATAAGTACGGATTTGGTTAGATTGTACTATTTTTGTGTGGTATTCTACCAAATTTAAATCCAATTGATATGCCAGAAGTTTCATCCCTCAAAAAGTGGATGTTTTTAAAACCTTTATCGATTGCTCTTTCCCCGTTCTTTTTTCTGTTTTTAATTCAGCCTTTGGCTGGCTTTAGCGGTGCTTTTGCCCAAGAGGTGAAAATGGATACCATTACCGAGACTGTTTCAACGGAGTTGAATCGCGCGCCCTTTGTTTATATTGATTGCCGGGATTGTGATTATAATTTTATTCGGACGGAATTGACTTTTGTGAATTATGTACGTGATCCTGAGATGGCGGATATTCATGTCTTTGTCACCGAAGAGGAAACCGGCGGAGGTGGCCGGGAGTACCAGTTTTCTTTTATCGGGCGCCGTTCTTTTGCCGGAACGGAATATACCTTAAAGCACCATATTGGTCGCAATGCCACCAGGGAGGAAATCCGAAACGCTTTTAACGGGTTCTTGAAAATGGGCTATGCATCTTTTATGTTGCAAACGCCACTCGGTGTGCAATTTACTGTTGAATATGTGGATAATGGGAGTAGCAGCGCCCTTCCGGCCGTAAATGATCCATGGGATTATTGGGTTTTTCAGGCCTATTTGGGAAGAGTGGAGCTTGAAATGGAATCCAACCAGACGGAGTTTGATTCGCGCTGGGGGTTTTATGCTGACCGGGTAACGGAAGACTGGAAATTTAGAGTCAGGCCTTATTTTAATTATGGACGCGTCAAAATTCAGGCTGCCGAGCGGGATGATCCTGTAGTGAGTACTCAAAGAAGGCATGGATTGGATTCTTATGCCATCAAAAGTTTGGGAGATCATTGGTCTGCCGGCGTTTTCGGAACTTACTTAACTGAAAATGGCCGCAATATCCGGCACCAGGCCATTCTTAGTCCCGGAATCGAATTCAGTATTTTCCCTTATGAACAGTCTACCCGCAAGGCCATAACTTTTACCTATCAATTGGGTTACGGATACCACGATTATTACGAGGAAACGATTTATGGTAAATGGAAAGAAAATCTGTTTAATCATCAATTCAGAGGTATGGTTAATATTTTGCAGCCATGGGGAAGCATAGAAACCGGATTTGTGGGATCCCAATATTTACACGATTTGTCGCGTCGGCGTATGGATCTTTACGGGCAGACTTCTGTGCGCTTGTTTGAAGGTTTTTCCTTGAGTTTTCAAATCGAGTACGATGTGGTTCGCGATCAACTGGCCCTGCCAAAAGGGGAAGCCTCTCTGGAAGATGTTTTGTTGCGACAGCGGGAACTGGCCACCGATTATTCCTTCGAGACTTCCATTGCCATTACTTACACTTTTGGCTCGAAGTTCGCCAATATTGTAAATACCCGCTTCTAATTAAGGGTTAAAACCCCAGTTTGAGAAATAAATAAACGGTAAACGGGACGGATTCAGCATCTATATAAGCTGTGTTTTGTTGAGCTAAGGGAATGCGTTCAAAGCTTGAATATTTTATGTTTTCTGAGTTGAACAGATTCACAACCGATATACCTGTTTCGGAGTTAAACATACCCAACTGTTTCTTATATACCAGAGATACATCTATTCTGTTATAATCTTTCTCTATGTAATTGTCTCTCAGATAACTTTGATAGAGTGGAAACCCCGAACCATGAACAATAGAGTAGGAAAAGTTAAAGGGATCAAAATCGAACATACCGGTTGATTTAATTTCGTGTCGCTGGTCGTGGGGCGAACGACGGTATGTTTGTTCGGGAAAATAGGGAAATAATTCTTCGGTAAGAGACAAGGAATAGGAGGCCCAAACAGAATGACGGGAAAAGTTTTTTTTGGCAAAAAAATTAACACCATAACTCCTGCTCTGACCGACAAATATTTTTTCCTGATTCAAACGATAAACGATAAAACGGGTTAAACCTGCTGTGGATTTATAATAGCCTTCAATACTTGCAGAAAAAGCATTATTGTCCAGTATTAAACCTGTGGTCAAGTGTTCTGATTTTAAGGCAGGAATGTACTTCGAGTCAGAGATAGTCCACCAGTAACGATAATTGCCATTTTCATCCATGACAGAACTTTTTACAAGAAACTGGCGATAGAGCCCCCCTGCTAAATTAAATTTCAGCAAATGACTTACATCAATTCCGAGGGATAACCTTGGCGAATAATAAAAGGCTTTGTTTGGCATATGCCGGTTGATTCGTATTCCCGGTTTCATTGTAAATTTCTGTCCGATGGAAATCTCATCCTGAATGAAGCCTGTAACAATAAAATGTTGTAAGTTCTGTCTCGAAAGTACCACATCAAAACTGTCCCGATACAGAAAAACTTCATTGCGCATGGCTTCAACCCCGAACTCAAGGCGGTGATTGGGATGAAACGAAACCCTGTTAGAGAGTTCAAAGGACAACTCATTCACATGGTTAATATACTGGTCATCAACACGGCTGAATAATCTGTTAAATCGGTTGTTCTGCAAGCTGCGTTTTTCTTTAAAATCGCTTTTTAGCATGGAATAAGATAGCTTAAAATCAGTCCGTTGTCCATCCTTCCATAATTTCCCGTAATGGGCAGTTCCACCCCCTTGTCGGTTCTTTTCAACCACATTCTGATGAATGGTATTGTATGGACGCTCCTGTTTAGCATTGTACGAAAACTGGTCACCACCAGCCAGTAAGCTGATAAAAAAGAGATCGCCGTTGTTACCTGTTAAGGTATATTTTGCGTTAAAATCCCGAAAATCATATTTGGGCTCTACATGAATCTTGTATTCATACGAATCGGCTGAACGTCGTAATAAATCATCCGGCTCAAACAGCTCGTAAAAGGTTTGACGATAAGCCAGAATAAAGGTCGATTTATGGCTTAAAGGGATCTGAAACATGCTATTTATGGTATGGTTGTTTAAAAATAAATCGGCACCAACTTTTGAGTTATTTCCTGTTTTGGCGGTAATGTCAACAATGCCGCCCGTTACGTCGGTGTTGCTTGCGTCGTATCCACCTTTCAAAACTTCGATGTTCTTGGTTATAAAAGGATTAATGACACTGATGTTGTCGTTGAAATTTCTTAAGCCCCAAATGGTGAATCCATCTAATTTTACCCGGGAAGTGCCCTCGTTACTGCCCCATATTATTAAGTCGTTGGGTTGCTCACCCGCTGCTAATATACCTGGTTGTAATCGCAATAGGTTAAATATCGAATTGTCGCCATTTCCTGGCATGTATTTGGCTATATGGGAGTTAAGTAGTATCGTGCCAGGTTCCGATCCCATTTGTATCGTATTATGAATTCTGTTGTTGCTTACAATGAGTTCAGGAAGCGCTAAGGATTTAGGTCTTAGGTGTATAATATGGTCCTTTGATGGTGCCAGAAGGGTATCTAAAATAAAACAACCTAAATGAGATGCTTTTAGATGAACAAAGGCGTCGGAGTTGGTTTTGTATACAAAATGTCCGTTGATATCTGTGGTTGTGTTGTGCCCGTTGACCGACAAGTGTGTATAAGGTAGTGCTTCGTTAGATCCCAGTTCCATTATGCGACCCGAGATGATACTATTGGTCGATTTGGTTTCTTTGTGGAAGGGAAACAGCACAATCACATCACCCATTCGCTCCCATGCCAGAGGGAAATCTTTTACCAATGCATCCGCTAAAGCTTCTTCCGTTGAAAAAGAGGATTGAAGGGTCAACAAATGATTGGCTACCCCCGCATCGTCAAATGAAAACTGTAATTGATAGCGGTTACGCAATTCAACCAATACTTTGTTTAATGGTTGCTTATGACAATCGACTTGATATTTTTGGGCTGTTATACCTGAACAAATACCTATTATAAGCACCAATAGAAACAAAACAGGCTTTAGAAATGATCTATTTTTTTTGGATAACATAAACCCCATTAACATAACTGTATTCAAGTGCGAATGAACGACTGACCATCTGTAATACCTCTTCAACGGTTAAATCTCGTGAAAAGTTTCCGGAATATAACAGTCCCTCCATATCATCCACAACCTTGATCGAAACATCAAACTGACGTTCTATTTCGTCAAAAACCATTTGAATCGGGGTGCCGGTAAATATAAACATATGGCTCATCCAGGGGGCTTCATCCATTCCATTCTCAATAGAGGTCAATTTCATCGTGCCATCTCTGTTGATGGAGGCTTGTTGTTGGGATTCTATATCCAGCGATTGATTGGTAGCAGGTGATAAAACACGCACTTTTCCCGTATAGCAAGTGACCAGATATTGTTTATTTCGCGCATAAATGTTAAAGGAAGTTCCCAGCACTGCTGTCGTTCCGGATGAAGAAACGACCGTAAATGTGTCCCCCTTTTTCACCTTGAAAAAAGCCTCTCCCTGAAAAACAACTTCCCTGTTAAAGCGCCACCAGAAGCTTATAGCTGATTTCCGAATCGGCATTCATTTTTACCATTGACCCGTCTGGCAGAAAGGCGGTCAGGTGTTCTCCTGTGGGTGAAAAAACGGATTTGGTATAAAGACGAAAAAAGAGACCTGTTCCCAATGCTACTATCAGCAAGGCAGCAATGGACATGCCTGCCCATGAATGCATCGTCTTCTTTGAGCGATTGGTTCCCTGCTTTTCAATAGAGGATGCAGCCATGTTGGTCTCCAGGCAATTCCATATATCTTCCTTTGATTTTTCAAAATAAAGATCCAACTCTGGAGGTGAATCCATCCATTTTTCAACCAAATCTTGAGAATGATATGTCTTTTTTAATTTCATTCTAGTTAAAAATTGTGTCGGTTTTTGGTGTTTTTATTGTTCAATGAGGGCTTTTCGCAAATGGGCCAATGCCTGGGTCATACGCTTTTCAATGGCTTTGATGCCGACATTAAGTCGTTCAGCTATTTCCCGGTTTTTGAGTTGTTCATTTCTGCTCATTAAAAAAACAACTCGAAGGTTTTCAGGCATGACATTCAGCGCCTTCTGGTAGCTTTTATTCAATTCCTGATAAATTATTTCGTCTTCAGGTGTATGTGGGAAATTAGTGTTTTGAGTTTTTAATGCAAATGTCGTTTCTATTTTTTGGTGCCTGTATCTGCTGATAAACATATCGCCGGCCATCTTGTAGAGTAAACTCTTTAGCTGTTGGACACCTTCCTTTGGTTGCTTCTCCCACAATCGAAGGAAGGCGTCCTGCGCTATATCTGTCGCCAAATCTTTGTCACCTGCACGGTAATAAATATAGTTACGCAGTGCGGTAAAATGATTTTCGAATAGTTGTTTAAAAGTTTCCCGAGTCACGTTTGTTGTACAATGTCTATAATAGATTCAATAGCATCAACTTATTTATTCTTCCATGCAAGGCGCCTTCCGATAATAAATTCAAAAGTCCCATTAGCTGTTGTTATGGTTGCCTGATTATCGCATTCACCATTTCCATAATCTATGGTGGCGAACAATTGACCGTTTTTATAATACTCAACGGCTCCGCTAACAATGAATCTGCAATTGCCTTTAAGTACCAATCTTTTTACAATCTTTCTTTCATATTCATTCTCATCTGAATCCCTGTTGGTTGAAAAGCCGGTTACTTCGATGACATCATCAAAATGATTGAATGGGGTGTCTAATCCTGCTGTCCATATACGTGTTTTGTCAGAGCTGTGTTCAATGAATGATGCATCTGGAAAAGTAAAAATTAAATTACGTACAATATTTACTTCACGCTCATTGGCATTTTTAAGGGTCGTAAAAACTTTTGTTCCTTCAACGCCAATGGTATCTATACTAAAACCTTCAAAAGTCACCTCACGTTTTGAACCAATATTTCGAAGCGGTTCCGATAAGACAATTTTGATTACGCCTCTAAGTACGCGACCATTTGCCAATTCTGTTTGTTCCCCATAGTTCAAAGATATCGTTTTTGGAAAACCTCCTTCGGCTGATTCAATCGTGATTAATGGGCACTGACCAGCCGCATATCGTGATTTCCAACCTGTATTTCCGCTTTTCAATGTGGCACTGGAAGCTGTCTCCTCTGTAAAGTCGCTATTAATGGCCTCCGTACTACCTGAGAAGAGGTCAATCTCATATCCGGTGGCCTCTACAACATCTTCCAATGCAGCATCCATGCTAACAACGGATTCTACTGACGTTGAAAACTCAGGCCTTGTATAATCATTGCTCAAATCTACTTCGTCTTTTTCACAAGAAGTGAAAGCAAGGGCCAAACCGATAATCAAACTTACATAATTAGTTTTCATAATTTGTGATTTTAAAGTTATTAAAAAATGAGATAATTCTATTTTGTGTGAATTTGTATGTATACCGTTTAAAAGCCTGAATACCCTACCCGTTTTTTTGAAAAAAAAGCAAAAAGATAAAAAGGTAATTGTAATTAATTAATTATGAGTTTTTTGATGTTGTGATCCCCATCTTAATGATTCTCTGTTTCCTGATTTTTTTGAGCAGACCGTTTGGAACGTATGATGAAATGTTCTACCTTGTTTACTCATGTTTAACTTCTAACCAATCCAAAAAATGAAAAAGGCTATCTTAACTCTGACGCTTATTTTTGCCCTCTGCTTGACATCAACCCAAGCTCAAAAAGTCATTGAAAACCCCAAGCATGGAATGACTTTGTCATCTTACCTGGAACTTACGAAAATTGAGTTGAGCGATTCGGCTACCGTGCTGAGTTTTCTGGTGAATTTCAGACCTCATAACTGGATTTCGATACCCAAAGAGACTTACATCCAAAACCCGGTGGATGAAGAGAAGCTATTTGTTGTGGGAACTGAGGGAATTCCCTTCAATGAAAAATATTGGATGCCCGACTCCGGACAAGTGGCTTACAAGTTGATTTTTCCTCCGGTGGATAAGGACTGGGAGAGGCTGGATTACGGGGAAGATATTTCTGAGGGAAGTAGTTGGGCCATCTTTGATGTTCAGCTAAAGCCTAATGAAGTGTCGTCTTTGGTGCCGACTGAATTTAAAGGGAATTGGTTTAATGTCAGCAATGCCTATTGGGAATTGGGCCTGCTGGATACGCTGGCCATCTACAAAAATCAGATATGGAAATACAAGGCTGGTGATTTTTCCAATAATAAAGGGCAGCTTACTTTAACCGGAAGGGAAGGGGAAGTTCGTCTTTACCTGAGAAACGAAGAGAATGGACAAATGCTGGCCGGTGAAGATCCTGAAAATTTAAGGACCTATGTCACCAATGATGTTTTGTCTTCTATGACCATACCGATGGATTCTTCGGTTTATACGCCTCCAGTCTTTCATAGTGATTCGGTCACTTTTAGCGGATTCATTGCAGGTTATTCTCCACGGGTCGGCTTTAAGACTTTCACTCTTTATGTGAACGACATATTGACCGGCGAGCAATCCTCTAAAACCATTCGAATCTCTGAAAGTGGTGAATTCTCTATTACCTTTCCTTACTATTATCCCCATTCCGCCTTTTTAAGAAGTCCCTTTGCAGGAGGTTCCTTATTCCTGGAGCCGGGAAAGGATCTGTTTGTGATGTATGACGGACAGGATATTTTTTATATGGGAGAATTGGGCAAACTGAACAAGGATTTGCAAGATCTCCGGGAAATAGTGTTGTTCAATTACAGACACATGCAGGCCGTGATTCTAAATATGACGCCTTTGGATTACAAAGCTTTCATCAATGAGCAATATGAGGAAAGCCTGCTGAAGCTGAATGAATTTGAAAAAACGCATGGTTTGCAACCAAAAGTCCGCCAGATTAAGGAGTTGGATCTGAGGTACCGTCGTGCGGAGAACCTGCTTTCCTACCAGATGAATTTCGATCAGGCTTACCGGCAAAAGCATGAGGTGCCCCGTTCGCAACGCGAGCTTCCCATTGAAATTGAAAGTCCGGACCATGAATATTACGATTTTTTAACCACCGATTTTGCCAATAATCCACTGGCAGTGGTTGCTGATAGCTACAACAGCTTTGTAAACAGATTAATGTACAGCGATTTATTAAGGGATAATCAGTCTTTGTCGTTATCAACGATGGACATTGTCGAGCGACTTTTGGAGAGTGGTCAAAAACTGGCCCCTGAAGAAGTTCAGATGATGGAAAGATTGAAAGCTTATGAAACATCGGAGGGGAAAATGGCGATCGATGCCTTTAATAAAAAGCACATGGATCTAATCAATGGCTTTGTTTCAAAGTATTCGGAGGATTTGAAGGATCTTTTTGAAAATAATAGGCGATTGAATGTGACCATAACCATGATGGCGGATCATCTGAAAATAAAGGATGTTGAAATAACAGATGAGGAACAAGAGCTGGTAGATGCTGTTACTGCTTTTAATCAAAGTCCACCGGTTATTGAAGCTCAAGTTTTCCAAAAGGAAAATGGGGAAGCGACCTCTCAGTTTCATAAAAATCATCGCGACTTTGTCAATAAGATTTTCGCTGAGGCGCGTAAAGATAGCCGGAACCGGCTTTTAAAAGATTCAGTGGGAATTGAATCGGGGCTGATGGTGGATGTCATGAACGCTCAGGATTTTCTCCGTCCTGTTGCCTCTCAAATGGTACCTGCCGCAGAGGAGGAACTTGAGGTCTTCCAAAAGGAAACCTCAACACCGTTTATTGCTGCCTATGCGGAAGTGGTTAATGACCGGAGTCTGGCAAAAATTGAAGCCAATAAAACAAAGTCGGGCTATACCAAAAACGAGGTTCCTAAATCGGAAGCGGATCAAATTTTTGAAGCCATGATGGCCAAATTCAAAGGTAAAGTAGCCTATGTCGACTTTTGGGCTTCATGGTGCGGACCTTGCCGTTCTGGCATTGAAAGGGTGAAGTCTTTGAAGGAAGAGTTGAAAGATGAGGAGGTGGTTTTTGTGTATATCACCAATCAATCAACCCCGGAAAAGACCTGGGAGAATATGATTCCTGACATCAAGGGTGAACACTTCAGGGTTTCCACCGATGAATGGAATTTTTTGAGTGAAAAATTCAATATTTCAGGTATTCCTCATTATGTACTGGTAGATAAAACCGGACATGTGGTAGAGCCTAAAATGGGATATCATGCCAATGAAGCCTTAAAAAACAAATTACTGGAGCACATCAATAAATAGGAGCAGACTTTAATCTTACCAGATTCAAGGATGGAGGTTGTCTTAAATGAAAATTTAGGGCAACCTCTTTTTTTTCCCAATTTGTCTACTTTGATTCTTCATTCGTCCACCAGGCGTGAAGGCAAGAGCCGTATATTTGCTTTGTTATTAAAAGTTAAAGGATGCCAAATTGTTTCGCATGTTCTGGCTTTTAAAACGATTACCTGATACAAATAATTTTAATTGTTAAACCTAAAACAAAAAATGATGAAAAAACTTTACGCACTTTCAGTACTATTATTGGGTGCATTGTCTATCAATGCACAGACTGTTTTATACAGTAACGACTTTGAAGATGGTGTAGGTGATGCCACCATTGTTGGTAATGGCGAAATCGTTGCCGCCGAAAACACAGCTTTTGGCAATGTTTTTCACAATGCTAAAGGGGGACAAGCCGTTAGAGCCAATTACCTGCTTTTGCCGGAGACTGTTTTTGCTGACCTTCAGGCAGAAGACCTGGCATCTGCAACAATCACGGAATTAACGATTTCTTTCTGGGTCAATAAAGGAACGGATACCGCCAATGAGTTCACCCCCATTTTTTCTGCCTACGCTGCAGCGCCTATTGATGGTGCCAATACCTGGCCCATGATGGTTTTGCAATCACGTTTATTGGCCCAGATAAATAATGCCGGCTGGACGGATTTTACAAATGAGGAGAATGTGGATGGTACCAATACAGTATCAGTGGAATGGTTGGCTGATAATAACTGGCATTTTTATGCAGCCACATTTAGTCCGACTCAAGTAAGTGTTTATGTGGATGGTGTGGCTCAAAACACCTGGAATGTTTCCGAAGCTGATGGTAATACCGTGAACGGACTTTTTACCAATGGTGCCGACTTAAAATACGTTAGTCTGGGTGGAAATCAGGCCTGGAATTGGGGTGATGTGGATCCTGCTTTCATGTTTGATGATTTGGCCATCTATTCCGAGGTGCTGACAGTTGCTGAAATGGAGGCTATTATGACAGCCAAAACGGCGTCTACCTCCATCACCACTCCTGAGGTGGAAGCCAACGGACAAGTAGTGAGTGAAGCTTATTACAGCATTACCGGTGCTAAGGTGGGTGGTGATTTTGAGGCATTGACACCTGGTATCTATATCAAACGTGCGGTTTACAGCAACGGTGCTGTTAAGAGCTCTAAGATTGTTAAAGCCAACAGATAATTTTTTAAGTGACTACCTGCTCGTGTTTTTATAGCAGGTCATAAATTACAAAGGGGAGCCGTGCGGCTCCCCTTTGTTGCTTTTAATGGCTGATGATTTTATTATGGTTGAACGATGGTTTCTTTTTGTGCGGAGTAGGATTTTATGGCCCCGCCTTTATCGATGACAATGCGGTCGATGATAATGCCCGGATCGAGGGCATATATTTTGAGGGTATGCCGACCGCCTTCGGGTAGGTGATGTTTGGTTTTCAATACAGTGCTGTTACTTAAAACGTTTTGCTTCCATTCTTCGCTTCGGCCAAAGGTTTTGTGATCTACTATTTGTGGCGCCTCTTCGTTAACACCAATGCCGATACGGTTGCTGTAATCCTGGTTAAGCGGATGCACGGGCAGGGCATAAACGGTGACGGTTATTTCTCCACCTCTGTCGGTTTGGAAATCATATTCCAGTGTAGAGGGATTCTTTAGTTCGGGGTCAAATTGCTGCTCTTTAATTTTGAGGGGGTTGACCCAGACGGAGTGACCCGTGTAACCCAATCCTTCCAGCACATCCCAACCGTAGCTGCTGGTGTTGTTTTGTCGACTGAAGTTTTCGGCGTTGATGGCGATGTAACCCCGATCTTCGACAAACAGGGCTTCCTGACTGGTATGTGAAATGTCCTGGCGATTGGCATAGACCTGAAGACTGTAGTTTTTGTCCCCGTCACTAAAGCGGACAGATCCTCTTAGTCGGCCCGACTGTGGCGCCTTGTCCCAGTCAATGGAGACAAAGAGTCTTTGTTGCTGACTGCCGGGTTCAGCGGTCAGGGTGCCTGAGGTCTGGTCAATTTTAATCCAGTCTTCTGATGCACTGGCGGTCCAGTCGAGTGGCGCCTCTTTCTTTAAAAAGATATCTACAAAATACGTCTGCCGCGTGCTGCTGTTGAAGGAGGGTAAATAGGTGGGACCTTTGATGGCTTTGACCCGTCGAATGTCCTCGTCGCCTTCTACGGCCAGTCCCCAATGGGTATCCACATTGAAATCCCATTGTGGAATGGCTGGCAGGTCAAAGACGGGGAGACTCCGGGGCTGCATGTACATCATGTTTTCCCACTTGCCGTCGGCCACTTGGTGGTTGTAATATTCGGTGAGCTGTTGAATGGAATCGTAGGCGGCTTTTGATTTTTGGGCCAAATCGTTGGCGATTATTCGGTTTTGAGAGGCGTAGTAATAGGCTTTTTCAAGATACAGGAACTTTTGGTTGATAAGACCGGCGCCTTTTACCGGATACTCTACCAGCTGGTAGTAGGCGTCTGACAGTCGGCCCGGTATCTGGTGTTTGAGCTGATCGGTGCTTTGCATCAGGCTTCAAAACGGTTGAGCCGTTTTTGTGCCTCGTCACCGGCTTCAAAGTGGTTGTATGCTGTGAAATGGGTCTTTCGGGTGGGTTCGGTCTGACTCCAGCCCATGAATTCGGGTCTTCTTTCAAAGTTTAGCTGGTGGTATTCCCATTTCAGGTCGGCGATGCTTTGGCCCGCTGCAGGGCCAAAGATTTGACTGTACCATTGTTGCATATGGGCACGAACCTGAGGGCTGCTGGCAAAGTTGTCCATGTTCCAGGCCATATCCATAAACAGGGAAAGGTTGTATTCCAGGGGTTTGATGTCCCCGACATTCACAACCCAAATCTCGCGGGAGTTGAAATAGTAGGCCTTGGCCATTTCTTCCCACACTAAAACGGGATGGGTAGAGCTTAACCATAAGTAATCGTGGGGTCTTCCCCAATAGGAGAGGTGGTAATAGATGCCACTGCCGCCTGCTCGTTTTTCTTCTTTGGGACCGGAAAACCGGTGGATGTATCCGTAGTTATCGTCGGGCCAGACCAAGGTAATGTCATCGTCTAAATCCATTCCTGCATCATAAACATCCAAAACTTCCTTATAGGTGGTGAAGGCCTGCGGTACTTTTGAAGGATAGGGGTTGACGTGGCGACTCAATAGCAGGCGTTGTTGTTCTATGATGTCTTGTAAGGCATCCACCTGCTCTTCCATGCTGCCGGCGCCTACCATGCCGGAGTCGTGAATACCCCGCATGCCCAGAGTGTAAATGCTTTCGTTACCGGCACTCTCTTCCACACGTTTTTCCCAATAGTTGAGAATGGTTTCCCGGTTGGTAAAGAAGTTGAAGTCACCATGCTCATCACGGTGCCACTCATCCACATTGTTCCGTAGCATGGGCTCTGCGTGTGAACTGCCTACCACAATGCCGTAATCCTGTGCTGTTTTCGGGTTTTCAGGGTTGCTGTAAAAGGCATTGGTGCAGGGGTGCATGGCGGGCCATATGAAGTTGCCGCGCAGACGTAAAAGCAGTTCAAAGATGGCGGCGTAGGTGCGTGGACCAATGTTGCCTTCTTCGGGTTCGAAGGTTTTAGAGGCCCAGGGATTGAGTCCCCAGCATTCATCGTTGAGAAAGATGCCCCGGTACTTGACAGATGGGGGAGAGGAGGTGGTGTTGATGGACGGGATGCTCACTTCATCCAATGGTTTGGGGATGACATCTGCCCACCAGTTCCAGGGGGAAACGCCTAATAATTCGGAGAGATGAAAGATGCCATAGGCGGCTCCGCGCTTATCGGATCCCATTATTACAAGCGCTTTTTTAATGGGGCCGATGGGGTTCTTAACCGATTCAATGGAGAAAGTTTCCCATTGGCCCTCAATTTGGCTGAAGTTGATTGTTCCTGATCCGGACAGTTGCTGCAGGAGTTGGCTGCCTTGAAGGGAGCCGACGATGATGCATGACTGCCACTGTTCTCAAAATGGTGGGCCATGGCCGGTTTAACACCAGATAGTAATTCAATATCTCTGGCCAGTGCTTCTGCGGCCAGTTCAACGGTTTTTTCATCCTTAGAGTCAAAAACAATGGTGACCGGGCGTTCCTGGGAATGCTTGAGAAAAGCGTTTTTTTGGCCTGTTAACACAAGTGGAAACAGGAGCAGGAAGAGAAAGATGCTGAATGGAATGGTCTTGTACATGGTCGGTTATATTTGAACATTTTTAATGTAAGTGAACAAATATAAAAACTTTTTAGATGTAAACCATATAACAGAGACGGCCCTGTCCTTCCATTTACACTCGGGGAAATGGCTGATCTTTTGTCTATACAAGTTTGTGGGCTGGTTGGGCAGGTGTCAAAATTAGCTGACAGATTAGTGGGGTTTATAGTACAGCTCCTTTTTTTTCAGTTTCACAGCTTTCATAATGTAGGCTTTGTCGCTCCCACATGAACTGCATCCGCTGGCACAACCTGATTGGCTGGAGGAACTGAATAATATCTGCCAAAAGCTATAGCCTGCATAAGCAAAGGCGGCTATTACGGTGATGTAAGTAAGAAGGTCCTGTAACATAATGCATCTTTTTAAAAAAATAAACGCCCTATCTGATAAACGCCAAATGAAACCAGCCAGGCCAGGGCGGTGGTGTAAACTATGGTGAATATGGCCCATTTCCATGCGCCGGATTCTTTTTTTATGGCGGCAATGACGGCAATGCACGGAAAATAAATCAATATAAACATTAAAAAGGAAAGGGCGATGAGCGGCGTAAAAACTAAATTCCCCTCTTTGTCGGTGTCGGCCCTAAGGTTTTCAACCAGGGCTGTGCTGTTTTCGTCTTGCT
Source organism: Geofilum rubicundum JCM 15548 (assembly GCF_000974365.1). Classification (GTDB taxonomy): domain Bacteria; phylum Bacteroidota; class Bacteroidia; order Bacteroidales; family Marinilabiliaceae; genus Geofilum; species Geofilum rubicundum. The sequence goes on from NZ_BAZW01000005.1 coordinate 173,417, forward strand.
GGTGAGCCGATTGATACAAAACGGACATGGTGCTGATGACAATTTCTTTGGCGGCAATGCCACTGATTAAGCTAACGCCCATTTTCCAATCAAACCCCAGGGGTTTGATGACGGGTTCTACGGCATGGCCTAAGCGACCGATGTAGCTCTCTTCTTGCTGAATAACATGTTCTTTTTCTTCCAATGTTTTAATTCGGGCTTCTTTCTCTGCTGTTAGTTCTTGTTTCTGATTGGTTGAAGAAGCATCTCTTATACTAGAATCATATTGTTGGCTGATTTGTTCAATCTGGGTTTGAATTTCCTGAGTCTTGCTGCTTTCGCGGGGAAAGTAGCCTAAAAACCAGATGATGATGGAGGCGATTAGAATGATGCCACCCATTTTTTGAAGGTATTGCTGACCTTTGTGCCACATATGACGGGTGGTACTTTTAAGGGTTGGCAGTCGGTAAGGCGGCAATTCCATGACAAAGGGAACATCACTTTTGGTAAATATGAAGCGCTTAAAGAGTCGGGCAACAATAACGGCTAACAATATCCCTGTGGCATATAGGGCAAATAATATGGTTCCCGGATATTGCGGGAAAAAAGCGGCAATAAAGAGAATGTATACCGGCAGGCGGGCGCTGCACGACATAAAGGGATTAATAAGTATGGTGAGCAGGCGACTGTTGCGGTCTTCGATGGTTCGGGTGGCCATAATGGCCGGCACATTGCAGCCAAAGCCCATGATTAGGGGGATAAAGGATTTACCATGCAGACCAATTTTATGCATCACTTTGTCCATAATAAAGGCGGCCCGTGCCATATATCCGGTGTCCTCCATAAAGGAGATGAAGAAGAAAAGAATCAATATATTGGGCAGGAAGACAATGACTCCTCCCACACCTCCAACAACGCCATCGATGAGCAGGTCTTTGAATGAACCTTCGTTCATAATTTGGCCCAGCCAGTCGGACAATAAAGCCACACCTGTTTCAATCCATGCCATGGGGTATTGCCCCAAGGTGAATGTGGCCTGAAACATGATCCACATAAAGAGAAAAAACAATGGGAATCCGATGAGTTTATGGGTCAGGAAATTGTCAATGGCATCGGTTCTCCTTCTGCGCTGTATGGGGTTTTCCTTGAAGGTTTCTTTCAGGGCCCCGGCTATAAAACCATATCTGGCGTCGGTAAAGGTGGTTTCTATATCTTCGTTCCGGCAATCTTCAATTTTTTCTTGCTGGCTTTCAACTTCCTTTAGAATTTCATGGTAATTCTTCTTTTTGATGTACTTGTTATAGCCCTTGTCTTTTTCAAGCAATTTAATGGCTAAAAAGCGCGGTGGAAATTTGGTGGCCAGTTCCTGGTCCAACTTAATCAGATCCTCTACTTTTTGAATGGATTTTTCAAGCTGATTGCCAAAATTGATCTTAACCGGACGGGCTTCACGGACTTTATCTTCGTAAACGTTAATGGCCTTGTCGAATAGCTTATTAATGCCTTTGCCCTTGGAGCTAACGGTGGGCACAATAGGCATTCCCAACATTTTTCCCAGATGCTTGTAGTCCAGATTGTCGCCCCGCTTTTGAAAATCATCAAACATGTTGAGCGCAATCACCACTTTTACGTCCATGTGAATCAATTGGGTGGTGAGGTACAGATTGCGCTCAAGGTTGGAAGCATCCAGGACATTGATGACGATGTCAGGGGTTTGCTGACTAATGTGTTCACGCACATAAACTTCTTCCGGACTGTAGGCTGATAGGGAGTAGGTGCCTGGTAAATCCGACAGATGCAGGGTGTAGCCTTTGTGCTCAAAAGTGGTGCTTTTTACATCTACGGTTACGCCGCCATAATTGCCCACATGTTCATAGGATCCGCTGGCCTGATTGAATAAGGTGGTTTTGCCACAGTTGGGATTGCCAACGAGGGCAATGTTAATGGTTTTCCTTTTCTCACTGACGACCTTCGCCAGGTCTTCATCTGTTATGCTGGTGCCATGGTATTCCTGCTCTGCAAAATGAATGGCTTCCTCAACGGTCACCACTTCTATTAATTCGGCTTCGCTTCTTCGTAAGGATATTTTGTAGTTCAGTATCTGATATTCTATGGGGTCTTTGAGGGGCGCATTTTTTATGACGAGAACTTTTTTTCCTTTTACAAATCCCATTTCAATGATGCGGCGCCGAAAGGCACCATGTCCCCTTACTTTTATTATAATGGCTTCCTGACCGTTGGTGAGTTCAGCTAATGTCATTTCTATATTTTGTTTTGACCTGTATTTACTATCTTTGAGCAACCTTGTATCTAGCCTGAGAAAAAGAAGATGTCAGGCTAAAGAGGTTACTGACCATTGGACCGGCAAAAATAACATTTGAGGTTGGTCTTTACAATCCCTATTATTAGGGTTTTTTAATCGAATTAATAAATAGTTTATGGACGAAAAAATGGTGAATGTGGCCGTACAGGTTCTTCCTGTTGCCCGGGATAAAAGGTCGTACGACATTGTGGATGCGGCTATTGCAGTTATAGAAAAGTCAGGCCTTAATTATATGGTCACCCCTTTTGAAACCGTGATGGAAGGCAAGTATGCCGAGCTTATGAAGGTGGTGAATCAGGTTCAGGCAGTTTGCTATGAGGCCGGGGCGGATTCGGTGATGTGTTATGTGAAAATTCAAAGCAGTCGTGAAGGCGTTGTAACCATTATGGATAAAATGGCCAAATATAAATAGAATGGCCGGATTCGGGTAAAAAAAAACGGCCCTAAGGCCGTTTTTTTATTTGTTTAAATCTTCAAAATCAATATCGGTATATTCCTTTGTAGAAACTGGTTCCAATATTTCTTCCCTGGTGTTTTCCTCACCCATTTCCTGCTGAGCCTTCTTAATAAAATCAATGGCTTCAGTTAGTCCATCCGAAAATTTATTAAAATCTTCCTTGTAAAGGAAAATTTTATGCTTTTCGAAAAAGAAGCGGCCGTCATCTTCAAATCTTTTCTTGCTTTCAGTAATGGTTAAGTAGTAGTCATTTTTCCGGGTCGCCTTCACATCAAAAAAATAAGTTCTTTTACCTGCTCTTACTGCTTTTGAAAAGATCTCATCTCTGTCATTTCTTTCAAAGTCTGCTGTTTTGTCAAATCCTTCCATCTCAATCTTTATTTTGGTGTTAGAAAAAAAGCGCTTTCAGTTTCAATAGTCAAAAGTGGGAATTATTTTTCTAATAACCCAAGCATTGTTTACAAAATTTTTTTAATATTTCAATTATTTAACCCGATATATGTTTATCCTTATTATCAGATATTAAAGATTCTGAATGGCATCGTATTTAACCATATATCTACATTTTCAGTCGATTAGGACAAGTTCATGATTGGATTATTTAAAAAATAGACTATTTTTGTTGTTAGTATTTATATCTAAAAAGTTCTTTCGGTAATGCTAAGTAGAAGATTGCTAAGAGTAAAGGTGATGCAAATGGTTTACGCCTTTAACAAACGCGGAGATGTTTCCATTCAGGAAATGGAAAAAGAATTGTTCCATAGTATCTCCAAGTCCTATGAATTATATCATTTTTTGCTGTTGTTAGTTACTGAAATTCATGCCTCTGCAGTGAGCCGGATAGAAAAAGGTAAAAGCAAAAAAATTCCATCTCCTGCTGATCTGAATCCCAATAGACGGTTTGTTGACAATAAAGTGCTGAAGCAATTGGCTACCAATCCCCATTTGCTTCAATATCAGGAAAGTTCCGGAATATCCTGGGCCTCTAATGCAGATGTGGTACGTTCTGTATTTAAGCAGGTGACGGAATCCAGCTTGTATGAAGACTATATGGAATCGGATTCTACAGACTACAATGATGATAAAAAGTTTATTGTTAAGCTGATAGAAAAAGTAATTGCCCAATACGAGCCTTTGTATGCACAAATTGAAGAACAAAGTATTTTTTGGAACGATGAAGCGGAATTTATCGCCAGTATGGTGATAAAAACGGTGAAGGAGTTTGAGGAAGAACGTGGTGATGAACAGGTTTTCCAGCGTGAATTCAAGGATGAGGATGATAAGGACTTTGTGGAGCGACTGTTCAGAAAGTCACTCCTGAATCAAAAGGAGTTTGTTGACCTGATCAAGAAGTATGCCCAGAATTGGGATTTAGAAAGGGTGGCCTATATGGACATCGTGCTCATGCAAATAGCCCTGACGGAAATTCTTGAATTTCCAAATATCCCCATTAAAGTTTCATTGAATGAATACATTGAGTTGGCCAAGCATTACAGCACGCCCAAAAGTAGTTTGTTCATTAATGGCATTTTAGATAAAGTGGTTGACCATTTAAAATCTGAGGGACGCATTAATAAAACAGGCAGAGGTCTGGTCGAATAATTCCGCCCTGGCCTTCACTTTAAATGATACTGGTATCCAATGAAGTTAAAGTTTTTTTCAGGATTGTTTTGGTCCGTTTTCGTTTTACTTTTTATGGCCTGTGGCCAAAGACAAGCGGCTGACTCTTACTCGGATGAGCAGGAGGTTTTTTCAGGATATGTTGGTGATTTAGGGAAAGGTGCCATCCTTAAGTTTGATACTTTGCACCACGGTTTTGGTGATTTGCAAAGTGGGGAAGAGGTGGCCTGCCGCTTTGCTTTTACCAACACGGGCACGGCTCCGCTTCTCATTCAGGATGTTAAAGCGGGTTGCGGTTGTACCAACGTGGAATATCCCAGGCAACCGTTGAAGCCTGGAGAAAAAGGAGTGGTGGAGCTGACCTATAACACCAGCGGTAAAAGGGGCATTCAGCAGCAAAATGTGGTGGTCTTGTCAAATGCCGAGGAACCGTCCATTGTATTAAGCATTACGGCGCAGGTTGAGTAAGCGACCTTAGGGTGTGGCGTTTTTACGGAACTGCTGTAAGTCATGCGCTACTTATTTGTTAATTGAATGGCATAATAGTACTTTTATAAATTATTAATAATTAATTCAGATCAATATGTTTAGTTTGTTTTTATCATTACCCCCACAAACCGCGGATGCACCAAATCCTTTGATGTCGCTTCTGCCTTTTTTGCTGATCATCGTGGTTTTTTATTTTTTCATGATTCGTCCGCAAATGAAACGTCAAAAAGAATTACGCAAATACCGTGAAGGCCTTAAAAAGGGAGATAAAATTATCACCACCGGAGGTATTTATGGACGCGTTGTTGAGGTTAAAGATGCTCAGGTGATTATGGAAATTGCAGATGAAGTGAAGATTAAAATTGATAAATCTGCGGTAATTATGGACATGTCTGATGCTGTTCGTAAGTAGTGAAATTTAATTTCAATATTGAAAGCCAATGATTACATTTGTATCATTGGCTTTTTAGTAGGACGACATTTTGCCCGGGCAATAGTTATGAAGATAAAGCATTATTATTCAAAAGTAGTTCTTTTCTTTCAGGAAAAGGATTCCAAAAAGCGCTTGCTGAAATTGAAGCAAATTCTCAGCAAACGCGATGCCTATGTCTTTTTGGTGTTTTTACTTATTTCGACCGGCTTTTGGTTTTTAAATGCTTTGCGGGATGATTACGTTACTGATTTCACCTATCCGGTTCGTTTTGTCAATGTGCCACCCAACGAAATTGTTGTGGAAGGAAAAAACCAAAAGGTGGATTTGAAAATCAAAGCCAGCGGATTCACCATTCTTCGTCAACGTCTCAGCAGTTCCTTTATTCCTGTCGTTTACGATATTTCTCAGATGAATAGGCTGGACAGGATGATAAGAACATGGCTTATGTTCTGTCCAGGAGCCAGTTGGGAAGGGTACGCGATCAGTTATTGGTTGGGATGGAGTTGGTGGACATTAATCCGGATACGCTGTTTTTGAACATGGACCGCTTAACGGATCGCAAAGTCCCTGTAAGGCTAAATGGGGAGATCAGTTTTGAAAAGCAGTTTATCCTGGCTGATAGCATTCGTTTTGTGCCCGACTCCGTGCTTATTTCCGGTCCGGCCTCTGTTGTGGACACTGTCATGGCGGTATATTCCAAACCCCTTGTCATTGAAAAACTGAAAGAGGACTACAGTCAGAAGATTGCCTTGCAAAAACACCCCTCTTTGAAGTTGGGACATAATGAGGTTGCCATTCATATCCAAATTGAGCCTTTTTCCGAAAAAACCATATCGGTTCCCATCGTGGTGTTTGGATTGCCCGATAGCTTACGGATGAAAACTTTTCCTTCCTCCGTTGAGGTAACCTTCAGAGCTGGAATGAGCCAATTTGATAAAGTTTCCCCAGAAGATTTTATGGTTCTGGTGGATGCCGAAGAAGTTTTAAAGGCCGACCGGCCAACGCGCCTGCGGGTGCGCTTCGATAAAATTCCCAATAATATTCAATCCTACGATTTTTCACCTATTTTTGTGGAGTATTTTTTGGAAAAATACTAACTGTTTTTCTTATGTATAAAGTTGGCTTAACCGGTGGCATTGGCAGCGGAAAATCTACTGTTGGCAGGATTTTTGAGATTCTTGGTGTGCCCGTCTATAACTCGGATCTGCGGGCCAGACATTTAATCAACCAACATCCGGATATAATAGAAGCCTATCAGTCGTTTTTTGGTTCAGATATTTATTCCAACGGAGAATTAGACAGAGCCAAGGTGGCTGAAGTTTTGTTTAAGGATGGCGACTTGCTCAATAAGGTGCAGGACATTGTACACCCCATTGTACATGAAGACTTTAATACCTGGATAGAACAGCAAAAAAGTCCGTTTGTTTTGAAGGAGGCGGCTGTACTCTTTGAGGGAGGTGGCGCGAGCACCGTGGATGATGTCCTGACCGTTACGGCACCTTTGAATCTGAGAATTCAAAGGGTTGTCAACCGGGATCAGGTCTCTGAACGGGAGGTCCAGGAAAGGGTCAATAACCAATGGAGCGACGAAAAAAAGGTGGCTTTAAGTCGTTTTGTCATCCATGCCGACGATGTCCGTTTAGTCATTCCCCAGGTTTTAGAGGTTTATCAGCAGATCGTCACAATTGGCAATAGTGCTAAAAAAGGTTAGATAATAGATAAAGTATTCATAGATGAAGTATTTAAAAGTTCTTTTTACAGCCGGCATAGGCTGGTGGATGGCGGGTCCCATAGGTGGAATTATTGGAATGATCATAGGTCATTTAATCGAAAATAGTAGTCTGCAACAAACGGTTCCTTTTGCTTCCCAACGCAATGGCTTTGTGGCATCCCTATTGGTTTTAATGGCCGCCGTCATGAAGGCGGATGGTAAAGTTCTGAAATCTGAGCTGGATTTTGTAAAGATGCATTTACGATCCATCCTGGGAGAGGAGCAGTCGCTTCAGGCCTTAATGGTTTTAAAGGAGGTGCTTAAAAAAGATATCCCCCTGGCTGAGGTTTGTCACCAAATTAGGGTTAATTTAGATTATAACGCCAAAATTCAGTTGTTGCATTTGTTATATGGCCTGGCCAAAGCAGATGGCTCCCTGGTGGCTGGAGAAGTCAAGGTTATTTACAATATATCCCGTATGCTTGGTATTTCCGAAGCCGACTACCAGTCTGTTTTAAACATGTTCTACCAAAGTCCCGAATCGGCCTATAAAATTCTGGAAGTGGATGCCTCCGTGTCCAATGAAGAATTGAAGAAGGCTTACAGAAAGATGGCCATTCGTTTCCATCCGGATAAAGTCAGCCACCTGGGAGAAGAGTTTCAGGCCTCCGCCAAAGAGAAGTTTCAAAAAGTGAATGAAGCCTATGAGCAATTAAAAAAGGAACGGGGAATGAATTAGTATTGTTGTTTCATCAATTATTGTATTTTTGCACCAAAATTTAGAAAAATGGTAAAAGATATTTTAGCGATTTCCGGTTATTCCGGATTGTTTAAACTTGTTTCTCAAGCGAAAAACAGCATCATTGTTGAATCTTTAGTGGATGGAAAGCGCATGCCCGCCTACGCAACATCCAAGATCAGTGCTTTGGAGGACATTTCCATGTACAAAATGGATGGTGATATTTTATTGGGTGAGGTGTTCTGTGAAATCTTTGACAAGGACCTGGACATTGATCCTAAAAGCGATGCCAAAGGACTCAAAGAGGGGTTCAAGCAGGTCGTTCCCGATTATGATGATGATCGTGTATATGTTTCAGATATTAAAAAGGTATTTGCCTGGTACCGTTTACTTAAAGATAAAGATATTATCAACGCTGAATCGGTAGCGGCTTATAAAGCGGATTTGGCCAAAAATGAAGACGAAGAAGAAGCTTAAAATTTTTCTTCTTGATTAAATGGCAGTTAGCGATTCATTCAGGAATTAGTTCCATTAAAGGTTTGGAAACTGGGAAAATTAAGCGTTACTTTGCATCCGCTTTCCAAGAGAGATCAGGTTCATCAAACGCGAAGAACCAGGAGAGCCACAAGATTGACATAGTGCTAAAGGAGTAGCGGGCGATCATATGTTTCATCTGTCAGAAAGAGGTAACAAGCTCATTAAAAACGGCTTCAAAAAAACTTTCAAATTTTTGACAAAAACATTTGGCGGTTAAAAATAAAAGGTCTTACTTTGCACTCGCTTTCCAAAAGAGGTTAGCACGCTGAAAAGCAGAACTGGCGCTGGAAACAGCAAAAAGGAAGCTTAAAAGCAAAACCAAATGATTGAACAATCACTTCCTTTTAGGAATGATTTACAATACAAGAAAAGTTCTTTGAAATTCTGATGCAATACCAAAAAATAAAGGTAGAATTAAAATTTAGGCAACATCCCTGAGAAATTGGATTTAAAGAGCCACAGGAAATTAGGTCTGGTTAATTTATTAATACAGG
>NZ_BAZW01000004.1 GCF_000974365.1 Geofilum rubicundum JCM 15548
TGCAGAGTATTCATAATAAATTTTAAATGGTGTTATATGAGCAATATAGAGTATCCCAAAGGATTGAAAGGAACAATTGATATCCTGTCTCAGGAAAAATCGTATCAATCTGTTTGTCATCGGCATTATCCGGATCAACCGATGCCTTCTGTTTATATTATGGAGGAAATTGTTGATCTTATCCGGGAAATAATCTTTCCCGGGTACTTTGGCAATTCCCCCACCGTCCGGGAAGTGTTCAGTATTACATAGGTGTGAATGTTGAGCTGCTTTATGAAAAACTAAGGCAGCAAATTTATGCCGGTTTGTGCTTTGGATGTTCGGATGCGGATAAGTTTGAAATGATAGAAGCCAAACAGAAAGCAGCTCAGTTGGCGGTAAAATTTATCGATCAATTACCGGATATTCGTTATCAACTTTCGACAGATGTAGAAGCAGCCTTTTTGGGAGATCCCGCTGCACAGAGTAGGGCCGAGGTGATTTTTTGTTATCCGGCTATTAAAGCTATAACCAATTATCGTATTGCCCATGCTCTCCTTCAATTAGGAGTCCCGTTGATCCCCCGGATAATCGCTGAAATGGCCCATTCAGAAACGGGTATTGATATCCATCCAAGGGCCGTGATTGGTAATAGTTTTACCATTGATCACGGAACCGGAGTGGTGATTGGAGCTACTTCCATAATCGGAACCAATGTGAAAATTTATCAGGGCGTTACTTTGGGTGCCAAGAGTTTTCCGTTGGATGACAAGGGCAATCCGATTAAAGGCATAGCCCGTCATCCCATCGTTGAGGACAATGTCATTATTTATGCCCAAGCTACTATTTTGGGGCGAATCACGATTGGTGCCAACTCCATAATAGGGGGAAACGTTTGGATAACATCAGATGTAGCCGCAAATAGTAAGGTGATTCAGGAAAAGTTTAGGTTTGGTGGCTTTGTGGGAGGGGACGGTATTTAATTTAATCCGTTAAAATACTATGTTGATCGTCTGTAATGCTGCGTTAGCCAAATATAGCCCTCCTTTTTGGTGTGATTTGCGTATTAAGGGTAATATTCGTAGACCACAATGATAGGTCATTCTATAAAATTTTTATCTTTGTGATAGTAATGATAAACAGGAAAGATGGGCTTTGATATCGATAAATGGTATTCACAGAAGATGCAGGGGGAGGTAATTCTCAGGTATATGGGGGAGGTAAGCGCCGATAAAATTACTGAGGCTCTCGATGGTATCGAATCAAGTCTTAACCTTAAGAATGAAAAGAATAAGACCAGAAAGAAAGTTTACAACGTCTTTGTGGAATGTATTCAGAATCTTTTTCATCACGTTGATACACCACCGGCAACGGCCAGTGTAGATTTAGTTCCAAAATTTGGTGTAATAATACTTGCCCGGGATAGCTCTTTTTACCGTATATCTACAGGTAATTTTGTTAGATTGGAAAAAGTGAGCATTATTAGAGATCGAATTGATCAGGTCAATTCTTTATCAGATGAAGAACTAAGGTCTATATATCGGGATATTCTTGGTAATGAGGGTATTACCCTGAAAGGTGGTGGTGGTTTGGGCATGTTGGATATTGTTCGTAAAACAGGAAATAAATTAGAGTATGCCCTTTACCCGCATGATGATGAGTATGTTTTTTTCTCAATGGATGTCTATATTAGCTAAATAACTTGGTTTACTACCGATATGGAAACAATAATTCGTGAAGGAAGTCCAAAGACTCCCTATGTAAAATTAGATAGTGAAAAAGGATTAATTGAAATTAAGGGGCGTTCAATTCCTGAAAACTCTGTGGAATTTTATAAGCCTTTGATTGATTGGTTGGATAAGTATGGGACTAGTCCTTTAAACTCTACCAGTGTGAATGTTCAGCTTGAATATTTTAATACCAGTTCGTCAAAATGCATTCTGGATATATTTAAAAAATTGGAACTTATTTATAAAAAAGGAAGCAAAGTTCAAATTAACTGGTATTATGAGGAGGATGATGAAGATATGTTTGAAGCAGGTGAAGATTATCAGTCCATCATCAACATTCCTTTTACCATGATTGAAATGGAGGAGTAAATGAAATGGGTATTGGGTTTAATTAGGATTATTCAAAGAATCGAATCATCTATTCAATCGCTGCTGGAAATCTGATTATCAGAATTTTTATTGGTATAGCGCATGGTAAGAAACTTCTTAAGTGCACCCATATAAAGGAGTATAAATAGTAGCGCATTTAGCACCCAAATAATAATAAGGTTAACAAAGAAAGTGTTGTAGGATTTCTGACCTATGTTTTTGACAGGTGCCAAAAAATGGGCCTTTATAAATGGATGACTGGGTATCATGTAAATAGGATCGAACTTTTGAACCAGCTCATCCTCCAGAACTAAAAGCCTGTCAATAAAAAGATCATTACTTCTACGGACAAATCGTTCCAGGCTTTCATTGAAATAAGTCTCTTTCAATTCCATTAGGTAAGCTTCTCCTTTATCGGCCATCATCTCTTTTTTTCGTGCTTCTATGGCCTCATCGGCTTTGTTGAAGAGTTTAATATAGAAGGTTTTCAAGGTCTTTAGATGGTCTTGTAATCCATTGAAATCTTGTTTTTTAAAACTTTGAGCATCCATTTGTATTTCAACGGGCGTTTCTGTTGAAGCGTATTTTTTATATTTGACCAATTCGTTGAAAATAAGCTGGTCAATGTCTTTTTTCTCATCCGGATCGGTTGTTTGCTCTCGTTTGTTTAGTTGGTTGGTCATCTCAGGAACCCAATAGTCTTTAATGTAGGTGGCTTGACTTTTTATGCGCTCAAAAGTATAAAACTCCTTTTGGTAGGCGTTGTTTGTAAACTGATCAACCGCGATGGCTTCAAAGGCCCATCTGGCTGCAATTAGTTCGCCATACCAGGGAATACCCTTAGTGGAGGATAGCTTAGGATTCAATTGGTCGAAATTGACAAAAACGCCACTTAATATTAATTGAGGAATGATGAGAAATGGAATCAGGATATAAATATTTACCGTCTTTTTAAAACTGTCTGATATATTTAAACCCAGAAGATTGGCAAATACCGAAGATGAAAAAAGTATTAACCAATAATGCCATCCCAGACCCTGAATCTCCATAATTGAATTTCCTACCAAAACAAACAGGGCTGTTTGTACCGCAGAAATGACAGCCAGAAGAATGAATTTGGAGCTTAAATAACTCAAACGACTCAGATTCAGAAATGATTCTCTTTTTAATATTTTACGATCATTGATTATTTCTTCAGCACTCACTGAAAGACCTATGAAAATGGCAATGATGACAGATATGATGATGTAAATAGTGAGATTGGGATTTTGACTGAAAACGTACCCATCTGAGCCTCCTGCGCCTGTTTCAAAATACAAAATCAGGGAGGCTAAAATAAAGGCCAGTAGTGGTGATTCTAACAGGTTGATGATCAAGTATTGGGCATTCGACAGCTTGGCGTGAACGTCTCTTTTAATGAAGATGTAAGCTTGTTTAAGCTTACCCGGAATCTGGAAATTTATCTCGGGCAACTGATCGGGAAGGAATTTTTGCTCTACGCGCTCTGGTTTGGGCGATTGATGAAACATTTCATACCATTCCCTGGCATTAATTCTTCTTTCCCCGGTGGGGTTTCCATACTCATCCAGCATATTACTGCCTACAATGGTCAGGATTTGTTCCGGGCTTACGTTGCCACATACCGGGCATTCACTTTCCTCTCTATTGATATAATTGACACAGTTTTTGAAATGGTTAATGCTTCAACGGCATCGCCATCATAAATAAGGTAGCCACCCGTATCAAGTACCAAGAGTTGGTCAAACATTTTAAAAATATCGGACGATGGCTGGTGGATCACTACAAAGATGAGTTTGCCCTTTAGCGCTAATTCTTTCAATAAATCCATGATGTTTTCCGAGTCTCTGGACGATAGACCAGAGGTAGGCTCATCCATAAACATGACGGCTGGTTCCCTGATGAGTTCCAGGGCTATGTTGAGGCGTTTGCGCTGTCCTCCGCTGATTTTCTTATTCAGTGGATTACCCACTTTCATATCTTTTATATCATATAAACCTAAGGCTTTTAACAAAGAGAGAACTTTTCGTTTAATGTTGGACTTAGAAATATGATCAAAGCAGAGCGTTGCGTTATAATATAGATTTTGATAGACGGTTAAGTCCTCTATGAGTAAATCATCTTGCGAAACATAGCCTATCAGACCCTTTACTTTCTGTGGATTGTTGTGGATGTTTGCGCCATTGATGGTAATTGAGCCCGATTTGGGCTTTAAAATACCTGTTAAAAGGTTAATCAGGGTAGTCTTTCCAGCTCCCGAATCCCCCATAATACCCACCAGGCTACCAGAACCGGAAGAGAAATTCATGGGGTGAAGTCCCACGGCACTTTTGGCATAATTGAAAGAAATATCTTTCGCTTGAAAATGAATGGGTTCTTTTTGCTGACTCTTATAAAACTGGCTGGCAATGGTGGTGTAGGTGATGGGGGTAGAGCGACGATGTCTCAATGAACTTCCCGGCCGCATGAAGTGAATTTTGCCAGGCTGAATAATTTGTCCATTAATGGTTAAATCGCTTGATTTTTTTGATTTAAGCAACATGACGTTGCCCGAATGAATGTTAAGTATGCGGAGTTCGTTCTGTAAATGCTCTCGATAAAGGTAACCCTGTTTCTTCTTATGTTCTTTATCTCCGCTTATTATCAATAGGTTATTGCCGGGCGACTGGTTTTTGAAATTGTCAGTAATAAAAGCATAGATTTCAAGATACTCTTTACTGTTGATGTTAAAGGTCTCGGCAATGGTATTGGCAAACTCAATTTCAATGGCGGAAATTCCCCGGCTACCTGAATTCAGGAACTCGAGTAACTGAATAATAACAATCAGTTTTTGGTAATGGGTGAGTTCCTCATTGATGGCCGTTGCTATTCTGAGAATTTTTACGCTGCTGGCTGCATAACGCTTTTTAAGTTTTGAAGTTTCCCGTAGCTTTATTTCCTGCTCATGAATATATAGATCGAATAAAGACAAATGCTCATCCACCCGTTGCGAATTGAGCTGTAGCGAAAGGTAATTTCGGACCACATTTCTCCGATTCTCTTCATTCTGATTTGGTGATGATACCAAAGCAAAAAGCTGCATTAGTGCTTTAAGGATCTCTTCACTCATCTTTTTGGGGCCGTTTTGGTGGGCGAAATAGAATTGCCTAATTGGTGTCTATTTGCTATCACTGCTTTTAAAACCAATTAAAAGCATAGCCATGCCGGATTCTGCTATTTCATTGTTTAACCGGGCTTCTATAATGCACTCCATGGAGCCCTCCATTTTAAAATCCCATGAACCGGAAGCGCCATATTCGGAACTGGTATATAGCAGGTTTCGGTTGGTGTCATACAAGGAAAATTCGATGAGTCCCTCCTGGTGGCTACATAAAACAATGCGGTAAGTATTACCATTAAATAATGTTGTTCTAAATTCAGCAATCTCCTCTCCTGTTAAAAAGGCTTTTTGTGAACGATCTCCTGCTACAAAGGGTGATTTTAAAGATGTCAAACAATCGTTGACTAATTGTTCTTCCTGAGAGTTTATTCCGGATGGCATAAAAAAGCTAATACAGAATAATGCCGATAGAATGATACCTTTTTTGTTCATCTGTCAAAAATTTGTTTAATTCATAGGTTTGGGTTTGCTGCTTAACTGGTAAAACCCGCTTCACCAAAGTTATTCAAAACCGTTCACAATATAAACATGAGAAGGCATTTTTTTTCTAAAAAGCCGCTTTTATCCGTTAAAGTTAAACCGATGACTTTTGACTGCTTTATGGTTTTGAAGGATTTTGATGATCCCCTTCCGATATAAAGTGTCACTTTGGCGCGTGATTGGATCGGCTTTCTGTCAAATTGACGGTATTTTAAGCATGGCAGTCAATTTGAAGTATGGATGATCTAAACATCTAATAATTTTTACCATGAATTTGAATCAATTTACCATAAAGGCACAAGAGGCGGTTCAGCAAGCCTTTCAGGTGGCTTCCGGACTAAATAATCAAGCCATCGAACCTGGGCATCTTTTGAAAGGAGTGGTGCAGGTCGAAGAGGGCTTAACCCGCTTTATCTTTAATAAGTTGGGCATTGGCAATGTTCTGCCGGTACTTGATAAAATAGTCGAATCCTATCCTAAGGTGAGCGGAGGAGAACCTTATTTGGGACGTGCTGCCAATGATGCCCTTCAAAAGGCTTTGTCAAAAGCCAAAGAGATGGGAGACAGTTTTGCTTCCATTGAGCATCTTTTGATTGGTGTTTTGGCGGGACGGGATGAAGTCGCTAAAATGCTTAAAGATGCAGGTGCTTCGGAGTCTGGAATGCTTCATGCTGTTATGGAGTTACGTAAAGGGAGTAAGGTGGACAGTCAGACAGCCGAGGATAGCTATAATGCCCTCAGTCGATTTGCCATCAATTTGAATGATAGAGCCAGGTCAGGCAAACTCGATCCTGTTATTGGCCGTGATGAGGAGATCCGGCGCATACTGCAAATTTTATCTCGCAGAACAAAAAATAATCCCATATTGATTGGTGAGCCTGGTGTTGGAAAAACGGCCATTGCCGAAGGTTTGGCCCACAGGATTATTAATGGGGATGTCCCGGAGAACTTAAAGAGCAAACAGATTTTTTCTTTGGATATGGGCGCCCTGATTGCAGGGGCCAAATATAAAGGAGAATTTGAGGAGCGCTTAAAGGCTGTTGTTAAGGAAGTTATTGGGAGTGATGGCGAAATTGTTCTATTTATTGATGAAATTCATACCCTGGTTGGAGCTGGAAAGGGGGAAGGAGCTATGGATGCTGCCAACATATTAAAGCCGGCTCTTGCCAGAGGAGAATTAAGGGCCATTGGGGCTACCACCTTGAATGAGTATCAAAAGTTTTTTGAGAAGGATAAAGCTTTGGAACGTCGCTTTCAGTTAGTGATGGTGGATGAACCCGATATCGTATCCTCCATATCCATTCTGAGGGGGTTAAAAGAAAGGTATGAATCGCATCACAAAGTTCGTATCCGGGATGAGGCCATTATTTCTGCTGTTGAATTATCCAAAAGATATATCTCCGATCGCTTTTTGCCGGATAAGGCGATTGATTTAATTGATGAAGCCGCATCGAGGTTAAGGTTGGAGATGAATTCTGTACCGGAAGAAATTGATGAAATTGAACGACGCATTAAGCAGTTGGAAATTGAGCGGGAAGCTATTAAACGCGAGGGGGATAAACTTAAACTCTCTACTTTATCGCGCGAAATTGCTGAACTCAAAGACCAACGGTCTGTTATGCGGTCGAAATGGGAGGAAGAAAGATCCATTATTGAGGAGATTCAAAGGCAAAAATCTGATATTGAAACCTTTAAATTTGAGGCAGATAAAGCGGAACGCGAAGGTTTGTATGAAAAAGTAGCTGAATTACGTTACGGGAAAATAAAAAATGCCGAACAATCGATTGAAGCCTTAAAGGTTAAGTTACAGCAAAAGCAATCAGACCAGCCCATGATTAAGGAGGAAGTTGATGCGGAAGATGTGGCACAGGTGGTGAGCAAGTGGACAGGCATACCGGTCAACAGGATGTTGAGAAGTGAACGCCAGAAATTATTGTCGATAGAAGGTGAGTTGCATAACAGAGTCGTTGGTCAGGATGAAGCAATTTCTGCTGTGGCCAATGCGATCAGAAGGAGCAGGGCCGGATTACAGGATGTCAGAAGACCCATTGGTTCGTTTATTTTTCTGGGCTCTACGGGTGTCGGAAAAACAGAATTGGCAAAGGCCCTGGCCGGGTTTCTGTTTGATGATGAAAATCTGATGACCCGGATTGATATGTCCGAATACCAGGAGCGACACTCGGTATCCCGCTTAGTAGGGGCACCTCCCGGCTATGTGGGCTATGATGAGGGCGGACAGTTAACGGAGGCTGTTCGAAGAAAACCTTACTCCGTTGTGCTTCTCGATGAAATTGAAAAGGCACACCCCGATGTGTTTAATATTTTGCTTCAAGTGCTGGATGATGGTCGCCTGACTGATAACAAAGGTCGATTGGTGGATTTTAAAAACACCATTATCATCATGACTTCAAATCTGGGTTCTTCCATTTTACAGCAAAATATTGAATCGGCCATTGATGGAAATACAGAAATAAGCCGGAAGCCCGTGAGCAGGTAATGGTACTGTTAAAGCAGTCGATAAGGCCAGAATTCATAAATAGGATCGATGAAATTATTATTTTTACGCCTTTGAGTAAAAACGAAATACGAGAGGTCGTGCGCTTACAGTTTAACGGTATTGCCAGAATGCTGTCAGATCAGGGCTTAGAATTGAAAATAACAGATGATGCCATCGATTGGCTGGCTTCAGCAGGGTTTGACCCGGCCTATGGTGCTCGTCCCATTAAAAGGGCCATTCAAAGGTATGTCCTGAATCACCTGTCAGAACTGATTTTGTCTGAAAAAGTTTCCAATGATCAAGCCATTATGGTAGATGTAGAAGCGGATCAATTGACTTTTAGTAACTAAATTTAAGGCTGCCTTAAGGGGCAGCTTAATGATTAACAGGTATCAAAATTTTGTTGAAATAATTGACAAAAAGAAAGCCCCAATTTTTGGGAGGGCTATAACTACTGGTAACAAAAAAAAACATCAGAAAATGGCTCAGCCATTTTCCAAATCATCAAATGCCACCAAAGTCAGTGATCATTAATCCATTTTGAAATCAAAAACTTTATCCAGCTTCATCAAAGTAAGCAGACTGTAAACATCTTTATTGACATTCTGCAAAACAAAAGCGCCTTTGTTTTCGCGAGCGGTTTTAAGGGCTGAAATCAGAACCCCAATACCAGTACTGTCAATGAATCGGATGTTTTGAAGACAAAGGGTAAGGTTGTATCCACTTTTGACCAATTGTTCAGCTAATTCATCTTTAACAACCGCTGCGATGGATGCATTAAGTCTGTCAGTCCCCTCAATCGTTGTCAAATAACGGTTATCTTCTATTTTTTCTGTTTTCAACATGGCAATTAATTTTCTAGTACTGTCTTAAGTTCAACACAGGCAACATTGCAAGCATTTATGAATTTTTCTATGATCAATTCCATGGTTTCCTGAGTGCTGTTTTCTCTTAACCACATCTGTTTTTCATCCGGATAGTTGTTGAGATTTCTCTGAAGGGCATTCAGTTCTTCCTCTTTATTAATATCAAGGCTGCCGGACTTTTCCAGCTCTTTTAATCTAAAGGTTTTGGCGATTAACTCAAGGTTCTTTAAATCAATATTGCCCAATTCATTCATTCCCATGGATAATACGGATGATTTGGCTTTGTGCGCCAAAGCGGCCAATCTTTTCCAATCTTTTTGACTATAGTAAAGTTTAAATCCTTCGGTAAATTCAGAAACCTGGTCCAGGAATATGGTAATCAATTCATTAATGATGCCCTGGTCTCCATCGGCAATGCTTTCCAAATAGGAGAGATCTATTTCCTGATGACTTGATAACATACTATTGGCTTTTGTTTACTGGATGTAAAATTAATGCAAATCTAATACTTTTCACATCATTTTTCAGAAAAAGATGGTTTCCGGTATTTTGATTGATTAAACAAAAATAATATAATCATTGGCTATTCATAACAAATAACAGCTAAATGCGCCATTTATTTTCTTAAATTTACAAATAGAAAACTTTTTGTGTGAATGCTTTTGAATTAAAAGTGAAACAATTTCATCTGGATACGATCATACCTATGCAAAAAACAAGACTTTACGAGGAGCATTTGTCGCTGGGGGCAAAAATGGTTTCCTATTCCGGGTTTCTGATGCCCGTTGAATATTCTGGAATTACAGCCGAGCACATGGCCGTGCGCCATTCGGCGGGGATGTTTGATGTGTCCCATATGGGTGAGTTCTGGGTAAAAGGTCCGGGAGCCTTTGCCTTTTTGCAAAAAATTACCAGCAACAATGTGGCAAAATTAAGCCCGGGAAAGGCACAATATTCATGTTTTCCAAATGGAAAAGGTGGCATTGTGGATGATTTACTGGTCTATCAGTACAGTGAGGAGAAGTATTTACTGGTAGTAAATGCTGGAAACATAAAAAAAGATTGGGATTGGTGCGTCCAAAATAATGACGAAGGTGCAGAATTGGAAAATGCCAGTGACCGGATGTCTTTATTGGCCGTTCAGGGACCTTATGCAGCGGCCATTCTACAAAACCTGACACCCGTTATTCTTGCGGATATACCTTCCTTCAGTTTTGTCACCGGGACGCTGGCAGGGATAGATCAGGTGATGATTTCACATACGGGTTATACCGGTGCGGGCGGATTTGAGTTGTATGTAAATAACGAGGATGCACCGGTTTTATGGCGTAAAATATTGGAGGCCGGTCGTTCGGACGGATTAATACCTGCCGGTTTGGGGGCCAGAGATACCTTGCGCTTAGAGATGGGGTTTTGCCTGTATGGCAACGATATCGATGAAAGCACTTCTCCCATAGAAGCTGGTCTGGGATGGATCACATCCTTTAAGGATAATAAGGTTTTCATTGATAAAGAAAGGTTGTGGAATCAGAAGCAGGCTGGTGTTGAGCGACAATTGAAAGGTTTTGTTTTGCAGGAAAAGGGGATTCCCAGAAATGGGTACGATATAGTGGATGCCAATGGGCATACTATTGGCAAGGTCACTTCAGGAACCATGTCACCCGTGCTAAAGAGAGGCATTGGACTCGGTTATGTGTCTGAAAACCATTGGAAGTCGGGTTCAGAAATTTTTATTCGTATTCGTAATAAGGATATAAGGGCTCAAATTGTGAGGCCGCCATTTATTTGATGCAAGTTAGTTTTGGCATTTTTAAAAAACCGTTTTTAACTTTTTATTTTATTAACCACATAATTTATGTCAGTTTGTAATCAGAAATATCTATTTTTCTTTTAATTTTGTGCATTCAACGACCCATTTGGAGTCTGCTTTCTTTTTTTAATCATTCGCAGGTCTTTATAAAGGTTTTATAATGGCTTGAATTTAAATGAAAAAAGCAGGAAATTGCCAATGGGATGTTCTGAGCATAATTCGAAAAACAGCAAACAAATAAATTCTCATGAAGAAGCACAATTTTTCCGCCGGGCCATCAATTCTTCCCGATTTTACCATTAAAAATACAGCTGAAGCAGTTGTTAATTTTGCCGGAACCGGCTTATCAGTTATGGAAGTATCACATCGTGATAAGGAATTCATGGCTGTTATGGATCAGGCCACTACATTGTTTAAAGAGTTGCTGGATATTCCTTCTGGATATCAGGTTGTATTTTTAGGCGGTGGTGCCAGTATGCAATTTTGCATGGTTCCGTACAATTTGCTTAATAAAAAGGCGGCCTATTTAAATACCGGAACATGGGCTTCCAAGGCCATTAAAGAGGCCAAATTTTTTGGAGATGTTGTTGAAGTAGGATCCTCTAAAGATGAGAATTACTCCTATATCCCCAAAGGCTATACCATTCCTGCAGATGCAGATTACTTTCATATTACCACCAATAATACCATTTTCGGCACTGAGATTCGTGAAGATTTGGACGTGAATGTGCCTTTGGTGGCTGATATGTCATCGGATATTTTTTCCCGCCCCATTGATGTTTCTAAATATGGAATTATTTATGGTGGTGCTCAGAAAAACCTGGCACCTTCAGGGGTTGCTTTTGCCATTGTTAAGGAAGATATCCTTGGCAAAACAGACCGGCCTATTCCTACTATGCTGAATTATAAAACACATATTGATAACGATTCCATGTTTAACACACCACCTGTCTTGCCTGTGTTTTCAGCCTTGCAGACCCTTATATGGCTGAAAGATCAGGGGGGTGTTGCTGCTATGGAAAAACGCAATATTCGAAAGGCGAATATGCTTTACTCCGAAATTGAAAGGAATAAATTATTTAAAGCTACTGTTAAGCATGAAGAAGATCGCTCCGTAATGAATATCTGTTTTGTGATGAATGAGGAATATAAGGAACTGGAAACAGCTTTTAGGGAGTATGCGATATCATTAGGATGATAGGTATAAAAGGCCACCGCTCGGTGGGTGGATTTAGAGCTTCATGTTACAATGCCTTGCCTGAAGAAAGTGTAAAAGCATTGATTGATGCCATGCAGGAGTTTGAGAAAAAGCATTAAAAGTTTATATTTGAAACAAGAAAGGGAGCGAGTGGGGAAGCAATTCACAACCTCCCTTTTTCTATTTTTCGAGATTGGAATGGCCGGTTTCACAATTAATAACAATAAACTGAAATAAAATATGAAGAAAGTTTTGGTAGCTACTGAAAAACCCTTTTCACAAGTAGCAGTAGATGAGATTAGGATCATTGTTGAAGAAGCGGGTTATAAACTTGAACTTCTGGAAAAATACACCTCAGAAGCTGAATTGCTGGATGCTGTTGCTCATGCAGAAGCCCTTATTGTTCGGTCTGATAAGGTTACTTCCAAAGTGTTGGAAGCCGCCAAGGATTTAAAAATTGTAGTCAGGGCAGGAGCAGGTTACGATAATCTGGATTTGGATGCCTGTAATGAGAAGGGTGTAGTGGCTATGAATACGCCGGGACAAAATTCCAATGCCGTTGCAGAGCTGGTATTTGGCATGATGATTTATGGTATCCGTAAACAGTTCAGCGGTGCATCAGGCACGGAATTACGCGGAAAATCATTGGGCATTCATGCCTATGGTAACGTTGGTTACTATGTGGGAAAAATTGCCGAAGGTTTCGGTATGAAGGTATATGGATATGATCCCTATGTAGGTGCTGATCGTATGCAGGCGCATGGTGTTGAACCCCTTTCTTCGGTTGAGGAACTTTACAGGACCTGCGAATTTGTATCCTTGCATATTCCGGCCAATGATATAACCAAAAATTCCATTAACAAGGCTTTGCTTTCTATGATGCCACAAGGTGCCGTATTGATCAATACAGCCCGTAAGGAGGTTATTGCTGAGGATGAGTTGCTTGAAGTAATGGAAGAGCGTCCTGACTTCATGTACCTGTCGGACATTGCCCCTTCAAATGCCCAGGTTATTGCCGAAAAGTTTCCCGATCGCTTTTTCTTTACACCTAAGAAAATGGGTGCTCAAACCGAGGAGGCCAATGTGAATGCAGGAATGGCAGCTGCTCGTCAGATTGTTAGCTACTTTTTGACTGGGGACGAAACCCATCGGGTCAATCGATAACGATTGCCCCGGTATTATCTCATCCTTTTTGGATCAAAAAATGAAACAACCCAAATTATATGGCTATAGTTAAACCTTTCAGAGGTCTTCGTCCTCCCAAAGAAATTGCAAAGGATTTATCCTGTTTACCCTATGATGTGATGAACAGTGAGGAAGCTGCCCAAATGGCAGTGGGAAAACCGCAATCATTGTTGCACATTACCCGTTCTGAAATTGATTGTAAAAGTGATGTGGATGTTCATTCACAAGAAGTGTATGATAAATCTGTTGAGAACTTCAGGTCTTTTAAAGAAAAAGGTTGGTTGGCACCTGACGAGGAGGATCGCTTCTATATTTATGCACAAACCATGGATGGGCGGACGCAATATGGGATTGTGGGTTGTGCCGCCTGTCAGGATTATTTTAATGGTGTGATTAAAAAGCATGAATTAACCAGACCCGAGAAGGAGGAGGACCGAATGGCACATATCCGTATTAATGATGCCAATTTGGAGCCCGTCTTTTTTAGTTATAAGGCGGTTCCCGAGATAGATCAAATGGTGGAAGGGATTGTTGAGAGCCAGGATGCTGAGTATGATTTTGTCAGTGAGGATGGATTTCGTCATCAATTTTGGGTTATATGGGATGCCGGCACCAATTCACGTTTGGAACAACTGTTTGCCGACAAGGTGCCCTGTACCTATGTGGCAGATGGTCACCACCGTACCGCTGCTGCTGCCCGCATTGGTGAAGAGCGAAAAGTAGGGAATCCTGGTCATACCGGCGAGGAGGCCTACAACTATTTTATGGCTGTACATTTTCCGGATAACCAATTGTCAATAATTGATTATAACAGGGTAGTCAAAGACTTGAATGGTTTAAGCGACTCTGATTTCCTGATTGCTCTGGGGCGAAGTTTTGAGGTGACACCCTTGGGGAGGATGCCTACAGGCCTTCCCAATTGCATGAATTTAGTCTCTATCTCTCGGGGAAATGGTACAAATTGGTTGCCCGAAAAGACACCTATAATGACAACGACCCAATTGGCGTGCTGGATGTCACTGTTTTATCCAACTGTGTGTTGGATAAGATATTGAACATTAAAGATCTAAGAACCTCTAAACGAATTGATTTTATTGGAGGTATAAGGGGTTTGGACGAATTAAAAAGAAGGGTTGATTCCGGGGAAATGAAAGCTGCTTTTGCACTATATCCGGTTTCCATGCAACAACTCATTGACATAGCCGATACAGGGAATATTATGCCGCCAAAAACCACCTGGTTTGAACCTAAGTTGCGGTCTGGTTTGGTGATACACGAGTTGGATTAATTCAGTTTTTTTAATTTTTTGAAATTAGTCATACAAAAAGTCGGCAAAGCCGGCTTTTTGCATGACTAACCGAGGCAGTGTGGATAGGGATAACACGCTTTTTTCGTATATTTCGGCCAGAATCAATAAATTTGCACGGAGAACTTGTCAGGCAAATAGTACGCTGAAAAATATTTATTTTTTATTTGAATGAATTATGTCAATAACTGAGAGATTTGAAAGTGTCAAGCAAAACATTCCTGGAAATGTTCTATTAATTGCCGTGACCAAAACACATCCAGTTGAATTGATACAGTCATCATATGATTATGGTTACCGTCACTTTGGAGAGAACAAGGTTCAGGAACTCATCGCCAAAAAAGAGGCTTTGCCAGATGATATTGTATGGCATATGATTGGACATTTACAGTCAAATAAGGTCAAGCTAATAGCTCCTTTTGTCGGGCTTATTCATGGAGTAGATTCTTTAAAGTTGCTTAAAACCATTGATAAAGAAGGGAAAAAAAATCACCGGGTTATTCCTTGCCTTTTACAAATCCATATTGCTGAAGAGCAAACCAAGTTTGGGTTTTCACCGGATGAAATAAGAGCCCTTTTTGAGACCCATCCGTTAAAAGAATTTGAAAATATTGAGATCAGGGGATTGATGGGAATGGCCACCTTTACCGAGGACAAGAATCAGGTTCGACGGGAATTTAAAATATTAAAAACTATTTTTGAAGAGTTGAAACAAACCTGGTTTCTAAACACCCCATATTTCAAAGAACTGAGCATGGGGATGTCGGATGATTATCAGGTGGCCATAGAAGAGGGGTCTACCATGGTCAGAGTGGGTAGTGCTTTATTTGGTGAGCGCGACTACCTTTCTGGTCAGGGTAAATGAAAATTGGAACCATATAACGAACTGTTGACACAAATAAAACTAAGAATATGACGAATCTGGAAACCACTTATTTGGGATTGAAATTGAAAAACCCCATTATTGTTGGAAGTTCGGGGCTTACCAATAGCGTTGAGAAAATCAGGAAACTTCATCAGGCCGGAGCCGGAGCTGTAGTTCTTAAATCATTGTTCGAAGAACAGATCAATCATGATGTCGATCGGACCATCTATCAAGGGGCAGGGATGGATTATCCGGAAGCCATGGACTATATAAAAGCCTATTCGAGAAATAACTCCGTTACCGAGTATCTGGATTTAATTAAAGAAGCTAAAGCCGCCGTTGATATTCCGGTCATTGCCAGTATTAATTGCTATTCTTCAGATGAGTGGATTGATTTTGCTCAACAGATTGAAAAGGCTGGTGCTGATGCTTTGGAATTGAATCTTTTTGTGGTCAATTCCGACAAAAACAGCAACCCTTCAGATTATGAAGAGATGTACTATAAAATAGCCAAAACAGTGAGTCAGGTGATTTCTATCCCTATTGCCATGAAATTGGGACTCTATTTTTCAAACTTGGTGGCAGTCGTGGATAAACTTTCCGTATCAGGTGCCAAAGGAGTGGTGTTGTTCAACCGTTTTTATGAACCGGATATTGATATCAACAACATGACGCTGACAGCTGCCGAGGTATTTAGTTCTCCCGCTGACATAAGACGGTCATTAAGATGGGTGGCCATCGTCAGTGATAAGATCAACAATATTGATGTGGCTGCTTCCACCGGTGTGCATGATGGCGATGCCGTTATTAAGCAATTACTGGCGGGAGCCCGTGCGGTGCAGGTTTGTTCTGCTGTTTACAAGCAGGGACCGGAAATTGTAACCCGTATGCTTGAAAAGCTGGAATCATGGATGAAGGAACAGAAATTTGAGAACATAGACCAGTTCAGAGGGCAAATGAGTTATGGTAAAATGAAGAATCCTGCTGTGTATGAGCGGGCCCAGTTTATGAAATATTTTTCAAAGTTTGAATAATAAAAGATTTAAAGCCGGCTTTGGCCGGCTTTTTTTCTTAACAGACCATTATCCGGAAGGATAAATTTGTCCTTTTGATTTTTTTTTATGAATTTTGTTGGTCTTGTGAAAGTATTATAAAAGATATGATTACTTTTGAGATCATTGCCTTTCTTTAATTAGCCTGATTATGAAACAAATTACCCAAAAGTCCTCTTTGCTATTATTACCTGTATTGGTTTTTATCTTCTCTTTTGGCTGCACCTGTCAACAACAAAAGAGTGAAAAGTCTGCGGAGGATGAGATTGTCCGGTCGGTTACCATCGACGATCAACTACTGGAGGATTTTAATAAATCGAAACTGATATTCTATTCCTTGCCCTCTCCACTTGAAACAGCCATGCTCATTAAGCGGTCGGGAGCCAATTATAATCCGGGGTTATTAAATGATTTGGCCAATGGCTCAAGGTACAACACCAATATGAAAATGGCATTGAATCTTGGTGTCTACAGTGCTGATATGAGTTACTCCAGTTTGTTTGATCAAACCCAAAGCACCATTAACTATATGGGAGGTGCTCGTCAATTGGCCGAGCGTTTGGGTATAATGGAGGCCATTGATGAAGAAACGATCCGACGACTGGAACAGAATATGAACAACCGCGAAGTGGTTATGGATATTATTTCAGAGACATTCATGAATTCCAATGCCTATTTGACCGAGCAGGACCGGCCGGCCATTGCTGTGATGGTTTTGGTTGGCGGCTGGATGGAAGGCCTCTATATTGCGACTCAGTTAACGGAAGGCTCAATGGAAACAAATCCTAAATTGATTGACCGGATTGTTTATCAAAAGCTGGCTTTGCAAACGGTCATTAATTTAATGGAGTCGCACAAAAGCAATGCAGATATCAGTTTTTTAATGGAGCGGTTAAATGAATTGAAGGCCATTTTTGATGAAATTAAAATTGTGACAACTTCTGACGTGGAAGCAGAAACGCATCCCGAACAAAAAATGACTATTTTACGGTCAGAAGCGGAAACCTTTATAACTCAAGATACCTTTGAAAGATTAGTGAAAAAAGTGAGTGAAATTAGAGCCGAATTTGTCTCCTGAGTAATATAATCATAACTAGATGAAGTTAATTGTTCCTTTCCGTTTGATATTGTTTTTCCTTTTTTTGTTTTTGATGATGGGAAGTGTTTCCGGGCAATGTATCAGTTTTGCCCGGAATATTGCTAAACCTCTTTTGGAAGACTATATTCATGACGGAAACTACAATGCTACTTATATGGAGGAGGGAGAAAGTGCAGAGCTTTATAAAACCTTTTTCCAAGATGAAGAGTATCGCTTAGTTGTCTCGGGTGTAGAGAGTTTACCTCAAATACATATTCGCCTATTGGATGATCAGCGTAATGTGATTTTTGACAATGCCAATCATGATTTTGCCCAGGTTTGGGACTTTAAGGCAGAGACTACCGGAACCCTGATTGTCTATTTAAAGATCCCTGATAGTGAGGAGGGAACCCAGATAACAGGCGGATGTATTGCCATTTTATTCGGGGTAGAATCTACCGGGCGCCGTAATTAGATTCACATACAACTCCATGCCGAAGGGATAGCTTTCTTCTGTTGAGAAGGCATTTACCTTTTTAAGATAAATAAGGCATCAGATATTTCCCGGTATAGGATTTGGGTTCTTTGATCAACTTTTCAGGTGTGCCTTCAAATACCAAATAACCGCCCTCATTGCCTCCTTCCGGTCCAAGGTCAATCAGGTGATCTGCCGATTTTATAATTTCCATATTATGCTCCACTACTATTATGGAATGTCCTTTGTCAATCAATGCATTGAAAGCCTTTAACAGTTTATTTATATCGTGAAAGTGCAGGCCGGTTGTAGGTTCATCAAAAATAAACAAGGTGGGTTCGCTCTTTTCTAAAGCTAGAAATGAGGCCAGTTTAACCCGCTGACTCTCCCCTCCACTCAGTGTGCTGGAAGATTGCCCCATATGAACATATCCCAAACCAACATCTGCCAATGGTTTTAGTTTGTTAACTATGCGTTTGGCCGTTGTTGATTCACTTTCCGAGAAGAAGTTGATCGCTTCTTCAATGGTCATTTCAAGAATCTCAAAAACATTTTTATGGCGGTGTCTGATATCTAAAACTTCATTTTTGAAGCGTTTTCCATGGCAACTCTCACAGGTCAATACCAAATCTGCCATGAATTGCATCTCCACTTTTATGGAACCTTCTCCCTGACATTCGTCGCAGCGACCACCATCCACATTGAAGGAGAAGTGGGCCGGTTTGAAGCCTTCCAGTTTGGCCTGCTTTTCATCGGACATGAGTTTTCTGACTTCATCCCAGGCTTTAAGGTAGGTGGCCGGGTTTGAACGGGATGACTTTCCTATTGGATTTTGGTCAATAAACTCTACATCCTTTATCACGTCCAGGTCGCCTCGTAACAAGTCAAAACTACCTGTTTTATCGGCAAAGCTCCCTTTAACTTTTTTAAGGCAGGGTACAGTACTTTTTTAACCAACGATGATTTCCCTGACCCGCTGACACCCGTTATCACCGTCAGGATGTTCAGCGGAAACCGAACAGTCACATTTTTTAAATTGTTTTCTTTAACGCCAGTTACCTCAATGTAAGAGGAGTGCGATCGCCTGCTTTTAGTCACCGGAATAGCTGCCGTACCGGTCAGGTATTGGGTGGTGAGACTTTCAGGGACCGATTTTAGCTTTGAAAATTCTCCCTGAAAAACCACTTCTCCGCCATGTTGGCCAGCCCCTGGTCCGATATCAATTATTTCATCACAGGCCCTGATGATATCCTCGTCGTGCTCAACCACCACTACGGTATTGCCAAGGTGTTGTAGTTTTTTTAATACCCCTATGAGCAGTTCCGTATCCCTGGAATGTAAGCCGATGCTTGGTTCATCTAAAATGTAGAGCGATCCTACCAGGCTGCTTCCCAGGGAGGTAGCCAGGTTTATGCGTTGACTTTCACCGCCCGAAAGTCGAACTCAAACGATTTAAAGTCAGGTAGCCCAACCCAACCTTGTTCAGAAATTCTAATCGGCTGGTTATTTCTATCAGTAAACGTACAGCCACTTTTTGCTCATGGTCTTCTAACTGGAGTGATTTGAAAAAATCGTAAAGTTGATCAACCGGCAAAGTGACCAGTTCATGAATACTTTTATGGCGGACTTTTACCCAGGCAGCCTCCTTTCGTAAGCGTGCTCCATTACATTCAGGGCAGGTTGTTTTGCCCCTGTAGCGGGCCAGCATTACCCTGTTTTGAATTTTGTACAGCTTTTCTTCCAGGTGGCTGAAGAAGTCATCTAATCCTCTGAAAAAAGAATTCCCGGTCCACAGCAAGCGACGCTCTTCCTGGGTCAATTCGTAATAGGGCTTGTGAACCGGAAAGTCAAATTTATGTGCATGACGTACCAAGAGGTTTTTCCATTCACTTAATTTTTCACCTTTCCAGCAGGCAATGGCATCCTCGTATATGGATAAGTTCTTATTGGGAACCACCAGATCCTCGTCAATCCCTATAACACTGCCAAATCCTTCGCATTTAGGGCAAGCGCCCAAGGGACTGTTAAAGGCGAAAAGATGCTCTGTTGGCTCCTCAAAAACAATTCCGTCCGCTTCGAACTTATTGGAGAACACCGAAACGGTGGTTGAGTTTTCCTGAAATACTTTGACGATGCATTCACCACATCCCTCGTAAAAGGCAGTTTGGATGGAGTCCGCCATCCTTGATGCGTTGTCGGCATCATTTGGGTTGACCACTACCCGGTCAATTAAAAGATTTAATTCCGGACAACTGGTGGAAGCATCCTTAAAGGCCTTTAAAAAGTCTTCAATGGATACAAATTCGTTGTTGGATTCAATGCGGCTAAATCCTTGTTTGGCCAGCAGGTCCAGGTGCTCCGAACAATTTCTTCCTTCGGGAGTGAAAATTGGTGCCAAAACTGCTACGCGCGTATTTTCAGGGTGGCTGTTAATAAAGTTGACAACATCTTTAACCTGATGGCGCTTAACTTCCTGACCGGACACCGGAGAAAGCGTTTTCCCAATTCGGGCAAAAAGCAGTTTTAAATAGTCGTATATTTCAGTGGAAGTACCGACTGTTGATCTGGGATTACGGGTATTAACCTTTTGCTCAATGGCTATGGCAGGAGGGATGCCCTTGATGAAATCAACCTCGGGCTTGTCAATTCGCCCCAAAAATTGTCTGGCATACGAACTTAAACTTTCCACATATCGCGTTGCCCCTCCGCATAAAGAGTGTCAAAGGCCAAGGAGCTTTTACCTGAGCCGGATACCCCGGTAATCACGATGAAGCGGTTGCGTGGAATGTTTAAGGAAATGTTCTTCAAGTTGTGTACACGCGCCCCTTTAATTAATATATGGGATTGAGCGTCGACTTTAGATACTGCCATAAGTAAAAAAATGCAAATACAATTATTTATCGATGACAAAGATACCAAACAATATTAACTTGTGATACCATTTTAACAGTCCTTTGGGTTATTTTAAGGAGTTGATAACCAGAAGAATGTGTTTTGATTAACGGTGTGTATAACATCTTATAAATTAATGCTTTGCAGGATTAGAAACCCGTTTTTTAATTTTCATGACAAATGATGAGCATGAGATGCGACAATAAAACGGTTGCAGTGTTAAAAAAGACGAAAAATATTTGGATTTATTGACAATTTTTTATTTATTCGCTGTCTCAACTTTTAAAAACAGGTGCCTATAGAAACATATTTACAAGTTATCCAATAAATATTTGTTATGACAGATTTATTAAACCTGTCGGACGAAGAGCTTGTAAAAAGTTTCGTATCCGGTAATCAAAAATGTTTTGATGTTCTCTTAGAACGTCACAAGCAAAAAGTTTTCTCTTATATTTTTCTGATGGTTCGTAAGCAAGAGTTGGCTGAAGATATTTTTCAGGATGCTTTTCTTAAGGTGTATCATACGATCATGGAGGGCAGATACGCAGAATCAGGACGTTTTGCCTCCTGGGTTATGCGCATTGCTCATAATTTGATTATTGATCATTTCAGAAGACAAAAGCACTTTCCAATGGTGTATAACGACGATCATCCAAAGGATCTTTTTAATCATCCAAGATATTCGGATAGCAATATTGAAGAACAATTGGTCTTTGAAGAGGTGCTGAAAGATGTTTCTGAGTTGGTGGAGCTTTTACCCGACAATCAAAAGGAAGTCGTTAAAATGCGCCATTATTTGGGTTTAAGTTTTAAGGAAATTGCGGAAGAAACCAATGTGAGTATTAATACCGCATTGGGACGTATGCGCTATGCTTTGATTAACTTAAGAAGAATGATGGAGGAGCGTCAACTGACATTAACGGCTTCCTGATGGAAATCAAAAATTTATTGTTTTCTTAATAAAAAGTAGGTTTTCATATACTAAATAGTCTGGTTGGTCGTTTAAAAAGTAAGATTATTGCCAGACTTCATGAGAAATTACACCAATAGGCACATAGCCCTTCTTAACAGAAAAGGGAAACAGTACAGAAAGATGATTCTGCAAATGTCCGATGAGGAGTTGCTGAAAATGTTTCCTGCTCCTTCTGAGAAGGTTTTGATTCAACTAAGACGAAAAGTTGTAAAAACCAACCGTTTGTGGCCAGCTCAGAATTAAAACGCCGGAGGACTACTTGTAGAAATTTTCGTGAAAGGCATGAAATTCCTTTTTTCCAAGTAACTTTCTGGAAATGACCGCTTCAAAAAATCCAAGTCCGTAACCAAAAGTCTGTGTAAAAGCAGCAGGAACCGCCCAAAAGGCGGTTTTTAGCTCTTTGGTTACATGGTGCGCATGAAAGAATAAAACAGTCGGTATAAACATCAGAAGTAAAAGGAACCAGGGATTAAAAAATGCCCCTATCACAATGAGAATATGTCCCAGAACAAACAGAGAGGGAATCCAGTGAACCGGCTTAAGGGTTCCTTTATGCCTTATTTCCAGGTTTATTCGGGCAATTCCTGAATTGTAAACCTGTTTGAAAAAGGAGCGGAAATTATTTCTACGTTTATGAAAGACAAAAGCTTTTTTTATCAGGCGCGTAGAGTATCCTTTTTTGAGCA
The DNA here is from genome assembly GCF_000974365.1 of Geofilum rubicundum JCM 15548. GTDB lineage: Bacteria > Bacteroidota > Bacteroidia > Bacteroidales > Marinilabiliaceae > Geofilum > Geofilum rubicundum. Next base: position 22,620 of record NZ_BAZW01000004.1, read on the forward strand.
GACGCATACTAAAGTCCAGGTCTTCACCAAAGCGCATATTTGTAAATCCTTTAAGCGAATTAAATACACTGTTTCGTACGCCCAAATTGTAGCTGCGCGGGTAAAAGATGTCTAAATTTTCTTTGGCACCCCTGATCCCTCCAGTTGTCAATACACTGCTCATGGCATAACCAATGGCTTTTTGAATGGTATTAAAGTCTGGATGAGGCCTGTCTGGTCCACCAAAACAATCAAATTCTTCGCAATCAACTTCCTGGCTGATAATATTTAAGTAGTCATTAGGAAGAATACAATCGGAATCTAAAAAAATCAGCCAACGCCCCTTTGCTTGCTGTGCCCCGGTATTGCGGGCGGGACCAGGTCCCTGATTGGTCTGGTACAAATAATTGATGTGAAACTGCTGCTTATATTGAAAGGTTAACTGCTCACTTTTCATTTCAGACCCATCCTCTACTATAATTACCTCGAAGTCCCTGCATATTTGTCCGGCAACACTATCCAACAGCTCTTTGAGTTCATCCGGCCGGTTGTATACCGGTATAATAATTGAAAAAGTAGGCATATTTTCCATCTGTTTTATATTTCACCAAAGATACAAAAAAGCTGGCACATCCCGAATGGCTTAATTAGAGGATGAAAAGATGGATGTATCCTGCTCCAGTTCAAATATTAAATATTAGTTGGATTAATATTTCAATTTGTAATAATTAAGACTTCAATTTTTTAACTTTGAAAAAATATTCTCAAATTTGCAATTTAATTATAGCATGGGGTTTTAAGAGAAGATTCTTTCCGCTTAATATAGTATCAATTAATAAATACATACATATTTAAAACATCTATCAATGTTAAAAAGTCCACTTCAAATTGCACGGGAAAGCTATGTTCCCAAAATGCCAAAATCACTGAAAGGCATTGTTAAAATCGTAGAAGGGAACAAAACTCAATCCGTTGCCGATCAGGCAGATATTGAAAAAATATTTCCCAATACTTATGGCATGCCCGTTATCACATTTGAAACTGGTAGTGAAGCCAAGCAGTATCCTGTTTATAAAGTAGGGGTGATTCTTTCCGGCGGACAGGCCCCCGGTGGTCATAATGTGATATCAGGTTTGTTTGACGGATTAAAAGCATGTAACCAGGAAAATAAATTATATGGTTTTCAAGGGGCCCCAGTGGCTTAGTCGATAATCAGTTTATCGAGTTGTCCCGTGAAGTTGTTTTGGAGTATCGCAATACAGGAGGTTTCGACATTATTGGCTCGGGACGAACCAAGTTGGAGGAAGAAGCTCAATTCGACAAGGTGATTGAAAATTGTCAAAAGCTGGGCATTAAAGCCCTGGTTGTGATAGGTGGTGATGACTCCAATACCAATGCTTGTGTTTTAGCGGAGTATTTTGCCCAAAAGAAATCCGGTATTCAGGTAATCGGCGTTCCCAAAACCATTGATGGTGATTTGAAAAATGAAGTAGTTGAGACTTCATTTGGTTTTGATACAGCATGCAAAACCTATAGTGAATTGATTGGTAACATCCAGCGGGATGCCAACTCTGCCAAAAAATATTATCACTTTATTCGTCTGATGGGACGTTCCGCTTCGCACATTTGTCTGGAATGCGCTTTGGAAACCCAGCCCAATGTGACCATTATTTCTGAAGAAGTAGAGCAAAAAGGAATGACCTTGGATGATCTGGTAACGGAAATAGCCGATGTGGTCATGAAAAGGGCTGAAAACGGATATAACTTTGGTACCGTTCTTATTCCAGAAGGTGTGGTAGAGTTTGTTCCTGCTATGAAAAAATTGATTGCCTCTTTGAATGATATTTTGGCGAAGTACGAAGCTGAAGTGGCCGTTTTAGAGACTAACCGGGACCGTCGTGATTTTGTTTCCACAAAATTAGATGAGGAATCTGCAGAAGTGTTTACCAGTTTGCCCAATGCTTTTGCCAATCAGTTAATGTTGGATCGTGATCCGCATGGCAATGTGCAGGTATCAATGATTGAGACTGAGAAATTGCTGATAGATATGGTGAAAGCCAAACTAAAGAAACGCAAAAAGGCTGGTGAGTTCAACGGTAAGTTTTCCGGTCAGTCTCACTTCTTTGGCTACGAAGGTCGTTGTGCGACTCCTTCTAACTTTGATGCTGATTATTGCTTTACGCTTGGATATACGGCTTCTTTGCTTATCTCGGAGGGCAAGACAGGTTACATGGCTTCGGTAAAGAACCTAACAGCCCCTGCTGATCAATGGATTCCGGGTGGAGCCCCCATCACCATGATGATGAACATGGAGAGACGTCATGGGGAAATGAAGCCGGTGATTCAAAAAGCTTTGGTGGACTTGAAGGGGCGTCCGTTCTTGAAATTGGTTGAAAACCGCGAAGATTGGGCCATGAATACGCGCTATTTGTATCCGGGTCCCATTCAGTACTTTGGCCCGGCCTCAGTAAGCGATATAACTACTTTTACTTTGCAATTAGAACAAGCAAAATAATCTGCTTATCAGGTCTTTTTAAACAAGAGGTTGTCAAGGTTGGCAGCCTCTTGTTCTGATTTGGCTTTTTCGTATATTTGTCGTTTAATTTTGGTAATCCAATCATTTATAATTTTTTATGTCGAATATAGTAGCCTTGTCGGAAGCAGCATCTATCGGTCTTCACAGTATGGTTTTAATTGCCCGTTCCAACGATACACTAAATGTTGGACAGATTGCCGAAAAAATTCTAAGTTCTCGTCATCACGTGGCTAAAATTCTTCAGCGTTTGGCCAAAAATGGATTTATTTCTTCGAACCGGGGACCTTCCGGGGGATTTATGCTACGCAAAAATCCGGATGAAATTACCCTACTGGATATTTACGAAGCCATTGAAGGCAAATTTCAGGTTCAAAGTTGTCCGGGGGATAAACCAACCTGTCCATTCGGGACCTGCTTGTTGGGTGATATGTCCCACAAAGTGTCGACTGAAATTCGTGATTATTTGGTCAATAAGCGTTTAAGCGACTACTTATAAGAGGTGATTTACCCCTCATTGATTAAGCGCACAATATGACAGGCTGCTATGGCTGCTGTCTCGGTTCTCAACCTTTTTGTCCCCAGCGAGACTGGCTTAAACCCCTGTTCAATGGCCAAGGCTACTTCCTCCTGCTAAAATCGCCTTCTGGTCCAATTAACACAAGTGCATTACGCCCTTTTTGAAGGACGTTTTTCAAATGGGGTTCATGTCCGTTATGGCAATGGGCAATGAATTTATCACCATCGAAGGGTGTTTTTATAAACTCATTAAACGGGGTTAGCCCCTTAAGTGTTGGTCGCCAGTAGCTTCCCGATTGTTTGATGGCTGATGTGATTACTTTCTCCAGTCGGGGCGGTTTAATGGTTTTTCTTTCAGAATTCTTGACAACAATCGGTGTGATCCATTCGATACCTATTTCGGTGCTTTTTTCCAGGAACCATTCCGTGCGGTCAATGTTTTTAGTGGGGGCAATAGCAATGTGGCATTGCACGGATGCCGGTGATTGACTTTTCTGTCCGTTTATTTTAACCGAACAGGCCTTCGGCGAGGCGACGACTATGGTACCTTCAAAAAGATGTCCTTTGCCATCCATAATTTGTATGGAATCACCTGAATGATGCCTCAATACCCGAATGCAGTGCGCCGATTCTTCCGGACTAAGAAGTCCGCCATTGGTAAGAATATCTGGTTCGTAGAAGAGTTGCATAAGTGGCATTTTTAAATTTGAAACAAAAGTAGGAAATTGATTAAAAAAAAGCGCATTAGACGTACATCAAATCAAAAAATGTTGTTCATTTGGTGCATTCAGAATGCCCCATCCTATTTTGAAGGCTGATAGGTTGAAGTGTTTATAAATCAATACGATAAAACAATGAAACTTCACAATTTTGTTCAGATACTACCACAGCCGGACGACATAACTTGTGGTCCAACCAGCTTGCATGCCGTTTACCGGTATTTTGGAATGGAATTGGCGCTGGAAGAAGTAATAGGCACAGTGAAATCTTTGGAAGGGGGTGGGACCCTGGCTGTGATGTTAGGGGTTGATGCCTTGAAACGAGGTTTCGATGCCACCATATACAGTTATAATCTGAAAATGTTTGATCCTTCCTGGAAAAATGATGACAATGACACACTCATTAATAATCTGGAACATCAACTGCAATACAAATCCGGTAAAAAATTTGTTCAGGCCACCAGAGCCTATCAATCGTTTTTGCATTTGGGGGGCCGTATTAAATTTGAAGATTTGCACCGTGATTTGCTAAAGCGTTATCTGGTTCAGAACATCCCCATTCTTACGGGATTAAGCGCCACTTATTTATATGATTCCACCAGAGAGTATACCAATCGCAAGAACCAATCGGTATTTGATCCGATAAAAGGGGAGCCCGTAGGGCATTTTGTTGTATTGTGTGGTATCAAAGGAGCCACGGTCTACGTGGCCGACCCCTATAAGGAAAATCCTTATCGGGAAAAAATTATTACGATGTAGGGCTTAACCGTTTAATGAATGCCATTCTCCTGGGGAGTGTTACATATGATGCCAATTTGTTGATGGTTTTACCCAAAAAAGAGACCTCTTGAAATGGTCCCTCAGGAAGAACAGAAATTTTAAATAAAAACCAAATCGCTCTTTTTTGAAGTAGAATGAAAAAACTAATTGTCATTAACCATCCGCAAAAGTGGACCATCGATATACCTGGTGTTAAAGTTATTTCACCCAAGGTTTATCTTGAAGATGAAGAATACGCCAATATGAAGAATGTGCGTGTTTTCAACCTTTGTTACGATTATGCCTACCAAACTCGGGGCTATTACGTCTCACTTTTGGCCGAGGCACGTGGACAAAAGGTCATACCTTCGGTTAAACACATTTTGGATTTAAAAGCGCATGCCATTGTAAAATCGATTTCTGAAGCGCAGGACGCACTTATTCAGAAAGCTATGAAGCATATAAAGTCTTCAGAATTCATAATGAGCATCTATTTTGGACACAATGTATCGCCGCAGTATGATAAGCTGGCACGTGAATTATATCGCTTGTTTCAAGCCCCCTTGTTACGCGCCCGTTTTGTGCATGATGGCAAAAAATGGGAACTTTCATCGGTAAAAACCATTCCGTACAAAGAAATTCCGGAGCATCACATTCCCTTTGTCAACGGATTTGCCGAAAACTACTTTATGCAAAAGCGTTACGATAACGTCAAAGTGGACAAGTACAAGTATGATCTGGCCATTTTAGTCAATCCGGAAGAAAAGTCTCCGCCATCCAACAAAAAAGCCATTGCCAACTTTGTGGAGGCCGCCGAAAAGCAAGGATGTTATGTCGAATTGATTACCAAAGAGGATTATAGCCGTTTGGGAGAGTTTGATGCTTTATTCATCCGTGAAACAACGGCAGTCAATCACCATACCTACCGCATGTCGCGCAGGGCGCAAAGGGAAGGACTGGCGGTTATTGATTCTCCTGAGTCTATTCTCAAGTGCGCCAATAAAGTCTATTTGGCCGAGATATTAACCTTATCGCGCATTCCCACCCCCAAAACCATTACCATTCATACCGAAAATGTAAAAGGTGTTGAAAACAAGCTGGGTTTTCCCTGTGTACTGAAATTGCCGGATTCTTCGTTTTCACAAGGTGTGGTCAAGGTTTCTTCTCCTGAAGAAATGCGCCTCAAGGTGCGTGAAATGATGAGAATATCTGATCTGATTATTGCTCAGGAATTTCTTCCCACGGCATTTGACTGGCGTGTGGGTATCCTTAATAATGAGGTGCTATTTGTTTGTAAATACTATATGGCCAAAGATCACTGGCAAATCTACAATTGGGGGAGTCAAAAGAAATCGGACGTGACCGGCCATTTTGATATTTTCAAATTGGATGAAGTACCCCCTTACATCATTGAAACCGCCTTAAAAGCCACCCGATTGATTGGAAATGGGCTATATGGGGTGGATGTGAAAGATTTGGATGGTAAAGCCTCGGTGATTGAAATCAATGATAATCCCAACATCGATGCCGGTGTTGAAGATTCCTTGATGGGTGAAAAGCTCTACGCCAGAATTATTTCGCATTTATTGAGTTTGGTTAATCGATGAAAGGCCGGATTGTGGACATAACGAAAGCTGTTTTTAATGACTGGAAATGCCATGAATAGTAAAGAAAAGCGCTATGCGCTTTTTGAAGTGACCGGTGTTGAACTGGAATATATGATTGTAGATGCTGACACACTGGACGTTAAACCTTTGTGTGATGCCATCATGAAAGAGGTTGCCGGTGAAATGGCCAGTGAATACGAAAATGGCGGCATTGCCTGGTCCAATGAATTGGTGAATCATGTGCTTGAACTTAAAACCAACGGACCTGCCATTTCATTAAAAGGTCTGAGCTCCTCTTTTTTTGAAAATGTACAAGCCATCAATCGCTTGTTGTCAAAACACAAGGCTGTTTTGATGCCTACGGGTGCTCATCCCTGGATGGATCCTTTCACAGAGACGGTTTTGTGGCCCCATGAAAACAATGAGATTTATGCCCTCTATAACCGGATTTTTGATTGCAGGGGGCACGGGTGGAGTAATCTGCAAAGTACACACATCAACCTGCCATTTGGCAATGATGCAGAGTTCGGACGCTTACATGCTGCCATTCGCTTATTGTTGCCCCTGTTGCCGGCTATCGCTGCCAGCACACCGCTTTTGGACGGCAGGCCGACCGGCTTTAGTGATAGCCGTCTGGAGACTTATCGCTTTAATCAAAGGAAGATACCATCCATTGCAGGGCAAATAATACCGGAGGCGGTTTTTAGCGAAGCTGAATACCACCGGGTCATTTTTAATCCCATCATTAAGGATATTCGGCCCTATGATGAAGCAGGTGTATTATCCCACCACTTTTTAAATTCACGCGGGGCCATTGCACGGTTTGACCGGGGGGCTGTTGAAATCCGGTTACTGGACATTCAGGAGAGTTCTAAAGCTGATTTGGCCATCGTAGAATTAATTGTGGCCGTATTGCAAAACATGGTGGGCGGGCGCTTCATTTCTTATTGCCAGCAACAGGAATGGCCGGAAGAATTACTTTTTGATATTTTACAAGCCAACATCGTAGGGGGTGAAAAAGCCCTTATTGCCAATAGAAGTTACCTGCAGATGTGGGGCTTAGATAAACCTTCGGCTACAGGAAGCGAGTTGTGGAAACATATTTTCGGGCAGGTAAAGGAAGTATTAAGTGAGGAGTCAAGGGCGGTCATTGAGCACATTCTGGAAGAAGGCACCTTAAGTACACGCATTTTAAACGCTTTAGAGGGTGATTTTTCACGAGCAAATTTGCGACAGGTTTATGGCAGACTTTCAGGAGTGCTCAATAATAATGAATTGTTTTAAGTAGCTATGGTCAAGCTGTTTTTGTCCTGCGAGCATGGTGGTCATCAATTACCACCGCACTACCAACATCTCTTTGTTGGCAGTCGGGAAGTCCTTGAAAGTCACCGGGGCTGGGACATTGGTGCCCTTCCTTTATTTCATGCTTTGAACCGACTACCGGTTCACTTTTCGCTCTACAGTGAAGTGTCCCGCTTATTGGTTGATTTAAACCGTTCGCTGCACAAGCGTTCTCTGTTTTCTGACTATACAAAAGGATTGTCGGATGAGATGAAGCGAAAAATCTTAAACGAATTTTATTTTCCTTTCAGATCCACATTTGCCAAAAAGGTGGAGGAGGTTGTTGACAACAAGCATGAGGTCTTCCATGTCTCTGTGCACTCCTTTACGCCAATTTTGAATGGTGAAGTTAGAAATGCCGATATAGGGCTGTTGTTTAATCCGTCCCATGCAAGGGAGAAGGAAATGGCCCTTAAATGGAAGGCTGTTTTGAATGAAAAATGTCCCTATCTCAAGGTTCGGTTCAATTATCCTTATTTGGGAAAAACCGATGGGCATGTAGCTCCCCTGCGCCAAATATTTGGCAAGGCCTATTCAGGGATTGAATTGGAAATGAACAACAAGCATGCTGAAAAAGTTAAAGTGATGAATGATATCCTCCTGTCATATAGAATCTTAATAGATTCGATGTAACAAAGGCGAGAGCTGTTTTTTATGCACCCGCCAATCACAAGGACCTTTTGAAGTTAAAGTTATGTCTGGCATAACATTAAATAATTGCTCCTCCTAAAATGGCTGTTGTTTAGGCAGGATGGTCAATTATTATAGATTACCATTATCTTTGCCCAAAAATTTTTGGCATGACATTTCCCTGGGGGCACGATCAACGATACAATGATTTTGGCAGATATATGCGACAGCGTTTTAAGGGGCGGGTTCAAAAACTATCTCTGAATGCCGGTTTTACCTGTCCAAACAGAGATGGTAGTAAAGGCACAGGAGGTTGCAGTTTTTGTAACAATGATACCTTTAAACCTGCTTATTGTCAGCCAATAATGTCCGTTTCAGATCAAATTAGAAAAGGCATTGATCTCTTTCGCGTCCGATATCCGGATATCCGGTTTTTGGCTTATTTTCAAGCCTATACGAATACCTACGCGGAGCTTTCTCAACTTAAAAAACTGTATGAAGAAGCACTGGCCATCCCTGATGTGATGGGCCTAATCGTAGGTACCCGGCCCGATTGTCTGCCAGAGCCCTTGCTGGACTATTTTGAAGAATTGCAAAAGCGGGTGTACGTTACTGTAGAGCTGGGCATTGAATCTACCAAGGATTTAACCCTGGAACGGGTTAATCGGGGCCATGATTTTGCCTGCACGCAGGATGCTGTAAGTCGGCTGGCAGATCGGAACATTCTGGTTGGTGCCCATTTAATTCTGGGTTTACCGGGAGAAACCAGAGAAGACATGCTCACCCATGCCGACAAGCTGTCACAGTTGCCCATCCATTATTTGAAAGTCCACCAATTGCAATATGTCCGGGGCTCGGTCATGGGACAGGATTATCTCAACCATCCTGAAAAATACCAGGTGTTTGAATTGGAAGCGTATCTAGATCTGGTGGTTGATTTCATTGAAAGAGTGCGGCCAGATATTGTTCTGGAACGTTTTGCCAGTCAGGCCCCCTTCGAATTACTGCTCGCTCCCAAGTGGGGCGTTAAAAATTTTGAAGTCAGCCGAATGGTTGAAAAGCGATTGGCCGAAAGAAACAGCTGGCAAGGGAAGCTATGGAAGCAGGCACCATGACGTAAAAAAGAGAAGGCCGGTAAAAAAGCCTTCTCTTTTTTGATGCTGATTTTAGCGTTTCCAAATGGTCGATGATCTGCCTGTAAATCTGAAATACAGAGTGCCTGCCAATTTGTTTATTGACCAAAAACGGTATTGAGCAAATCCGTGCCACGGGCTGCCGGATTGGTCCGAATCTGGATCTCCTCTTCGGCAATTTTTAAAAACAGGCCATCCAGCGCCTTATCGGTCAGGTAACCATCCAGTTGCGTGTTCACTGGTTGTAACCCCGCCATTTGTCCCACCAGTGTGTTGGCCACACTATTGAACTGGCCAACCAGGGTTGCCCATAAGCTATTGGTCGAGACATTACCTATCAACTTTTTATCCAGAGAAGCCTGCAATTTGGGTTGATACAAACCAAAAAGCTCCGTGTAGGTGCTGTTCCTTAGGTAGGTAGTAGCCGCATCATTGTCGCCATTTAGAATGGTAAGACCATCCACAATGCTCATGTCCGTAATGGCATTTATGAAAATGGGCGCCGCTTCCCTGGCAGCATCTTCTGCTGAACGGTTGATGCCTAACAATATTTGCTCGATCAATAAATTACCACCCGGGACGAGCGATATGTTATCAACGATGATGTCTGCTTCGGGTGGCAGCATTATCTTTACGGCTTCATCTGCAAAATAACCATCGGCCATTGATAATTGACCGGAAGCAGAATGGGTGCCCAAAACCAACATTTCTTTAAGCCCCTTCACAATGGTTCCATTCGACAGGAAACCGTTCTCTTCATCAAATAATTCATCACAACTGCTAAATAACAAAGTTGAAAGCAGTAATGCCATACGCCACTTTTTCATAATTCTAATTTTGAAGATTATTAATTTTACTTACCAAACACCCGTCGTAAAAGATCTGTCACACGGGCGTTGGCATCGGTTCGTATTTTTTGTTCTTCCACGGCCAGTTTTAAAAACAAGCCTCGAGCGCTTTATCGGTCAGATAGGTATCCAGCTCTACTTCGACCTTGTTTAAACCAGCTACCTGACCGGCCAGACTTCCGGCTAACCGGTTCCACTGAGTGGTGAGGGTTTCCCATGATTGATTGGTGGAGACACCGGCGATCAGTTTTTTATCCAGAGAGGTTTTCAATTTGGGTTGGTACAGGTTGAATAGTTGCTGGTAGGTATTGTTTTTCAAGTAGGAGGTAGCGGCATCCTGTTCTCCGCGCAAAATGCCAAATCCATCCTGAATGCTCATTTGGGTAATGGCCCGATAAAAAACCGGTCCCGCTTCTCTGGCCGCATCTTCTGCCGAACGGTTGATACGTAATATCAGGTCCTCCAGCATTTTTTCTCCACCGGGCAGACGGTGCACATTGTTAACAATAACAGCGGCTTCAGGCGGCAATAGAATTTTGACCGCCTGATCGCCATAGTAGCCATTTTGGCGGGCCAGGCGGGAAGCAGCCGAATCCGTTCCAATCTTTAAGGCTTCCTTCAAACCGCTAACGACCTCTGTTTGTGTGAGCGGTCGTTCGGTATCAATCGTCTGTACAACTTGAAGTAACTCGGCACAACTACTTAACAGAAAAGCTGATAATATGAATAGGTAAATACGTCTTTTCATGGTAGATGGTTTAAATTTGGCCTGGAAATCTTAAGTTATAGATTACTTATACCTGTTTTTGCCGGATAAGGTTTTATTTTTTTTCTCAGATGGCTTACCCTTATCAAACAATAATGGTTCCATTTTTTGGAGCCCCTTGCTATTTAGAATCCTTCTGATTGTTTCGCGGTGTTCCGGCTTATACCAAAAAAAGAAGCTTCTCTGTCGCAGCTTTTCTTCCTTGCTTTTGGCCGTAAATACCGGCTTAAGTGTATAAGGATGGTATCCGGAGTAATAAATGACGGTGGATACCGTCATGGGGGTTGGTGTGAAATCCTGAATCTGTTCGAGATTGAAATCCAACTGCTTGGTTTGAATGGCTAGTTCAGCCATTTCTTGTTCGGTTGAAGCCGGGTGACTGGAAATGAAATAGGGGATAAGTTGCTGTTTAAGTCCCTCCGCCTGATTAATTTCATTGAACAGTCGGTTGAACTGCTGAAATAAGGCAAAAGGCGGTTTACGCATGATGTTTAACACCTTGTCTGATGTGTGCTCCGGGGCCACCTTCAGTCGGCCGGAAACATGTTTGGTAATGAGCTCGTGCGCATAGGTCTGGTGCGACTTTTTTTCTTCATTGGTGGCCTTGGGATTCATAAACAGATCATAACGCACCCCACTGCCAATGAATGACTTTTTAACGCCGGGCAGTTGATCCACTTGTCGGTAAACCTGTAGTAAAGGTTCATGTGAGGTGTTTAAATTACTACATACAGAGGGTAATATACAAGATGGTCTTTTACAACTTTTGCAGATATCCAGATCCCGGCCCCGCATCTTGTACATGTTGGCACTTGGTCCCCCCAGGTCAGAAAAATATCCCTTAAAATCGGCCATTTGGGTAATTTCCCGGGCTTCTCTTACAATGGATTCCGGCGAGCGTGAGGATATGAATTTACCTTGGTGGGCCGAGATGGTGCAAAAGCTACACCCCCCGAAACAACCTCTGTGGAGATTAATCGAATGCTTAATCATTTCATAGGCCGGAATTTCGCCCTTTTTGGCATATTTGGGATGTGGTAAGCGGGTATAGGGCAAATCATAGCTCTTATCCAGTTCTTTTGAATCCATTGGCGGATAAGGCGGATTAACGATGATTCGATGGGAACCACATATCTGTGTCAGACGGGCTGCTTCCAGGCGATTGGATTCTTGTTCGATGTGTTTAAAATTGGCTGCGTATTTTTTGGGGTCGCTGAGGCAATCTTCGTGACTGAAGAGTTCGATGGTGGACCACCTTTTGTGCCGGGGCAAGGCCGCCTCCTTTGCTTGCCTTACGGCAGTCTGGGGGAGGTTGTTCAGCTGACTAAAAGGGACCCCTCGTTGCAGCAAACGCACGAGTTCCCGCAGGGGTGATTCGCCCATGCCATAGACCAATAAATCGGCCTGAGACCAATCTAAAATACTTGATTTCAAATGGTCCTGCCAGTAGTCGTAATGGCTTAACCGACGCAAGGAGGCTTCAATGCCCCCAATAACAACCGGAATGTCCGGGAATTGGGCTTTGAGAATTTGGGAATATACAGCGGTGGCATAATCAGGCCTAAAGCCTGATTTTCCTCCGGGTGTGTAGGCATCGTCCGACCGAAGGCGTCGATTGGCGGTATAATGGTTCACCATCGAGTCCATATTGCCACCGGTCACACCAAAGAAAAGCCGGGGAGGGCCAAATTTTTTAAAATCACGTAAGTCGTCCCGCCAGTTGGGTTGTGGCACAATCACCACTTTAAGTCTCATTGATTCAAGGGTTCTGCCAATGACAGCGGCGCCAAAAGCCGGATGGTCTACGTAAGCATCACCGGAAAACAGAATGACATCGGGTTGATCCCAACCCAATAGCTGCATTTCCTTAACAGAAACCGGCAGCCATTTCTTTGTATCGATATTTTTATCCAAGAAAAAAACTTTGTGCAAAGATAATTTTTTTTCAGTTAATAAAAATGGGGTATTTCCTTTATATTGCGTGGCTTAAAGTTGTATATTGCGCATGGTTTCATTTTTCATGGAAAACAAAAATCAGAAAAGTATATCACTTTTTTTTTTAATTTTAAAACCAATGTTAATTTTGTAAGGGAAATTATATATCATGGTTAATCCGAATAACGACATTATTGCTAATTTAGAGCAGAAAATTGATTTGTTGGTTGACAGGTACCAGGCTGAAAAAGAAGAGAATAAGATGCTAAGAAGCCAGGTGACACAGTTGACGGATCAATTGGATCGAAGTGTATCATCTTATTCTTTACTTGAAGAGAGTTTCGGTAAGTTAAAGGTAGCCAAAACTTTAGAAGCTTCAGGTGAGGATGTGCGGGATACCAAATTAAGGATTAATCAAATAGTGCGGGAAATTGATAAGTGCATTGCCCTGTTGAATCGTTAAAAGCTTAAGATGGACGACAAACTTTCTATACGTGTGAATGTGGCCGATCGTTTCTACCCTTTAAGGGTGGATCGTGACGATGAGGAACGCATTCGAAAAGCAGCGAAGCTCATTAACGATAAAGTATTGCAATACAAACAGCGTTATAACGATAAGGATGTTCAGGATTTTTTAGCCATGGCTGCTTTGCAGTATGTGATTAAAAATCTGGAAATGGAGAATAGTCAGGATGCCTCCCCTTTAGTGAATGCCGTTTCGTTATTGGATCAAAAGCTTGAAAAGATTTTAGCAGAGGAATAGCATTTTTATTACATCGTATATCCCGCATTTTTTTCCTGAAGTAAAGGTCTTTAACCGACTCTTGCTTTGATTTTTATGACAGGAATGAAATGCGTTTTTTATTATATAATGTGAACTAAATGATTAAATAATGGAAATATTAATAGGTGTATTGGCCTTCTTTATAGGTGGGTTGCTGGCCTGGTTTATCATCACGCAGGCATTAAAATCCCGTTCGCGAAAAATTATTCGTGAGGCAGAGGCAGAAGCTGAAGTTATTCGAAAGGATAAGATTCTTCAGGCTAAGGAAAAATTTCTGCAACTTAAAGCAGAGCATGAAAAAGAGATCAACAGCAGAAATGCCAAGGTTCTGGCCATTGAGAATAAAGTTAAGCAAAAAGAAACGGCCGTATCTCAGCGCATAGAGGAGTATCAACGGAAGAAAAAAGAAACGGATGCCATTCGTGAAAATTTAGATCTTCAGTTGGAAATAGTGGAGCGCAAGAGCGAAGAGCTGGAAAGAATGCATAAGCAACAGGTGGAGCATTTAGAATCCATCTCCGGCATGTCGGCTGAAGAAGCGAAGGAAATGTTGACGGAGTCGTTAAAGGCAGAGGCTAAAACGGAGGCCATGTCGTACATCAACGACATTATGGATGACGCCAAAATCAATGCCAATAAGGAAGCCAAGCGCATCGTTCTGAATACAGTTCAAAGAGTGGCCACCGAAACAGCCATAGAAAATGCGGTGACTATTTTTCATATCGATTCTGATGAGATTAAAGGGCGGATCATAGGTCGCGAAGGTCGAAACATCCGCGCTTTGGAGGCTGCCACCGGTGTAGAGATTATTGTGGATGACACACCTGAAGCCATTGTGCTTTCTGCCTTTGATCCCATGCGCAGAGAAATTGCCCGCCTGGCCTTACACCAGTTGGTAACCGATGGACGTATCCACCCCGCCAGGATTGAGGAAGTGGTGAACAAAGTCCGCAAGCAAGTAGAAGAAGAGATTATTGAAACGGGTAAACGAACTTCCATCGATCTCGGCGTACACGGCTTACATCCTGAATTAATCAAACTGGTGGGTAAGATGAAATACCGTTCATCTTACGGTCAGAATTTACTTCAGCACAGTCGGGAAACAGCCAACTTATGTGCCATTATGGCCTCGGAACTGGGCTTGAATGTAAAAAGAGCCAAGCGTGCCGGTTTGCTGCATGATATTGGTAAAGTGTCGGATGAGGATCCTGAATTGCCACATGCTATTTTGGGTATGAAACTGGCTGAGAAGTACAAAGAGAAGCCGGATATCTCCAATGCCATTGGCGCGCATCATGACGAAGTGGAAATGACCACCATGATCGCCCCCATTATTCAGGTATGTGATGCCATATCGGGTGCACGGCCTGGCGCCCGTCGCGAGGTGGTTGAATCCTATATCAAACGATTGAAGGATCTGGAAACGATGGCTTTAAGTTATCCGGGTGTACTTAAGACTTACGCCATTCAGGCCGGTCGGGAGTTACGTGTGATTGTCGGAAGTGAAAAAGTGAACGACAAGGATGCAGAAGAGTTGTCCTACGATATTGCTAAGAAAATCCAGACGGAAATGACCTATCCCGGTCAGGTTAAGATCACTGTAATCAGAGAAACCAGAGCGATCAGTTACGCTAAATAATTCTTTTCAATGGAATAAATCATTAAGGGCTGCCCGATTGGGCGGCCCTTAATGATTTATCAGAGATAAATTTCTTACTTTTGCGTGATAAATAAAGAAACAATGGCCATTATCAAGAATAAAACCGTTCTGGTAACCGGGGGAGCCGGTTTTATAGGATCCAATATCATCGACCGATTATTGATTCAGGAGAATAAAGTTATTTGTCTCGATAATTTTTCGACAGGGAAACGGGAAAACATTGCACAGCACCAATCCCATCCTGATTTTGACCTGATCGAAGGAGACATACGAAATTTAAATACCTGTCATTCCGCTTGTAAAGGTGTTGATATTGTCTTACACCAGGCTGCCCTTGGGTCCGTTCCCAGATCCATCAATGATCCCATCACCACCAATGATGTTAACGTCAGCGGCTTTTTAAACATGCTTGTTGCTGCCAGGGATGCTGGCGTGAATCGTTTTGTTTATGCGGCCAGCAGCTCGACCTATGGGGATAGTAAGGAACTGCCCAAGGTAGAGGAGGTAATAGGCCAGCCTTTATCTCCCTATGCGGTTACAAAATACGTGAATGAGCTTTATGCCTCCGTCTTTGCCCGTACCTATAATATGCAGCTGATTGGTTTAAGGTATTTCAATGTTTTTGGTCCACGTCAGGATCCCAACGGGGCCTATGCGGCAGTGATCCCTTTATTTGTGAAGGCCCTTATTTTGAAACAGTCGCCCAAAATCAATGGCGACGGTAGTTTCTCCAGGGATTTTACTTATGTGGCCAATGTGATTCAGGCCAATGAAAGGGCTGCTACCATTGAAAACCCCGAAGCCATTAATAATGTTTACAATGTGGCATGTGGTGAACGTACCTCGCTGAATGAATTGGTGAGTTTGTTAAAAGAATTTTTATCATCGTATGATGGCAGCATTGCTCAGGTTAATACTGAGTACGGGCCGCAGCGTGCCGGTGACGTTCCTCATTCGCTGGCTACCATTGACAAAGCAGCCCGTCTGCTCCATTACCAGCCCACTCATTTATTTAAGGAGGGCCTCCAGGAAGCCATTAGCTGGTACTGGAAAAGCTTTGGTGAAGCATAATAATACCGCAAAATTGACAATTAACCCCTATATTACTATTAAAAACATAAGATTATCATGGCTAAAACCGCATTAATTTCCGGGGTAACCGGACAAGATGGAGCGTATCTTTCAGAGTACCTCTTAAAGAAAGGCTATAACGTCCATGGTATTAAACGTCGTTCCTCCATGTTTAATACCGATCGCATTGATCACATATACCAGGATCCGCATACTGAAAACCGGAATTTCACCCTGCATTATGGCGACTTAACGGACTCCACCAATCTTATCCGTATTATTCAGGAAACCCAACCAGATGAGATATATAATTTGGCCGCGATGTCACATGTGGGCGTTAGTTTTGACACCCCTGAATATACGGCCAATGCCGATGGTATTGGCACGCTGCGTTTTCTGGAAGCCATTCGCTTGTTGGGACTAACTGAGAAAACCCGGTTTTATCAGGCTTCTACCAGTGAACTTTATGGTTTGGTACAGCAGGTGCCACAAAGTGAGGCAACGCCTTTCTATCCGCGGTCACCCTATGCTGTTGCTAAGTTGTATGCCTACTGGATTACAATAAACTACCGGGAGGCCTACAACATGTACGCGACCAATGGTATTTTATTCAACCACGAGTCGCCCATACGTGGGGAGACTTTTGTGACCCGAAAAATAACCCGTGCCGTTTCGCGTATTGGTTTGGGTCTGCAGGAGAAGGTTTTTCTGGGTAACTTATCGGCTAAACGGGACTGGGGACATGCCAAGGACTATGTTAAGGCGATGTATCTGATACTTCAGCAGGATCAGCCGGACGATTATGTGATTGCCACAGGTGTTACAACAGAGGTACGTGATTTCGTGCGTATGTCCTTTGCCTATCTCAATTGCGAAATTGAATTCCGTGGAGAAGGCGTGGATGAAAAAGGTTATGTGGTAGCCTGTACGAACGAAGCGTTTAATCACCTGGTTGGAAAATGCGTTGTAGAAGTGGATCCCCGCTATTTCAGACCAACGGAGGTGGAGCTTCTAATTGGTGATCCGACAAAGGCCAAAAAGCAATTGGGCTGGGAACCCAAATATGATTTGAAAGGTTTGGTGGATGACATGATGGGCTCTGATTTGAAGTTGATGAAGAAAGATAAGTACCTGAGAGAAGGTGGTTATCAAACACTAAATTATTTCGAGTAATGGATAAGAAAAGTAAAATTTATGTGGCCGGACATCGTGGTTTGGTGGGGTCCGCCATCACCCGTTTTTTACAAGACAAGGGCTTTAATAATTTAGTGCTTCCCGACAGCTCAATTGGATTTGGTCAATCAGGCCCAGGTCGAGGCGTTTTTCAAAAAGGAGCAACCAGAATATGTGTTTCTGGCAGCCGCCAAAGTGGGTGGAATTATGGCCAATAATACCTACCGGGCTGATTTTATCTATGAGAACATCCAAATTCAGAACAACATTATCCACTCGGCTTATCAGTCGGGTGTAAAAAAGCTGTTGTTCCTGGGCAGTTCCTGTATTTATCCCAAGGAATGTCCTCAGCCCATGAAGGAAGAGCATTTATTAACGGGGCCTCTGGAATATACCAACGAGCCCTACGCCATTGCAAAAATTGCCGGAATGAAGCTTTGTGAATCTTACAATCTTCAGTACGGAACGGACTTTGTATCTGTTATGCCCACAAATTTGTATGGTCCCAATGACAACTATAATTTGCACGGTTCTCATGTATTGCCTGCGCTCATCCGAAAAATGCATTTGGGCAAATTATTGATGGACGATGATATGAACGGTGTTCGGGTAGATGTTGAGCACAAACCTATGCGTGGCTTTTCTGCTTCTCAGGACGATAAACAATTGATTCACGCATTGGAGGAGTTTGGTATTTTTAAATCTGGTAATGAGGTGGAAATTAAGCTTTGGGGCAGTGGAACGCCCCGGCGGGAATTTCTTCATTCGGATGACCTCGCTGCTGCCGTTGTTTTTGTTATGCAAAATATCAGCTTTAAGGATGTTGTAGAGGAGCGTGGACTGCAGGAGGTTCGGAACACGCACATCAACATTGGTTCCGGAGTTGATTTGTCCATTGCAGAACTGGCAGAAATGGTTAAAAAAATAACCGGCTTCAAGGGGAAAATCAGCTGGGATGCGGATAAACCCGATGGCACTTATCGGAAGCTGATGGATGTATCCCGTTTACGCGATTTGGGGTGGCAGGCCACCATCGAATTGGAGGCGGGTATCCGAAAAGTGTATCAAGCCTACTGAAAATGATGACTGCCTATTCAAAAGCCCTGTGAACCAAGTTTGCAGGGCTTTGTTGCTTTGGAAAGGGATTTTTTCTTTACTTTTAGATTTCGATTCAAACTCATTCAATAATGACTTTCAAAAATAGTTCAATGTCTCAATTCGACGAAATAATCAACAGAGAAGGAACGCGCGCTCTCAAATTGGAATACAGGGAGCGTTTGTTTGGTAAAGATGATGTGATTCCTTTATGGGTGGCTGATATGGATTTTGCTGCACCACCTGCGGTAAGGGAAGCCTTGAGCAAAAGGATGGAACACCCGATATTTGGCTATACCAACCGGCCCGATGCCTTTTTTAAATCCATCATGGGATGGTTGAAAAGGCGTTTCGACTGGGAAGTTGATCAAGGGTGGATTGAATTTTCTCCAGGGGTAGTTCCCAACCTGGGCTTAGCTGTCCAGGCCTTCACGCAACCGGGAGAGGGAGTGATTATTCAGCCACCGGTCTATCCGCCCTTTTTTGGGGTGGTGAGGGATTTTAACCGGGAGGTGGTTGAAAATCCGCTCAAAGAAACAGATGAGGGGTATGTGATGGACTTTGAGCATTTTGAAAAAGTATGCTCTGTACCTCAAAACAAATTGTTTTTATTGTGCCATCCGCATAATCCGGTAGGCAGGGTATGGACACCGGAAGAACTGTTGAGAATGGGCGATATCTGCCGGCGAAACAAGGTGACCATTATCTCGGATGAGATACATGCGGATCTGGTATTGTTTGGACATCAGCACCGTCCGTTGGCCACCATTTCGCCAGAGATAGCTGACATCACCGTCACTTGCATGGCGCCCAGTAAAACCTTCAATCTGGCGGGATTAAGCACCTCCTACATGATCGCTTCCAATCCTGAATTGTTAAAGGCCATGCGCGGTCAGGTTTTGGGGTATCACTTACACATGGGCAATACCTTTGGCGCTCTGGCCTTGGAGGCGGCTTACAATGCGTCGGAGGACTGGCTGGAGGATCTGAAGACCTATTTGGAGGGCAATTATCACCTCGTGTTGGAATATCTCGAAAAATATCTGCCAGAAGTGAAGGTCCCGCGACTGGAGGCAACCTATCTTTTGTGGATGGATTTTAGAGCCTGGGGCATGAATCAAAATGAACTGAAAAGCTTTATGGCTCAGAAGGCGGGATTGGGATTAAATGACGGCAATACATTTGGACGTGAGGGACGTGGCTTTATGCGCATGAATCTGGCCAGTCCACGGTCCGTTATCGCTGAAGCCATGCAACGCATCGTAGATGCCAGAAATAAGAATTAGCCTGTAAATGCACCAAATTCGGTTTAATAGGTGTTGCTATTAGAGGGCCATGATTTGGTGTTCATTTATTGCGTATCCTATTTCTTCGAAGTACGGGGAAAAGCAATACAGCACCCAAAATAATGAGGGTGCCTGCATAAAAGCCGGTGGACATGCGTTCGGATTCACCAAAAAACAAAAAGGCCATCAAAATGCCATAAACCGGTTCCAGATTAATGGTTAAAACCACTGTGTAAGCCGATAGGGTTTGCATCACTTTAACACTGGCCATATAGGCATAAGCGGTGCATACGATGCCCAATAATAGCAGGTAAAACCAATCCCAATGGGACGGGGTGGCCAATCCGGAAGCAAATGTATTATTGGCCCACAGGTACAGTGTTATCCCTATAAATCCACCGCCCATTTCATAAAAACTGATGGTGGTAGGATGGTAAACACGAATGAATCGCTTGTTTAAAACAGTAAAAAGGGCCGCCAAAAATGCCGAAATTATGCCGGTGACGATGCCTGCCAGATGATCGGGTTCAAATTGAAATATGGTATAAAGTCCTATTATGATGATGAACCCGATAAATACTTCCAATTTTGAGAGTGCCCTTTTAATAAGGGCAGGCTCCAGAAAGCTCGTAAATAAGGTGGTTGTTGCCAGGCAGCCCAGGGCCACTGAGATGGTGGATATTTTTATGGCGTGAAAAAAGGTGACCCAGTGCATGGCCACAATAAAGCCAACGCCAATGAGTTTAAGGATAGGTTTTAAAGGCAGTTGAAACGGCGTTCGAAACAACAACAACATGCCGCCCAGGGCAACAAAGGCAATTAGCATTCTATACCATACCAATTGGGTGGCATCCAGACTAATCAGGCGACCCAGAATGGCCGTAAAGCCATATATGAACACAATAACATGCAGGTGGATCAGATCTTTTGTATGGGTTTTCATCAGATGGTTGGCGATTTTTGGCAAAAATGCGAAAATATTCTTTAACCTTATATGATAAAACCGGGCAATGATGCGAAATATTCACTAAATTAGTGTGATTTACTTGAGCTGGAAATAATAATAATTTGCAAGCAATGAAAAAGAATAAAATAAGTGTGGTATGGCTAATGACAATTTTGCTATCCATATTGGTATGGGCATGTTCTGTGGTGCCCTTTACCGGCAGGAGACAGTTGAGTATGGTGCCCGAATCAGAAATAATGGCCATGAGTTTTAGCCAGTATGATGCGTTTTTGAAAGAAAACGCTTTGTCGAAAAACAAAGCCCAGACCGCTTTGGTAAAAAAAGTCGGGGCCAACATATCTACGGCCGTTGATCGGTATTTTTCAGAAAATGGTCTTGAGGATCAACTATCTAATTTTCAGTGGGAATTTAATTTAGCGGCAGATGATACGCCAAATGCCTGGTGTATGCCCGGAGGAAAGGTGATGGTTTATGAGGGGATTTTACCCATTACGCAAGATGAAAACGGTCTGGCTGTTGTCATGGGGCATGAAATAGCTCATGCCATTGCCAAACATGGCAGTGAACGGATGAGTCAGCAAATGGGCGCCCAGTTAGGCGCTACAGCTCTGAGCGTTGTTTTGGCCGAAAAACCGGAGGAAACAAAAAACCTGTATATGACCGCCTTTGGTGTAGCTACGCAGGTTGGTGTCATTTTGCCTTACTCACGTACCCATGAAACGGAAGCCGACCGGTTGGGATTGATTTTTATGGCCATGGCAGGTTATGATCCGTCTACTGCAGTGGCCTTCTGGAGTAGAATGGCCGAGCAAAGTGGTGGCAGTAACCCCATTCCCTTTTTGAGTACCCACCCAAGTAGTAATTCCCGGATAAGAAATCTGCAAAAAGCTTTGCCGGAAGCCATGAAGTATTACCGGCCTTAAACAACCAGGCAGTCACTAAAAATAAATCCGGAACGGGACATTAGGCGCCCTGCTCCGGATTTTTTTTACAAACTGTTGATGGTGCTTCGAATGGCCGCTAGTCGTGTCATCAAACCTTCCAGCAAATCCAGGCGCAGCATATTGGCCCCATCAGATTTGGCACTGGCCGGATCATGGTGGGTTTCGAGGAAGAAACCATCTACGCCAACAGCTACCCCGGCACGCGCCACCGTCTCAATGAGTTGGGGTTTCCCCCCGGTAACGCCTGACGACTGGTTGGGCTGTTGTAAGGAATGGGTAATGTCCAGAACTACCGGAGCTTCAAATGCCTGCATGGCCGGAATCCCTCTGTAGTCGACGATTAAATCCTGATAACCAAACATGGTTCCCCGGTCGGTAATCATCACCTTCGCATTACCGGCATCCCGGACCTTTTTGACCGCAAATTGCATGGCTTCAGGGGCCAAAAACTGACCTTTTTTGATGTTGACCACTTTGCCGGTTTCGGCGGCAGCGACCAGAAGGTCGGTTTGCCGGCAAAGGAAGGCCGGAATTTGTAATACATCCACATATTCAGCCGCCATAGCGGCTTCATTGGCCGCATGAATATCGGTCACGGTGGGTACATCAAAAGTTTCGCTGACTTTTCGTAGGATTTTTAAAGCTTTTTCATCGCCTATGCCTGCAAAGGAGTCGATACGTGAGCGGTTGGCCTTGCGGTAGGAACCTTTAAAAATAAAAGGTATTTTCAGGCGGTCGGTGACGCGCAAAATCTCTTCGGCAATGCGCAGGGCCATATCTTCGCCTTCAATGGCGCAGGGACCGGCCAGAAGAAAAAACTGCCCGCTATCCGAATGCTTAATTTTTGGAATACTGCTTATCATTTGGTCTCTATTTTGTGTCAATTTGGTGTGAACAATAAAACGGATGAATTCTCAGCCTTTTTTAAGAAAGTGTCAAAGACGAGAAAAAAGTCTACCCCGATTTTTCGGGAGAGTATTGGGCATTTTCTTATTAAGACCATTCAATATTTCTTTTTCCATAAGAATTCCATTCGCTCCCTGAGTTTCGCCTCCTGAGGGTTGTTTTGAGGGGTCCAGAGTTGCTTTTTACTCAACTTTTCAGGCAGAAATTCCTGCTCGGCAAAATTGTTGGGAAAGTCGTGCGAATACTTATAGGCTTTACCATAATCCAACTCTTTCATTAATTGGGTTGGGGCATTTCGTAAATGCAGGGGAACCGGCAGGTTGCCCGTCTCACGTACCAGTGCCTGGGCCTGATTAATGGCCATGTAGGCCGAATTGCTTTTGGGGCAGGTCGCCAAATAAATGGTGACTTCACTCAATATGATTCTGGACTCCGGCCAGCCAACCATTTTGATGGCCTCAAAAGCATTGGTAGCCAGCAAAAGAGCGTTGGGGTTGGCCAGACCAATATCTTCGGCTGCTGAAATGAGCAGTCGGCGTGCAATAAACTTGGGATCTTCGCCACCCTCCACCATACGGGCCAGCCAATAGACGGCGGCATCCGGATCGCTGCCGCGAATGGATTTGATAAAGGCCGAAATGATGTCGTAATGCATTTCGCCGTTCTTATCGTATTGGGCAGGATTTTGCTGCAAAAGTTCGGTTACTTTTTCATTGGTGATGACAATCTCCTCCGCATCATCGTGTGAATTGGTAACGAGCTCGATGATATTCAAAAATTTGCGGGCGTCGCCACCCGCAAATCGCATCAATGCATCCTCTTCTTTCAAAAAAAAAGTTCTGTTCTTCAACACCACATCATTCTTCAAAATGAGGTGGTATAAGTCCATCAAATCCGCGTTTTCCAAAGATTTTAAAACATATACCTGACAACGGGAGAGTAAGGGAGAAATAACTTCAAAAGAGGGGTTTTCTGTAGTGGCGCCGATAAGTGTAACCACTCCTTCTTCGACAGCACCTAAAAGGCTGTCCTGTTGTGATTTGCTGAAACGATGAATTTCATCGATAAACAAAATGGGAGAGGCGCTGTTGAAAAAGCGTGAGTTGCGTGCCTTTTCAATGGCCTCACGCACATCTTTCACACCTGATGAGACAGCAGATAACACATAAAACGGTCTTTCCAACTGATGGGCAATGATTTTGGCCAGTGTGGTTTTTCCCACTCCTGGCGGGCCCCATAGTAAGATGGACGAAATTTTACCCGATTCCAGCATTTTGCGCAACACAGCACCTTCACCGACCAGGTGTTTCTGGCCAATGTAGTCGCTGAGCGACTTAGGGCGCATGCGTTCTGCAAGAGGGGGATAACTACTCATAATGTCGGCACTTTTTGCATGGCAAAGTTAGCTTTTTTTGAATTAGAAACCATGGTGAAGGTGGTCGGACGCGACAGAAGATGGAGAGGTTTTGGTATATTTTTGGTATTTTAGGAGGATAAAAAATAGATGATGGGACAAGCTATAAAAACGGCATTGGTGTCGTACGGTATGAGCGGTAAGGTGTTTCATGCACCTTTGCTAAAGGCTAATGGCGGGTTTGAAGTGGTCAAAGTCATGCAACGAAGCACAAGCACTGCTTTGGAGGTATTTCCAGATGCCTGTATTGTTCAAACTTTTGAGGAATTGTTGAATGATGCGGAGATTGAACTGGTCATTGTCAATACACCTGATGATCTTCACTACAAGCAGGCTAAGGCGGCTTTAGAGGCAGGTAAACATGTGGTGGTGGAGAAGCCTTTTGTGCAATCGGTTAAACAAGGCGAGGAGCTCATTCAGCTGGCTAAGGCGAACAATCTTACACTGACGGTTTTTCAGAATCGGCGATGGGACAATAGTTTCTTAACCGTTCAAAAGGTTTTGGCGGAAAATATGCTGGGCCGCTTGGTCGAATTTGAGGCCCGTTATAACCGTTATCGCACTTTTGTACAGGAATCCTGGAAAGAGGAGCGCCAACGGGGCACCGGTATTTTGCACAATTTGGGGGCACATCTGATTGATCAGGCGCTGTTGCTATTTGGAATGCCCCAAGGGGTCAGTGCCCGTCTGCTGGCTCTGAGAGATGGCTCAGATGTGGATGATCATTTTGATTTAAGATTGATTTATGCCGGGCTTTCAGTAACACTCAAAGCTGGTTATCTGGTGCGGGAAGATACGCCCAGCTACATGCTTCACGGGGTTAAAGGGTCATATGTAAAATATGGGCTCGACCCGCAGGAGGAGGCCTTGAAAAAGGGGATGTGGCCGGATGGTGAGAATTGGGGAACAGATCCAGAAGAGTTATGGGGATGGCTTAACAGTGATGTTAACAATATTCATTTCAAGGGAAAAGTGGAAACTTTACCGGGAAATTATGGATTGTTCTATAGCAATCTTCACGAGGTTATCCGCAAAAATGCCAAAGTCCTGGTTCTGCCATCTGAGGCTTTGAATGTTGTTCGAATAATTGAGGCAGCCATGCAAAGTAATAGCGATCATTGTACGGTTTTTCTTAAAAGTTGATAAACCCTCTTTGTCTTTGTTTGTTATAATGTAAAAACAATCATGAAGAATTACATCATAGGCATCTTGTTGGTGCTTTTCACAAATATTAATAGCATGGCAGAACAAAAAAGCGAGACAGCCATTTTAGGAGGCGGATGCTTCTGGTGTTTAGAGGCGGTTTATCAGCGCGTAAAAGGCGTGGAGAAAGTGGAGTCCGGGTTTAGCGGAGGCTATATTAAGAATCCCGCCTACAGGGAGGTAACCTCGGGAAGGACCGGTCACGCAGAGGTGGTCAAAATTACTTATAATCCGGATATTCTGTCGTTTGAGGTATTGCTATCCATTTTCTTCACCATTCACGACCCAACTACTCTCAATCGGCAGGGAGCCGATGTCGGGACCCACTACCGGTCGGTCATTTTTTTTAACAGTGAAGAACAAAAGAAAGTGGCGCAATCTGTTATGAAGCAACTATCTGAAGAGCAGGTCTACGATGATCCAATCGTCACCCAGTTGGTGGAGGAGGCCCCCTTTTACATAGCAGAAGATTATCATCAGAATTATTTTAATAACAATGCACAGCAGCCTTATTGTCAGGTTGTTGTTGCGCCCAAGGTGCGTAAATTCAGGGAGAAGTTTGCCGAATGGCTGGTGCAATAAAGCAGGTATTCCGGCAATTGTATGAATTAAAACGGTTGGATTTTTTTACCATATAGTTTTATCAGAATCTTTTGGCTGCGACTTTTAAAAGCAGCAGTTCCGTTTTCGTAACCTTCTTGAATGACAGTTTTGAGTTCCTGGCCCAATTCGGGATAGATAGCACACAAATTGCCGATGATTTCCATGGCATTGGCTTTTACAGCTACAGGCGTTTTGGGATTAAGCAACCAGGTAAAGCAGGCATCCACCAATCTGCCATCTTCTAACTCGCTGGCAGGCGCATTGCACAGGATTCGGGTGATGTGCCTTTGAACCCCATGATGGGGTGTCTGTAAAAGGATTTCGGACAATTGCCTGAAGTAGGGCAGAAGGGCACTTTTGTTTTGACGATCAAAATGGTCCAAAACCCAGCCAGCACGCCAGGCTATTGTAGCTTTGACATTTTGCATGGCTTGAATAACCAGGGGAATTTCTTCCGGGTTGTTATCTAAAAGCTTGGCAAAATAAATGCTTTGATCAGCTGATCGGATTTCTTCCAACTCTTTTTCCCAATTTGTATCAGATTTAGTCATGTTTATGGTTGTTCTGGCCATCTTATTCCACATCCCGGTCTATCATAGGAACAAATCTGACGGGCATTAAAGATTCGGTACTAATATGCCCTCCTTTTTTGGTTACTATTTTTAGATATTGCAAGCTGCTGACTGAACCGACTGGTATGACCATTTTTCCACCATCTTTTAATTGGTCAATCAGGTTGGGTGGTATCTCTTCGGGCGCAGCGGTTACAATAATAGCATCGAAAGGTGCCTCTTCGGGCCAGCCCAGAAAACCATTTCCTGCTCTGACATTGACATCTTCGTACTTCAAATGGTGTAGCGTATTAGTGGCACGTTGGGCCAGTTCAGGTATCAGTTCGATGGTAAAAACCTTACAACCTAAATGCGCCAGAACTGCCGCCTGGTAGCCTGATCCTGTGCCAATCTCAAGGACTTTCATGCCCGGTTTTGGTTGTATCTGTTCCGTCATAAAGGCCACAATGTATGGCTGTGATATGGTTTGGTCCATTCCAATTGGGAGGGGACGGTCGTCATAGGCCAGATGTTGAACGGTTTCCGGAATAAAGTGATGACGCGGCACTTCTCTCATGGCATTCAGAACATTGGATGAACGAATGTCCCGACTGCGCAACTGATCGTTGACCATGCGTTCACGCAGTTGAACCCAGTTTTGTGCTTTCATGTGCGTGTTTTGTATCGATGTAGGAAGAATGAGGAGGAAAATTAAAAGCATTGTGGCACATGCTATGTGCCAACAATGCTTAGGATGATTCTTACGGTAGTTACGCATTTTTGTGGTTGTTTTTTTCGAAAAAGCTTTTTACATGTGCAATCATTTGCTTTTCAGTCATTTTATCAGCCGATTCAACAATTAAAGGCTTATGGTTAAAGGATTGATGTTTCTTTATTTCTTTTTCCAATTCGATTTTTGCTTTGGATGGTCCGAATAAGTATAAAGCCTGGGCATCCTCATCAATGGTTTTCATTATCTCATTAAAATAATGGTGTTTTTGTTGCTTTTTACGATTTGTAAGCTTGTTTTCTGCATTGGTTAATAAACTTCCAACCCGTGAAGGTTTTTTCTCACCCGGAAAGCGGGTTCTGGATTCTACTTCTGATTCAAGAATGCTGACGTTCTCATTTTTTCCATCCAATAAACTTACCAACACTGCTTTGTTGGTGTCCAGCCAAATCCCAATTTCTTTTCTCATAGTGAATCAATTGTTTAAGTAAGTAAAACTTTGACAAAATTCAAACTTTTAATATACAAAAGAGGGGGGAAGGAGTCAAGTCAAGCCATCGGTTTAACATTGTTTTATATCTTTACCGAAAACTGAACGGTATGGCAAGATACTTCATGGAATTAGGCTATAAAGGTACCAATTATCATGGTTGGCAAAGGCAACCCAATGGCACTTCTGTTCAGCAGGAGCTCGAAAATGCTTTGA
This sequence comes from Geofilum rubicundum JCM 15548, assembly GCF_000974365.1. Lineage (GTDB taxonomy): Bacteria > Bacteroidota > Bacteroidia > Bacteroidales > Marinilabiliaceae > Geofilum > Geofilum rubicundum. The sequence continues at coordinate 50,482 of NZ_BAZW01000004.1, forward strand.
GCACCATTCTGCGAATCCCAACTTCCATAACCGGAGCAGGAAGGACAGATGCATGTGTGCATGCCAAATACATGGTCGCACATTTTGATGTTGAGAACCCCTTGCCTGATCCACAGAAACTATCGGGACAACTCAATCGCTTTTTACCACGCGACATCGTGGTCTATTCCATTGTTCCGGTTAAAAGCGATGCGCATAGCCGCTTCAATGCCATTGCCAGACGCTATGAATACCAGATAACCTTGCACAAAAACCCGTTTTTTCAAAATCTGGCAACAAGGATCGCTTTTCAACCTGATTTTGATCGGATGAATGAGGCTGCTCAAAAATTAATAGCCTATACCGACTTTACCAGCTTTAGCAAATTACACAGCAATAATAAGACCAATTTGTGCCAAATTGAATTTGCATTTTGGGAAAAACAAGGCGAAGTACATGTTTTCCATATTCAAGCCGACCGGTTTTTAAGAAATATGGTGCGGGCCATTGTTGGAACCCTTCTGGAAGTCGGTCGGGGCAAAATGAGTGTAGAAGATTTTTGTGCGGTTATTGAAGCCAAAGACCGTGGGCGGGCTGGCACTTCTGCCCCGGCGGACGGACTCTATTTGGTAGATGTGATTTATCCGGAAAACATTTTGCCTTCAAGGGCCCGAACAGAGAGGTAGTTAGCCTTCTATTCGTTCCATATCGTCCAGGCTTTTTCCGCCTGAAGATGCAGCATTTCCAAACCGTTTTTTACAACTGCCCCATTTTCGGCCGCTTTTTTCATTAAAAGCGTCCTATCCGGATTGTAAATTAAATCGAAAATAAGGTGTTTTTTGGAAATGGCGTCATATGACAGAGGGGGACACTCCTCAACATGGGGATACATACCAACCGGTGAGGTGTTAATGATTAGTTTGTATTCTGAAATGATTTCTGGTGTCAACGCATCATAGCTCACCTGAGCCGTTGTTTGGGGATTACGACTTACATAACGGTAGAGTATGCCCGCCTTCAGGAGTCCATGTGCCACAGCCTTAGAAGCTCCTCCTGAACCAAGTATCAAGCCTTTCCGTGCCAGGGTTGTAGGAGTGGTTTTAATGAATTAAGAAAACCATCCACATCACTGTTATAGCCCTTTAAGATCGGTTTCTTATTTTTCCAGGCAATTTTGATGACGTTGACAGCACCAATCTGTGCTGCCTCATCGTCCAATTCATCCAGAAAGGGAATGACTTGCTCTTTATAGGGGATGGTCACATTCAAACCTGCCAAATAAGGGTGTTGATCCAACAATCCTCTGAAATCATTTATTGAGGCTATCGGGAAGTTCAAATACCGCGCCTCAATGCTTTCTTTTTTAAATTTGTCGCTAAAGTATCCCTGAGAAAAAGAGTGGGACAGTGGATATCCTATGAGTCCGAATGTGCGCATCTGATGTTATTTTTCAGGTTTTGATTGGGCCAAATGTTCCGTGAGGTAAATAGCGGCGATGCCAGCCAGAAATAGAAAGCCTGCCATCCAGAAATTAAAATCCATGGTCGGCCAGTACCAATCATAACTAATAACTTTCACCTTATCACCAAAAGTTTCTGTAATGGCCCGTTTCCAGGGCCATAAAATACCCAATGAACCCATTATAAAACCGGTCAATAAGGCAATGGTTGAATCAGGGAAGCGTTTTAAAAGCCATGAAAGCACATGGGAAAAGGCCAGCAAGCCTATGACCGCACCAGCACCAACAGGGATTAGGATATCTAATCTGAACTGACTGACTGCCTGAATCATCACCAGCTGATAATTGCCCATAAGGATAAGCACAAACGACCCGCTTAAGCCTGGCAGGATCATGCTGCACATGGCAACAATACCACAAATAAAGAGATACCAAATGGCTTCATTTTCAGAAGCAGGCGACATAATGCTGATGGAAGCAGCAATGATGGCTCCGGCCAATAAGGATAAAACAGAACCAGTGTGCCATTTTTTAACCGTCTTTCCCACAAACCATACGGATGCCAGAACCAGTCCGAAGAAAAAGGCCCAGACAAAAACCGGATAATTAAAAAACAGAAATTCAAGCAATTTGGCCAGAGATATAATGGCTGTGCCAATTCCCAGAAAAACCAGAATCAGAAAAGACAAATCAATGTGTTGGGCAAATAAGCTCCATTCCCCTTTAAATAATAGTCGGGCAGCTGTCAGATTGATGTTCTTGATGGCATTGATGAGTCGTTCAAAAATACCGGTGATGAGTGCGATGGTGCCGCCGGATACACCTGGTATTACATTGGCAGCACCCATGGCCATGCCTTTTAATATAAGAGAGATGTACGCCTTAATCATTGTTATTTGCTCTGTCTCCTTCCGGAATAAGTTTGAGTAATGTGGAACTGTGTAATCCCAATCGTTTGGCTTCAAGTGCAATGACATCGTCATGTCCCGCATTGCATAAATTAACATTGGCTCCAAAAAGATTGATCAACTCAATTTGCTGATGTTTTAGGGGAGCATCCCAGACCAGTTTGCTAAGGTCAAGCACATTTTCAGTTTCCCCCGAGGTCAGAAAAGTGGCCAGTCCATCTTTCGATAACAAAGGCATTTGTTCACTTTCCTTGATGATGATGAATTCGGCGCCAGCAGCAAGTTCTTCATTGATGAATGTGACCATCTTGTCGAAACTCAAATGCCCTTGTGGTACAAAGTTGGTGACCTGACTAATGACTTTAAATGCGTCAGAAAAGCGCTGAATGTAAGAAAGCTTTTCTTTTCTTTCCATTTTAATGACACTGTCCGAAATTTCGAGAAACTCAATACCAAAGCGATCGAGGTATTTTTCGTAATCTTCCAGTGCATTTTGGCGGGCAAATACTTCAAATAATGTACCACCAAAATAGCAATTAATGTTCGCTTCACGATAAATATTGAGTTTGGATTCCAGCGAAGGGATGAGTAAACTCGTTCCAAATGCCATCTTTACAAAATCTGTATAAGGCGCATTTCCTTCCGTAAAATTCTCTGTTTCACGAACGCTCAGACCTCTGTCGGTCATGATGGTTAATCCCGACTCACGGGGCTTTTGTATTCTATCCGGTAAAAATGGCAGATTAAAATTCATAAGGAGGATTGTTATCGAGTATGGTGGACAGCTTCTTACTTTTGATAATCATCTTTTCAATTTTCGGAAACAGGTCAATGAAAAAGTCATATTCATCGGCATTTTCGCTCAAAGCGATTTCCAGGTGATAGGCTGCTTGATTCAAATCTCTTTCTTCAAGGAGGTAGAAGGAGGTAGCCAGATAATGGACTGCCGGGGAATCCGGGTAGGATTTAACCCAGTTTTTAATCATGCGTTCCGACTTTTTCCTGGGCGAAACGGTTTTTTGTACCTGATAGAGCTCGTAAATATTTCTCAGACTATCCGGATCTTCCTCAAAACAAAATTGTAAGGCCGGTAAAGCACCATTAAAGTCTCCATTCAGTAACAAAACCCTGGCACGGAGGTACCAAATCTCTCCGACTTCGCTAAAGTGTTTCAATGCTTCGTCTGAAGCTATCAGGGCTTCATCGACCAAAGAGTGATTGATGAGATGTGCCAGGTAGTTGAGCCAGGCAGGCATATACATGAAATCGGCCTTGACCGTTAAACGATAAAACCGAAGCGCCATTTCGTGATTTCCTGTCTGGTCGTAACAATCCGCAATATAATGATAGGGCAATAAAGGGTCGTATCCGAAAGAAATGTATTCGATATAATAATCGATGGCTTCCAAAGGCTGCCCCATGCTGACCAAAGAGTTGGCTTTATTGAACAGGGCCTCGGCATGCTCAGGGTTCAGCGCCAGAGTGTAATCATAACAGGCAATGGCGTTGTCATACTCTTCATTTTTGATGAAGAGTATGCCAAGGTTATACCAGGCGTTTTCAGAAAAGGGATTGAGGGAGAGGAGCTGCTCATAAGTCTCCCTTCCTTTGACCACATTGCCTTCTTTGTCATAGGCATAAGCCAACTCAAAAAGGAGACTTTCGTTAAAGGGATAGGCCTTACAACCTGGCTTGAGAAATGAAATGGTTTGCTTATACTGGTCTTGTTGATTGAGGTAAACGGCAATGTCCAGCAGAATTTCTTCCCGCTCATCAAAAGATTGTTCCAGAGACCGTTTAAAAAACTGAATACTTTCAGAGACCCTATTGTTACGCAAATAGGCCAACCCCAGATTTAGAAACATTTCCGGATTAGATTGTTCAACCCTGATCAGTCGTTCCATCAAACGGATGGCGGTTGGGTCGTCTCCCTTTTCCATTAGCAAAATGGCTTGCTTGGCTTGCAAGGATGTGGCATCTGGATGTTGATGAATGCCAATTAATAAAACGCGTTCTGCCTTATCAAACTGAAATTTGTCCGTATAAAAATCAAAAATATTTTCAATGGTGTGCACATCAAAATAGAAGGTCTTTTCACCACTTTCCATCAATTCAAATCGCTCTATTTCTTCTTTGATGTCGTTATAATTGGTTTGCCAGGATTCATGCATAAAAATTACTCTTTTAACACCACAAAAATACTTATAATGTATGAGCTTCCAATAGATAAACCTTAATATGTTAAGTTTTCCCGTTAGGCTGGTTCAGAAACCTTACTTCACAGGCTGATGCTGTGGTCGAAGCAGATCGTTCACGGTCTTGACCGGGTTAAAGGTTTCAATGGGCACTTCCACAAATAGCGTCAGCCAATTAGCCATGGCGCCATTCCACAAACCGGGAAGCTCCAATGCCTTCAGCGGTTTTCCGTTGAAGGATTTTTCAGAGACAAAACCGGTTTCCGGATCGGTGTATTGGGTCAAATCAAATTTTTCACCCTGAAAATTGTGGGTGGAACAAACCAGGTCAACCGGGTTGAAATGAGTAGCAGCCTTCAGTTGCGCTGCCTGATGCGCATCCGCCATATTGAATTGTGAACTTTCCAGTATTTGAAGACTTTCCTGCCCCGACTTTTCTTTTATCCAAAAGGGGCCACCACCAGGCTCGCCTTCGTTGCGAACCATGCCACAAACCCGAATGGGGCGGTTGAGATAACTGATCAAATAGTCTGCCTGTTCTTTTTGATTCATTTGGGGAAAGCTGGCAGGTAAAGCTGCAAAAAGCTTTGATTTAATGAAATGAGAGATTTCATGGATCAGATCGTCTGTTACCTTTTTATTCAGCTGTTTGACATAGTCGAAAACATGGTTGCGTAATTCCAATAAAATGCCACCCAAAGCCTTTTTATATTCTATGGTGGGTTGTAATAAATGTTGGGGTACCACGTTGTCTATGTTTTTAATGAACACGATCTCAGCGCTTTGTTCATTGAGGTTTTCAATAAGCGCGCCATGTCCACCCGGCCGGAATAATAATTGACCTTCTTCATCTCTGAATGGTTCATTGTCGGGCGTTACTGCCAATGTGTCGGTATGCGGTTTTTGAAAACTAAAAGAGGCATCCAGTCCAATCTCAAATTCATTTTCAATAATGGGACCTTCCTGATAAAGCTTGGCTTTAAAGAATTCCTCGTGTTCCGGACTTATCGTGAAATGTACTTTGACCAAGCCATCCTCACCAGCGGCAAAATTGCTGCCTTCTATCAGATGTTCTTCCATGGCGGTTCGTATGGCATTTTCGTACAGGTGAAAATGAACCAGTCCTTTAGGCAGGAACCCATAATTGAGGCCTGATTCGTCAAGCAAAGTACTGATAATCTCCACAGCTCTGGCTTTTCGAACATGAACATTATTTAGATTGTAGGTCTTCAGCTGATCATACACCAAAGGAAAAAATGCGAATCGGGGAAGCAATTCTATGAATTTGACGATGGGGTGTGCAGGGGATAAGGATTTGATCGGCACCGGATTTTCAATATACTGATATAAATCCTTAAACATTCGGGTAGCAGCACCGGACGCAGGTACAAATTTAGACAGCGTAACGTTTTTTCCAACTTCCGAGGTAAAGTATCTTGTTAATCGCTCCCTGTCTTCGGAATTAAGTTGAAGTACCCCGTCGTTTATCGTTGCCGGACGCAATATTTCTAATGGTTCAAACCCATTTTTAAACCTGGATATTTGTGCATCAACGGCGTCGCTGCTAATACCTTTCTCTCTCAACAGTTTGATATCTTTATCCTTCATTCCAATGTCGTTTATTTATGTTAGTGGTCTAACAGCCCACCCTATTTTTGTAAAGATACAAAATAAGTATAGAATGTATTGTTGGTTTAATTAAAATGTAGAATTGTACCCGATTCTTTTTAACAAAAGACCACATATTCTTTAGACTAATCGACCTAAATGTTCTAATAGTTTTATTATTAAATAGTTAGATGTTTTACAAATAATAAAATTTACTTACATTCGCACGAAGTTTCTCCAACTTCAAAACTCTGATGGGTTTTGGGGATATGTTTTTCTGGTTAATTAAATTTAAAATCAAGTACATGAGACGTTTAATATCATTTTGTTTTATGGCAGTTTTAGCCATGAATGGTTGGGCCGAAGGCTATCAGATTAATCTCCAGGGCGCCCGGCAGATAGGCATGGGGCATACCGGTACCGGTTTGAATTTTGGTGCATCCTCCATTCATTTTAATCCGGGAGCGTTGGGATTCCTTTCCTCAACAACTGAATTTTCTGCAGGTGGAAGTGCCATATTCTCTAATAATACTTTTCAAAAATCAGGTTCCGGCTATCTTCATGAGAGCGATAATCCGGTGGGCACCCCTTTCTATTTTTATGGCGCTTCACGCATCAATGACAGGCTGGTTGCGGGAATTGGCATAACAACGCCATTTGGTAACTCCCTGGTTTGGGGCGATGATTGGGATGGCCGCTATTTGATTCAGGATATCTCCCTGAAAGCCATCTTTTTTCAACCGACTGTTGCATATCAGTTAAACGAATGGATAAGTGTAGGGGCTGGTTTTGTATTGGCATACGGGGATGTGGAACTGCATAAAGCGCTCCCTGTTCAAAATGAAAATGGGGACGGACAGGCAGAACTGACTGGAAAAACCACCGCCTTTGGCTACAATGCCGGAATTTTCTTGCAGGCCACACCGGAATTTTCACTGGGCCTAAGTTATCGTTCAACCATTGATATGGAAATGAGCGAAGGCGAAGCCCGGTTTAAGGTGCCGGCGTCCTTATCGGGACAATTCCCCAAAACATCATTCAATGCAGCCTTGCCCATGCCCGGAGGCATACAATTGGGGGCCGGATGGCAGGCTACAGAAAAGCTTTTAATTGCTGCTGATTTACAATATGTGTTGTGGTCCACTTACGAAGAACTCAATTTTGATTTCGAAGCGGAATCCGTACCTGATTCCTACAATGTGAGAAATTTTGAAAACACACTGATTTATCGGATGGGGGGGAGTACTCAGTGAATGAGCTTTTTACTGCCCGATTGGGATTTGCTTATGACCCCACGCCGATACCATCAGATTATCTGACGCCCGAGACTCCTGGTGCCAATAAACTGAATTATACCGTTGGCGCGTCGCTCAGACTGGCCAGCAACATTTCACTGGATGCATCTCTGCAGTATATTCAGGCTCTGGAGCGTGAGGATGGCTACGCACCAGCAGATTTTTACGCTACCTATAATACCAATGCTGTTATTCCCGGGGTGGGATTAAACATTACATTTTAACCTAAAAAACAACAATCATGCGCAATATAAAATTCTTATATCTGGTGGTATTGGCCACCATCTTTTGGCAGTGCGAACTATCCGTAGATGAGTTTCAACCGACGGCCGGTGAATTAGACCTTTCTTCCTATGTGGCTCTGGGCGACAGTTATTCAGCCGGTTACACGGATGGAGCCCTGGGACATGAAAGTCAATTACAATCTTTACCATCCATCCTTGCACAGCAATTTGCGCTGGCAGGTGGTGGAGAATTTAGGCAACCCTTGATGCCGGAAGGTACCAGTGTGGGGACCACGGTCATTGATCAGGCGGGGAATCTCAATGGATATCTTAAGTTAAATGTGATTGGCGGTACTTTGGCTCCTTTACCAACGTTGGGGAACAAGGCGGTTTTTGCCGACCTGATTGGGGATGAGGGTCCTTTTAACAACATGGCGGTTCCGGGAGCCAAATCCTTTCATTTGTTGGCTTCAGAATTTGGCAATCCCAATTTGGGGCAGGGAAATTATAATCCCTATTATACCCGTTTTGCTTCGCAGCCTGGAATTTCTAACGTTGTTTCGGACGCATTGAGGGCCGGGCCTACTTTTTTCTCTCTTTGGATAGGCGGTAATGATGTGCTCGGTTATGCCCTGACCGGGGGAACTTCGGATGAAATTACTTCAGAAATGTTTTTTTCTGCTTATGTCAATTCGATCGTCAATTCTTTAACCTCCGGAAATACCAATGGGGTTATCGCCAATATTCCGGCCATTGATGCCTTGCCCTATTTCAGCTACTTGACTTCAGGAGAATATACCCCATTTTTAGTGGAGGACGTTTCAGTTGAAGCCGGATACAGACCGCTGACAGCCAAAGAAAAGATTCTGTTACCCGCAGCGGGTTCCCTGGCCACAGGCATGGGGAGTTCTATTGAAAATCCCATCCCTGAGCATTTGTACCTCAGTGAATCTCAGCTGAGTGCCATTAACGATGCCATCTTGGCCTACAATGTTACGCTCAAAGAAATCGCAGAGGAAAACAATCTGGCTTTTGTGGATATGTACAGTTTGATGGAAAAATTGAAAACCGGCCTTGCTTGGATGGAAATGTTTACACCAATGCTTTTATTTCCGGCGGTATTTTTTCTCTGGATGGTATTCATGCCACTTACAGAGGATACGCCATTATTGCCAACGAATTTATTCGGGCCATTAATGCGCAGTATGATGCGCGTATCCCTTTGGTGAATGTTAATGATTATGGAACAGTGGTCTTTCCATAACCCCCTTACCGTTTAAATAAATAAAAAACCCCCGCAAATACCGGGGGTTTTTTATTTTCAACCTATAAGAAATGTCAAGTCGCCCATTGGTGTGGTAATGTCTTAAAAATCATTGTTCTTACCCTATCAAAACAAGGTGCGAATAATAAACTTATTTCTATAAGTGTTGTGTCTTCGCATAAAAAATGATCGTGGTATACTACTTATTTTTAACCGGAGGAGGCGGAATGGACGGCAATTCTTTTCGGTCCTTTAATTGCTCCAAAATCACCTCAATGGCCTTATTCAATTGGGCATCTTCACCCATAAATTCTTTGTAAGGATCGTTTTCTACCTTGATATCCGGCTCCACACCTTCGCCTTCAATCATCCATTGGCCATCCATCGAAATAGATGTAAACTGTGGAATGCGCAGGTCAGTGCCATCCATAAAAGGCAGGGGACCGGTAATACCGACGATGCCACCCCATGAGCGGGTTCCCACCAGGTTCCTAAGCCCAGGGTCTTGAAACCATGCGGGAAGAGGTCACCATCAGAGGCGGAATACTTATCTATCAAAGTGACCATGGGGCCAGCCAGGGCCTGGGCAGGAATGGTAGAGACGGCCGGTGAGTTCCGTCGCATATTGACTCTGTAGGGCTGGCGTGCCAGACGTTCCAATATCATGGGCGAAACATTGCCACCTCCATTGCCCCGGTCATCAATGATCAGCGCTTTTTTGTGCAACTGCGGATAAAAATATTTGACAAACTCATTGAGTCCGTTCGGGCCCATATCCGGAATATGAAGATACCCTACTTGTCCGTTGGTCGCTTCATCTACCTTGCGAATGTTCTCGGATACCCACTCGAAATAATACAAACTGCTTTCATCGGCAATCGGTGTCACTAAAACCTTTCTGGCTCCCTCAATCTGAGGTGTGTCATTGACAGATAGTTCTACAGTTTTTCCGGTGGTATTAAGCAGCAATTGGTAAAGGTCAGTAACGCTGTTGGCGGCTACTCTGTTAACTGCTACAATAAAGTCGCCTTCTTTAACATGAATGCCCGGTGCCTGGAAGGGCGATTGTAAAGATGGACTCCATGGAGCTCCTTTGAGAATTTTGCTGATTTGAAAAAAGCCGGATTCATGGGCGTTTAACTGGGCACCTAATAAGCCAGTGGTAGTGCGTTTGGCTGTTGGCTGATCGCCCGGATTCACATAAGCATGCCCCACATTTAATTCCCCAATCATTTCCCCGATTATGTAGTTCAAATCGGTTCGATGGCTGACGTGTGGCACAAGGGGCTGATATTTTTGGTAGATGGCCTCCCAATCAACGCCATGCATATTTTCTACGTAAAAGAAGTCGCGCATCTGACGCCATGCTTCATCAAAAATTTGTTGCCATTCCTGCGCATAGTTAACCATAACCATCATAGAACTCAAATCGATGCTTTGTTCCAGTTTAATAGTGGAAGTGGGTAAATCCACAACGCCCCATGTCTTATCCTTACCCACCAGCATTTTTTTGTTGTTGGCAGCAAGGGTATAAACAAAGTCACCTAAAAAGGTTTCTTTTTTATCCTTTAAATCATACACCAGTAGCCCATTGCTGCCGTCTTTTTCCTGTACATAGCGGTTATAATAGACTTTATTGTCGACGCAGCTGATGTTGTAATAATTGGCCGGATCAATAGGGATTTCTATCATTCTATTGGCAATGCCTGTATAGTCGATTTTTACATTTGGGATCTCCGGAGTGGGGGCTGAACCATTTTTCTTTTTGTCACCAGGTTCGGATTTTTCTGACTTTTCCTTGCTATTTATGACCGGGTTTTCTGGTGCAAATGGGGAAGGTGTTTCTTCGGCCAGAAGAACCATATAAATTTTGGACATGTTGATATAGGCATGGTTCCATTCCGTGCTGCTGTAAACCGGACTAAAACTCCTTTCAGAAGCGAATAATAAATAGCGGCCATCGGCCGAAAAGGCAGGGCTGTCGGAGTGGTGCCATTGTTCTGTAACTGGAACGGTCTCCCCGTTTTCAACATTGAGTAAGTGGATCATCCCCATTCTGTTTTCTCCGACATCCGTATAGCTGATCCATTTACTGTCGGGGCTCCATGAAAAGTCATTCAGACGACTGTAGTGGCTACTTACCATCTTTTTTGTGCGTCCGGTCTCAACTTCGGTGAGGTAAAGGGAAAAATGCTGGTCGTTCCAGGCAATCATGCTGCCATCCGGACTCCATGACAGGTTAAATTTATAGGTGTCAGCTCCGGAGGTGAGTTGTCTGGGTAAATTTTCGCCATAAACATCACTCAGCCATATTTCATATTCTCCACTTTTATCGGACAGCCAGGCCACTTGCTTGCCATCGGGCGACCATTCTGCATTTCGTTCATGCACATCCGGACTTCTCGATAAGTTGTAGGTAATTCCTTTGTCGGCAGGTAATGAAAAAACCTCACCGCGGGCAGAGAACAAAACCCTTTCTCCATTGAGGGACAAGTCGATGGATGTTAATCTTTTTGAGGCATCCACAAACTCAGTCCTGGCAAAATTTTGATCGTTACGGATCTCAATGCTGATTTTTTCGACTTGTCTGGAAGCGGCATCCATTTTATAGAGATACCCACCTTTTTCGAAGACAATTTGTTGGCCGTTATGCGAAGGGAATTTGATGTCGAAATCGTCGTAATCAGTGACCTTTTCTGTTTTTTTAGTTTGGGTATTATAAACAAACAGATTCATGTGGCGGTCGCGATCAGAAAGGAAAAAAATCTCATCCCCAATCCACATAGGAATGATGTCCTGTGCCGGGTGGTCTGTTATTTGATAAGTTTCCCGGGTTGAAAAATCATGGACCCAAATCTCATCGGCATTCCCCCCCGATAATACTTCCAGGTTCTGAATTCTCTAAAGACCCGGTTGTATGCCATCTTTTGGCCATCGGGTGAGAAGGAAAGAAATCCTCCTTCAGGCAGTTCCAACTGACTGGATAAACCGCCTTCTGCAGGCACTTCAAAGAGTTGACCTTTAAAGGAATTGAATGTCTGCTTTCTGGAGCGATAAATGATGCTGTTATCGGGTGACCACCCCAAAACAATGTTATTGGGACCCATGCGATCGGCCAAATCATCTCGTCCCAGATTGGCCGTGTGGGTTAAGCGCATCGGAATACCTCCGCTGGCGGGGATACGGTACACTTCTGTGTTGCCATCGTACTGACCGGTAAAGGCAATTTGAGTACCATCCGGGGAGAATCGGGGAAACATTTCCAGCCCCTCATGTGAGGTGAGTTTTCGGGCAATGCCACCTTGCGTGGACACGGAGTAAAGATTGCCGGCATAGGAGAAAACGACTTGATTGTCACTAATAGCCGGAAAGCGCATCAGTCGCGCTTCGTCTGCACTTATACTTTTAAAACAAAACCAGAGTAGCGATAGTAAAAATAATCTATTCATCATGTTTTCACGTATTTGGTTATTGAGATATGTATTTCTTTAATAAGCATGGCATTTAAAACCGCTCAACCAAATTTTTGTTGGTTGAAAGGCATTATTTTATTTCCTTGGATTGGGCTGCGTTGACAAAAAGAATATCTCCCATATCTTTAAAACTGGTAAAAAAAGCACCGCCTTTTTCTTTTATCTTTTCATCCCGGAAGCCCATAATGGTCAATGCTGCATTTTTAGAACGCTCGGTGATAATTTCACTGATGGTCTGGTTGCCGCCCGAAGAAATAATTTCTATGTTGGTCAAGGTAATGGGGAGTCTGCCTGAAGCGATTAATTCCTGCAAGTCTTCCAGTGTTTTTTCAGTATGCCCCGGAGAGCAAATACTGAATATTTTAATATGGCTCTTATTCCAATCGGGATGGGCCATAATAATATAACCGAGCAGTATCATCAAATTGGTGTTGATGAGATCGGTTGGTCGGATCCAGACGTGGATGCCATTGTGGAAACGAAGGTTAGAGTTGGCTCCTGCAAATATGCATACATCGAAATTCCCAGCCTTGGTGAGTTTTATATTATCAAGAATACGGTTGATTTCCTCGGGAGCGTTCTTGTCAAATTCGAACATAACCATATTGTTCTCCATTCCTGAGATGGATGGAGCCTGAATCACCTGTGCAATGGCGGATGTGTAGGAAGGAGATATCATGGTATCAATATACAGCGCATTGTCCTCTTCCTTTTGTAAATTAATAAGATCTTGCAGGATCAATCTGGATTCGGTATAGGTTTGTTTGCTGTAGTAACCTTCAATAAAATGAAAATAGGTGCCAAAGCCGTGCTGAAAACTGATCCATTTCATTAAATCCAGAACCTTGTCTCTTTCAAATGAATGGGGTGAAATGCAAACAACTGCCGGACGCCATTCTTCATTTTCCGCCTCACTCTGATTTTTTTGCATATATACCTGAATGGTTCGGTTAAGTTGAAAAAGCGCTCCTTTAAAGATATTGACCAATCCCTTTTGGTTTTTGTTATAGTGTTCCACCACCAGATAAATCATTACGATGAGGACATAGGATAGAATGGTGTAAAGCGGATCAATCATGAACATGACCCATACAGATAACACAAAGCCGGTCAGTGAGAAGTACCAGCGAGATTTAAACTTGGGTCGATAGGATGGAGGAGAACCGAAGTGATTCAGAAAAGAGATGAGACAGAGTGAGCCATAGGTAATCAGGAAAAACATGGAAATGACCTCTGCCACCATATCCACATTGCCAATGGCCACAAACAAAAAGGCAATGCCAAAAGTTACCAAAGAGGCGTTAAAGGGCTCACGGCTTTTTCCTTTCCCTCTGGCCATCATGAGGTTAAACCTTCGAAAGGGAAAGCTCTTATCAGCAGCCAATGCTTGCAGCGTTCTGGGGGCAACCATAACACTCCCCAGTGCCGAGGAGATAGTAGAGGCTGCAAGGCCCAAAGGGATAATCAGAATACCTCCTATGGCAATTTGTGACATAATGAGTTGGTGATCCATCAAATCGGCTTGAGAGGCGGATGTGGAAAATTTCCAGATGACCGCAAAATAAACCAACATACCGACGGCTGTTGCTCCCAATGTTCCAATGGGGATCGACTTACTGGGATTTTTCAGGTCGCCACTCAAACCCACGCCGGCAGTCATGCCTGTAAAGGCAGGAAAACAGATGGCGAACACCAGAAAGAAATTATCGCGGTTAAAAAAGCCAAAATTATTGCCCGGCTGACGAAGTGCTTCATCTGATTCAATGGGGTTACCCATAAAAAACAGGATGAGGGCAATGAACAGAACACCCACCACAAAATAGAGCGCTTTAATGCCCATTCCGGCTCCTTTTCGAAGTATTATAAAAGCCAGGATGCCCAATGCGGGAATGCTGATCGCTTGTCGGGGCAACTCAAAACCAAAATGCATCTGCCACCAATAAAATCCCGATTCAAACGCTTCGGTGAAAGCAATGACATAAAAGGCCACACTAATGGCCTGAGATAGGAAAAGGGCAATACCAATGGTGGATCCTATTTTTAGTCCGAAAGAGCGACTGATTATAAAATACTCACCTCCTCCTTCAACCCTCGTATTGGTCGCCAGCTCAGAAATAGCCAGAGCTGTGGGTATGGTAATCAGGTGGCCCAAAATCACAATAATAATGGCCCCCCAAAAACCTACCGTACCAATGGCGTATCCAAACCTAAGAAACAGTATGGCTCCCAAAATAGTTGAAATAGCAGTGAAAAATACAGGAGCCGTGCCAAACCCACTGTTGTTTATTGTCGATAGTTTACCATTCGCCATAAAGTAGTTCTTCTGAGTAATGCTAAAAATAGAATATTTATTACAAATTAAAAAAGGGAATGAATAAAACTTATCAAGTCAGCCTCCCCAAAAAACAGAAGCAACTTATGTGGTCAATCACTAAAGATTTAAAATGTTTGCTTTGAGGGTTTTGCTGTATCTTCTTAACATTGGCTTAACTTTAAAATAAGGCTGAAGTAATCATTTCTTAAAATTGGCATAACAGCCACCCGTAATTCTAAATGTAAGTTTGTACTGTGAAAATGAACTTAAAGATGATGTTCGTTTTTACGCAACAAAAAAACAAATTAAACACAGGAATTATGAATTTCGCAAAAATCAAAATTGTTGGCGCAATTGCTATTAGCGCTTTGTTGGTAACTGCTTGTGGCGGAAGCCAAAAACGTCAGAACGCCATTCAGATAAGCGGGTCCGACAGTGAGGTTAATATGGTGCAGAATCTGGCAGAAGCCTATATGAAAAAATCTCCAGAGCAATCCATTGCTGTTACCGGTGGTGGTTCCGGAACCGGTATCGCTGCTTTAATTAATCAGCAAACAGACATTGCCAACTCATCGCGTATGATGAACAAAACCGAATACCAACAGGCACGTGATCAAGGCGTGGAACCTGTCGCTATTCCCTTTGCCATTGATGGCCTCGCTGTAATAATCAACCACGAGTTACCCATCACTGAGTTGACCATCGATCAAATAAGTCAAATATATAAAGGTAGCATTACCAATTGGAGTGAATTGGGTGGACCTGATTTGCCCATTACAGTTTATGGCCGTCAGAGTAATTCGGGTACTTACGTTTATTTCCGCGACAATGTGGTGAAAGCGGATTATACCAATAATATGCGCAACATGAACGGGACTGCACAAATTGTGGAGGCTGTAAGATCTGACAACTCTGCCATCGGTTACGTTGGCATCGGTTATATCGTAGATAAAGAGGGAAAGGTAGCCGATCGTTTATCCGTCCTTAATGTGGCAGCCGATGCTGATTCTCCTGCCTACTCGCCTCTGAACAAAGAAAATGTGGCCAGCGGATTGTATCCAATCTCTCGCGCCTTGTATCAATTCACCAATGGCATGCCCGAAGGCCGAATGCTTGATTTTATAAGATTTGAGCTTAGTCCGGAAGGCCAGCAGGTTGTTGTCAATGCCGGATACTATCCATTGGGCCAGTCGTATATGGATGAGCTTAAAGAAATGGGAATTATTGAATAGGGTTGCCGGTTGTAAGCATATCATTATAAGTGATATAAACCTAAAGATTTAAGTTTTGCAAACTTTAGAAGAATAAAGGACAAATTGGTTCGCGGGGTACTGTTTCTTGCAGGCATGTCTGTGATAGTGGTGCTGGGTGGAATATTTGCCATGCTTTTCTATTATGGCATGCATGCCTTTAGCGACATTTCGTTGAGCGAGTTTTTTCTAAGTACCAGCTGGAATCCTTCGGCCTACGGTGAACCAACTTATGGCATATTATCCATGGTGGTGAGTACTTTGTTTGTCTCAGTGGGCGCTATGGTTATTGCCATTCCAATCGGTGTTGGTGCTGCGGCTTATATTTCAGAGATTGCCAAGCCAGCCGTTAGAGAAACCTTGAAGCCGGTTATTGAGATATTGGCCAGTATTCCTTCTGTTGTAGTTGGGTTTTTCGGTATCGTTTTTCTTGGGCCCTTAATTGCGGACACCTTTGGATTATCCTCAGGATTGAATGCCATAAATGGTTCGTTTTTGTTGGCTTTTATGTCGCTGCCTACCATTATCAGTGTTTCTGAAGATGCCATCCATTCGGTACCTGAGGAATATAAGGCGGCATCCATGGCACTTGGGGCAACCAAATGGTACACCCTGGTTAAAGTTATATTGCCGGCAGCAAGTTCAGGTATCATTGCCTCCATTATGCTGGGTTTTGGACGGGCTATTGGAGAAACTATGACCGTCCTGATGGCTACGGGCAATGCATTGAGAATGCCCGGTAACCTTTTTGATTCGGTCAGAACAATGACGGCCAATATTGCCATTGAACTTGGTGAGGTTCCGTTTAACACCACCCATTATTACAGCCTTTTTGCAGTGGGACTAATGCTGTTTTTAATGACCATGTTAGTGAATCTGGCAGCCGAACGAATTACTCAACACATTGGCAGACATAAATTATGAATAAACTACGCAAAATAGAACATTCACTGGGGTACATGATTGTCACTTTATGTGCGGTACTTGTGCTTCTCTTTTTGGCCGTCATTCTTTGGGACATTGTCGCTAAAGGATCGGGCGTTATTAGCTGGAGTTTTGTTTCAGATGCTCCCAGTGAGGGAATGACTGCCGGGGGGGTTTTCCCGGCACTTATGGGAACTTTATTTGTGACACTTATTACCATCATTTTTTCTTTTCCCATAGGAGTTGCGGCAGCCATTTATCTCAACGAATATGCCAAAATGAATTTCTCAACCCGTTTAATCAGGGCTTCCATTCGGAATTTGGCGGGCGTTCCATCCATCGTTTACGGACTTTTTGGTGTAGCGCTCTTTGTACAGGCCATGGGGATGGGACGGTCAATAATGGCATCGGCTTAACACTCGGAATACTAACATTGCCCTGGATAATAACCACTGCCGAGGAGTCCCTGAAGAATATACCGAAATCCTTTCGCGACGGATCTCTGGCCTTGGGGGCCACCAAATGGGAAACCATTCAACACAACGTGTTACCTTATGCTATGCCGGGCATTCTAACCGGAGGAATACTAGGGATATCGCGTGCAGCTGGCGAAACCGCTCCAATACTGTTCACCGGAGTGGCGTTTTTTCTTCCCGATTTACCAGGCTCGCTTTTCGACCAGTTTATGGCCTTACCTTATCATCTTTATATTATGTCGACCCAGCATCACGCCATCGAACTGGTCAGGCCCATCGCTTATGGCACAGCGTTTTTATTAATAGCCCTCGTTTTTGGATTAAATCTGGGCGCCATCATCATTCGTTACCGATTGCGGAAAAAATTTAAAATGTAAACCTCAGAGCCATGGAACTTGTAGCAGAAAGAGAAAAAGTAGCAGAAGGAGAAACAGTCATGAAAATAAAAAAGCCCGTGATAAAGCCAAAACCGCAAGTCGTATACGAATTTGATATCAGTAATATCAATGTGTTTTATGGAGAAGCTCAAATCCTAAAAGACATTAATATGAAAATAGAGCCACGAAGCATAACAGCACTGATAGGACCCAGTGGTTGCGGTAAATCCACCTTCTTGAGAATGCTTAATCGCATGAACGATACCATTGACGGCTTTAGCTTTAACGGAACGGTGTTGCACAAAGGCAGCAATATCTACGATAAGAAAACCCAGGTTGAAGATCTCCGAAAGAAAGTGGGTATGGTATTTCAAAAGCCCAATCCCTTTCCCAAAAGCATTTATGAGAACGTCATTTATGGCTTGCGTCTTAACGGAGTCAGAAACAAAAGCGTGTTAGACGAAGCCGTTGAGAAAGCGCTCAAGCAAGCTGCCTTATGGAATGAGGTAAAGGACGATTTGAAAAAATCGGCTTTGGCCCTTTCAGGCGGCCAGCAACAGAGGTTGTGCATTGCCCGGACCATTGCTGTTGAACCAGAGGTTATCCTCATGGATGAACCGGCTTCGGCTCTCGACCCCATTTCAACGGCAAAAATTGAAGAACTGGTTTTTGACCTTCAACAGAAATATACGTTTATTGTGGTAACCCATAATATGCATCAGGCTTCCCGGATTAGTCAGAAAACAGCCTTTTTTCACATGGGCGACTTAATTGAGTATGGAGACACAGAAACCATTTTTACCAAACCTTCTCAAAAGCTTACGGAAAATTATATCACCGGTCGCTTTGGTTGATGGTTTTTTTAGCACACACACAGGAAAAATGTTTAACACAACAGGAGATATTATTAGGCCCAAATAGTTTTTAAATATGAAGCAATTAGAAGAAGATCTTAAATATATCAAGGATAAAACTATTGATATGTGGGGCTTGGTATCCTCACAAGTAGATAATACCAGAATTGCTCTGCTCGAATTTGACAAACCTCTTGCCAATGAGGTAAGTGCCAAAGAAAAGCGGGTGGATGGCTTTGAACTAAAAATAGACGAGGCTTGTGAAACCTTCCTGGCCCTGCAAAATCCCTTTGCAGCCGATTTAAGAATGGTGATTGCCATTCTTAAAATCAACTATAACCTGGAGCGTATAGGCGACTTTGCCAATGCCATTAGTTTGCTGATTGAAGACCTGGATGAACCCGTTGATGAAGAGATTATTGCACGGTTAAGAATCACAGAGATGTTTCATACCTGCTCACTGATGATGCGTGATGCCTCCAATGCATTCATCAAAGAGGATGGAAAGCTGGCAAGAAGTGTTTTCAAAATGGATAAGGAATTGAATACCATTAACAAAAATGCGGTAGAAACCATTTGTGAATTAATAAAGGAAAAGCCTGAAAAAACGAGGGTTTTGGTAGAAATTCTTTCGGTCGTTCGTAGGTTAGAGCGTGTGGGCGACCACCTCACAAACATTGTTGAAGAAATCATTTTCTCGCTGGAAGCCAAAAAACTTACACACGCCAAGTTTAAGAAAAAAATATCGGAGTAAAATTTATTTTTTTTGATTAATATAGGAGAGATGGCCCCATTGAGTCATCTCTCTTTTTAGCCCGGTACGATTAAGTGTCTGACTTATAGACTTCTTTGTGCTGAGGGTTGCCCTTATTCTTTGGGCCCCTTCAACATCATTTTGGCTTCTTCCCAAATCTCATCCATTTCGGCCAGGCTCATGTCTTTCAGACTGCGACCTTTTTGGATGGTCTTTTTTTCCAGATAATTGAAACGACCGATAAACTTTTGATTGGTGCGTTCGAGGGCGTTTTCAGGATTTACACCATACAGTCTGGCGGTATTAATAAGGGAGAAAAACAGGTCGCCAAACTCATCTTCAATGCCATCCTGGTTGCCTTGCTCTATTTCAACCTGCAGTTCGTTAAACTCTTCTTTTAGCTTATCCCATACCTGTGCACGTTCTTCCCAATCAAAACCTACCCCGCGGACTTTATCCTGAATGCGATTGGCTTTAATCATGGCCGGAAGTGACTTTGGAACGCCGGAAAGAACGGATTTGTTGCCATTTTTCTCTTTTAATTTGAGCTGCTCCCAGTTTTCTTCTACCTCTTTGGCATCCTGCACCTGCACGTCTCCAAAAATATGGGGATGCCGATAAATCAATTTTTCGATCAGTTTTTCCATGACGGTGCCGATATGAAAGGCCCCCTTTTCTTCACCTATTTTAGCGTAAAAAACGATGTGCAACAGCAAATCTCCCAGCTCTTTACTAATGCTTCATCGTCTTTTTCAAGAATGGACTCCGCCAATTCGTAAGTCTCTTCTATGGTCAATGTTCGCAAGGTTTCATTGGTCTGCACTTTATCCCAGGGACATTTTTCACGCAGTTCATCCATCACTTCCAATAAGCGTTGAAAGGTATTCTTTTTAGATTCCATCCTATTTGATTGTTGTCATTTTTATTGGCCCGTAGCCTTACCATCTGCAAAAAATATTGTTAATTTGCATATACAAAAATAGGAATTACCTGCTCTTTATGATAGAAAAACTCATTTATCTTGAGTCCATTGATTTGATAGAGTTTCTGGGCGTCAAAAATGTTAAGCTGGATATTATCAAGGCTCATTTCCCCAAATTAAAAATTGTAGCAAGGGGGAATTGGCTCAAAGCGATGGGCGATGCCGAAGAAGTGGCGGTTTTTGAAGAAAAAGTCAACCAACTCATAGAGCATTATCACCAGCACAATGTGTTGAAAGAGACCGCTGTCATTGAGATGCTCATGGGTTCCGGTCATGGAATAATTGGGGAGAGCGGTCAGGAAAACGACTTCATTCTTTTTGGGGTTAGTGGCAAACCTATAAAAGCAAGGACTGAGAATCAACGGAAAATGGTTGAGGCCTACGATTTTAATGATTTATTATTTGCCGTTGGTCCGGCCGGCAGCGGAAAAACCTACACAGCCATAGCTCTGGCTGTACGGGCATTAAAGCGCAAGGTAGTAAAGCGGATTATTTTAAGTCGTCCGGCCGTTGAAGCCGGTGAAAAACTGGGTTTTTTGCCGGGAGACATGAAAGAAAAAATTGATCCTTATTTGCAACCTTTGTATGATGCCTTGATGGATATGATTCCCGCCGTTAAGCTAAAGGAATACATGGAAAATGGCACCATCCAAATTGCACCACTGGCCTTCATGCGGGGTCGCACCCTGAACAATGCCTTTGTCATTTTAGATGAAGCACAGAACACCACCACCAACCAGCTCAAAATGTTCCTCACACGTATGGGGGATCAGGCCAAGTTCGTCGTGACGGGTGATGTGACACAAATTGATTTGCCCAATCCGCAAAATTCCGGTTTGGTCCAGGCCATGCGCATTCTTAAGGGTATTAAGGGCATTGAACGCATCAAGTTTACGGTGAAGGATATTGTACGGCACCGATTGGTGCAAGATATCGTGGAAGCCTACGATAAAGAGTAAGCAAGAATATTGGGAGCATCATTGATAACAATTGGTCGTTAGGTATTCAAAACAATAACGAACTATTACGATAAAACAATCATCTTTTAACTATTTATAAATACATGGAAAACGCTGTTGTTAAGACCAATTATAATTTTCCCGGGCAAAAATCGCTCTACGAAGGGAAGGTTCGTGATGTTTACAACATCAATGACGAATTCCTGGTCATGATTGCCACCGACCGGATCTCTGCTTTTGACGTGGTTTTGCCTAAAGGAATTCCTTATAAGGGACAAGTACTGAACCAAATTGCGGAAAAGTTTCTGAATGCAACGGCCGACATTGTTCCCAACTGGAAAATAGCAACGCCGGATCCCATGGTGACCGTAGGGATTTTGTGCGAGCCCTTCAAAGTCGAAATGGTCATTCGCGGCTATCTGACCGGGCACGCCTGGCGGGAGTATAAAGCAGGTAAACGTCAGATTTGTGGTGTTTCCATGCCGGATGGCATGGTTGAAAATCAGCGTTTTGAAACACCAATTTTAACACCTACAACCAAGGCCGACCAGGGACATGATGAGGATATTTCCCGGGAAGACATTCTCCGTAAAGGTTTGGTAAGTGAGGAAGATTATCTGCTGTTGGAGAAATATACCCGTGAACTCTATGCAAGGGGTACCGAAATGGCCCAGAAAATGGGTCTCATATTGGTGGACACCAAGTATGAATTTGGTAAAAAAGAAGGGAGCATCTATTTGATAGATGAAATACATACGCCGGATTCCTCGCGCTACTTCTATAGTGAGGACTACGAAGCGCGCCTAAAAAATGGAGAACAACAGCGACAGTTATCCAAGGAGTTTGTCCGTCAATGGCTGATCGAAAACGGTTTTCAGGGAAAAGAAGGACAGGTTATCCCTCACATGGATGAAGCCTACGTCAACAGTGTGTCTGAGCGCTACATTGAACTTTTTGAAAAAATTACGGGTGATACCTTTGTCAAGGCCAACCCTGCTGATGTCCAAGGCCGAATTGAAAAGAATGTGATGGCGTGCCTCAAATCGCTCTGATAACACACTAATAACCATCAATTACCGCGAAGACGCCTATTGGCACAGGACCATCAGGACTTGTGTGGATAGGGGGCTTCGTGGTTTTTGTACAATACGGATTGAATCGATGGCTTTTCAACAATTAAAATCAAGCATTCCGGGATTTATACCCTTGATTATTCTGATTGTGGCAGAATGGGTCTGGGGCATGGTGATTGGACTATGGCTGGCTGTGGCCTATGGCATAGGGGAGATGGCTTATTTTGCCATTCGATATCAGCGTTTTGAAAAACGGACTTTTTGGGATACCGGTCTGCTGGTGGTGCTTGGACTGGTCGCATTGGCCCTGGAGGGGCCATTGCTGGATCGCATACGGCCTTTGATCTATCTGACGATCATGCTTTTGATGGTGGGGATTTCTGCATTTTCGAAACACAATTTGTTAATGGCAGCTTCCGGCCGCTTTTTGAAAAACAGATCATTGGGTCCCTGGGAAATGGCCCAGATGCGAATGACCATGCAGCATTTTTTTTGGTGGATGGCGGGATATTGGCTGATTTTGTTGGCCGCCTTATGGATGCCAGTCTCGTGGGAAGCTTTTCTAAACAGCAGTGGCCTATACTTATTTATCGTATTGGCCATGGGAACGGAACTGCTAATCAAGCGCAGCAAAAATAAAAGGTGGTCTGAAGAAGAGTGGTTGCCCTTGGTCGAAAAGGATGGAAAAGTAATGGGAAGTGCACCACGTTCCGTTGTTCACAATGGACATTCCCGATGGTTGCATCCGGTGGTGCACATACAGTTAATAATGGAGGGTGGTCTGTGGCTGCAAAAACGGCCCATGCACAAACAGGTGCAACCCGGAAAGTGGGACACGGCTGTGGGGGGACACGTCGCCGCTAACGAAACGGTGGAAAGGTCGCTTCAACGTGAGGCGGCGGAAGAAATTGGCGTCCATGTTAAGGAGGTGCATCACCTGGGCCGTTACCACTGGGAAAGTCCCCTTGAGAATGAACTGGTATTGGCCTTTTCTTTGAGGTACAATGGCGAAATTACCCCGCATCCCCATGAGTTGGATGGCGGTCGTGTTTGGTCGTTTGATGAAATTGACGATAATTTGGGTCAGGGTATCTTCACGCCCAATTTTGAGCACGAATACCTGTTGTATAAGGATTCTCTGCGGCAATAATTGCTTCTGCTACCACATTTCCAATCAGCAAAGAGATCGTTTATCCCTGCACAATAAAGATGGTTGGCTTTTTGTGCAATTCAGGTAGTTTTCCTTTCCATTGAGCAATGGTTTTGGTCACCACATATTCATCGGGCATGGTCAGGTTGCAGGCAATGCAGAGCCGTGTTTTAGGCGCGCAGGAGTTGATAATATCCTGGGCCAGGTGGTTATTTCTAAAGGGGGTTTCAATAAACAGTTGGGATTGGTGCTCATTGCGGGAGCGATTCTCCAACTGTTTGATCATTTTTAAGCGGTCTTCTTTTTTGATGGGAATGTAGCCCACGAAAGCAAAACTTTGTCCATTCATGCCCGAAGCCATCATGGCCAGCAAAATAGAGGAGGGGCCTACCATCGGAACAACCTGAATACCTGCTTCGTGCGCCATTTTTACCACCTCTGCGCCCGGGTCAGCTACGCCGGGGCAACCGGCTTCGGAAATAATGCCCACATCGTGGCCGGCCTTCAGTGGTTTGAGGTATTCCGACCATTGAGCAGGGGAGGTACGCTTATTTAGCATGAAAAATTGCGACCCGTCAATATCCATTTGGCGGTCGAGCAACCTCAGGTAACGTCGTGCGGTGCGCAAATCTTCGACAATAAAGTGACGCAATTTAACAGCCATTTGCGCCACTTCGGACGGAATGGTTTGACCTGTTTCAGCAGATCCAAGCGTATTGGGTATCAGATATAGTTTCCCTGGCATAATTCTTTCTTTTTTATTCGTCGCAAAGATAGAAAAAAGAATCAAGGCTGGTGGTTCCTGCGACAAGGTCCTTTGAAATGGTTCTAATCGGATAAAAAGATATAAAAATCAATTATTAGCTTTGTACTCACATCAAATTTTGCGATTTTTGCAGGCTAAATTTTAAACAATGCGTAAACGTTCCTTCAATCTACATAAAATTATTGAAAAGCGGGTTTTAACCGACTCTACCTTTGTGCTCCGGATGGAGCGCAACGGGCTCGACTTTGTGGCCGGTCAACACATTCAGGTAGGGCCTCCCAATGGCATTCATACCAGGGAGTATTCCATTTACAGTGGACCGGCCGATGATTACATAGAGATACTGGTGCGGGAAGTGGAAGATGGACTGGTTACTCCGGCGCTCAAAAAACTCGATGTGGAGGATGGGGTGGTCATCAATGATGCCGTGGCTACTTCACCATAGAAAAAGAGGTGACCGCCGGGCTTCCCTTTTTATTTGTGGCCAGTGGCACAGGCATTTCACCCTTTCATAGCTTTGTGAAGCAATATGAGGGTTTGGATTACCAGGTGCTTCATGGCGTTCGACTGGCCGAAGAAAGTTATGAAAGAGAAGAGTACGAATCCGGTCGCTATATCGCTTGTACTTCACAGGACGAAAAGGGCGATTTTCATGGCCGGGTGACCGACTACCTAATAGCCAACCCAGTAAATTCCGATACTTTGTGTTATCTTTGCGGCAATTGCGATATGATTCACGATGTGTTTGATATCCTTGAAAAACAGGGCGTAAAGTCGGAAAACATCTTAACGGAAGTCTATTTTTAGTGCCCGGGTAGTCTAATTGGATGAAGAAGGAATCGTCTTTTTTAATGATGATTCACAAAACTATCAGTCGCTTGATTACCTGTCATTATATCGATAAGAAATATTTATGAAGTACCATTTAGTTACATTAGGATGCCAGATGAATCATGCCGACGCAGAGCGCGTTCAGGCAGTGATGGCAAAGTTGGGTTATGGCGTGACCGATAAGGAGGAGGAAGCGGATGTGATTGGTATCATTGCCTGTTCTGTCCGGCAAAAAGCCATTGATAAGGTCTATTCCAAAATTTCCAAATGGAACAAGTGGAAAAATAAAAAGAACCTGGTGACTTTTGTGAGCGGCTGTATTTTGCCGGATGACCAGCAGAAATTTTTGAAACTCTTCGATTTGGTATTTGATATGAAGGAGTTGTCCTCTTTCCCCATCATGCTGAGTCAATATGGCGTTACAACGCCCGTCTCCAATACCCCTCGGGTGCACGATGCGGATATGGAAGAGGTGGCCCGACCGGCCAGCGTTGCTGAAAAGCTTAATTTGGCCGGTGCACGTCCGGTTTCCAAAGTGGCCGCACCACCACAGACCTGGGAGGTGGAGCCGGTATATAACAGTTCTTTTGAGGCTTTTATTCCCATTCAGAATGGGTGTAACAAGTTTTGCACTTTTTGTGCGGTGCCATATACCCGCGGACGTGAGGTGAGCAGACCCTCGGCCGATATTTTGGAAGAGGCACGCAATTTGATTGAAAAGGGCTATAAGAGTATTACTTTGTTGGGTCAGAATGTCAACTCTTACGGACTGGACAAAAAGGGGGAAGAAATCTCTTTTGCCGCTTTGCTGGATCGCCTGGGAGGGATGGCCGATGCTTCGGGACAGGACGTTTGGATTTACTATACCTCGCCGCATCCGCGCGATATGACCCGCGATGTGATTGAAGCCATGGCCCGTCACCGGTCTCTGGCCAAGCAGGTGCATTTGCCGGTGCAGTCGGGCGACGACAAAGTGTTGATTCGCATGAATCGTAAGCACAGCATGGCGCGTTACCGGGAGGTCGTTGGCTGGATCCACGATTTATTACCCACTGCCACGCTATTTACGGATGTGATTGTGGGCTTTACCGGGGAGACCGATGAACAATTTGAGAAGACCCGTGCAGCCATGCGTGAATTTAAATACAACATGGCCTACATTGCCATGTATTCGCCCCGTCCCGGCGCAGCTTCCTTTGCCTGGCAGGATGACATTCCGCACACAGTCAAGAAGGAACGCTATGCGCAGCTGACGGAGGATCTGGAGAAGGAGGCCATCGTGCACACAAAAAAAATGAAGGACCAGATGATTCGCATATTGGTGCGCGGCAAAGATCGCAAAGACGGTTATTTGAGTGGTCACACCGAAGGGAAAATTGTGGTGCGTTTTGCATCGGATGATGAAAGTCTGATTGGAACCTTTGTGGATGTTAAAATTGAGTCGGTACGCCCCTTCAGTGTTGAAGGAGAACTGGTCACTGAAAAGGTGGCCATCTAAAGAAAATTTATAGTCGAATGAAGGTAGCATTTAAAACATTGGGCTGTCGCCTTAACCAGTATGAAACCGATGCCTTGGCGGCGCAGTTCAAAGGCAATGGTTATGAGGTGTCGGAGCAGGAGGAAGGTGCCGATGTGGTAGTGGTGAATACCTGTACCGTGACCAATCAGAGTAACCACAAATCAAGATATGTGATCAGCCATGCCGGTCGGGTTAACCCCGATGCCCGCATGGTCATTACCGGCTGCATGGCCGAAAGCCATGCCAGTCAGTTACAAAAGAAATTTCCGGAAGCCACCGTGATCAATAACAAAGGAAAAAGCGGTATTTTTCAAAGTGTGGATGCCCTGGTGAAGACCGGAAAAGCGGATTTATCCGATAAAGATTTCGATTTATTCAGCTACCAGTCGTTCACCGAAATGTTTCACACCCGCAGCCTCATTAAAATACAGGATGGTTGCGATAATTTTTGCACTTTTTGCATTATTCCCTTTGTCAGGGGCCGAGCTGTTAGTCGGCCAGTTCGTCAGGTACTCGACAATGTAAAGGATGTGATTGCCAAAGGCGCCAAAGAAATCGTCCTGACGGGTGTCAATATCAGTCGCTATGAAAGTGATGGGGTTGTGTTTTCAGGTCTGCTAGAGCAAATACTCGATTTGGAGGGCGACTTTAGGGTGCGCATTTCATCCATTGAACCGGACCGCTTCGATGACCATTTTTTTACACTGATTGGCCATCCCAAATTGGCACCCCACCTGCATCTCTGCCTGCAAAGTGGTTCAGAACGTATTTTATTACAAATGCGACGAATGTATACGGTAAAGGATTTTTTGGGCATTGTGGAACGGGTTCGTGCCAAGGATCCCCAGTTTAATTTCACCACGGATGTCATCGTGGGCTTTCCCGCCGAGACGGAGGAGGAGTTTGAAGAGACCATGAATGTGGCCAGGCGGGTGGGTTTTGGACACATGCACATTTTTAAGTATTCGGTGCGTGAAGGCACACGCGCCCAGCGTATGCCAGGTCAAATTCCCGACAAAATTAAAACCGAACGCAGTCAACGCATGCATGCCTTGGCTGAAGAACTTCAGGCTGCCTACAGGGCCCCCTTCGACAACACCGAACAGCGGGTTTTGATTGAAAAGTGGCAAAATGGCGTGGCTTCCGGCTACAACGATTACTATGTGCCCATGGAAATCATTTCGGCGGACAAAAAGCGAAATCGCTTTGCAATGGAAAGGGCCAGAGTCAAAGACTTTGAGGAAGTTTAATTGTTGCAACTGCATTCATTCAGCTCGCTCGACTCTCCTGGGGAATGACTTTGTTAATCTTTGTTTCGTTGATGTAAATTTTCCTGCAAGAAGTTCATCTTTATTTCGTAGATAGTCGCTGAAATTGTACTTTTGATATCAAAATTACTACTGTGTCATTACGTGTAACCATATTAGGCTCGGGGACTTCCCTGGGCGTCCCAATGATTGCCTGCCCCTGCATGGTTTGTCAATCTTCCAACCCCAAAGACAAGCGTCTGCGTTCCTCTGTCCTTGTTCAATCGGGCGAGACCAATCTGGTGATTGATACGGGACCGGATTTTCGCATGCAGATGCTGCAATCGGGTACAACCCACCTCGAAGGCATTCTGATCACGCATTGCCACAAGGATCATACGGCGGGACTCGATGATGTGAGGGCTTTTAACTGGATCAATAACACCAAGGCCCATGTCTATGCAGAGGCATCTGTTATTAAAAGTCTCCGGCAGGAATTTGCCTATGCTTTCTCGGAATCCAAGTATCCTGGTTTGCCTGATATTATTCTCAACAAAATAGATGAGCAGCCCTTCGAAGTGGAAGGCCTACCCGTTATTCCCATTCGGGTGATGCACCATCTCTTACCGGTCCTTGGCTTTCGAATTGGAGATTTTTGTTACCTGACCGATACCAATCATGTTCCTGAAAATCAATTCTCGAAAATCAGAGGATCCAAAGTCCTGGTGGTGGATGCTTGCGCCACGAAACGCACATTTCACATTTTAATTTATCACAGGCACTTGAACTCATTGCGGAATTGAAACCGGATAAGGCTTATATCACGCATATCAGTCACCAATTGGGATTACACGATGAAATTAATCCCACCTTACCGTCCAATGTTGAATTGGCTTACGACGGATTGGTTTTTGAACTTTAGTTACAGAAGCACTCCTTTCTACCTTCGTCTGATTTGACTATCTTCGTGCATCCATTCCAAAAAAAGGAAAAACCGATGAAGGTCTGTATTGCCGAGAAACCCAGTGTTGCAAAGGAGTTGGCCCGTATTTTGGGCGCTACGTCCCGTAAAGATGGCTATTACGAAGGTAATGGTTATCAGGTAACGTGGACGTTTGGTCATTTGTGTACCCTGAAAGAGCCGCATGACTACCTGCCGGATTGGAAGCGCTGGTCGCTGGGAACTTTACCCATCATTCCTTCGCGCTTTGGCATTAAGCTCATCGATGATCAGGGCGTCATCAAACAATTCAGAGCCATTGCGGGGATTGTGAAAAATGCCGATTTGGTCATCAATTGCGGGGATGCCGGGCAGGAGGGGGAGGTCATTCAACGCTGGGTATTGCAAAAAGCCAACTGTCAGTGTCCCGTTAAACGATTGTGGATTTCTTCCCTGACCGAAGAGGCCATTCGTGAAGGTTTTGAGAAGTTGCATGAAGGCTCTGACTTTGATGCCCTGTACGCTGCCGGAAGTGCCCGGGCCATTGGCGACTGGCTTTTGGGCATCAATGGCACCCGCTTATATACCTTAAAATACGGTCAACAAGGGCAAGTGCTATCGATCGGACGCGTGCAAACGCCCACACTCGCTTTGATTGTGGAGCGACAAAAAGAGATCGACCATTTTGTGCCCCAGCCTTACTGGGAGCTCAAAACGGTTTATAAGGAGGTGACCTTCAACAATACAGAAGGCCGCTTCACCAATAAAGAGGAGGCTGAAAAGGCCATTGAACTGATACGCGGGAAGGTCTTTGAAATAACCGGTTTTGGCCGGAAAAAAGGCAAAGAGGCCCCACCGCGCCTTTTTGATTTAACTTCCCTTCAGGTGGATTGCAACCGAAAATTTGGTCTTTCGGCCGATGAAACCTTGAAAACCATTCAGTTGCTGTACGAAAAGAAACTGACCACCTATCCGCGTGTGGATACCACTTTTCTGAGTAATGATATGTATCCCAAGGTGGCCGGTATCATGAAAGGGTTAAAGCCTTATGAGGCTTTAACCGCGCCTGTTCTGGCTCAAAAAATTCCCAAATCAAAGAAAGTGTTCGATGATACCAAAGTCACCGATCACCATGCCATTATTCCCACAGGTCAAAATCCGCCCGCTTCCTTAACACGCGATGAAAAATTGGTCTTTGACATGGTGGCCCGTCGTTTTATCGCGGCCTTTTATCCCGATGCCATCATCCATACCACCACTGTGGAAGGCCGGGTGGAGACCGTTAATTTCAAAGCCACAGGCAAGCAAATTCTGGATCCGGGCTGGCGTGTGGTGCTGAAAATGGGGCAAGGCAAGGGCGAGGAGGCCATTTTGCCGGAATTCACCAAAGGAGAACAGGGGCCGCATGAACCCGACCTCCAGGAAAAGGAGACGCAACCACCTAAACCTTTTACCGAAGCTACGCTGCTCCGAGCCATGGAGACAGCAGGTAAGCAGGTGGATGATGAAGAATTGCGGGATGTGATGAAGGAGAATGGCATTGGCCGGCCATCCACCCGCGCAGCCATCATTGAGACCCTTTTTAAGCGAAAATACATCACCAAAAACCGCAAGAGTCTGGCCCCAACCATCACCGGTACACAGTTGATTGATGCCATTCGTAATGAGTCGGTAAAATCTGCCGAACTCACCGGACAATGGGAAAAAAAGTTACGGGAAATTGAGAAAGGGACTTACGATCCGCTGGCATTCATGAATGACCTCAAGCAGATGGTGTCAGACATTGTGCATACGGTTCTGCGAGAACCAACCATTCCCATGATCTCGGTGGTGGATGACGCCAGTCAAAATGACAAAAAGACGACGCCGGATAAAAGTGCCCGCGAGGAAGCAGAAGCGATCCAATGTCCCCGTTGTGGAGAAGGAACGATGTTAAAAGGCAAGCATGCCTGGGGTTGTTCCCGTTTTAAAGAGGGATGCCAGACTGTCGTTCCTTTTACCTATTTGGGCAAACAACTGACCGGGAACCAAATTGAAATCCTGTTGAGAAAGGGTAAGAGTCCCCTAATCAAAGGTTTTGAGCTGAAAGGCGAAAAGGTGGATGGTGTGCTTTCCCTCGACGATAACTATCAGTTGCGCCTCGAAAAAGAGGAGCAGGAACCCTGGCATTGCCCAAAGTGCAAGGAAGGATTAATGATTAAAGGACGATCTGCCTATGGATGTGAACGCTACACGCAGGGTTGCAAGGTTGTGGTTCCCTTTGAATTTATGGGTAAAAAACTATCGGAGCGCCAAATTGGCGATCTCATTCTAAAAGGTAAAACCAATACTCTGAAAGGCTTTATGGATGCCGGGGGGGCGGAAAAAAGCGGCAAATTGGCCTGGGATGACGATTTTAGGGTGGTATTAACCTAATGTGTCTGAAGTCATCAGTTGGGCGCCTATCCGCCGCAATTCCTCAAAAGCCTTTTGGGTGTCATCTGCCTGCATATTAACACCGCGTGTGGCGTCTGTCAGCAAATAGGTTTCATAGCCGAGCAGAACGGCATCTTTAACCGTATAATAAACACAGTAATCAGCCGCCAGTCCGGTTACATAAAGGGTTGTAATACCATTGCGTTTAAGATAGGCATGCAGGCCCGTTTCCTTCAGATGGCCATTGTCGTAAAAGGCGCTGTACGAGTCGATATCGGGGTCTGATCCCTTAAATATCACATTGTTAATCAGCGCCTGGTTGAGAAGCGGGGAAATCTCCGCACCGGGACTGCCCTGCACACAATGGTCGGGCCATAAAATTTGCGATTGACCGTGCAAGCGAATCATTTCACCAGGCTTTTTGCGGCATGGTTAGAGGCGAAGCTGCCATGATTCACGGGGTGCCAGTCACGTGTGGCGACAATAAGGCGAAAATATTTCTGAATATTATTAATAACCGGGATAATCCTGTCTCCTTCAGGCACCTGTAAAGCGCCGCCGGGCAAAAAATCATTCTGTACATCTACAATTAATAAAGCCTTCATAAATAGGTTTGTTAGCTGACTTGGTGAAAAATGGGATACCGCGTCAAGCGGTATTTAATTATAACAAATATAGCTGGTAGGAAGTTGTGGGACAAATGCATTCAGTATTCTTTTCAACTCCTGTTCAGAAGGATGGATCCCGGTTTCGCATTTTTTTATGTCATCCATCCTTTTTTATAGAAACAGAAAGGCCACAGGAACAGCTATTTTAATACTTTTGTAAGACGAAAATAAATTTCACATGATTCATCCCCGAAAAAACTGGATCCCGGCTTCCGTGTCCACCTTGTTCCTTTACATGTTCAAGTGGATTTTAATTTGCGGATTAATAGGCGTTTTAGTCGGCAGTGCGTCTGCATTTTTTCTGTGGGGATTGGATTGGGCGACCAATTGGCGGGAAAGCCATGTCTGGATCATTGCTCTGCTGCCCCTTGGCGGGCTTATTATTGGCCTGACGTATCATTATTGGGGAGAGACTGTTGTGAAGGGCAACAACCAGTTGCTGGAGGAGTTTCATTCACCTAAGAAGGTCATTCCTTTGCGCATGGCGCCACTGGTACTTTTTGGCACCATAGCCACCCATTTGTTTGGAGGGTCTGCCGGTCGTGAAGGAACCGCCGTTCAGATGGGAGGAGCCATAGCCGACCAGTTTACAAAAATATTCCGTTTGCGGCCACGCGACCGTAAAGTTTTACTGTCCGCCGGGGTTAGTGCCGGGTTTGCTTCTGTATTTGGCACTCCTTTGGCAGGCGCCATTTTTGCCCTGGAAGTCTTTGTGGTGGGGAAAGTCCGCTACGAAGGGTTGTTACCGGTTTTTTTAGCGGCCTTTGTGGCCGACTGGATGTGCCACGCCTGGGGCATTCCTCATACCGTTTATGCCATACCCTTTGTGCCGGCATTAACACCCTTGAATTTATTAATGGCTATTGGCGTCGGCATCCTTTTTGGGTTTACGGCCCGGTCCTTTTCTTTTTTGGCTCGTTACTGGACCGCCATTTTTAAGCGCCTGGCTGCCTGGCCGCCTTTGCGACCGGTTATTGGCGGAGCGTCATTGCCCTGGCTGTCTGGCTGATGGGCGACACGCGCTACGTCGGCTTGGGTATTCCCGTTATTGTCGATGCCTTCTCCGAGGATATCCCTTTCTATGATTTTGCGGCCAAAATACTTTTTACCACCTTCACCTTGGGGGCTGGATTTAAAGGGGGTGAGGTAACACCGCTGTTTTTTATCGGTGCTACACTGGGCAATGCATTGGCCCTCTTTGTGCCGCTGCCCATTGCCTTACTT
Organism: Geofilum rubicundum JCM 15548; assembly: GCF_000974365.1. Classification (GTDB taxonomy): domain Bacteria; phylum Bacteroidota; class Bacteroidia; order Bacteroidales; family Marinilabiliaceae; genus Geofilum; species Geofilum rubicundum. The sequence continues at coordinate 83,610 of NZ_BAZW01000004.1, forward strand.
GCCGGAATGGGGTTTGTGGCCGTTTTTGCGGGTGCGACCAACACGCCCCTGGCCTGTATTTTTATGGGGATGGAGTTATTTGGGGTGGAAAGTGGCGTATTTATTGCGATAGCAGTCGTAATGGCCTACCTTTTTTCAGGCCATACGGGCATCTATGGCAGCCAAATAATTGGCAGTCCCAAACATATTTTACTGGGGCGGGAGCGGGGGAAAACCCTGGGTGAAGTGTAGGGCACTCAGGTTAACTCCTCACTGTAGATATCCCATTGATAGTCCTTTTGCTTGGGAATAATCTTGAGGTGGTTGTCTCCTCTGACAACCGTGCTTTTGGAGGGGATTTCGCCAGAAATCACACAACCGGCACCAATGGTGACCTCATTGCCAATAATGGTGCCGGGGAGAAGGGTGCAATTGGCACCTATCCAGACATTGTTACCAATGATGATACCCTTTTTCTTTCCGGTTTTTCGATGATCGTACTTATCATGGTTGGTGGTAACAACGACGGTATTCGAAGCAATCCCCACATTGTCCCCCATTTTAAGTCCCCCATAGGCATTGATATAAAGTCCAGGATTATCACCCGGGTCACACATGATTCCCTTTTCGATACACTCCCACCCCCGGATTTTGCTTCTGAAATCCACCGGCCAGGGCACCCGGCGGTTAAAACCCATAACCTTCTGCATAAAAAAGTACTGCCCCAACACCTGATAGTGTTTCAGGTAGCCGGTTCTGGGACGTTGGTATTGCGGATAAACGATTCTAACCAACCACCTGCAGAGGGTTTGATCCAAAAAAGTGACCATGTTCTTAATTAACTGCATACCATTTTATTTGAACAGTTTTCAAAGTTACTACAGGAAATGATTAAAACCATCTTTTAGTCCCCCGGCTATTGATTGGTGGTCTTTGGTCCATTTGAGTTGTTGGTCGCTTGTTATAAAGCCAATGGCATATAAATCCGCACCCAAAGCCTCTTTATAGGAAGCAGCCGTTTCCTGAAAGCTGTCCGCTTCAACGGTCAATAAAAGGCAATAATCTTCACCACCGGAAGTGGCCAGTTCAAAAGCATTGAGTTGATGTTGAGCCGAAAATGCCTTGAGCTGATCGGAGAGAGGGAGCTGTGACAATTCGATACCCGCGCCTAGTCCGGAAGCCTTGAGGATGTGTTTCATGTCCGAGGCAATGCCATCGCTCACATCCATCATAGCATGTACGCTGCGCTGACGACCTAACCAAAGGCCTTGTTCAATATGGGGGTGGGGACGGACATGCTTCTCAATCAAATAAGAGCTTTCAGGGTTGGCTGAAAGGTTGTTAATGAGGGCGTGGAGGCCGGCAGCGGAATCGCCCAACATACCGGTAACTGCAACTACATCACCTTCTTGTGCAGCAGAACGCAATTTGGCTGTTCCTTTAGCCACCCTGCCCACTACACTGATATTAAGCACCAGTTTGTGCGGCGATCGTGTAGTGTCCCCACCCATCAATGGCAACTGGTAGCGCTCACTGAGTTGATGATAACCTTCCATTAATTGATCCAGATACTCCACGTCAATGCCGTGAGGGATGGCGATGGATAAGAAGGAGCCGACAGGCCGGGCGCCCATAGCTGCCACATCACTTAAGTTGACGGCCAAAGCTTTATGTCCTAAATCTAGCGGCGAAATTTTGTCGCGTATGAAATGAATGTCCTCTACCAGCATGTCGGTGGTTAAAACGAGATCGTGATCATCCCCAGCCGGAATGATGGCACAATCGTCCCCAATGCCCATGGCATTGGGAGCCAGTAAATCTTCAAAACGATGCGCGAATCGTTCAATAAAACCAAATTCCCCTATTTCAGATAGCTTCATTTTTCAAATATACTTAAACAAAAATAGACAAAAGTGCCGCCAAACAGATATCTTCCACCGTGGAAGCCTTTTTTTAAGATCTCCTTATGGAATTAAAAACGGGAAAAACGATGATAGACGCTTTTCCCGTTTTAGGTGTCCTACAAAAAGAATTATTTTTTAGGTATCTCAATCATTTTAAGTTTGTCGCCTGTTTCATCCACAATGCGCTTGTAATAGCCTTCATCATAACCCGGGAATTGGGCGGGCTTGGGGTTGCCATGCTCATTGCGCAGGAAGATGCCATCCTCTTCCTCGTGAAGGTTACCATCCAGATATTTCACCATCAGAAACTCCCCCAGTTTTTTCCATCTTTCTACCGCTATGCGTGATTGGTTGTGCACATAATCGGTCAGGAAAACTTTCGCCATTTCAGGATCTTCCTCGTACAAAGTCAGAGCCGCCTGATCGATGGCCGGTGTATAAGCCTCATATCTGTCTTCGAGTTCTGTTTGAACCTTACGAATATCCTCAATCATATAACTGTATCGGTAATACGCCTGGTTGGCGACCCAGTTGAACACCCAAAAAGCTGAATTCCAAGAGAATTCAAGCATGTGGCCATTGCCTTGGGCAAAGTTTTCGGGGATGTCATTCATGCCCATATACATCGGGAGGTAAACCGTCATGTTGGCATCATCCACGCCAAACCAAAGAATGCCGCCAATGGGATCGGGCATCCAGTTGCGCATTTGGGCGACAAAAGAAAAGGCGGTTTGTTGGGTCGCAATGGCCCGCTCATTAAAATACTCCACGCCATCCACTTCCCATGTCAGAGGTCTGAAACGATATGGTTTTCCGTAAGGTCCGGCACCAGGGTCCTGGGTCATTGAAAGCGGGGTTCCTTCATAGTAATCACGCATGATGTTTTGAACATCCCTGACGCTTACTTTTTTATCGGGTTTGATGAACAAAGGCATTCTTTCATCAGATTCACCTTCTATAAATGAAACGTACTTGTCCATTTCCGGATTCATCAACCGGAAGGCACTCCATACGCGGGCCTCGCAAAAACGAATCGCTCCAAAATCCAGGGGTGCATAGGTGTCGGCAAAACTGAAATCTTTGTTTTTTCCGTCAAAAAAGCCGCTTTCCCTGGCAAAAGAAACCACATCATTCGAATAGAGCACATTTTCTTTGTCGTTTAAATCAAAGGTGGTAATGCGAGCCTGATTGGCATGCGCAGAAACATAGCCGTCGGGCACCTTCACTGCCACCCAAACAGCACCTTTGTTGTTGGGACCTTTGCCTATCATCTCCATTATCCAGACTTCGTTGGGATCGGCAATGGAAAAGGACTCTCCGGAACTGTAGTAGCCATGATCTTCGACCAGTTGGGTCATTACTTTAATGGCCTCCCGAGCCGTTTTAGAACGTTGAAGGGCCACGTAAATCAGGCTGCCATAATCCATAATGCCGGTTGAATCCCGTAATTCAGGACGCCCCCCAAAGGTGGTCTCAGCAATGGTCACCTGGTGTTCGTTCATATTGCCGATAACGGTATGCGTACGATCTATTTGCGGAATTTGTCCCAGATTTTTACCGGTGTCCCATTCTTTGATATTCAGCATGGTTCCCTCCGGAAATTCCTGTCCCGGCCAATAATACAACTCCCCATATAAATCATGTGAATCAGCCGCGTAAGTAATAAATGTAGAACCATCGGCAGAGGCGCCTCTGGTCACCAAAACATTGGTACAAGCCATACTGCTTTGTAATCCTCCAAATAGTCCTGCCACCAGTAAGGTCAGGACCGTCCATTTTTTCTTTGTCATCATCAAATTGCGTTTTTATTTTTCAGGTGGTGAGTCCGGGTAATTGATACAATTGTAAATAGTTATATACTTGCAAATATAATCGTTTTATTTTCCAGGCACAATCCTATTTTCAGGTTTAAGCTTATCATCCAGTTGCTCTATGGACAACCATCCTTCGTCACATAGTCATTTAAATATACCCTGACACGGTCTGAAGAGCTTTTTTTTCTGGGAACAAATCACACTCAGTGCATGTCGACCTTCAGAAGCTTTTGAATGGGTGCCTAAAAATACCTGTTAGAACCCTTAGATTAAATGACGGATGTTAGTCATTCGTGATAATCTTAGGCGGGTTCCACCGAAACAAAGTGACTTTCATTAATGATGTCCTCGCCACTCCAGCGGTAGGCCACCAAACGGCCATTTCCGGCTACGCAACCATCCATGCAACAGACATTGGGTGCGGGCGCCAGGGGTGCTGATCCAATGCAATAATGGCCAAAAAACACAAGGGGTTGATCGGGTCCATATACTTCAAAAGGAAACAAAATCTGTTCGGGAACCGTGTAATCTGGCAGGACAAAGCGATTGCCGTAGCTTAAATGGCGAAAAGTCTGACCATGCGGAGATTCCCACCACAGAATCCGGAAGTTGGTCCGACGAATGTTCTTCGCATCCTTGATAATTAAATCCTTTGGCAAATTAAGCTCGATACCCCGGGTCGTTTGTCGCACAGCATGAGCAAATTCGCTTTTCCCTTTAACAATTTCCTTGATTAATTTCTTCGTCAACCGTCCGCGGGTAAGGGTCTGATTGATTAACTGAATATGCTTTTCACTCCAATAAGCATGTACCACCCTTATGGGGCCAAAGTTTAAATAAAAAGGTAACTCTTTCAGCCAATTCACATAATCGTCCAATTCGCCTTCACTATCTGCAAACTGTGCGCGAATACGTTCCATTTGTATTTTGTTGGATGGGGGAGGCTGGTAGTAGGGTTGGCCTCGCTTATCCAATGAAAAATAGCCAATCACATTTAATTCATGGTTGCCCAGCACGGCATAGCCACTTCCATTATCTACCATACTTCGAACCGTTTTCATCACAGCCCGGGTATCGGGGCCGCGACTGACAAAATCACCTACAAACACCGCTTTTCGCTCAGAATGTTTCCATGTCCCGTTTTCAATCGTATACCCCATAAGGCTTAGCAGACTGTTTAACTCAGCATTATAACCATGAATATCACCGATAATATCGTAGTATTCATCCGTATCATAGGAAATCGAACGGGATCTTTGAAGGTTAAACAGTTGTTTCAGTCTCGATATCACCATAAAGTATTTTCAATTTCTAAAAAATAATCTCAGTTGGAAGGAAAATAATAAATGATTCCAGCTTGTGCGTGTAATTTGGCAAAAAATTCTTTTACTTGTTACAATATTGAGAAACTTTTAAACTGTCCATGTGTTTTTAATGATGGGAAACACCCTTAATGGATTTAAAATTAGACAGGTCAAGGGATGTATTTCCTGACTCAAAAATTGAAAACAAAGTATCAAATTTAAAAATAATGAAAAAAGTTAATTGGGGGATCATAGGTTGTGGTGATGTTACAGAAAAGAAAAGTGGACCGGCTTTTAATAAAGTAGATGGGTCCCGGTTAATGGCCGTCATGCGTAGAAATGGTCAATTGGCAGCAGATTACGCTGCCCGTCACAAGGTACCTAAATGGTATGATGATGCCGACCTGCTTATAGCAGATGAAGCATTAATGCCATATACGTGGCTACACCCCCTTCAACCCATGCTGAATATGCCATAAAGGCCATGAGAGCGGGTAAAGCGGTATATGTTGAGAAACCCATGGCAGCTACCTATGCCCAATGTCAGGAGATGATACGGGTGTCAGATGAAACGGGTGTCCCTCTTTTTGTGGCCTACTACCGAAGAAGTCTGCCCGGCTTCCTCAAAGTCAAAGAGCTGGTGGAGGAAGGGCATGTCGGTACCCCTCTTATGGCCAACATTCGACTGACACGCCCCCCATTGCCGCAGGAAATGGATGGAGAAGCTCCCATTTGGCGTGTGGATCCGAAAGTGGCCGGAGGAGGCATTTTTTACGATTTGGCTTCGCATCAGCTGGACTTTCTCAGTTTTGTGTTTGGAGACCTTACAGACATCCATGGTTTTGCCACCAATGGTGGCAAAATCTATCCGGCTGAAGATACGGTAACAGCTGTCTTTCAATTTAAAAATGGACTGACTGGCACTGGCACTTGGAGCTTTGTGACCGATCCATCTGCCCGGGAGGATGTGATGGAAATTATTGGTACCAAAGGAAAAATTGTTTTTTCAGGTTTTGGTCATGAACCGGTCATGCTCTACAATGAAAAGGGAGAACTGGAGTTTCCGTATATGAATCCCGAAAACATTCAATATAATATGATTAAACAGGTGGTTCAGGAACTCTTGCATCATAAACCCTGCGTCAGCAGTGCACATTCCGCCGCCAAGGTGAATTGGGCCATGGAAAAGGTGGTTTATGGTACGTAATTTCTGCCTTAAATCGCCTTTTCTCCACATTTTTTTGCTATTTTTGCGGCAAATTAAAATGGAGCCAATAAGATGTTTGATAATCTCTCGGAAAAGCTTGAACGATCGTTTAAACTGCTGAAAGGGCAGGGTAAAATCACTGAAATAAATGTAGCAGAAACGCTCAAAGATATTCGTCGGGCTCTGTTGGATGCCGACGTTAACTTCAAAACGGCTAAAACTTTTACTGAAAAGGTAAAGGAAGAGGCTTTGGGACAGGATGTGCTTTCGGCCGTAAAGCCGGAGCAGATGATGGTGAAGATTGTTCACGATGAGTTGACCAAACTCATGGGTGGCGCTTCTACCGATATCAACCTCAAAGGTGAACCGGCCATTATTTTAATTGCTGGTCTGCAAGGTTCCGGTAAGACGACTTTCACAGGAAAGTTGGCCAGTTTTCTGAAGACCAAGCGATCCAAGAATCCTTTATTGGTGGCCGGTGACGTATACCGTCCCGCCGCCATCAACCAGCTGCAGGTGCTGGGCGAACAGATTAGTGTCCCGGTTTTTACCCAGGAAGGCAGCAAAGACCCGGTTCAGATTGCCAAAGATGCCATTAAGGAGGCCAAACAAAAAGGATTTGATTTGGTCATCATTGATACGGCCGGTCGATTGGCCGTGGATGCAGAGATGATGAACGAAATTTCGGCCATCAAAAATGCGGTTAAGCCACATGAGATTTTGTTTGTGGTGGATTCCATGACCGGACAAGATGCCGTCAATACCGCTAAGGAGTTCAATGATCGTCTGGATTTTGATGGTGTGGTGCTGACCAAGTTGGATGGTGATACCCGCGGTGGGGCAGCGCTGTCTATTCGCAGTGTGGTCAACAAACCCATTAAATTTGTCGGTACCGGCGAAAAGATGGATGCGCTGGATGTGTTTCACCCCAGCAGGATGGCCGATCGTATTTTAGGAATGGGTGATATCGTGTCGCTGGTTGAGCGTGCACAAGAACAGTTCGATGAGGGAGAAGCCCGCAAACTGCAGAAAAAAATTGCTAAAAACCAATTTAGTTTCAATGATTTTCTGAGCCAGATTCAGCAGATAAAAAAGATGGGTAGCCTGAAAGATTTGGCCGGCATGATTCCGGGCATGGGTAAAGCCATTAAGGATATGGATTTTGATGATGACGCTTTTAAAGAAGTGGAAGCCATTATCTTTTCAATGACACCCGCTGAAAGAGAAACGCCGGAATTACTCAATGGCAGTCGACGCAAGCGGATAGCTGCCGGAAGCGGTACTTCTATTCAGGAAGTGAACCGATTGATTAAACAATTTGAAGATACACGCAAGGTCATGAAAATGATGGGGCAGGGCAAGAACCTCTCCAAGCTCATGGCCAATATGCCCATGGGACGGCGTTAAAAACTCAATTATCAAAAAAGGCAGTAGCATTTAAAGCTTCTGCCTTTTTTATTAGCTTTATGGTGTGTAGATCTGAACCAATAAACAAAATACTGTTATGCAACTGATTGACGGAAAAAAAACATCTCAGGCAGTTAAGCTGGAAATTGCCGAAGAGGTTAAACAAATGATTTCAGCCGGCATGAAGCAGCCACACCTGGCTGCAGTTCTGGTTGGCAATGATGGGGGCAGTGAAACATACGTGGCTGCTAAAATCAAATCGTGCGAGGAAGTGGGATTTGCTTCTTCACTCATCCGCTTTGGTAACGATGTCACCGAAGAGGAATTGCTGAGTGCCGTTAAGAAACTGAATGAAGATGCGGATGTGGATGGCTTTATTGTTCAATTACCGCTACCCAAACATATTTCAGAAGAAAAGGTCACAGAGGCCATTGACCCTAAAAAAGATGTGGACGGTTTTCATCCTCAAAACCTGGGACGCATGATTACCGGTGCCGATGCTTTTGTTTCCGCCACTCCGCAAGGTATCATGGAACTGTTAAAGCGCTACAATATTGAAACCAAAGGTAAACATGCTGTAATCATTGGTCGTAGCAATATCGTAGGCCGCCCCATGAGTATCTTGCTCTCATTAAAAGGCCATCCGGGCGATGCTACGGTTACCGTATGTCATAGTCGCACAGCCAATTTGAAAGAAATTTGTCTGCAAGCCGACATCCTTGTGGCGGCCCTCGGTATTCCCGAGTTCTTAAAGGCAGATATGGTCAAGGAAGGTGCTGTGGTCATTGATGTGGGAACCACCCGCGTACCATCTACCGAAACTAAAAGCGGATGGCGCCTGAAAGGGGATGTGGATTTTCTCAACGTATCTCCCAAATGTAGTTTTATTACGCCTGTGCCTGGTGGGGTCGGACCTATGACGATCGTATCCCTGCTGTTAAATACTTTGAAGGCGGCCCGACAGAAGTAGGACATATCAGTGTCAAAAAACTAGAAACAGCCTCTCCGGACATTAGTGACCGGAGAGGCTGTTTGTATCAGCGTTTGTGGCAGACTGGGTGCTTATTCCAAACTGCCTGAAAGTCTTTTTTACTCGATCTTATTTACCTTGCCGCCCAGGCTGGTGTGCACGTCGACTTTGGCCGGATTCCCGGTGTATTCGATGCTGGCACCGGATCCTGCCCGTGCATTCAGCTCATCCGTTACCCAGACTTGCGCACTGGCGCCGGTATTGGCCCTTATATTGGTCACCTTACCCTGCAGATTGGCACCCAGAAAGCGCCCGCCTGTAGTGGCGTTTATTTCCATATTTTGAGCACTACCCATGACATCTATCCGGGAAGCGGAGGCAGATGCCTCTAGCTTGTTGACTTCAATTTCTAATTGAATAGAAGCATCGGTTCCGGTTTCCAGTTTGAGAAAATCAGTTTCCAACAGATCTTCCGAATAGACACTTGCGCCGCTGCTTACTGAAATTTCGTTGATATTCTGGTAATACAAATAGACATTTATGGCACATCTTTGTAAATGCGGGCACGCATCCGAATGGTGAGGTCCTTGTTCGACTGTTCCAATAACACATCGTCAATGGGGGCATTTTTGATATGTATTTCTGCTTTAGGAGCGTCCCCTTCTACCAAAGTCACATTGATGCCACGAGAAACTTTCAGGTTTTCAAATGGCGCCAGCTGTCTGGATTCCACGATAACTTCAGCATTGTTTTCTTCTTCCTGCGCCATCAATGGCCAGCTCATCAACAGAGTGGCTGCAATAAATAGTAGTTTTCTCATAATGTCTGTTTTTATTAGCAATAGTTCGTTAAACTTTTTTATTCACTTAATTTACAAGCAGTTATGATCCGGCTGTGTGTGTAATTAACTTATAATTAAGGACTTGCTCCTCCCTATTACCTAATGACCTAATAATCTAACGACCTGTTTTTATAGGATGAATTATCAATAATTAAGCCAAAAACACAAGCCATCTTAGCTAAAAAGTTCCAGTATCTCTTCCTGACTAAGGTCGGTCAGGGGGTTGTTGTTATTGACAAACACATCGGCTAACTGAGATTTTTTTTGCTGTAACCGGGCAATCTTGTCTTCAATGGTGCCCGAAGATAAAAAGCGGTATACAAATACATTCCTGGTCTGTCCAATTCGATGGGCGCGGTTAATGGCCTGTGATTCAGCCGCAGGATTCCACCAGGGATTTAACATGAATACATAATCAGCCTTAGTGAGGTTGAGGCCCACTCCACCCGCTTTTAAGGATATAAGAAATATGGATGCCTTATCGTTGAATTCCTGAATAACCTTATCGCGTTCGCGCGTTGAACCAATGAGTTTTGTGAAGGACAACTTTTTGATTTGTAATTCTTTTTGGAGCAATTCCAAGTCTTTGACAAAGGAAGAAAAAACCAACACATTGTGGCCTTCTGCCACAATGCTTTCCAACTTGTCCACAATTTGTTCAAATTTCCCCGACGAGCCTTGGTAGCTTTCATCAACCATTACCGGGTGATTCGCAATTTGTCGCAAACGGGTCAAGGCCTGTAAGGCCATAATGGCCGATTGCTCAGGGGTTTTATGCTCAAAAACCTGATAAATGCTGTTACGAATACCTGATTTTTCACGTTCGTAAAATTTTTCCTGTTCCGGCGTCATGTCGCAATACAGAACCTGTTCCATAATGGGGGGCAAGTCTTTGGCGACTTTTTCTTTGGTACGTCTCAATAAAAAAGGTTGTATCAGTTTCTGCAATTTAACCTCCTTATCTTCAGCTTTGTGACGGGTGATGGGTTGAACAAAATGGCGTTTAAAAAAGGCCAGCGATCCTAAAAGACCTTTGTTGACAAGGTTCATCTGGGCCCATAAATCGACCAAAGAATTCTCTATGGGCGTACCCGTCAACGTTAAACGGTGTTTCGACTGGATCTGTTTGACCGCCTCATAAACCTTTGAAGTTGGGTTTTTAACGTATTGACTTTCGTCCAGGATGAAATAATGAAAGGTATAATTGGCCATTAATTCAATGTCATTCCTGAGTACCCCATAGGAGGTTAATACAATGTGGTAGTGCTGAAAAATTTTCCCGATATCCTTCGATCGCAACCTGTTGGTACCGGTGTAGTTATAAATACGCATGCCAGGCGAAAACTTACTCAGTTCATCCTGCCAATTGTGGACCAAGGATGTGGGCATAACAATAAGGGAGGCTGGAATGCCCGTTTTATTAAAGGTTTTAACAGCCGGGGCTCCAAATAAGGATAATTGTTGCGCCCGCTCTTCTGCAGTCTCTTCAGGCGTCATCAATGCCTCCTGAGGGTCGATGGTTTGACGCTCAATATTGTCGTATATTTTCTGTAGCAAAGTAATGGTTTGAAGGGTTTTACCCAAGCCCATATCGTCGGCCAAAATACCTCCATATCCATTTTCCATCAAAAAGTTTAGCCAGGCATATCCTTCTGTTTGATAAGGCCTTAACTTGGCCTGGATGCCTTCAGGAATCTCCACTTGCGGGAATACTATTTTTGGTACGTCCGTTTTTTTATCAATTTGGCCCACACCATATTTCACCCGCTCCATTATTTGGAAATGAGAGCGGGGCAAACGGATCGAGTTCTTATCCACCTTGGCATAATCAAATAATTCACTAAAACGGGTGAACCATTCCGGAGGAATCATGAAGGTTTGACCATTGGGTAGCTCAAACTCGGGATTTTCCTCAATCAAATTTTTTCTGAATTTGAAAAAGGGGAGATTAAATTCTCCTATTTGCACCCTGACTTTGATTTCAAACCAGTCATTGTCTTCACTGCTGTCAACTTTAAGTGTTGCTTTGCCGACAAAGATATTTCGGTTATCAAAGTTCGTTTCTATGGAAAATCCTTCCTTGTTAAGTTGCTCCTTGTTCAAATTTATCCAATCGGCCATGAAGGCCAACATTTGCGTTGCTGTCTTTTTTGAAGTACAAGCTTCCGGCTGGAAGAGGGCGTCCCCGGTTTTTACCAACCCCAATTCGTTCAGCCGGTTAATGATGCTCAATTCAAAATCAAAATCACGTACTATTTTATGAAAGGCATAACCTTGTTCGCTCTTGACATACTCCACATAAACCGGTGCCAGCCTGTCGGCCAAAAAAATACGATTCCCATATTTAAAGTGCAAGCCCAGAACCGGCAAATGTTTGAGGTCTTTAATGAGTGCTAAATGGGGCAAAGGCTGTTCCTTTTTTTCAATGACTTCAAAACCTTTACCGGTTACATCGAAGTTTCTGATACATTTACTGACAAATCCTTCCATATAAATATCTACCTGACGCATGGGAACATGTATGGTCGATTTGTCCAGGAAAGGCTTGAATTTATTACTGTCAATATTCTTAAAATAGTAGATGTTATGGTGAATTTTTAAAACGGCCGTTTCCCGGCTTATAAATTCAACGTCTCTTCCCAGGAGTGCAAATTCTTTGTCGGGTTTATTATCCTCCAGTGCTTGCCTGACTTTCAGGGAATACTCGAGGCCTTCACTGGTGAGCGTGAAATCAAAAACCGGCTGAGCTGGTGTTTCTCGTATAATGAGGCGATCCGACTGGTAAACATTACTGAATGTTCCGTCCTTGTAATAGGCTTTTAAACCACTCTGCCCCAGCAAATAAATCGCCGAATAGATGGTCCGGTCAATAAAGGGTAAGATTTCCTTTTCAAAATGGGGATGAACCTGCAATTGGTCCATAAATGTTTTTAAAGATTCTTTTTTTCCATAGCGTCGGTGCAAATTGTGTTCGCTAATCTTGGTCAAAAGCAAAATCATCTCCTTTTGCTGATCTGAAAAACGTTCAGGTTCAGCTCTAATATGCTCAGGGGTGGCATGTTCATGAAGCGTTATCGGCTGATTTTCATTGAATGTTGCAAAATAGGGAATTGCTGTGAGGCCGATATTTCGTTTGGATGTGAAAACTGCAATGAGTTGTTCCATTCTTTACTGTTTGCTTAGTTTTTAAACTCTCAAAGATACTAAATAGAAGTCGAAAAGACAGAGCAGAAGCGTTGGGAACTCGGATCTAAATCGTTTTTTATTGAAACCCGATAAGGATCCACGCCTTTTAATGATAATTAAGGAAACAAAATAAGCTGGTGATACGTTTTCTTTTCAGAATTTAGATATGTTAATATTTTACTATTATGACACATTTGATTATTTCCGCGCACCCCTCTGATAAAAGTTTCAGCAACTATTTGGCAAAAGCACTGAGGCAGCAATATGAACTGTTGGGTTGGAAAGTGATATGGCGCAACCTTTATGAAAAGGATTTCAGCGTTGTATTGTCCCCTGCTGACCTGGAGGCATTAAAGTCGGGCACGGTGCCAGCAGACATTGAGGCTGAACAGAAGTTGATGCAGGAAGCAGATCTGATTTCGGTCGTTTATCCACTTTGGTGGGCCAGCTTTCCGGCCGTTCTGAAGGGATATATTGACCGCGTATTGACCAATGGTTTTGCTTTTAAATATGGTAGGGGCGGAGCAACCGGCCTCCTGACCGACAAGCGGGTGATTTTGCACACGACAATGGGGAATACGGTTGAAGAGTACGATGATAAGGGGCTCATTGAAGCTTTTAGAACCATCCAGGGGCAGGAGGTATTTGGCTTCTGTGGTATGCAAATCATCGGACACCACTTCTATCCGCAAATCACCCTTGCGGATGAAAAACAAAGGGAGCACTATCTGCAAAAAGCGCTCAACAGTTATCCGGAAATTTTTGCCCGGATATGAAACTAACCAAACGCTTCCGAAGCTTCCTGCAATCAACTCATTTTTTTTGGTAAATTTGTATTTGCTCCCAAAAAATGAACTTATTATGTTGTTGGATGATGTCTATAAAACGATTGATGGCCCTGCGCAGGGATTATATAAAGAGAAAGGAAGCAAGTTCTTGGCCTTCGCATGGCCCGTTCAATCTGAGGAAGAAATTAAGAATTATATTACAGAACTCAAAACTGAATATTACGATGCCCGCCATCATTGTTATGCCTGGCAGATAGGTTTGGATGGGACAAATCATCGTGCCAATGACGACGGTGAACCTTCAGGTACGGCAGGAAAACCGATTCACGGCCAAATTCGTTCATTTGAACTAACCCATATTTTAATCGTGGTAGTGCGTTATTTTGGGGGCACTAAACTAGGAACCAGTGGGTTAATTCACGCGTATAAAACGGCTGCTGCTGATGCCATTAATCAGGCAGCTATTGTTGAAAAAACGTTAGATGGTCAGATAGATTTTAAGTTTCCTTACAAAGCGATGAACGATGTTATGAGGGTAATTAAAGAAGAGGCGCCCGATATCATCTGTCAAAATTTTGATCTAACATGTGCCATGACTCTCTCTATTAGACAAAGCAAGATGGAATTGCTCTTATCCCGACTTGAAAAGATTGATCACCTGATAATGGATTGACCTTTTACCTTGTTTCCAATTGATGGTAAATCTGAAAGGTTGTTTCACCCGGCTGGATGGTGACATTTACGCTGTCGGTACTCAAACCACCGCCTATCCGTTGTTGCTCAAGGATTAAGTTGTGGTCGCCCGCAGAGAGCGGAATACGTGTATAGTGCAAAGCGTAGGGCAATGACTGCCAATTACGGGTGTCGGCCTTTTCTGTCATCGCATTTACAATGCTGACAACCGCTCCTAAGTTTTTGTTTTCATGGCGGCTTAACTGTTCCATGGCCTGTTTGGTGGCTAAGCGAAGCAGATTACTGCCTATTTCGCGTAACATACGGTCCTTGAGCGATTGAAAAGCTATTTTATTAATGTTTTGAGCCAATTCCAAAGAATAGCTTTTTTGATTGGCCTTCAGTACCGCGCTTTGATACATGGGCGGGCGTTCGATGTATTTAGGAAATGCCACCCGGATTACAGATAAATTTTTGAATTGCGCTTGTTGTCCTTGTGATTGATTTCCCAAGGATACAGGGAAGGAGGTACCTAGCTCATCACTACCAAAAAGCAGGGTGCCATTGCTTGTGCCCATGTTGGTTAAATTTAGACTCCATTCTGCTTTTACCGGACCCAGACCGTTCATCCAGATATAAACCAGATCGCCATCCTCTTGTTGGATATCAGACACGGAAAGACCAAATTTTTCTTCATAGAACCGGACTTCATCATGGAAACCGATCCGTCGGGCACTCATCAATAAATCTTCTTTTAACTGCTGAGGCGGCGCCACATTGAAAAGCTCACGGTAATCATTTTCATATATTTCCAAGGCATTTCGGTAGGCAATAAAGGCATTGTTATCATCACCTGCCGCTTGATAGACAATCCCCATCAGGTTGTGCGCAAAAGCATCCCGTGCGTATTTGTTCTTATGTTCTTTATATTTTTCATTGAATTGTTGAAGCCGGATGTTCACACGCCTGCACTCAACCAGGGCACTTTCATAATCTTTCAGGACAATAAAGTTCAGTGCCTTGTAGTAATGAATCATTATGGCTTCAAAATCTTCGGGTCGGTAGGGCCGCACCATAGGATTTGAAATCAGTGCCAAAGCTTCAGAACCAATGTTTTTCTGAAAATCTTCGGTGTAATAATCAGCCAGATTGAAATAATGATTGCTTTGTTCATGTTCTCCCATCATAAAAAGCACCATTCCCCTGTTCATGAAATAGAGCACCCGATGGTTGTTTTCTGCCCACTTTTTATCCTTTTCCAGCTCCTTGTTGGCCTGTTCAAAATTTCCGCTCGCAATATTTTCCTGCACTACCATTGTACGCTGGTAAAAGGTAGCGCACCCGGTTGCCATTAAAACCCAAAGAATGGATATTAATGGCAACCAAAGGCTATTTTGTCTTTTTTTCAATTAATTACGGATGTATTTTCGAATTTTCTTTTCTCCAATCCATACGACTTCACTGCTCTCAATATCAGTCAATTCGAGATTAACCTGATAGTAAGTCACTTTTTCACGTTGGTAAGTGTCCACAATGGAATTAATGTCACCATTGAGCATGTAGTCTGCACCCAGTTCCAATCCCCAGGCTTTGGCGGTCTCCACAGATGCAAAATCTTGTTGGGAAGCACGCTCCCTGCGCAACTCCTCACGCTTATCACCTGCTTGCACCAACCTGACGCGGCCACTGTTAATAAAGGCACGTTCAACGTCTTTAATAAAAGTTTCGGCGCTGATGTGCTCATGTGATTTGTTATAAACCAGACCTACAATGACGACAGGGCGTTCTCCGGTAGCTCTTACGTGATTATCGAGCCAGGCACTGCCCAAAATTTGTTCTACCATGGCTTCTGCGTCATGCGGGAATCTGAATCATTCCATCGACCGCTTAAATCAATGGTTTCTTCGGTTCCAATCCTTTCAATTTTGCGGGTGTTACAACTTTGAAAGGCCAATGCCAATATCAAAGCTGTTGTTAGTAATAAAGATTTCATAGGTCTGTTTATTTGTGTTAATTGTGTTAGACGATATTTGCCATAAATCAAACTTTATACCAAATTTTAAATCTTCACCTGTCAACTATTCAATTGTCCCAAATAGTGTTTCAATTCTTTTAGTAACTTTTCCAGCGAGTCTTCCTGTAAATCAATCATAAAATCCAACGATGCATCATAATCACCTGATTTTCCAGCCTTAAATTTAGCCATGGACATGGAACTGATCCATTCTATCGGAAAATGATAATGGGTGTCCAGCACCAACAATAAATCCAACTTATTATTACAAAATTGTTGGATGGACTCAGTTTTTGGCTGCATAAAAAAGTCACAATCCTTTTCCGAAAAAAAAGACCATGTTTTATCACTGATATAATTGTTTTCTATCTTGTGATCCGGAATAAAACCTATAGCAGAAAATTGAAGGTCTCCTATCGGCCAGGATTTAATAAACTCCTTTATTTGTTTTTGATTATCTTCCTTTGAAGCGTCAAATATTATTCCCAGTGTTGCTACCTTATTCAGGCCCACAGCTGCCACTTCTCTTTTTCGCTTTTTTAGACCCGATTTTAATAGCATGGTGCCAATTTTAATTCGGGTTGCTTTAAAAAAATCCATTTGAATCGGGTTTATGCTTTTATCATTTCTAAAAATTCTTCCTCCGAAAGAATAGGGATACGCAGCTTTTGTGCCTTTTCATATTTAGCTGGCCCCATGTTTTCACCTGCCAACACATAATTGGTTTTACCGGTTATGGAGGAGACATTTTTTCCGCCATGTGCCTCAATCAAGGCTTTAAGATCATCGCGTGACCGGGAAAATACCCCACTCACAACAATGGATAATCCATCCAAAGTATTTGAAAGTACCTTGTCTTCTGATCCTTCTTCCTCAAATTTCAACCCAAAATTACGCAATTGTGCAATCATCTGACGGTTTTCCTCGGAAGAAAAATAGGATAGGATACTGGAAGCAATTTTATCGCCAATTTCATCAATCTCTAACAATTCTTGTCTGGAGGCATTCTGAATGCGGTCGATGGTTTTCATGGCTGCTACCAATTTTTTAGCAACGGTTTCACCTACAAATCTGATTCCCAGAGCAAATAAAACCCTCGAGAAAGGGATGTCTTTCGACTTTTGAATCCCTGCGACCATGTTGGCAGCCGATTTTTCACCCAAGCGGTCGAGTGAGGAGAGTTGCGATGGCTTTAGCCGGTAAAGGTCTGTAATATCGGTAAGCAGATTATTTTCGTAGAGCAAATGAATGGTTTCACTTCCTAGTCCATCAATATCCATGGCCCGACGGCTAATGAAATGTTGAATGCGGCCCTTAATTTGAGGGGGACAACTTAAGGCATTGGGGCAGTAGTGGCTGCCTCGCCTTCAATACGGACCAATTGGGTGCCACATTCGGGACAGTTGGTCACAAACTCAATTTTTTACCATTAACCGGGCGCTGAGCCAAATCAACTGCTGTTATTTTGGGTATGATCTCACCGCCTTTTTCAACCGAAACCATGTCATTGAGATGCAAATCCAGACCATCGATAATATCAGCGTTGTGCAATGAGGCTCTTTTGACCGTTGTTCCGGCCAATGGTACCGGTTCCAAATTGGCAACCGGGGTTACAGCTCCGGTGCGTCCCACCTGAAAATCAACAGATATCAACCGGGTATATGCCGCTTCAGCTTTGAATTTATATGAAATGGCCCAGCGAGGGGATTTGGCCGTATAGCCCAGTTCTTCCCGTAAGCAAATGGTCCACCTTTATGACCACCCCATCAATTTCAAAAGGCAGGCTTTTGCGGGCTTCATCCCAATAATTCACAAATTGGTGAATTTCTTCGAAATTCTGACATAACTGAAAATGCGGAGAAATACGTAATCCCCAGGAGGAAGCCGCTTTTAGGTTTGCAAAATGACTGTCGTGCGGCAGTCCCTCACCCAAAAAATGGTATAAATAGCATTCTAATGGACGTTTGGCTACCAGTGAACTGTTTTGTAGTTTAAGGGATCCGGCAGCCGCATTCCTGGGATTGGCAAAAAGGGCCTCTCCAGCCTCTTCTCTTGTCTGATTGAGTTGTTCAAAATTCTTACGGGAAATAAAGATTTCCCCTCTGGCTTCTAACTGCGGGGGATAATCCCCCTGAAGCTGTAGTGGAATGCTTTGGATGGTTTTAACATTTTGGGTAACATCGTCTCCGGTTACACCATCACCACGCGTTACGCCTCTTGTTAAACGGCCGTTTTCATAACTCAATGCTATAGCCGTACCATCATATTTGAGTTCACAAACAAAGGGGATATTATGTCCGACTGTTTTTACTACCCGGTTGACAAAATCCCGCAATTCTCCTTCCGAATAAGTATTTCCAAGCGAAAGCATCGGATATTTGTGCCGGATGGATTGAAAGTCCTGACTTAAATCGCTCCCCACACGTACTGAGGGACTGTTTGGATCCTTCAATTCCGGGTGTTTGGATTCTAACTCAATCAAATCAGTCATTTTCAGATCATAAGCATAATCTGAAATTTCAGGATGATTAAGAATATAATATTGGTAGTTATGATGATGCAGTTCTTCCCGCAACTGCCGGATAGAATCCTGAACACTTTTTTGTTCCATATATTCGCCCGCTTTCCTTTACAATAGATCGTTAGGTTATTAGATCATTGGGTTGAATTACCTTTATTAACTGAAACAAAAATACAATTTTATGAAACATCTGTGGCTTTCCGTTCGGGATATTTCAATATTCTACCGGCTGGAACGTCCTTTGATGAAATTTTCGACCCACTGACGCAAAGATGCTGACAAAGGCTTTACCCATTGACGGGCAACGGCTCCTAAAAGTCGAACCGGGCTAAAGATATCGCTCAACTCCATCAGGGATAAGTCCAGTTTTTTACGGGTCAATCTTACTTCGTAAGATAAACGGGTTAGCTCTTCACGCAGTTGCTTGAAAGAGCTTATATACGTATAATCACTATCTCTGTTAGGCCTCATCCTTATCAAATTTAGGAAAGAAAATTTTTATGAATGCTTTGATAACGGGTTTTTGAACCCAAATTCGTCGCATCAAAATAAAAATGAGGACAAAAATCAGGTAAACCCCTGCTACAATAACAAATCCCAGACCGTCGGAATCCAGAATATCACCGAGAAAAAAGGCGCTTGCCAGTGAAATAAACATCAAGGCGAAGAATAGCAAGTACAACACCCCCAGTTTCACTGTAAAGCTGGCGGTAAATCTCGACAATTCCTCAACCAAATGAAGTTTTAACAAGTCCACCCGTTTATCAACGTAGCTTTCAAAATCTTCTTTAACATCGGACAAATGCTCTTTTAAATCCTCTTGAAACATATTAGATGTTTTTTAATGTGGAAGTAACACATAAACGTTGCCTAAATATAGGCAATTGCTCATAAAAAATGCTGCCCCGTAACAAAAGATGTTAGTGGAACAGCACTAATTTATTTATTTGGTAAGGATTATTGACTATTTAGCTTTCGCCTCGGCCGGCTTTTTATATTCGTTCACCAAATTCTCAATGCGTCCCTCCACATCCTGAATTTTCTTTTTCATATCATCTTTCAGTTCGCCACCTTTTTCTTTTAACTTACCTTTCAGCGAATCCAATTCATCTTCAAGTTCGTTCATTTTTTTCCGGATGTCTTTTCTGGTATCATCTCCTGTCTGAGGGGCATATAACAATGCAATGGTAGCTCCTAAGGCAGCACCTGCCAATAATCCGCCAATAAAATTTCCTGCTGATTTCATACTATATGTTTTTAAAGGTTCAACATTAATTAGTTTCTAATTCTAACTATAATCCTAAATATAGCCTTTTGTTGTCAAAAAGTCAAATAGGAATAACTAATCCCTTTTACTGCTTCAGCACTTTTATTTAAACACCTTGTGAGTCAACATGTTTACTATAAAATCAAAAAACCACAAATTTTTATAAAATACATTAACCCTGATTCATGCCCGTATTAAAACCCTTCAATTTAATCTGTTTAAAATCTGTGATTTATGATATAGTCACTCATAACAGGCCAGGGTGAAAACGGGGTATCGAAAATTAAGGGTGCTGCCATCTTTATCAGGTTTATTTTATCTTTACCTTAATTAATACGTAGTGTATATGGAGAGCAGACTAGATAATTTACCGCTGAAAGACCGTCGTGAAATATTAACCAGCTATCGGAATTTACTGCGTTCCAGTGCGGGTATTCTTCAATGGGCGGATGTCAGGCAAATCCGTAAAGCCATTGAACTTTCCATGCAAAAATCGGGGTTTGAGCGCCACGCCTCAGGGAAGCTGGCCATTGTTCATTCGCTTGAGGTAGGTCGGATTACCGTGGAAGAGGTAGGCCTGGGAAAGACCTCTTTAATATGTGCACTCCTCTATGAAATTGTGAGACAATCGGGTGCTTCCATCGATGAAATCAGAGAGGAGTTTGGTGACCAGGAAGCCAATATTTTGGATGGTTTGATCAAAGTGTTTAACCTGTACCAAACCAATGCCTCCATACAATCAGAAAATTTCCGTAAGCTGTTGCTTACTTTTGCCCAGGATGTAAGGGTGATTTTGATCCTGTTAGCTGATCGTTTGCATACCATGCGATCACTTGGGAGTTATAGCCGGGAGGCGCAACAGACGATTTCATCTGAAGTATCCTATTTATATGCCCCAATGGCGCATCGTTTAGGATTGTATACCATCAAATCAGAGATGGAAGATTTGGTTATGAAATTCACAGATCGTGAAATGTATTCTTTCATTGCCAAAAAACTTAACGAAACCAAACGCGCCAGAGATAAATACATCAAAGCGTTTATTGAACCGATAAAAAAAGAACTTGAAACCCATGATTTGAAGTTTGATATTAAAGGGCGTACAAAAACCATCCATTCCATCCATAATAAAATGAAGAAACAAAAGGTCGAATTTGAACAAGTTTACGACCTTTTCGCTATTCGGGTAATTATAGATAGTGAATTGAAAAATGAAAAAGCAGATTGCTGGAAGGTGTATTCTGTTGTGGCTGATAAATACCAACCCAATCCACGCCGAATGCGTGATTGGCTGTCTGTTCCCAAAAGCAATGGCTATGAATCCCTGCATACCACGGTATTGGGGCCGGAAAAAAAATGGGTAGAGGTACAAATTCGGTCCAAAAGAATGGATGAAATTGCAGAACGTGGCTTAGCCGCGCATTGGAAATATAAGGGGGTTAAAGGTGATCGGGGACTTGATCTGTGGCTGGAAAATATTCGGGATGTGCTTGAAAATCCGGAGCTTAATGCCATTGATTTTATTGATGACTTCAAGTTGAATCTTTACGATGAGGAAGTCTTCATCTTTACCCCAAAAGGTGATTTAATACGACTTCCTAAAGGAGCAACGGTTCTTGATTTTGCTTTTGATATCCACTCTGAAGTCGGTAAGAAATGTTCCGGAGCCAAAGTCAATAATAAAAATGTATCTATCAAACATGTTTTGCAGAATGGTGATCATGTAGAAATATTGACCACCTCCACACAAGTGCCGAAGCAGGATTGGCTCAGCGTGGTAATTACCTCCCGGGCTAAAACCAAATTGAAACAAGCCTTGCGTGAAATCCAATACAAAGAATCTGAAATTGGAAGAGAGACTTTAGTTAGACGATTAAAGAACTGGAAAATAGATATAAACGATCAACTGATTGGACAGTTGGTTAAACATTTTAAATACAAGAGTGTCCATGACTTCTTCAGAGACATCGCCATTGAAAAAATAGATGTGGTGGCTATTAAGGAATTCATTCAAAGTCAGACACGTAAAGACAATGAGCGGGACCAGGCAGAGAGCGCACAAACCATCAGAAGCGCTGAGAACTTTATTTCCCCTCCTGTTGAAGAAGCAGACTCAACAGATGGGGAAGTTTTGCTGATAGATAAAAGCCTGACCAATGTAGACTACAAATTGGCCAGGTGTTGCAACCCCATATTTGGTGACGATATATTCGGGTTTGTGGCCGTGTCGGGTGGCATTCGAATACACCGGGCCAATTGTCCCAATGCCCCGGACATGCTAAAGAAATACAGTTACCGCATTGTAAAGGCTCAATGGACCGGAGAAGCAAGTGGGAATTATTTAACAGCTGTAAAAGTGGTCGGGGAGGATGATATCGGCATCGTTAGCAATATATCACAAATTATTTCTAAAGAATTAAAAATTAAGATGCGGGCCATTACCGTTGAAAGTCATGAAGGTTTGTTTGAAGGAACTGTCTCAGTATTTGTTAATAATAATCAGATATTAAATACTTTAATAAAAAAAATAAAGGCTGTCAGGGGTGTTTTATCGGTTTCCCGAATTGATGGCATAGACAGATAATCCGAATCTTTTTCAGGTTGGCTCTCGTATGATCACTGAAAATAAAACCAGTCTGTTGGATGGTTTTAGTGTGTACTTACTCCTTTTGTTATGATCTTTTTATTTTTTCTTCTGGCCTTACTAACCTTAGCGACAGCGCTCATTGTCTTTTTTTTCCAAAAGCGTCTGAATCAGTGTTCTGAAGAGCTGAAAGATGAAAAATGGATGCGCGAAGCTTTGGAAGCAGAAGCTGTTAATAACATAGGTGAAAAATGGCAAAAGGAATCACTTATAGCACTCTATCATCATATCATTACCCGTTATCGCCTCATCGAAGAGCGGCTGGAACAACTCTCTTATAAGTACATGAAAACCAATCCTGAAGTGCATCAGGATCTTCAATCAGAATTGTCCAATCTGAAAAGTGAATTTATTTCTATGTTGCCGGATTTGATTCATGATGATTTGTTTTACGCTTTCATTAATATTCCGCAACACATTCCATTAACCATAGTAGAAAAAACCATTTTATTTCTTCTCTACTCAAACATCCCAACAAAGCAAGTCGCTACCATTCTTGCCATCAATAGTGGAAATTTAAGGGTGAAGCGTCTGAATCTGCGCAGAAAACTTCAAAATTATGCTTCTGAAATTGAAAATCTCAATGAATTATTGGCCATCATCTAAATGTAGTAGCGTTAAATAGTGATTTGTAAGTAGTATATTAACAATGCATTACAATATTGGATGCCGTTAAAAACTGGAAATGCAGCCTGAAAGATGAATCAGGTAGCCATATCCTGGCTACATTTGTACTGTACACACTAAGATACATTATCTGTTAATAATTGCTCATAGGCACTATTTGTTCAGATAGTAATTAATATAAACGATTACCCTCCCCCTGATAAAGCCAAAATCACCGGATCATAGGTGGTTTTGGCCTTTATCTTTTTTATTTGTTTTTCTTTTGGTCTTTTCGTAATTTAATGTGGTCATGCAACATTAAATTTAAGACGTTATGGAAGAAAAAATAATCACATTGGCCACCAATACCTATCAACATGCTCAGGTTTTAAGAAACATACTTGAGTCGGAAGGTGTTGAATGTTTTCTTCAGAATGCGAACTTGATAGAGGGCTCCTTCAACTCCAGTGTCCGTATTCGAATCAGAGAGACTGACCTTGAAAAAGCCATGAAGATTATGGCGCATATTGTTGAACCCGGGATTGAAAAAATGGCTGATACAAAACCGGGACGACCTCCGAAACCACGCATTTTACTTCCCATCGACTTTAGTGATTATTCCGAAAAAGCGGCTGATATGGCCCTTGATTGGGCCATGCGCTTAAATGCAGAAATCACTGTGTTAAACGTCTATTTTAATCCAATTATTAATACCTTACCATTCTCAGAGGCTTATGTTTACGATACCAGTCTTGACGAAATGATGGTTGATATGGAAGAGCAGGCGGAATCTGATATGCAGGCCTTTTTAAAATCCTTTAAGGAGAAGGCCAGAAACAATGGCGACGAAAAGGTGTCCATTAAACATCAATTGGTCAGAGGGGTAGCTGAGGAAGAAATCCTTCGGTTTAGCGTTGATTACCAGCCGACGGTTATCATCATGGGAACCAGGGGAAAGGACCGAAAGGCCGCCGATTTAATTGGCAGTGTAACGGCCGAAGTGATGGAAATGGCCAGAGTGCCTGTTTTAGCTGTTCCTGAGGATTTCAATTATCAGGGCATAGACAAGATTAAGAATGTGCTCTACGCTACCAATTTTGAGGAGTCCGACTTTGAGGCTTTGGATAAGTTGGAGCGAATAGTGAAGCCCCTTGAAGTGAAAATATTTTTTGTCCATGTTGGCCCACAGGTGGACAACAAATGGGACAAACTTAAATTGGATGGTCTTAAGAAACATATGGAAGAGCGGTTTCCCAATACGCCCATTGTTTGTGATTTTATTGAAAATGAGGATTTTTGGGTGGGGCTGGAAGGCTTTATTCAAAAGGAAAAAATTGATATCATTAGCTTGACCACCCGGCGACGAAATCTGATTGCACGACTCATAAATCCTTCCGTGGGTAAGAAAATGTTGTTCCATACAAATACCCCAATGCTCGTTTTTCACGCATAGATATTTGGTTTAATTACTATCTTTGTTTGAAAAGAAAAGGATCTATGAATCACAGAGGATTTGCCAGTGACAACAATGCTGGTGTTTTGCCGGAGATTATGACAGCTTTGGCCAATGTCAATACTGGCCACACCACCGGATATGGAGGCGATCCATACACGGAACTGGCCATCAAGTTATTTAAGAGGGAAACAAGTCCCTCTGCTGAGGTGTTTTTTGTCTATAATGCACCGGTGCCAATGTCATCGCTATTCAGGCTATGGCTCGTCCATTTGAAGCGGTTATTTGTGCCGAGACGGCCCACATCAATGTAGACGAATGTGGTGCACCCGAAAAGCATTCCGGTTGTAAACTCATTGATATTCCCACCCCGAATGGAAAACTAACGCCACAACTCATTCTACCTTATTTACATGGATTTGGTTTTGAGCACCATGTTCAACCCAAAGTTATTTCCATCACCCAGAGCACTGAAATGGGTACCCTGTACTCCGTTGAGGAAGTTCAGAAGATATGTCAATTTGCACACGAAAACGGCTTGCTTGTGCATATGGATGGCGCACGCATTTCAAATGCGGCGGCCTCACTTAACTGCTCTTTGGCTGAAATAACGGCTAATGCAGGGGTGGATGTTTTATCGTTTGGGGGAACAAAGAACGGGATGATGTTTGGTGAAGCCGTTTTGGTTTTTAACCCGGACCTGACAGCTTCTCTTAAGTATATTAGAAAACAGACGGCGCAACTGCACAGCAAAATGCGCTTTATTTCTGCTCAGTTTACGGCCTTCCTGACGGATGAATTATGGCGAAAACATGCCTTGCACGCCAATAAAATGGCCCAATTATTAGCCCGGGAGGCACAAAAAGTGGAAGGCGTTGAAATTACGCAAAAGGTCCAGGCCAATGGCGTTTTTGCCATTATTCCGCCTTCCTGGATAGAATTGCTACAGAAAAAGTATTTCTTTTATATGTGGGACCAAAATCGATCAGAGGTGCGCTGGATGACCGCTTTTGATACAACCGAAGAGGATATTTATGACTTTGTGGCCCAAATTAATGAGATTGCCAAAAGATAGGTCGTTTTAGACCTGTAAAAACCATGGTTCATGTTCAAATTTGTCGGGAGTCATCAAAAGCCGGAAAAACGAAGATTCATTCACAGTCTGGTATTACCGGTGCTCATGCTTGTGGTGATGTTTTCGGTGAGGTTGTTGGCCTGGCTCGAAAATTGGGATCTGGCTTTTTTAGGTGTAAAACCGCTGGCTCCTGAGGGACTGCCGGGTATCTTATTCTCTCCCTTTATCCATTCCGGTTGGCAGCATTTTTTCAACAATGCTGTGTCATTCATGATCCTATCGGTAACACTCTTTTACTTTTATCGTCAGATAGCCTACCGGGTCTTTGCCGTTATTTATGTTTTGGCCGGAGTATGGCTTTGGTTTGGCGGACGAGATGCCTGGCACATTGGCGCCAGTGGTCTGGTATACGGTTTGACAGCATTTTTATTGTTGAGTGGTATTATTCGTCGTCACATTCCCTTAATGGCGGTTGCTCTTTTTGTCATTTTCCTCTATGGGAGTTTGGTCTGGGGTATGTTTCCTTTGGCCGACAATATGCCCCATTCATGGGAAGGCCATTTGTGGGGATTTTTAGCTGGTTTAGCCGCTGCTGTAGTCTATCGGAAAGAAGGGCCGCAAAAGCCACCGCTGCCTTTTGAAGAGGAAGAAGAGGAGGAGGAGGAAAATGCTTTTTGGAAGACATCTCCTCAGGAGGAACCTTAGAATTTCTTTAAGCGTTTTTGGGAAACAGTCGTTGGTTCCAATGTTTGATGACGTTCCGGGCTTCATCAAAACTATTGACTTGCATCATTTGGTGACGAAAATCGACAGCTCCCTGAAAATCGGAGATGTAAATTTTAAAAAAACGGCGAAGAATAGAGAAATGACGCGTATTATCCCAGCATTTTTCAAAAAGTTCAAGATGAAGTTTCAGGGTTTCAATCCGTTGGACAAGTGAAATCTCTTTTGATTCCGGTTGAAATAACCAGGGGTTTTTAAATATTCCCCGGCCAATCATGGTACCATCCACACCGTATTTTTCTGACTTTTCGAGGGCTTCATTTATGGAATCAACATCTCCGTTGCCTATGATTTTAATGTCGGGAGCCAACTGGTCTCTCAGCTGAACAGCTTTGGCAATTTCCTTCCAATCGGCTATGCCTTCCGACATTTGCTTTTGTATCCGTCCGTGAAGAATGATGGCGTCGAGCGGTTGTTTAAGTAAAAAGGTCATCCAGCGTTCGGTATCCACCTTTTTTAAGCCCATTCGGGTTTTTACGCTGATGGGCAAATGGGTTGCTGCACGGGAGGCGGCAATGATTTCATGCGCCAAAGGCTCCTGGTTGATAAGGGCCGAACAGCTACCATGTGCCACCACATTTTTGACGGGACAACCCATATTGATGTCTATGCCGTCAAATGCATAGTTTTCAGTGATATGTTGAACAGCCTCAGCGAACTTTTCTGGCTTGTTTCCCCAAATTTGAGCAATTAGTTTTACCCCATTTTTTTGTAGAAGTTCTCGTTCGCCGTCGGATACTTTTAAACGGTAGGATACTTTTTCGCGACCTACCGGATGGCCGAGGCCATCGGTAGAGGTAAATTCTGTGAAAAGAATATGGAGATGGCCTGGTGCCGACGACCTTAGTATCAGTTCACGAAATGCGGTATCGGTCACATCCTCCATGGGGGCCAGCATCATTAAAGGGCCTTGTGTGGTGTGCCAGAAATTGGTCTCTGATTGGCCGCCAGGGCTCTTTTGCATCATAGATTACAACCTAATTGATTTGACTTCAGGTGGAGTTGTTGGTGCTTATGTCTCTCAGGATGTTGCTGAAGGTCCTCAAAACACTCATCACTGCAGCACCCTGCATATTTTTGGTGACAGGCCTCACACTGAATAACCAAATCGTGACACGGATCATAGGCACAGTTTACGTGGGTGTCACATGGCTGGCCACATTGGTGGCAGCGACTCAGAATATGAGGGGTAACGCGTTCCCCAAGGCGCTCATCGAAGACAAAGTTTTTCCCAATAAAACGCGGTTCCAGGCCTTGTTGTTTGACTTCTGAAACATAAGCAATAACGCCTCCGTGTAATTGGTTAACATCTTTAAAACCATGATGTTTCAACCAGGCGCTGGCTTTTTCACACCGAACGCCACCGGTGCAATAAAGCAATATTTTTTGATTTTTCTTATCCGCCAACTCCTTCACCACCATTTCCACCTCTTCCCGAAAAGTTTCTGCATCGGGACAAAGAGCATTGACAAATCTGCCAACCTCGCTTTCGTAGTTATTACGCATATCCACAACCAGAACATCCTCTTTTTGGGACAGCCTGTGAAATTCCATCGGAGAGAGCCTTGTTCCAACATTGGTCGTGTCGAAAACCGTATCGGATAATCCGTCCGCCACAATTTTTGGACGGACTCTGACAATAAGTTTTAAAAAAGAACGGCCGTCGTCTTCCAGTGCCCATTTCAATGGCGTATGGGCCAGTTCAGGCACCGTAGCATAAAGGAAAGAAAGCGGTCAAGGTTATGCTCAGGGACATTCATTTGTGCATTAATCCCTTCCTGGGCCACATAAATGCGGCCATTGCATTGCAATTGATCCAAGGCCAAATAAAGGGTGTTTCTAAACTCTTCCGGCTCCTCAATGTTTACATAACGGTAAAACGATAGGGTGCGCCGCTTAAATGTTTCTCCGTTTAAGCGTGCTACCAACTCAGGTCGGCTTAGTTTGTTATACAACGACATTTTTTTTTGCAAAGATAACTTTTTTAGGATAAATTTATCCGAAACAAAACCAGAAATTGATCTAAAACCAAATTGAAAAGTACAGAAATACTCATAGTCGGTCATGGATTGGCGGGCTCACTTATGGCCTGGGAGCTGCGACAGGCTGGCATTGATTGTGTGGTCATGAATGCGCCATTCATGCACCGTTCGTCAGATGTGGCGGGTGGATTATTTAATCCCCTGATGTTCCGTAAGCTTCGGCTTTCGCGAATGGTGGGGGACTTGTGGCCGGTCATGCAATCGACTTACGCAGCCATTGAGCAATCGTACAACATTAAATTATTACATGATAAGTTATCGGTTAAATTACTGTCAGATAGCGAACTGTCAGAGTGGGAGCAAGGGCAAAAAAAGATCACCGCACCCTATATTCATGCCATCGAAAAAGGAATGGTTGTTAAGGGATTAAAGAAGACTCCTGCACTGGGATATATCTCTTCATCCGGCCATTTAGACATTGCCGGGTGGCTGAAAGTATCCCAAAGGGACCTTGCTGAAAAGGGCCGGTTTTTTGAGCAGGCGTTGCTTTACGAAGATCTGGTAATTTCCAGGGACAGAATTGTTGTTGGTAAATTGCTGGAAGCGAGAAAAATAATATTTTGTGAAGGAGCCGCCGCCATTAATAATCCGTGGTTCCAGGGGGATTGGTTAACGCCCAATAAAGGTGAATTATTGGAAATCAGGGCACACGATCTGGAGGAAAAACACATATTACGGGATGATGTTTTTATTTTACCGCTCGGAAATCAGCGCTTTAAGGTAGGAGCGACCTATAGTCATGATGCCATAAACACACAGCCCACTAAAGAAGCCAGAAATGAACTCATTAGAAAATTGGAAAGAATGATTTCCGTGTCCTACGAAATTGTTGCGCATTATGCAGGAGTGCGTCCTGCCATTAAAGACCGCATGCCCGTTATAGGCGCCTATGCGGACCGCAATAATACTTTCATTTTTAATGGTCTTGGATCCCGTGGGGTTGTATGGGCGCCCTACTGTGCTAAAGTGTTGGTTAAAAGCTTATTGTTTAATAATGAGCCTATTCCTGAAATCCTGAATATCCGACGATTCTCTCGATGGCCGTATTAATTCGCAAATTTGACAGCGATGTTTTGAACCACAATGGCAACTACTTGTTAATAGATAGAAGATGGCGTGACCCAATTGCCGGTGTAGTCATGGCTGATTTCGACGGCACTCAAGGATCACGCCATTCTTTTTAGTTTTTTGCCGGTTGAATACCAAACCATTCAATTTATCCTGCCGGATGATTTGGGGATTTCTGTGATGCACGGGATAGACAATAAAGTTGGTGAATTTTTATCAGAATTTTTCGAAAAACCTCAAATTTAACACTCCTTATCATTTATGGAAATGCAGTCAGAATAATAAAAATATTTTGGCATCTTTACATTTTGGCAAAATGGAAAGGATTTTGCAAATCATACATTATCTTTGTAAAAAAAACAGATGAGGAATCGTCCGGACTTTAATTATCTTACTATTCTCGGCTTGTCGCTTACGGTGGTTATTGCCATGCAGAAAGGGGACAGTTGTCAGGACAGTGTGAGAATAAAGTTGTCTGATGCCGATGGTCATCATGTTTGTTTTTTATCGGTTGATGCTGTCAGGGATGCTTTTATGGCTGTCTCGAACGAGAAATCGTCCTTTGTTTTCGGCCAACATTCATCCACTTTTGTTGCCTTATCCACCCCAATAAATGTTTGGGTTGATGGAAAAGGGTTAAACTTTACAGGCCTTACCTGTAGGGGGCACATTATTCCTGTAGAACAAAAAACCAGAGAGCATATTTCTGACCTTCATGATTTACTCTCACTTTCACTGTTTCACGGTATAAAATTAAAAGGTTCGAACATTGGAGAGGACTCCCGAATCGCTTTTTATGATTCTTCTGTTCGATGGAGTGCCCCTGTTAGGGCGGGTCCCTGTTCTTTTATTTGATTTAGAAGCGCATTATAAGCCCTTCAGGCATTTCATCCCAGGTATCAAGTGCCATCTATTCACCCAATTTTTCTAAATCTGGCGCAATTTGCTCAGGCCAGAAAATAAAATCAATAAGTTAATTATGAATGTAGTTAATAATATTCTTTCGATGTTTTTGGGCGATAAGTCCAAACGGGATATGAAAGAAATGACACCCTTTGTTGATAGAATAAAGGCTGCCTATCCGGAAATAGCCCAACTTTCTAATGATGGCTTACGAGAACGTTCTTTAAAGCTCAAGCAAACCATTCAAGGTGCTGTTGCTACAGAACAGGCCCGAATAGATGAATTAAAGTTATCCATTGACAGAGATAACCCGGAGGTTGAGCAAAGGGAGAAGATGTATGAGGAGATCGACCGACTGGAAAAGGAAATCACAGCCAAGTTGGAAATCGCTCTGGACAATGCACTTCCTGAGGCCTTTGCCATTGTAAAAGATACGGCCCGCAGATTTACAGAAAATTCTTTGGTGGAAGTAAGCGCCAGCGAATTTGACCGGGATTTAGCGGCTATTCATGATTTTGTTGAAATAAAGGATGATAAAGCCCTGTTTCACAATTCATGGACGGCTGGCGGCTCTACCATAACCTGGGACATGATTCACTACGATGTACAGTTGTTTGGGGGTGTGGTGCTGCATAAGGGGAAAATTGCCGAGATGGGCACAGGTGAAGGTAAAACCCTGGTGGCTACCTTGCCGGTTTTTCTCAATGCCTTGACCGGACGCGGCGTCCATTTGGTAACGGTGAATGATTACCTGGCCAAACGTGACTCGGAGTGGATGGGGCCTATTTTTATGTTCCATGGCTTAAGTGTAGACTGTATCGATAAGTATCAGCCAATTCACCCGACAGGCGAAAGGCTTACAAGGCTGATATTACTTATGGTACCAACAATGAGTTCGGCTTTGATTACTTGAGAGATAATATGGCCGTTTCACCGGATGACCTGGTGCAGCGGACGCATAACTACAGCATCGTTGATGAAGTGGATTCTGTTTTGATTGACGATGCAAGGACCCCTTTGATTATTTCGGGTCCCATTCCTAAGGGGGACGATCAGTTGTTTCTGGAATTACGACCCAAGGTCGAAAGTCTGGTTGAATCACAGCGTCAATTGGTTTCCCGCTATTTGGCCGATGCCAAACAAAAACTTAAATCAGAAAACACCAAAGAGCATGAAGAGGGTGCTTTGATGTTGCTGCGTGCTTTTAAGGGTATGCCCAAAAACAAGCCACTTATCAAGTTTTTAAGTGAGCCGGGAATTAAGGCGAGCATGCTTAAAACTGAGAACTTCTACATGCAGGAGAACAATAAGAACATGCATGTGGTTACTGATCCCCTCTTTTTTGTGATTGATGAAAAAACCAATTCTGTGGAATTGACGGATAAGGGGATTGACCTGATTACAGGTTCTTCTGAAGATCCGCAATTCTTTATTCTACCGGATATCGGTTCAGAGATTGCCAATCTGGAAAAGGCGGGCTTGTCAGATGAAGATAAGCTTCTGAAGAAAGATGAGCTGATGCAAAGCTATTCGGTTAAATCGGAACGCGTTCACACCATTAACCAATTGTTAAAGGCCTACGCCATGTTTGAGAAGGACGTGGAATATGTGGTGATGGACAATAAGGTGAAGATTGTGGATGAGCAGACCGGGCGGATCATGGATGGGCGCAGATACTCTGACGGACTTCACCAGGCCATCGAGGCCAAGGAGCGGGTGAAGGTTGAAGCAGCCACGCAGACCTATGCCACCATTACCCTTCAGAACTATTTCCGTATGTACAATAAACTTTCGGGTATGACCGGTACAGCGGAAACGGAAGCAGGAGAACTCTGGAATATCTATAAACTGGATGTGGTGGTTATTCCAACCAACCGCCCCATTCAGCGGAAGGATATGAACGATAAGGTTTATAAAACCAAGCGTGAGAAATACAATGCTGTTATTGATGAAATCGTTGATTTGGTAAAAGCCGGCCGCCCCGTACTGGTGGGTACGACCTCTGTCGAGGTGTCGGAATTGCTGAGCCGGATGTTAAAAATAAGAGGTATTACGCACAATGTGCTGAATGCCAAATTGCACCAGCGGGAGGCCGACATTGTGGCCGAGGCCGGTAAAAAAGGGATTGTAACCATTGCGACCAACATGGCCGGTCGTGGTACGGATATTAAGTTGTCGGCTGAAGTGAAAGCTGCCGGTGGTCTGGCCATTGTAGGTACCGAGCGTCATGAATCCCGACGCGTGGACCGTCAGTTGCGTGGTCGTGCCGGTCGTCAGGGAGATCCGGGATCTTCTCAGTTCTTTGTCTCACTCGAGGATGACCTGATGCGTCTGTTTGGGTCTGACCGCCTGGTGAAATACATGGATCGCATGGGCGTTGAAGATGGTGAGATGATACAGCACAGTATGATTACCAAATCCATTGAAAGGGCGCAGAAAAAAGTGGAGGAAAACAACTTTGGTATCAGAAAGCGCTTGCTGGAGTACGATGATGTCATGAATTCCCAGCGCGAAGTAATCTATACCAAGCGCCGCCGCGCTTTGTATGGTGAGCGGATGCAGGTTGAAATTTCCAATATGATGTTTGACACCATCGAAGGTCTGGTCATTGATAACCACCAGGCAGGAGATTTTGAGACCTTCAAAATGGAATTGATTCGCATATTTTCCATCGATTGTCCCTATTCACAAGAAGAATTTATGAAAGGGAAGCCGGAGGAGATGACCGAACAAATGCACCAACAGGCCTGGAAGAGCTATCAGCGGAAAATTGAAATGATGTCGCGCCAGGCCCTGCCGGTCATCAAAAATGTTTTTGAAACCAAGGCGGAGCTATATGAAAATATTGTGGTGCCCATCTCCGATGGACACAGGGTTTTCCAAATCACTACCAATCTGAAAAAAGCCTACGATACAGAAGGTAAAGAGCTGGCCAAATCCTTTGAGAAGGCCATGATGCTCATCACCATAGATGAAGCATGGAAAGAACATTTACGGGAACTGGATGATTTGAAACAGGCGGTTCAAAATGCTTCTTACGAGCAGAAGGATCCGCTGTTGATATACAAATTTGAATCGTTCAACCTGTTCAAGGGCATGATCGACAAGAACAATAAATCGGTAGTGGCTTCTCTGGCCAAAGCACACATTCCCATCAGGGATGCCAGCCAGGTGCGTAAGGCAGAAGAAAGGCGCAGGACAGACCTTAACAGTCTGCGCACCCAAAAGGATGAGCCGGGTGCCGGCGCACCCGGAATGGGGCGTCAGCCGGCCGATGGTCAGCCACCAAAACCGCAAGTGGTGCAGCCTATCAGAACCGAGAAGAAAGTTGGACGTAACGATCCTTGTCCCTGCGGAAGTGGCAAGAAATACAAACAGTGTCACGGAAAATGATAGAACCCAAAAATTAAAAAAATATGGTACTATTTAATTACATCACCTGGGCCCCCGACCCTGAAATATTTGCCTTAGGCCCACTTTCGGTACGCTACTACGGGCTGTTTTTTGCCACCGCCTTCTTGCTGGGCTATTATATAGTGGACAAGATGTTTCGACGTGAAAACGCCTCGGAAGAATGGCTGGATAAGCTGTTTGTATATGTTATGGTGGCAACCATTGTCGGTGCACGTTTGGGACATGTTATTTTTTACGGATGGGATTATTACTCTCAAAATCCGGCAGATATTTTGAAAGTCTGGCAGGGTGGTCTGGCCAGTCACGGAGGAGCCTTTGGAATATTATTTGCGATTTGGCTCTATTCTAAAAAGGTGACCAGGCGATCCATGCTCTGGACCATGGATAAATTGGTGATTCCTGTCGCTCTGGCTGCCGTGTTCATTCGATTGGGCAATCTGATGAATTCAGAAATCGTTGGCAGTCCCACAGAGTTGCCCTGGGGATTTATCTTTTTGAAAGCCCATGGCATTGAAAATCCGGAGCTGCCGCGACATCCATCGCAATTGTATGAGGCCATGAGTTATCTGATTACTTTTGTGGTGCTGATGTATATGTATTGGAAAAAGAACGCTGCCCGTCGTCCGGGACTCATTTTTGGCGTGTTTTTGATCGGTATCTTTGCCACCCGGTTCTTTATTGAATTTCTTAAAGAAGATCAGGAAGCCTTTGAAGCATCGATGTCCCTAAACATGGGACAAATCCTTAGCATCCCCTTTGTTGTTTTAGCCATATATCTTATATACAGAGCTTTGACACGACCAGAGGTGGATGTTTCCATTCCCGGTAATAAAAGGAAATAAGGATATTTGACCTTTGATCATCGCAGAGCTGCAGAAAGGGATTCCCCCTCTGTGGCTCTGTATGGTTATAGATGGTCGCAAACAAAAACGCCAAATACCCAAATATTTCCGTTTTAAACGCATTAACTAAACCAATATATACTTAGCTGCAATAATTTAGAATAGACTATGTACAGCACTGTTTTTTATATCATTATAGCCATCATCTTTCTGGAAACGGTCTGGGATTTTTTTCTGGGAGAACTCAACCGAAAAAGCTGGAGTTCACATGTTCCGGACAGGCTACAGGATGTCTATCCGGACGATAAGTTTCAGAAACAAAAGAAGTATCGGCTGGCCAACTATCGCTTTGGTTTAATATCTTCTACTATTTCAACTTTGATTATTTTAGGGGTATTGTGGTGGCAGGGCTTTGCCTGGCTCGATGGGTTGGTCCACTCTGTTACGGACCATAGCATCGGGCAGTCGCTGTTGTTTTTTGGCATCATCGGTTTGGCCTCTACACTGATATCCCTGCCACTTTCCATATACGACACCTTTGTTATTGAAGAAAAATTTGGATTCAATAAAACAACGGCGGCCGTATTTGTTTTGGATTTAATCAAATCTCTTTTGCTGGGGGCATTTATCGGTGGATTGATGCTCTCCCTGATTATCTGGTTTTACCATTGGGCCGGTGCGTATTTTTGGTTATATGCCTGGGGGATTGTGAGTCTTTTTATGATCTTTTTCAGTAAGTTTTATACCTCTTTGATTTTACCACTCTTCAATAAGCTTAAACCATTAGAAGAGGGGGGGTTAAAAAGGGATATTGAAACAATGAGTAAACGAGCCGGCTTTACACTGAGTAATGTTTTCATAATGGATGGTTCCAAGCGCAGCACCAAAGCCAATGCCTTTTTCAGTGGGTTTGGTAAGAATAAGCGCATTGTTTTATTTGATACTTTAATCAACGACCTGACGAATGATGAAATTGTGGCTGTATTGGCACATGAAATTGGGCACTACCGACTTAAACACACCATCAGAGGAACCATTTTGGGTGTTGTGCAATCGGGTCTGATGCTCTTTTTGTTGGGGTGGTTTATTAATCATCCGGCCATTGCAGGAGCACTGGGGGTAAGTACTCCCTCTTTTCATATTGGGCTACTGGGATTTGGCTTGCTTTACGCGCCCATAAGTGCCGTGTTGGGATGGGGAATGACCATCCTGTCGCGCCGTCAGGAATACCAGGCAGATGCTTTTGCTGCGAAATATGCAGAGGCTTCGGCCCTGCAGTCGGCGCTGAAAAAGATTTCCGCTTCTGCGCTGAGTAACCCAACCCCACATCCCTGGTTCGTCTTTTTCAATTATTCACACCCACCTCTTCTCAAGCGCCTTCAGGCCCTTGATCGTTTTTAATTTAAGGTGTTTAGCCATGCAAGTAGATATAATAACCATTGGAGATGAGTTGCTTATTGGCCAGGTAGTTGATACCAATTCAGCCTGGATGGGCCGGGAATTAAACAAAATAGGCCTGTCCGTTCATCGCATCACCTCTATTAGTGACCAGGAAGAGGAAATATTACATTCCCTTGAGGAAGCCATCAACCGTTCTTCGGTAGTGCTTATAACGGGTGGACTGGGACCTACACGGGATGATATTACCAAAGCAGCCCTTTGCCGGTTTTTTAATACAAAACTGGTCTTTAATGAAGCAGTGTATGCCGATGTTGAACGAATGCTGAAAGGAAGGGTTAAGCATATCAATCAACTGAACCGCGATCAGGCCATGGTGCCGGAAAAGTGTACGATTATCCGCAATCCGGTAGGGACGGCTCCCATTATGTGGTTTCAGCATGCCAAAGGAATTGTGGTGTCGATGCCGGGAGTGCCCATTGAGATGAAGCAGGCCATGTCGGATCAAATATTGCCCCGCTTATTGGAAAAATACCAAAGCGGAATTGTACGCCATAAAACAATACATGTTTTTAATATCCCGGAGGCTGTTTTGGCTGAGATGTTGAGCGATTGGGAGGATGCCGTGCCCGACTATATTAAAGTCGCTTATTTGCCTTCTCCCGGCAAATTAAGACTGCGCCTGAGCGGGCGGGGAGAAGATGCCGACAAAATTGATGGAGCCATTGAAAAGGCCATTCAGGCCCTTTATCCCATCATTGGTGAGCATATTTTCGGATTGGATGATCAGACTGCTCAACAGGAGTTACTGAGACTACTGACAGAAAAACATCAAACACTGGCCTTTGCAGAAAGCTGTTCGGGTGGTTTTATGGCCCATTTGGTAACAGCGATTCCGGGTGCCTCTGCTGCCTTTAAAGGCAGTATTGTTGCCTATGCCAATGAGGTTAAGACCGGACAACTGGGCGTAGATCCGATGGCCATTGAACAATACGGCGCTGTTAGTCGCCAGGTGGTTGAACAAATGGCACTGGGAGCGTGCAAGGCTCTGGCTCTGATTATGCCATCGCCTCATCAGGGATTGCAGGTCCCGCAGGTGGGAGTGAAGAAAAGCCGGTGGGCACTGTTTGGCTGGCATGGGCGGGGCATGGAAAAGTGGTGAGTCGCCGGTTTAATTTTGGTCCAAATCGTGAGCGCACCATTGTTCGGACAGCAGAGGCAGGCATCATTCTGTTAAAGCAGATGATTGAAAGAGGCGAGATCTAGCATTCGACGAAATGCATAATGGAACCATGATTGTTATTCTGTATTAATGTTTAAATGGTTAATTAAATAAGATTTACAACGATTATTTACATTTAATATTTAATCTATGTCGAATGGTCCGAATAGCATAGCGATATCCAAATACCCTAAAAAAAATCAAAAACAAAGAAATTATAGATGTAACTATTTGTTTTTTTGAAAGAAAATCCCGTATTTTGCGCTCTGTTTGAAAAACGTAGATAAAAACGGTTGAGAAATGTCAAAAGTTTGTGAAATAACTGGAAAGAGCTTTATGGTTGGGAACAATGTTTCTCACTCAAAAAGACGCACCAAAAGAAGGTTCAATCCTAACCTTTTCGATAAAAAGTTTTTTTTACCCGAAGATAATCGCTGGGTTAAGTTGAGAGTTTCAGCTTCAGGCCTGCGGTTAATCAACAAAGTCGGTGTAAAGGCTGCCATTAAATCGGCACAGGAAAAAGGTTACTTAAGTACAAAATTCTAATAAGGGAGGGTAGAACAAATGGCTAAAAAAGGTAAAGGCAACCGCATCCAGATAATTCTGGAGTGCACAGAACACAAAGAAAGCGGACTACCCGGAACTTCGAGGTATATTTCCGTTAAGAACAGGAAAAATACGCCGGATAGAATGGAATTGAAAAAATTCAATCCCATCTTAAAGCGTATGACCGTACATCGTGAAATCAAGTAAATTTTAAATCATGGCAAAGAAAGTAGTAGCAAGTATTCAGAAAGGTGCGGGAAAAGGACACACCCGTGTGATTAAAATGGTGAAGTCACCAAAGACCGGCGCTTACTCTTTCCGTACGGAAATGGTTACCAATGATCAAGTGAAAGAATATTTCGACAAAAAATAACCGGTGATCCGGAATGAGTTATAAAAGCCTTCTTAGTTTTAAGAAGGCTTTTTTTATTTTATGCCATTCTTTGGCCGATTGAATGGCTGGTAAAACATCCTCATTCTCTAATAATCACTATCTTTGTATTTGAGAAAGGCAATTTTGGATTTCTTCCGGGGAGTTGCCACAGTCTGTTGACTTTATATCTTTTATATTATGGGATTATTTGGTGTTTTTAATAAATCTAAAAAGGAAAAGCTCGATCAGGGGTTGTCTAAAACCAAAGAGAGTGTATTAACAAAACTCACCCGGGTGGTAGCCGGTAAATCCAAAGTAGACGAGGATGTTTTGGATGAACTGGAGGAGTTGCTCATCAGCTCAGATGTAGGGGTGGATACCACCATCAAAATAATTGAACGGATTGAAAAGCGGGTGGCACGTGATAAGTTTATCAATGCCAATGAACTCGATAAGCTACTGAAAGATGAAATTACCGGCCTGTTGGCTGAAAACAGCGTTAACGGTCATGGTGATTTTGATTTTCCTGCTGATAAACAACCCTATGTTATTATGGTTGTTGGGGTTAATGGCGTGGGCAAGACCACTACCATTGGAAAATTAGCCAACAAATTTAAAAGTGCAGGCAAAAGTGTGATTTTAGGGGCTGGAGATACTTTTCGTGCGGCCGCCATTGAACAACTCGAAATATGGGCACAACGGGTAAATGTTCCCATCATTAAGCAAAAAATGGGGTCAGATCCGGCTTCAGTGGCTTTCGACACACTTTCATCGGCCAGGTCGATGGGTACAGATGTGGTCATCATTGATACAGCAGGCAGGTTACACAACAAAGTGAATCTGATGAATGAGCTGTCGAAAATCAAAAATGTCATGAAAAAGGTTGTGCCGGATGCTCCCCATGAAATTTTATTGGTTTTGGACGGTAGTACCGGTCAAAATGCTTTTGAACAAGCCAAACAATTTACGATGGCCACGGAGGTTAATGCGCTGGCCATTACAAAACTTGACGGGACAGCTAAGGGCGGCGTGGTTATCGGCGTTTCCGATCAGTTTAAAGTACCCGTAAAATATATCGGAATAGGCGAGGGGATCGAAGATTTACAGGTCTTTAACCGTGAAGCTTTTGTTCATTCACTGTTTGGCAACTAAATATGGTTAGAAAGAAAGTAGACGTTATAACACTGGGTTGTTCAAAAAACCTGGTTGATTCCGAGTTGTTAATCAAGCAGTTTCAGTCCAACGGTTATCTGGTCGAGCACGATTCGCCCCAACCGGACGGTGAGGTCGTGGTCATAAATACCTGCGGTTTTATTGGTGATGCCAAGGAAGAGTCCATCGACACCATTTTGAGTTTTGTTGAAGCCCGAAAGCGTGGTGATATCAATAAGCTATATGTGATGGGCTGCCTTTCAGAGCGCTATTTTGATCAACTGGGACAGGAAATACCGGAAGTGGATAAATTTTACGGCAAGTTCAACTGGAAAGAGTTGTTGGCCGAAATGGGCGTCGATTACCGGGCGGACTTGAAAAATGAGCGTTCTCTTACCACACCCAAACATTACGCTTACCTAAAAGTGTCTGAAGGATGTAATCGCTCCTGTTCCTATTGTGCCATTCCCATTATCACCGGTAAGCACCAATCACGAACCATTGAGAGTCTGGTAGATGAGGCTCAGCGTCTGGCTGCCCGGGGGGTTAAAGAATTACAGGTGATTGCACAGGATTTGTCCTATTACGGACTTGACTTGTATAAAAAGCAAATGCTGGCCCCCCTGATTACTGAACTATCTAAGGTAGAAGGCATTGAGTGGATCAGACTGCATTATGCCTATCCTGCTAAATTTCCGATGGATGTTTTGGATGTAATGGCCAGTAATCCCAAAGTTTGTAAGTACCTGGACATTGCTTTGCAGCACATCTCAGACCCCATGCTCAAAGCCATGCGCAGAAAGGTTAGCAAAGAAGAAACCATTGAGCTGGTGCATAAAATGCGGGAGCTAGTGCCCGGAATTCATCTTCGGACCACCATGATTGCAGGTCATCCCGGTGAAACAGAGGCTGATTTTAAAGAATTAATGGCTTTTGTGGAGGAAATGAAATTTGAACGCCTCGGCGTTTTTCCTTATTCGCATGAGGAGGATACTTTTGCTTACAAAAATTACAAGGACGATGTGCCTGATGTCATCAAGCAGGAGAGGGCCAATGCCATTATGGAACTGCAAAATGGCATCAGTCGCGATCATCATCATGAAAAAATTGGCCGTGTTATACGGGTCATCATCGACCGGGAGGAAAGTGGTTATTTTGTAGGCCGAAGCGAATTTGACAGTCCGGAGGTAGACCCTGAAGTGCTTGTCAGTAGTTCAGTTCCTCTGGAAATAGGAGGTTTCTATCAGGTAAAGGTGACCAGTGCGGAGGATTACGATTTGCTGGGAGAAATAGAATAATATCAACAAGAAGGAACTTTTGCTTCCTTCTTGTCGTTAAAAAGGAATGAACATCAGTCATAAATACTATAACCATTGGGAATGAAGCAAGTATACCAAATCGTTTTTGTTGGGTTTTTACTATTCTTATCAAAGGCTGCCATCGCTCTGACGGTAGGCCATTCTTCTTTTTCTTCTTCCTCATCTTTGTCGTTTGAAGACAATCATGAAGAAACGCTGGCACTGTTTATGGCCTCTGTTTTGGAAAAAAGTGGTTCTTCTCTTTTGTTAACTGATAGTTTGGTGGTTTATAATAATTATGCCAATGGAGATTCATCCAAATGGCATAAGGCCCGATACGAGTACGACCACGAAAACTTGATGGCTTCCGTGTTTTATTATAAACGCAATAATGATCAAACCGACTGGGAAAGCTATCAAAAAGAAGTCTTTCAATTCAATGCCGCCATTCATCAAACCAATTTTACCCTATTTATTATAAGTGAAATTGATCCGGAATGGACAAAGCAACTACAAAGAGAATATCATTATAACGAAAATCATCAGCTTTTAGGTGTGGCTGAATTTCATTGGAATAACACAGCGTCCGACTGGGAGGGCCAATGGAAGTACGAGATAGCGTATAACAGTTCACAATTGCAACAGCAACAAATCAATTATATTTGGAATGGGACCGCCAAAGTCTGGTCGCCCGTTTTAAAGCATGAATTTGAATATACCAACAATGAGTTGATTCGGAAAGTAAGTTATACCTACAATACCCAAAATTTTATTTGGGAAGGTCACCAAAAATCGGAGTACGTTCATGAGAATAATGTTTTGATGGTGCAGACCGATTATACCTGGGACCAACAGGAATCACCGGCCACATGGCTGGCCAGCAATAAAAAAGAATTTTTCTACAACGATCAGGGAGCGTTGTTTTCCTGGAAATGGTATAAATGGAACCGCAATTACTTAAAGTGGGATGAGTGGTGGAAAATAGAACAAACCGAAGACGAGTCAACCAATACCTTTACCTGGGTGGATGCCCAATGGAGTGACCAGAATAAAGAATGGATCAACAGTTGGCGGGTGGAAAAAGTCTCAGATGCCTCGGATAAAGTCTCCGAAGAGGTAGCTTACGCCTGGAACAACACTTCAGGCAGCTGGTCGGGTATATACCGTCTGGATTTTATTTACGGTGAGGAAGAACAACTACAATCAAGACAGGATTATTATTGGGATGCGTCCTCAAATCATTGGAATCTGAATCAAAAGCAGTTTTATTACCTGTCTGCAACGGCCTCCGGACCAGCCACCCATATAAAGCAAGAAAATGGCGGGGGGGACGATGGGTTCAGGGCATATCCCAATCCTGCACAGAGCCTTGTTTTTATTGAATCTTCTTCTGTGATTCATTCGCTTCAATTATATGCTCCGGACGGTCGCCTGCTTGAATACCATATACCCAACGACCGAAAAACAGAAATTTCCGTGCGTCATCTTCCTGCAGGGCTCTACATCATAAAAACCGGGACAGCGAACGAGACCCGGTTTTCAAAAATTATTGTAAAAAAATAGGAGCGAGGCGTCCATCCATTGGAATATGGCCTAAGGAACTTCCCGGCGGTTTAATACCATGACCTCCTTCGTTCCATTTAAAAGAAACAGTTTTTCTTGCGTTATGCGATAGCTGGTGACCGATCCAAGCGCCTGATGAAATTCATTTTCAGGCACCGTTTGGCAAAACATTTTCGTACTGGAAATCTCAAAGAATTGGATGGTGGCTGCCTGGCGGTCAGAACGTATTTTACCCCTAATGGAATTGCAACCATTACTTCCATTCACAGTCCGTTCTTCCGTGTCGATGACCAGGACAGGCAATCCCTGTGGAAAGGCGGCTGAAACCGTCTCGTAGCCCGTCCATTTCGCCATTTCCCAACTTCCTGAAAGTGGAGCATCCTGCGCTTCTGCGTTAATGCTTCGGGCGGTTGAACAGCCAGCTAGTACCACCACCATAAGAAAAAGCGACCAAAAATAAAATTCATTTTTCATTTACTTATTATTTAGTGATTTGACTTTCTATATTTGTTCTCAAATATATCAATTAATTTTTACAGCTTCACCAGAGAAATGGATACGGTATATATGGTTATAACCCTTTTGGTGGATTGGGTATTTTCCTGCTGGGTATGGAAATTCTGAGTTCGGGGACCAAGAAAATGGCTGGCAGTCAGTTACGGGTTATCCTGGATAAGTTTCTGAAATCAAAAACAGGCGGCCTGGGATTTGGTATTTTGCTGACCTTACTGTTTCAAAGCAGTAGTGCAGCTTCGGTTGTATTGGTAGGCTTTGTGGATGCTTCTCTGATAACATTTGCCCAAACGCTGCCTGTTCTTTTAGGAACAGGCATTGGTACCACCATTACCACACAATTAATATCCTTCAACATAGGTAACTATGCCTTGGTGTTTATAGGTATTGGCTATTTTTTGAAAGCTTTTACTAAAAACAGGTGGAGTGATGCAGGTCAAATTATTCTGGGTTTTGCCATTCTGTTTTACGGCATGAAACTAATGTCGGACGGCATGGCACCGCTGCGCGACATGCCTGGTTTTATCGACTGGATGCTGCATCTCGAAAAACCCCTGGCCGGCTTATTGGTAGGAATGGTATTTACCGCCATGATTCAAAGCAGTGCTGCGTTTATCGGCATCCTGATTACACTGTGCAACAGTGGATTATTGACATTTGAGGCCTCTTTGCCACTTATTCTGGGAACCAATATTGGCACAACAGTCACCGCTTTACTCGCTTCCATCAATGCTTCCTATCCGGGCCGCCGCCTGGCGGTGGCCAACGCGCTATTTCGCTTTTTTGGAGCCATTCTGTTTATTGGGTTTGTCGGGTATTGGGGACAAGTCACCTATTTCCTTACGGGCGAATCTGCCGCCAACGCCCGGTTACTGGCCAATGCACATACCATTTTTAATCTCATGATGGCATTTATATTCCTGCCTTTCACCGGATTGATTGGAAGTTTGGCCACTGTGTTGGTACGAAAGCCAGCTGCCAGACAACCCGCCCATACCCTTCAGTATCTTAACAGGGAAGTGCTCAGTAGTCCCGACTTATCGCTTCCCTTTTTGCAAAGGGAGGTCCAGGATATGGGCGAGGTGGTTTACAGCATGGTAAAAGCCTCCATGCTTCCGTTTTTCAACCGGGATCCCAAAGCTTTGGATCAAATTCGAAAGTGGGAGGAGAAGGCGGATTTCTATCGGGAGGCCATCCATGCCTTCATGGTCAAAATGAACCAGACCAAACCCATAGAAGAATGGTCTGAAGATTACTATCGCATGATGCATGTGGTGAATGAACTGGAACAAATGG
Source organism: Geofilum rubicundum JCM 15548 (assembly GCF_000974365.1). Classification (GTDB taxonomy): domain Bacteria; phylum Bacteroidota; class Bacteroidia; order Bacteroidales; family Marinilabiliaceae; genus Geofilum; species Geofilum rubicundum. The sequence continues at coordinate 127,675 of NZ_BAZW01000004.1, forward strand.
CCGATATCATATCGGTCAACGTTTCCCGACAGGCAGAAAAATGGCTGCAATCAAACGCAACCTTTTCACCGGAGGGCAAAACTGAATTGGAAAAATACCACCAAAGATGTTTGAAACAGCTTGAAAGAGCGCTTATTCTGATGCACAACTGGGATCCCTCCAGGGCCCTCCAAATGAAGAAAAAATACCGAAAATATGCCCTGATGGCCTTCGAAATGGAGCGAAAACACTACAAACGCCTTTTAACGCCCAATACCACCTCTTTAGAATCCAGCAAGGTACATATGGAATTGTTGAATCTTTTGCGCATTATAAACAGCCGGGCTACCAATTTTGGCCGCTTGGTTTTTATGGCTGAAGAATATCACCCCATGCCCGAGTAGAGATTCCCTGGATGAGTTAGGCCCCATTTTTGTTTGTAGCAGACGGGTATTTTTTTATCTTTGTAAGGCTGCAAATCAAAGCGGCTTAAAAGCATTATGGAATACATTGTTTCTGCACGAAAATACAGGCCGGGCACCTTTAGCTCGGTAGAAGGCCAGGATAACATTACCGTTACCCTTAAAAATGCCATCAAAAACCAACAACTGGCCCATGCATACCTGTTTTGCGGTCCGCGTGGTGTTGGTAAAACGACTTGTGCACGTATATTTGCCAAAACCATCAATTGCCAAAATATTACAACCGATTATGAGGCATGCAATGAGTGCCCGTCCTGTAAATCATTTAACGAAAGTAAATCGTTTAATATCCACGAACTGGATGCGGCCAGTAATAACTCCGTAGATGATATCCGCTTGTTGATTGATAAAGTGCGCATACCACCCAGATGGGCAAGTACAGTGTTTATATCATTGACGAGGTTCATATGTTGTCACCAGCAGCTTTTAATGCCTTTCTAAAGACCCTGGAAGAGCCACCCCACCATGCCATTTTTATCCTGGCGACTACAGAAAAACATAAAATTCTTCCTACCATCTTATCCAGATGTCAAACCTTTGATTTCAACAGAATTACCGTAGAGGTGGCTGTGGATTATCTTAAATTTGTGGCCGGTAAGGAGGGGATTGCTTTTGAAGAAGAGGCACTGAATGTTATTGCTACAAAAGCAGACGGGGCCATGCGGGACGCTTTGTCTATCTTCGATCAGATTGTGGCTTTCTCAGGAAAAAATGTCACCTATCAGCAGGTTATTGATAACCTGAATGTTTTGGATTATGACTATTATTTCAGATTGACCGAAGCCTTTCTAAAGGAAGACACAACCAACGCACTTGTAATTTTTAACGATATATTGAGTCACGGATTTGATGGTAGTCACTTTCTTAACGGTTTAAGCAGTCATTTAAGAGATCTTATGATGTGTCGTGATGCACAAACGGTTAACCTTTTGGAGGTTGGTGCTTCTATTCGACAAAGATACATGGAGCAAGCCAAACTGTGCGATACGGAATTTCTTTATGAAGCCCTCAAAATTGCTACCAATTGTGACTTGAATTACCGGGTGGCGCGCAATAAGCGATTGCACGTAGAATTTGGCATTATTAGCCTTTCGCGTATTTTTACGGAAAAAAAAAAGTACTTGAGCTAAAGAAGCGACAAAGAGAAAAAGCTGCCAATAAAGCAGAAAATGCCCCTTCCGTGCAAGAAGTGAAACCATCTGCTAATGGTGGTAAATTGGAGCCAAAGGCTGCCATAACTTCTTTATCCCTGAAAGATCTGATGAAGGGCAATGGTGCCTCTGTTAGCCCAACACCAGGTCAAGCTTCTCCTTCAGGTAGTGAGCCGTACATTGAAATGAATGAGCCGGTTACGCAGCAAAAGCTGATTGCTGCCTGGAGCATTTACGCCAATAAAATCAAGTCGGATAACATGCGTCTTTTCAGCATATTGACCAGTCATGCCCCTGAACTACAACAAGACCATGTTATTTTTATAGAGCTGGCCAGTTCCATGCAGGAAGACGAATTGTTAAAGGAGAAACCGGTTATGATGACCCTCCTGAAAAAGGAATTGCAAAATAGTCATCTTCAACTGAGAACCGCCCTAAGAAAAGATGACAGCAAAGTACCCGGAAAAGTTTTTACCGCTGCGGATAAACTGGAGGCCATGATTCAAAAAAATGCCGCCTTAGCGCTGCTAAAGCAACAATTCAACCTCGATTTGGATTGATATTTTTTAACAACAGCCAACAAATTTCGCTTTTATTTGTTACAAATCTGGATATGCAAGGAACTTTCTAAACCGAGTAATATATAATTTATAAACCATGAGTAAAATAAAAGTAAAAAATCCGGTAGTAGAACTGGACGGGGATGAAATGACCCGAATCATCTGGAAAATGATTAAAGAGGAATTGATTCTTCCTTATGTTGATCTCGATATCAAATACTATGATTTAGGAATGGAGAGCCGGGATGCAACGGATGATCAGATTACCATCGATGCTGCTCACGCCATTCAAAAGTACAATGTGGGTATAAAATGTGCCACCATCACACCTGATGAAAACAGGGTGGAAGAATTTGGTCTAAAAAAAATGTGGAAGTCCCCCAACGGTACCATCCGGAATATTTTAGGGGGTACCGTTTTTCGTGAACCCATTATTATGCAGAATGTTCCGCGACTGGTACCCGGATGGGAACATCCCATATGCATTGGTCGTCATGCTTTTGGCGATCAGTACCGTGCCACTGATTTTCTGGTAAAAGGAAAAGGCAAACTAACCATTACCTTCACCCCCGAAGATGGTGGCGAAGTGCAGTCTTATGATGTATATGATTTTGAAGGTGACGGTGTTGCGTTGGCTATGTATAATACCGATGAAAGTATTACAGGCTTTGCGCACAGCTGTTTTAATCAAGCCATTATGAAAAAGTGGCCCTTGTATCTTTCTACTAAGAACACCATTCTCAAGAAGTATGATGGCCGGTTCAAAGATATTTTTGAGGACGTTTACCAAAAGCACTACAAAGGTAAATTTGAAGCGCTGGGTATCACCTATGAACATCGTTTGATTGATGACATGGTGGCTGCTGCCCTTAAGTGGAATGGTGAATTTGTTTGGGCTTGTAAGAATTACGATGGTGATGTGCAGTCAGACACATTGGCTCAGGGTTTTGGTTCCTTGGGCTTGATGACTTCAACGCTGGTTACACCTGATGGTAAAACCATGGAAGCTGAAGCCGCTCATGGTACCGTAACGCGCCACTATCGGATGCACCAGCAAGGTAAACCAACCTCAACCAATCCCATCGCCTCCATTTATGCATGGACCAGAGGTTTGGAATTCCGTGGCAAACTGGATGGCAATCAGGAACTGATCGACTTTGCGCACAATCTGGAGACGGTTTGTGTGGAAACCGTGGAGAGTGGACAAATGACCAAGGATTTGGCGCTGACCATTCATGGAAAGGATTTGAAAGAAGAGCACTATCTGACAACCGAAGGTTTCATGGCTGCCATCAAATCCCATCTGGATTTAAAAATGAATAAATAATTCCCGGTGACCATTCATTAATTACCTGTTTATATTACAGGTAGATAGGAACTTTAATACTGAAAAGAAGCCGTCCTCCAGGGCGGCTTTTTGTATTTAAGCCTGTCCCAGTTCCCGCTTAATCATCTGTTCACATTCTTTCACCAACTCCTCGGCAGGCCGACCGGCAGGATCGATAGGGTCTAATACCTTATAAGTCAACTTGACACCAACCTGGAGCGGAAAATACCCCCTTTTCATCAATTCAGCGTGACCATTGATGACAAAGGGAACAATCAGAGAGGAGGGAGCAGCTTTCAGCAAAGACTTGATGCCTGCCGATTGAAATGGTTTCACTTGCCCGTCCCTGCTGCGGGTTCCTTCGGGATAGATGCATACAGCATAATTATTCGCTTCGATGTATTTTCCCAGCCGAATGATCTCCCGAATGGCCTGTCCGCCGTTTTTGCGGTCAATTAAAGCCGATCCACTATGACGAAGGTTATATGAAATACTGGGGATACCTTTTCCCAGTTCAATTTTCGAGACAAATTTTGGGTGCCAGTCGTCAAACCCATGCACAAAGGCTTGTATGTCGAAAAAACTTTGGTGATTCGAGGCAACAATTAACGGTCGGTTGTGTGGCAATTTTTCAAAACCTTCAAAGTTTACTCTGGCTCCAACAAGGAACAAACTTCTGGCCAAAAAGAAATTCATAGCGCCGACACTTTTCTTGTGGGCGTCATAGCCACCCAGACGTCGGGCAATGACTTGAATGGGATGAAAAATCGCTAAAAAAAAGCCAAAAGCTAAATAATAGATAGGTGTCAAAAGGTATCCTGCCAATAAACGCATAAACATACATTTTTAAAAACGTGTAAAAAAACAACAAAAGCCTCATTTCTGCAAGCGCCTGACCAATAAAATTAACTGTTTGGCCGACATAAATCATATCCAGAGGTTTCTACTCAGTCAACCATGTTCAAACTGGGCTAATTTAAAATCAAAACAAAAAAGGACACATTCCTTATAATTTTAAAGGTAATTGACATATCAATAGATACTTTTAATTATTTTTAAAAGTTTTGATAAAGTTTACTGCATAAGCATTCATTTACTAATTTAAGAAAACCTCATTATGGATCAAGGAAGCCCAAAAGGAATTAAATTTTCAAGTGGAGAAGAAATCCCTGTAGAATTACACAAAGTTCGCATTGTGCAAAAATTACATCTCAAACCCATTGACGATCGATTAAATGCCATAAAGAAAGGCGGTTTCAACACTTTTTTGCTCAATACGGCCGATATCTTTTTGGATATGCTGACAGATAGTGGAACCAATGCCATGAGTGATAATCAATTGGCCTCCATGCATCAGGCCGATGATGCCTATGCAGGTTCACAAAGTTTTTATCGGATGGAAGCGGCCATTCAGGAAGTGTTCGGAAAAGAGCTGGTTTTACCGGTTCACCAGGGACGTGCGGCAGAGAATGTTATCTCAAAGACCTTTATCAAGGCTGGAGACGTCATTCCCATGAATTACCATTTTACAACAACCAAGGCGCACATGGAAATCAACGGTGGTGAAATAGCCGAAATATTTACCGATGAGGCGCTCAAAATAAAAAGCCATCATCCCTTCAAAGGAAATATTGATATTCAAAAGCTAAAAGACCTGATTGCCAAATACGGCAGGCAAAATGTGCCTTTTATCCGGATGGAAGCCTCTACCAACCTGATTGGTGGTCAACCATTCTCCATCGAAAATATGCGTGAGGTTCGGAAAGTAGCGGATGAACATGGAATAATGATGGTATTGGATGCGAGTCTGATTGGTGAAAATGCCTGGTTTATCAAGCAGCGAGAGGCAGAATTCGCCACTTCCAGTATTAAGGAGATCCTACGCACCATGTGCGGAATATGTGAAATTGTTTATTTTTCCAGCCGTAAGGTGAGTTCCACACGGGGTGGTGGTATCTGTACCAATGACCACGACTTGTACATGAAAATGCGCGATCTGGTTCCTTTGTATGAAGGATTTTTGACCTATGGAGGTATGTCGGTACGTGAAATAGAAGCCATGGCAGTTGGCTTGATTGAAACAACCGATGAGACAGTTATCAGTCAGTCACCCGGATTTATTGACTACACCGTCAAGGAATTAGACAAACTTGGCATCCCTGTTATTACGCCGGCCGGGGCTCTGGGGGCACATGTCGATGCCATGCAATTCTTACCGCATGTTCCTCAAAAGGAGTATCCTGCAGGTGCATTGGCCGCCGCACTTTTCATTGTCTCGGGATGCCGGGGAATGGAACGGGGAACCGTTTCAAGCGTTCGCCTCGAAAATGGCGAGGACTTACTGGCCGATATGGAATTGCTTCGTTTAGCCTTCCCACGGCGGGTTTTCACTTTGTCGCAGACCAAATTTCTAATTGATCGTTTGCACTGGCTGTATAAAAACAGAGAATTGGTTGGCGGATTGAAATTTGTAGATGAACCTAAGGTGTTGCGCTTCTTTATGGGACGTCTCGATGCTGTTTCTGACTGGCCAGAGAAGTTGGTAGCAAAATTTAAAGCAGATTTTGGGGATAGTCTGTAAGTTCATTGAAAAACATTCCTCCTGTTAAAAAAACTCAAGGCTGTGAAACAAATTTCACAGCCTTGAGTTTTTATTCCAAATACAAATCCTAATAAATAATCATTTAGAACAAAACATGCAAAATTTTCATTCCCTAAAAACAAAATGGAAACATGGCTGTTATTAGGATACCAAAGGGTTTAACGGTCCGTTTATTTAGATTTGTTTAAAATAATAAAATTGACTATTATTGCGCACCAAGTTTTTGAAAACAAGGTACATACCCTTTAAGCACACCGTATTGTAGTAAAATAGATTATTAACAGAATCATCAAAAATAAATTCATTCAATATGTCAACATTTGATATCCTGATGCCCAAAATGGGTGAGAGCGTTGAAGAAGCCACTATCACCAAATGGTTTGTTAAAGCAGGTGATACCGTGGAAGAAGACCAGGTTTTACTGGAGATTGCAACTGACAAGGTTGATTCAGAAATTCCTTCACCCGTTGCAGGGGTAGTTAAGGAAATTAAATTTGAAACGGATGCGCTGGTCCCCGTTGGGGAAATCGTTGCCATCATTTCCCTTGAGGGTAGTGAAGGTGGAGAAGAAACAGAAAGCGCGGAAAAGACGGATGCCTCGGCTCAGCAAGAGGTGCCAAAAGCGGCAGAAGAAGATAAGGTGAAAATGGAAAAAGCTTCTACAGCTGAGGCGACGTCTCAAGAAGCTCCGGCTACCGGCGGAGATTTCAAAGACAGTGACCGTTTTTACTCTCCCCTGGTCAAAAGTATTGCCAAGGAGGAGAATATTTCCGTTTCAGAGCTTGAAAGCATTAAAGGTTCCGGGAAAGAAGGTCGTGTGACCAAAGACGATGTGCTGGCCTTCCTTAAAACCAGAGGTGATCAGCCGGCAGCGTCTTCTCAAAAGAGCGCCCCGGATGAAAAGTCGGTTCAAGCAGCCAAGCCTGCCGAAAGACCCGCCTTTAAAGCACCGGAAGTGAAAGCAGGACCCGGCGACGAAGTCGTTGAAATGGACCGTCTGCGCAAGCTCATCGCTGATAACATGGTTATGTCCAAGCAAGTTTCGCCACATGTCACCTCCATTGTTGAGGCCGATGTTACCAATCTGGTTTTATGGCGTAACAAGCAGAAGGATGCCTTCCTGAAAAAATACGGTGAAAAGCTGACCTTTATGCCCATATTTACTTATGCGGCAGCCAAGGCGTTGCGGGATTATCCGGGTGTCAATGCTTCTGTCAGCGGAACCAACCTTATTCTTCGCAAAAATGTGAACATTGGTATTGCCGTTGCTTTGCCTTCAGGGAATTTGATTGTGCCGGTGGTTAAGCAAGCCGACCAGAAAAACGTGGTTGGATTGGCCAGCGATATCAATCGCTTGGCTACCCAGGCGCGTGACAATAAATTATCGCCCGATGATATTCAAGGGGGAACTTTTACCATTACCAATTTTGGTTCTTTCAAGAATGCCATAGGAACGCCTATTATTAATCAACCGCAAGTGGCCATTTTGGCGACAGGTACCATTGAGAAAAAACCGGCTGTTTTAGAAACACCTACCGGAGATGTCATCGCCATTCGTCATAAAATGTACCTTTCATTGTCTTACGATCACCGTGTTGTGGATGGTGCTTTGGGAGGATACTTCCTTCGAAAAGTGGCTGACTATTTGGAAGAGTGGGATATAGACAGTGATATTTAAGCCCATTTAGTATTTATCACCGAAAAGAAGCTAATAAAATATTAATCGTATATGAAAAGTAACGTTCCAGTCAATCATTCAATAAAGAAGACCGACAAAGAGACCCTTTTAAAGTGGTACCATTTATTGTTCCTGGGCCGTACGCTCGACGAGCGTGCACCGAATTACCTGAAGCAAGCCATTGGCTGGTCATACCACGCCCCGGCTGCAGGTCATGACGGTATTCAGCTGGCCATCGGACAAGTGTTTCGAAAAAACAAAGATCACTTGTTTCCCTATTACCGCGATTTGCAAACCTGTGTGGCTGCAGGAATGACCGCTGAAGAGATCATCTATAACGGTATCTCCAGAGATGCCGATGTAGCTGGTGGGGGGCGTCATATGTCTAACCATTTTGCCAAACCATCATGGAATATCCACAACGTAAGTAGTTGTACGGGCAACCATACGCTGCATGCAAGCGGACTGGGCCGCGCCCTGAAGACCTATAAGGAGACAGATGCCGTTGTCATTAGCAGTCAGGGGGAAAGCTCCGTTTCTGAGGGCTATGTGTATGAGGCCATCAATGGGGCTTCCAACGAGGAGTTGCCGGTTGTTTTTGTTTTTCAGGACAATGGTTACGGTATTTCTGTGCCCAAAGAGGACCAGACCGCCAACCGTAAGGTGGCAAAGAACTTTGAAGGTTTCAAAAACCTGAGAATCCTTTATTGCAACGGTAAGGATGTATTTGATTCCATGAATACCATGGAAGAGGCCGTAGAATGGTCAATGAAAGAACAAAAACCTGTTTTGGTACATGCCAATTGTGTGCGTATTGGTTCCCACAGTAACAGTGATCGTCATGAACTCTACCGGGATAAAAATGAGTTGAGTTATGTAAAGGAATACGATCCGCTGGATAAGTACCGTCGCTTGTTGCTGCGTTACAACAGAGCCACCGAGGAAGAATTGAAAGAGATTGAAGAAAAAGTGGCAGCTGAAGTTAAAGCAGCCCATAAAAAAGGATTGGCTGCTCCACAACCCACCCCTGAATCCATTCATGATTTTGTAACACCTGAGCCATACCCTGCATCCAAATATCCGGAAGGACTTCACAACTTCGATGGGCCAAAGGTGAAACTCATCGAGGCACTCAACGAAACAATGAAGGCTGAATTCCGAAAGAACCCGGATACCTATATCTGGGGGCAGGATATTGCCAATAAGGATAAAGGAGGTATTTTCAATGTCTCCAAAGGTATGCAGCAAGAGTTTGGCAAAACACGTGTGTTTAATGCGCCCATTGCTGAAGATTTCATAATGGGAACGGCCAATGGTATGTCGCGTTATAAAAAGGACATGCGCATTGTGGTGGAAGGAGCTGAGTTTGCCGACTATTTTTGGCCGGCGATGGAGCAGTTTGTTGAAACAACACATGAGTATTGGCGGACCAAGGGACAATTCTCTCCGAACATTACGGTTCGTTTGGCTTCTGGTGGATACATTGGGGGTGGCTTGTATCACTCACAAAATATTGAGGCGGCATTGACCACCTTTCCCGGGGTTCGTGTGGTTTATCCTTCCTTTGCCGATGATGCCGCTGGTTTAATGCGTACTTCTATTCGCTCAGAGGGCTTAACCGTCTTCATGGAACCCAAAGCACTCTATAATTCACCCAAAGCAGCGACTTCTGTTCCGGATGATTTTGAAGTACCCTTTGGAAAAGCCCGGATCCGTCGTGAAGGGAAAGATTTGACCATAATCACCTATGGTAATACCACCCATCACTGTCTGGAGGCTGCCGAAAAATTATCCAAGGAAGGCATTGCTGAGGTTGAAGTCGTGGATTTGAGGAGCTTATTACCCTTGGATGAGGAAACCATTCTGGCTTCCATCAAAAAAACATCCAGGGCGATGATTGTGCACGAAGATAAAGTGTTCGCCGGATTTGGAGGTGAGGTCGCTGCCATGATTTCTAATTTGGGATTTGAGTATTTGGATGCCCCCATTAAAAGTAGGTTCAACCTTTACACCAGTTGGGTTTAACCGCATTCTGGAGGCAGCTATTCTCCCTAATACTGATAAGGTAATACAAGCAGCCAGGGAGCTCTTGGAATACTAATCAAAGCCATTTAAACTAAGTTGAACAAACCATCAAGATAATATGAAGAAGGTAGGTATTTTTTATAGTTTCCGATCGGTCAAGACCCATCAGCAGGTCAAGCACATGATTAAGCATTTGGGCGCCGATAATTGCGAGGAAGTAGATGCTGATGTGGCTACCCTGAAGGATTTTAAAAAGTTTGATAATTACATTTTTGCAGTACCAACCTGGTTCGATGGTGAGTTACCCAACTACTGGATGAGTACTTGCCAACCATTGAGGATGAATCATTCAAAGGTAAGAAGTTTGCGATCTTTGGCGGAGGTGACCAGAAAAACTATCCGGAGAACTTTGTGGATGGTGTGGGCATTATGGCTGAGTTCGTTGAAGAACGAGGAGGAAAAGTAGTTGGATTAACGTCCACAAAAGGGTATTCGTATGAAGGATCCCGGGCCGAGCGAGGCGATCAGTTTGTTGGTCTGGCACTGGATATTGAAAATCAGGCAGCACTAACCAATGAACGTATCAAGAACTGGATGGAGGTCGTTGTTAAAGAATTTGGAAAGAAATAGAATCATACGCTTTTTATAAGCCATAAATACAAAAAAGGGGGGTATCGTTTTCGATATCCCCCTTTTTTGTACCCTTCACTCATTTTTGACACCCTCTAAAATCCATCCATTTCAAGCCGCTCAGAGGCCCTTAGTTATGATAAATAAGAAGAGAGCGTTGGCCGGAACGAATAATCCGCCAAAAATAAAATCCGTCATGTCTTTAGAACAAACATCTTCAGCCATAAAAATCCTTCTGAAAGAAGGTTAAAAATAAGATGTTCATAAAAGGGTAGGAGTAGGTAGGGAAACACCCGCTTAGGATACAGATGTAAACGCTCTGATTTCTTATTTTTTAATATGCATAATAGAATAATTCTTTTCATATAATTCACAAAATCAATTACTTAAAATGTTTATCTTGCTTAAAAATTAAATCTTTGCGAATCCGTCCATGTATAATTATACATACAAGGCCCTAAAGTGCGACAATATCGACGTTTTTATGTTTATAACCAGTGTTTTACGAAGTTTTAATGAAGTATTACTTTATAAATATTTCCTGATTGATTAAATGCTCAGTGTATTAAATAGTTAAAGACCTTATTCCGCCAGTAATGCTTATGCTTCCAGACAAATCTGAGATGAAGTAGTCTGTTTTTTTTTACTAAGAATATCTATTAATCCCCATATGATCAATGATATAACTAGAATCACATAAAGTAAAATATGAGTATATTGATCGGTCGCTATGTAGGAATGCCAAAATTGTCGGATGCCGGTTACATTTGTATCAATCAAAGCATAGACAGAAGGTTTGTAAAATGTAAACAATAGATTTATATTTGTAAACAAATCATCAACACATCCATTATGAAAGAGCGCTTACAACAATTACTCAATAAAGAACAGTTGACACCCGTCAGATTTGCAGAACTTGTCGGTGTTCAGCGTTCAAGTGTGAGCCATATTTTATCGGGACGTAACAATCCCAGCCTGGATTTTATTCAAAAAATCCTGTTGAAATTCCCGCAGGTCAGCAGTGATTGGCTTATTAATGGTATTGGGGACATTTATAGAGACCATTCCGCAATCAGGCAAGGAAAAATGGCCGGGCTTTTTGAACCATCCAATGAAGAAGTTCTACCGCCAATTCCAGCTATTCCTGAAACCGATTCCCATGAAACGACTACCGACCCATTGAAAGAAACAACCAATGGGCAGTCAGCGCCTGAGGTAAGTCGACCTTCCGAAGTTGAGCGAATCGTTGTTTTTTATAGAAACAGGACTTTTCAGGAGTATAAACCGGGTGAATATTAGCCCGATTTTGAGATAATTACATGTTCGATTGATTCACAACCTTGTTTCTAAGCCATGGATGAATATACTCAGCTAAAAAAATATTAACTTTGCCGTATAAATAGCTGGTTTACATTTGTAACACATCATATTTTCTATCGAATGAAGTATATTCATGATTTCACCATTGTAAGCAATGAAAGACAGACCACGGACTTCGTGGTACTGACACTTCAGGCCGGTGAAGCGCCTTTACCAGAAATACATCCCGGACAGTTTGCCGAAGTCCGGATAGATGGTGCACCAGGCGTTTATTTGCGACGTCCCTTATCCATTCATGATGTTGATTATGACAAACAACAGATAAAACTACTGGTTCAGGAGGTTGGAAAGGGCACCAAAATCCTCACGCAGCAGGCTGTTGGATCCATGGTTAACATGGTCTATCCACTTGGAAAGGGCTATGATTTGCCCGATAGTAAGCGAGTTTTATTGGTTGGCGGTGGATGTGGCGTAGCTCCGCTATTATTTCTGGGACGTCATCTGAAAAAAAACGGGATAAGCCCTCGATTCCTTATTGGTACAAGAACATCTGCCAACCTTGTTCGCTTAGAGGCTTACAATGAATTGGGAGAAGTTATGGTGACCACGGAGGATGGCAGTGCCGGCACCAAGGGCTATGTTATCAACCATCCGGTTATGCGGACAGAGGAACCTGATTTTGATTGGATTTACACCTGTGGTCCGGAGCCCATGATGAAGATTTTGGCCAAATATGCCGACCATCATGACCTGACATGCCAGGTTTCTCTTGAAAACCATATGGCATGTGGCATAGGTGCTTGCCTGTGTTGTATCGCACCAACCAAGGATGGTAACAAATGTACCTGTACCGACGGGCCAGTGTTTGACTCAAAATATTTGCAATGGTAGATTTATCCGTAAAACTTGGCTCATTGGAGCTTAAGAATCCAGTAATGACCGCATCCGGCACCTTCGGATATGGAGAAGAATATGAGGACTTTATAGACATTCATTCACTCGGAGGCATTGTGGTTAAAGGGACAACTTTGCACCCCAGGCAGGGCAATGATTACCCACGAATGGCTGAAACCCCCATGGGAATGCTGAATGCAGTCGGGCTGCAAAATGTGGGAGTCGATCAGTTTATACAGAGTATCTATCCCCGAATCAAACATTATAAAACCAATATTCTGGTAAACGTGTCCGGTTCGACGGTAGAAGAATATGTTGAAACTGCGGAAAAAATCAACGAACTGGAATCCATACCTGGTATTGAACTCAACATTTCCTGTCCCAATGTTAAAGAAGGAGGTATGGCCTTTGGCACCAGTTGCCCCTCTGCCATAGCCGTAACTTCAGCGGTGCGTGATGTTTACAAAAAGCACTTAATGGTCAAGCTATCGCCAAATGTAACCAGCATAGCAGAGATTGCCAAAGGGGTTGAAGGCGCAGGCGCCGATTCTGTTTCATTGATCAATACCCTATTGGGCATGGCCATTGATGCCCACAGCCGTCGTCCTGTTTTATCAACCATTACCGGCGGACTATCGGGAGCAGCGGTTAAACCGATTGCCCTGCGGATGGTTTGGCAGGTGGCCAATGCTGTAAAAATTCCAATTGTTGGGATGGGTGGCATAAGCTCAGCCGAGGATGCCATCGAATTTATGCTGGCAGGTGCCACCGCTGTTGAAATAGGTACAGCCAATTTCATCGATCCACGAATAACCATACAAATAATTGATGGCATCAGAAGCTATTTAGAATCTCATCAAATGAATTCAGTCCAGAATCTTATTGGTGGATTGATAACGGAATAAAAAACAGAGCATTAACGCATGGAATAAGCCTGTTATTTAGCTTATTTGCCGAACGGCCTGCGCTTTATCCACAATATTGATGAGCGGTTTAAAAAATTGTCGAATCAATGGCCATTGCCTTGGATTTTCTTCCAACAGGAGCAATACCTGGCGTTTATTTTTCTTCAGGTAATCAGTAATAGCAGGTGCGGATATGGGACGTTCCATGGTTTGTCCCACAGCGCTGCTGGTTAAATCTTCAGCATTTTCCGATAAAATCAAAGCAGATTCTTCCAGCCGGTTAAGAAATTGTCGCGTTTTTTCCTTTCTACGGCCTGGAACATAGACTTGCGTACTGATGGTGCCTGTTTTGTCATCAGATACTGGTTTTAACAGTATATAGGCAGCCTCAATGACCACTTCGCTCTCTGCATCGCCAGCGGACATCATCAGGCAAATTGGGCCGCTTGCTCCAGGCCGTTTTTGGCACAATGATAGTCCGGTGCCGTTGATAAGTGCTCCAGAGCCGCCTCTGTTAAACGGACATTAATTCCTGTTTGCTCATATAGTTCATTCAGATAGTCTTCTGTCCATTGTTTCAGCCAAAGGTGGGGAATACTATTGACAGGCCCCTTGGATTGCCCGGTTATTAAACGTTTCGTTACATTTGTAAACTGCTGTAAGTATTTTTTATGTTCTTCTAAAGATTGATAATACAAGCGGGTAAAGCGATAAACCAATGACCCCAGCAATGCTTTCCGCGCGGTATCCAAGGAACCTTGCAGTCGACTTACACCAAAATTGCTTTGATCTTCTCTAAAGAACAGGTAATAGAAGTCCATCCCGTCCCTATGTTTAATGCGAAGTAGCATTATTACGTGTTGCTCTTCCGAGAATATATCCAACTGCCTTTGTCCGGGAGTACCAGACTCAAAAGGTAATTGCTCACGCGTCAGCCATACATATCCCGCTGATCATCCGCCATCCCAATCAAGCGGCGGTCAAACGCCTCTGTAACAAGGTCTCTGTATACATGTTTCTGCCCATTCCGCAACAATTCTTCACCACCGGTTTCTCCATTTTTAAGCGCATAAAGGGCTACAATACGGTCTATACCAGGAAATATATCCGGGCATGAGCGCAACAATTGCTCGCGCGTACTGCATGGTATTTTGGGGATCTGAATCATCAATTTAAGCTACACGTGTACCGTTAATCACCTGGATACGAAATGACGATAAAGATAGATTTAAGTTTATACTTAAGCAAATTGTTAAGCTGATTTTAAGCAAAGAAATCGCTTAAGCACAGCGCAAATTTTGCTTAAGTATGTAAATGAAATTATTTCTATAACTTAATTTTGATCCATATGATATAGAAATAGCCCGACAATTTTCCTATGGATTAAATTTTGAATACAACACGAATTAAGCAAAAACCATCACTAAAAAATTAAGCAAATATGACAGCCACTTCCATTAGCTTAGAAGCACACTACCATTATTGGTACGATAAAGCCATCGAGTATGTCTTTGAATTCTTTGATGATCCTTCTTTTGATGGCTCAGATCAAAAAGGCTTTCTCTCCAGGTTATTACTTGACCCAAAAACAATGCTTATTCTCCTGGCTTATATAACTTTTCAGGGAAGGAGATTCCTGCAATTAGCGCGCTATTTTTGCCTTTCGTTGCTTGAGACAAATGTAAACCAGTCGTCTTTGGGGTTGTCCACATTTGTATTAGGCATATACAAATCCAGAGATACAGATGTAGATTATCAGGAGACTGTCCCAAAAAATGAGACCATGCCCATACCAGGCTGCCAACCGCCAACCAAACTTAAAGTATTTTTAACGGCCTTAAGGCAATCCGTTATGAGTGGTTGGGCATTTTTCCGTATATTTCGACAATTATTATCGAACAAACTTAGTAATTACGTCAAACAATGGAAAAAGACTATTTCTCCCTGTTTTTTAAATGGCTTTCTATATTACCCAGGGCTACTAAAACCTACATCAAATACGGTCTCCTCGGGGTCTTCGTTTTGTTAAATAGCAATGCTGAAATCAAGGGGCAATTATCGAAGGAAAGTTCCATTTCCATTTTGACTTGTGCGCCCGGCGATGAACTGTACAGTATTTTTGGACACACGGCCATTCGTGTAAATGATCCAAAGCTGAAAATCGACTATATATTTAATTACGGGACTTTTGATTTTAACACCCCCAATTTTTATTTGAAGTTTTTGAGGGGGCAACTGGATTACGTCTTGTCCGTTTCCACTTTTGACC
The DNA here is from genome assembly GCF_000974365.1 of Geofilum rubicundum JCM 15548. GTDB lineage: Bacteria > Bacteroidota > Bacteroidia > Bacteroidales > Marinilabiliaceae > Geofilum > Geofilum rubicundum. The sequence goes on from NZ_BAZW01000004.1 coordinate 143,497, forward strand.
GATTTATGTTGGAATATAAACAGGAACAAAGATCGGTGTGGGAACAAAAACTGAACATTTCCCAGGAAGAGAAAGAAAAGCTATTTAAAGCCCTGATGGTCAATTATGAACCCGAAAACCGGGCTTACCATTATCATTTTTTCTTTGACAATTGTGCTACCCGTGTCCGGGACATTATTGCCGAGCAAGTGAATGATACCATTGTTTTTCCTGATCAGACCTACATAGGAGAAATGACCTTCAGGGATGCAATTGGCACTTATTTACAAGAAAAGCCCTGGACGCGACTCGGTTTGGATATAATTTTAGGAGCGCCTACGGATGATTTAATCGATGCGTCATCTGTTCAGTTTCTTCCAGATTACTTAATGGAACAATTTGCGGCAGCAGAAATGTCTCCTTCAGGTGATCCTGTAATCCAGGAAGAAACCACCTTACAACAATTCCAAATTCCCTCTGAACAATCCTTCTTATGGACGCCTGTTCTGTGGCTTTGGATCCTGGCGTTGTTCGTCTTAGCCTATACATGGAGATGTTTTAAAATGAAAAAAAGCAGTCATTGGCTCAATGTCCTTCTTTTTTCAGTGACCACCGTTTTGGGTGCATTGATTACTTTCTTGTGGTTTTTTACTTCGCACTCCGTAACTGGTCCCAACTGGCACATCTTATGGGCCAATCCTCTACACTTATTGTTGATTTTTCCCTTCTTGCAGAACGGGTCTTTTTCTGGCATCGTTAGAATTGTTTTGGCGTTACCTGTCATCCTGCTTCTTATAGTGTTTCCTTTTTTACCACAATACATGCCTCCGGTTTTATGGCCCGTTTGGTTCATGATGGCCACACGCATTGTTTTTTATAACACCCACAAATCAATATGGGGCTAGATTTTTTTTTCATTTCTGAACAATAGTTAGTAAACAACTGTTACAAGCATAAATACACTAAAACAGTTGTTGAATGTTCAAACTAATAATGACCCTTTTTTTGGTGACTTTTTTCCTTGCTGCGCATGGACAAACAAAAGCCCCCGGGGATGTACCGGTGGCTCATCTTCAAAAACGGGTAGAATCTGCATCAGACACGATTTTTGTTGTCAACTTTTGGGCCACATGGTGTCAACCATGCGTAAAGGAGATTCCTGAATTCAACAAAATACCTCTTACTTACAAAAATCATCCGGTTAAAGTAATTATGGCCAATCTTGATTTCCCCAATCAAAAGGAGAGTCGGGTAGTCCCCTTTTTAAAAAACAACATCGTCACCCACGAAGTGGTCATGACCATTACACCTCGTGGCGGCGAATGGATTGATGAAATAGATAGCTCCTGGAGCGGTGCTATACCGGCCACTGTCATTTGGCATAAGGGTAAGAAGTATTTCCATGAAGGGGAAACCAATTATGAACAAATGAAAGAATGGATAGATCGTTTATTATAATTCACACGCAAAAATCAAAACCATGAAAAGATTATTGTTATTAGCCGGCATGTTACTTTTTGTTGTATCCTTTACAGCAACCGCTCAACTTAGTGTGGGTGACGAAGCCCCTGATTTTAAATTAAAAAACATTGACGGCCAATGGGTGTCATTGAGTGATTACGACGACGAGAAAGGCGTTATTGTTGTCTTTACCTGTAACCATTGTCCCTACGCCAAATTGTATGAATCACGAATAGTAGATCTTCAAAAGGATTTTGGTCCCAAGGGTTTTCCTGTAGTTGCTATTAATCCCAATGATTCGACCATTGTTGCCGAAGATAGTTATTCAAAGATGATTTCGAATGCGGCGGAAAAGGGTTTTAATTTCCCGTATTTACTCGATGACGTCCAATTATTCAAACAATATGGTGCTACACGGACTCCCCATGTCTATTTGCTAAAAAACCAAGGGGATAATTTCACCGTCGCCTACATTGGTGCCATTGACGACAATTCTCAGGATGCCAATGATGTTGAGGAACGTTATTTGGCCAATGCCATCCAGTCACTTTTAAAAGGCAAAGCGCCAGAAATTGCAGAAACAAAGGCTGTTGGCTGCACCATAAAATTTCATAAATAGATGTTTTAGAACCGTTTCCAGGAGAAGCATGAAGTCTGAACTTCATGCTTCTTTTTTTGACGAAGGCTAATTTAATGGTGATTAAAAACAAAACTTAAACCGTTTCTTATAACCTTTTAAGCAATAATACGTATTTTTGTGTGAGTTTATATTTGAACAGAAGCATATGCATTTTAAATATCAAGTAATCGTATTATTCATTGGCCTGACTGTTGGAATGGCCGGTAAATATATAACCGGTCCGTCTATCCAAACCTTCGGAACGGATTTTACTCCACCTGCGCCCATCACTTCCTCCTTAAGAATATCCGGGAAATTTACCAACAGTAGTGATTTCAGTCTCATAGACCAAGAAATGAATCGTTTTATGCGCCAGTGGGAGCTGACCGGCGCTTCTGTTGCCATTGCCAAAGACGGAGAAATGGTTTTTGCCAAAGGTTATGGTCTGGCAGATGCCGAAAATGAAGTCGCAGTTGAACCCTATCATTTATTCCGGGTGGCCAGTATTTCCAAGCTCATTACTACTACCGGCATAATGAAATTGGTTGAAGAGGGGAAGCTTTCACTGAATGATAAAGTATTTGGTGACAATGGCATTCTCAACTTTGCGCCTTATGACAATTACCGCGATCGAAAAGTAGAAAACATTGAAGTTCTTCACCTTTTGAATCATTCTGGCGGATGGACCAACAGATGGGGTGATCCCATGTTTATGCCGACCATAATTGCCAGGAAGCTGGGTAAAGAACTGCCCGTTTCTGATGAAGATATTATCACTTTCATGCTTGATAAACGCTTGCATTACGCGCCCGGCACCATGTCATCCTATAGCAATCTGGGATATGCTATTTTGAGTAAGGTCATAGAGCGTGCCAGCGGTCAGGATTATGAGGACTATATTCAAAGTAAGGTCTTATATCCCTTGGGTATATTTGATATGCAACTGGGGGGGAGTTACTTAAAAGATCGTAAAGAATTGGAAGTCAAATATTATGAGCCAATAAATAGTATATTAATCAGTGATCATACTGGAAAAGAAGAATTGGTACCTCGTTCTTATGGTGGAAACGATATTCATACCCTTGGCGCCGCAGGCGGCTGGATTGCGTCTGCTACCGATTTAATGCGCTTAATGCTCGCCATTGATGGGCAGCCTTACCCGGCTGACATCATCTCTTCAGAAAGTGTGGAATTGATGACAACTCCTGTTGGGAGAGGGTTTCACCCACTGGGCTGGAGAGGTGTTCGTCGTGGAGAGCGCTACAGAACTGGCACTTTAGCCGGTTCATCCGTATTAATGGTGAACAGGGAAGATGGTATCTCATACGTGATTTTATTCAACAGCAGCACCTGGAAGGGACCAATGCTCGCCAATGATATACGGTCTATGATGCACCGAAGTATTTCCAGAACCAGCGAGTGGCCGGATTATGATTTGTTTGAACTGGCGGTGCTGGAAGACTAGGTCATTATTGGATCTTTTAAGCCAATATCTTTCAAATAAAAGCGGAATCATTTCTATGGAATGATTCCGCTTTTATTGGATGTAGGTTCAAATTGGAATTAACAATGAATTGAATCGGCCGGAATCTATATTAACAGGAAAATTAAAATTACCTGGTGACAGTTTTCATAGAATTAGAGTTAATAACGAATTGAATCGGCCGGAATTTTTACTAGCTGTAAATGAATATACCAGTGATAGTTTTCATTCCAGATCACGAGTCTTATAATTGATATTATGATAAACAAGATAGATATGAATAAATCCGAAGCTTTTTAACTCCGGATTTATACAAGTTCAATAATTTTCCCTGCCCCATATAGCTGCAGAAAAAATGACTATTTCAACTCTTTCAACTTGGTATCAATTTCATCGTATTTATCGTTCATATCAAAACGATAGTACAAATTCTTAAGGGTTTCGAGAACCATGACATCATCAGGACGAAGTTCATGCGCTTTCTCCATATAAGGTAAAGCTTGCTGGAAGGTTTCCTCAGCTTCTTTACGTGCGGCTTCATAGGCCTTATTATCTGTTAAATCATTGGCCTCATTCATCTCTTCCGCTCCCCTGTTATAATAGATGACTCCCAAATTAAGCGTAGGTTCAAAATACTCAGGGTTCATTTCCAAAGCTTTCTTATATTCTTCTTCGGCCTTTTCATAATCCTGGCTTAAGTCGTAAAGAACCCCCCGGGCGTTATAAAAACTAAAGTTCGTTGGATCCTTTTCAATGGCAGAATTCAAATAATTGAGCGCCTCATCATTTTGCTCAGTCTGCAGATAGAAGTTAATTAATGTTGTTAAAATCCGGTCATCTTCAGGAAAAAGCTCAAAGCCGCGTTTAAGGTTGTCAGCCATTTTTGACGAATCGCCAGATTCTGCATAAACTTCATGTAATAATAGAATAGCGTCCCCTTCAGCGTATTTCAGGTCAATGGTCTGGTTGAAAAAATCTTCAGCCTTTGACCAGTTTTCTGAACGACTGGCAGCCAAGCCTGTGTAGTAAATAAACACGGAGTCTTCCGGCAAGTTGTCTTCTTCGTACAAGGGTAATTTATTTAAGCCAATGACTCTTTCAAAGATGGCCATAGCTGTTTCATACTCCTCATTGTTAAAAGCCTCAATACCGGCATTTTGAAGTTCAGGCATGAAAAAGGTTAAGGCCACTTTAATTTCTTTTTCAGCCCTACCAATTCCTCTTCCTTTGGCATCACCTTTTTGATCATATTCAGCAGCCTTAAAGTAATAATCGGCGGCCTTAATAATCTTTTCCTCGTCCTCCTTGTCCTTTTTAAATTGCTCGGTAGCTAAATTGGCAGCTACCACATAGGTCCGGGGCCATTCTTTCGTTTTATCGTGTTCCAGAGCATCATTGATACGCTCCTCAGCAGCGTCCAGATCCCCATTATCGATAAAAGCAGATGCAGCAGTTACTTTTCCCTTCTGGGCACAACTAGTAGCTACTACAAGCACAGAAATAAATAAAAATAAAATCCTTTTCATTGTTGTTACTTTTCGTTTTTTGTTTTGTTGGTAAATCAAATTTACAAGTTTTTGATTAATTCTCACTATTTTCTTCTGTTGACGAATTATCCGGTTCAATAATATCGCTTGATCCGGTTTCCAGCAATTGATCTTCAATTCGCTCCGTTAAAACCTTGGTAACTGAAGCTATTTCATCATGCTTTTTATCCAGATTAATAAAGCGGACGCCCTGCGTTGCCCGACCAGTTGTCCGAACATTAGAGACGGATAATCGTATGGTAATTCCGGAGCGGTTAATAATCATCAAATCATTGTCATCTGTTACGCTCTTTATAGCAATAAGGTCACCCGTTTTCTCCGTAATTCTCATGGTTTTAACACCCTTACCACCTCGATTGGTCACCCGGTAATCTTCTATTTTCGAACGCTTACCAAAGCCCTTTTCGGAAACCACCAGAATGTCTTCATCCATGTTTTTTACACAAACCATGCCAACAACTTCATCCTGTTTGGAGGCCAGCGTAATCCCCCTCACACCCTGGCCGGTTCTTCCAATGCTCCGAACGATTGATTCATTAAAGCGAATGGCTCTTCCGGAGCGTGTTGCCATAAGAATTTCGTTACTTCCATTGGTCAGACGTGCAGAAATAAGTTCGTCATCCTCCTTAATCTTAATGGCAATGACGCCATTTTGGCGCGGACGGGCATAATCGGCCAACAAGGATTTCTTGATCACTCCTTTTTTGGTGCCCATGATAATGTAATGCGAATTGGCATGCTCCGGGTCTTCACCAAGGCGCTTAACCCGAATAAATGCTTTTACATTGTCATCCGGATCAATATTCAACAGATTTTGAATGGCACGACCTTTAGAGTTCTTATTTCCCTCCGGAATTTCATACACCTTCAGCCAGAAACAACGTCCCTTTTGCGTAAAGAACAACAGGGTGTTGTGCATGGATGCCGGGTAAATATGCTCTATAAAATCTTCATCTCGGGTGGATGAGCCTTTTGACCCTACCCCACCCCTGTTCTGAGTTTTAAATTCCGTCAGAGGTGTTCTTTTCACATACCCCAAATGAGAAATGGTAATAATCATTTCATCATCAGCATAGAAATCTTCCGGATTAAACTCTTCTGAAGAATAGACTATTTCGGTCCGACGCCCCTCATTGTATCTGGCTTTAACATCCTGCAACTCGTTCTTTATAATCTCCATGCGTAAATGAACATGCTCAAGAATATCCTTTAAACGAGCGATTTCCTTCATCAGTGCTTCATACTCGCTGCGCAATTTGCCTTGTTCCAGACCGGTTAACTGACGCAAACGCATCTCAACAATGGCCCTTGCCTGAATATCGGTCAACTCAAAACGGTTGATCAGATTCTCGCGAGCCTCATCGGGCGTTTGAGCGGCGCGAATAATTTTAATAACTTCATCAATGTTATCACTGGCAATAATTAACCCTTCCAGAATGTGGGCCCGCTTTTCAGCCTGATCCAATTCATATTTGGTTCTGCGCGTAACCACATCATGCCTGTGCTCAACGAAATTGGAAATGAGTCCCTTTAAATTCAACAACTGTGGACGGCCCTTGACAAGGGCAATATTATTAACGCCAAAGGAGGTTTGTAAAGCGGTATACTTATACAAATGATTGAGCACTACATTGGCTATGGCATCTCTTTTCAGGTCAATAACAATGCGCATACCATCCCGGTCGGACTCATCATTGACATTGGAAATGCCTTCAATTTTTTTATCGTTTACAAGGTCGGCGATTTTCATGATCAACTCGGCTTTGTTGACCAAATAAGGAATCTCTGTGATGACAATTTTCTCACGACCGTTGCTTTCGGTCTCCACATCGGACTTCGCCCGCATGACCACCCTGCCCCTGCCGGTTTGATAACTTTCCCTAACTCCCTGATAGCCATATATAGACCCTCCTGTTGGAAAATCAGGCGCTTTGACAATGTCTATAAGGGCATCCATGTCAATTTCCGGGTCATCCACATAAGCAGAAATGGCATCCACCACATCAGAAAGGTTATGGGGAGGCATATTGGTAGCCATACCTACCGCAATTCCTGATGTACCATTGACCAATAATAATGGTATTCTGGTTGGAAGGACGGTCGGTTCTTTTAAAGTATCATCAAAGTTAAGCTGAAAATCAACCGTGTCCTTGTCAATATCTAAAAGCGCTTCTTCGGCCAAACGATCTAAGCGGGCTTCTGTGTAACGCATAGCAGCAGGGCTATCACCGTCAACAGAACCAAAGTTACCCTGACCATCTACCAAAGGATAGCGCATGGACCAGGGCTGGGCCATCCTTACCATGGCAAAATATACCGATGAGTCACCGTGCGGGTGATACTTACCAAGTACTTCACCAACAATACGCGCTGATTTCTTGTAAGGTTTGTTGGACGCGATCCCCAGCTCATTCATGCCAAATAAAACACGGCGATGAACGGGTTTTAATCCGTCACGAACATCGGGCAGTGCCCGGGAAACTATAACCGACATCGAGTAATCGATGTAGGCAGATTTCATTTCCTCTTCGATGTTAATCTTTATTATTCTATCTCCTTCAATCATTTAATTAAAACTTTTGATGAGTCTGGAACGCAAAAAAAGGTCTGCAAAAAGACCTTTTTTTGACCGCTCTAAATTAATCAAATTAAGCGTAATTATAAAATAAGTTCTTAAGGATTTATGAACAATTTTCACTTATCTGTGTAGCTATAACAGACGCTTACAAATAATTGCTGACTATTCCATTTGATTGAAGGTGTAATACTGAAACATGTTATCCAAAGCAGTGTGATAATTGCGTAAAATATACTATTTTTGAGAAATGATTAATTATATTACCAGAGTAGTTGTTACTTTGTATTTAAAAGAGCAAGCAACTCTTATTCGTAAACTGAATTGAAGTAAAATAATATATGGATTTAAATTATTCATCAAAAGTTCGTGATGTTATATCCTTAAGTAAGGAAGAGGCCATTCGTTTGGGCAATTTATTTATTGCCCCTGAACATCTTATGCTGGGATTACTTTCACAGGCAGATGGCAAGGCTGTCAGGTTGTTAGAACGTTTAAAAGTTGATTTTGATCAACTTAGAGAAGCCATCGAAGATAAGATAAAGGGAAGCAAACCTGTGATTGATAAAAATCAATTACCACTTTTAAAATCAACAGAACAAATTTTAAAACTCGTGCATCTTGAAGCACGGGCCTTGAAAAGTGAAAAAGTAACGACGATTCACCTCTTGTTGGCTCTGCTGAGAGATTCGCACAGCACAATATCTCAAATTATGGAAGGTTTTAATGTAAAATATGACCCTTTAAAAGTGGCTTTGACCAAGCAAAAACCCATAGCCAGGTCACAAATGCCGGATGATGATGATCAGGATAGTCCATTTGGCGGTGGCGGACCGGAAGGTCCCAAATCCTCCGGCTCCAAAAGTGCCAGTGAAACGCCTGTGTTGGACAATTTTGGCATAGACATCACCAAAGCTGCTGAGGAAGGACGACTGGATCCCATTGTTGGCAGAGAGAAAGAAATCGAGCGTCTCGCTCAAATTCTGAGTCGCCGGAAAAAGAACAATCCTGTTCTGATTGGAGAGCCGGGCGTTGGTAAATCTGCCATTGCTGAAGGACTGGCCTTGCGTATTATCGACCGAAAAGTGTCCAGAGTGCTGTTTGATAAAAGGGTGGTAACTCTGGATTTGGCATCCATTGTTGCCGGAACCAAATACCGCGGACAATTCGAAGAGCGTATCAAAGCGATTCTCAATGAACTGTCCAAAAACCCGGGCATTATCCTGTTCATTGACGAAATTCATACCATTGTAGGTGCGGGAGGCGCAACCGGATCACTGGATGCGGCCAATATGTTAAAGCCGGCACTGGCCAGAGGAGAAATTCAATGTATTGGTGCCACCACCCTGGATGAGTACCGTCAGCACATTGAGAAAGATGGCGCTCTGGAAAGGCGTTTCCAGAAAGTGATGGTTGAACCGACTTCTGCAGAAGAGACCTATGAAATTCTTAATAACATTAAGAGTAAATATGAAGACCACCACAATGTTATTTATACACCTGAAGCCATTGATGCTTGCGTAAAATTGACGGAGCGCTATATTTCCGACCGTCACCTGCCCGATAAAGCCATTGACGCTTTGGATGAATCCGGTTCGCGGGTTCATATTTCTAACATTGTTGTGCCCGAAACCATTCTTCAACTTGAAAAGCAAATTGAAGAAATAAAAGAGAATAAAATAAAGGCTGTTAAAGCTCAGAATTTTGAATTGGCAGCCAGTTTCAGGGATAAGGAAAAGACGCTTCAGGAAGAGCTTGAAAAATCAAAAAACAAGTGGGAAGAAGAGCTGCAAAAGCACCGCGAAATTGTAGATGCTGAAAAGGTGGCTGAAGTTGTGGCCATGATGACGGGCATTCCTGTTCAACGCGTCGCACAAGCTGAAGGTTCCCGCTTATTACAAATGGGTACGCAGTTAAAAGGTCAGGTGGTTGGACAAGAAGAGGCCATTCAGAAAATAGTTAAGGCCATTCAGCGCAACCGCGCCGGGTTAAAGGACCCCAACCGCCCCATTGGTTCCTTTGTATTTCTGGGCCCCACAGGGGTTGGTAAAACACATCTGGCCAAGGTTCTGGCCAAATACCTTTTTGATACCACAGATGCCCTCATCCGTATAGACATGAGTGAATACATGGAGAAATTCAGTGTGTCCAGATTGGTGGGTGCACCTCCGGGATATATTGGGTATGAAGAAGGTGGTCAGTTGACCGAAAAGGTTCGTCGCCGTCCCTATTCAGTGGTGCTTCTTGACGAAATTGAAAAGGCGCATCCCGATGTATTCAACCTCATGCTTCAAGTGCTGGATGAAGGACGTTTGACCGATAGCCTGGGGCGTAAAGTCGACTTTAAAAACACCATCATCATTATGACCTCCAATATAGGTACGCGTGAATTGAAGGATTTTGGAAGAGGCATTGGCTTTGCACCTACCGGAACTGCGACCAAAAGCGACAATGAATTTGCCAGAGGCGTCATTGAAAAAGCCCTTAAAAAAGCGTTCGCACCTGAATTTCTCAATCGGATTGATGATGTCATCATATTTAACAATCTGGCCGAATCAGATATTCACAAGATTATTGATATTGAGCTGGCTGGACTATATGCGTGTGGAATCTCTGGGCTATCAATTAAAACTCACCGATGAAGCCAAAAAGTTCATAGCCTCTAAAGGCTATGACGTTCAGTATGGTGCCCGTCCTTTAAAGCGTGCCATTCAAAAATATCTGGAGGATGAAATGGCAGAGGTCATTATACAGGCCTCCGTATCTGAAGGGGATGATATTGAAGTGAGTTTTGATAAAAAGGAAGAGAAAATCACCACCCGGATTGTTTCGCACAGCAAGGAGGAGAAACAATCCACTCCTCAACCGGGTAAAGAATCGAGTAACTGATGTAGAATAAAGATTTAGTCAATATGACAAAAGAGCGCAGATGATGATTTATCTGCGCTCTTTTTATATAACAAAGCCCCCGGGAATATCGCTCCCGGGGGCTTTTAAATATCTTTTCAATACTTCTTAGTTAGCAGCCAATCTGCTGTTAACTTCACGAAGAGAGGCCTGGGCGTTTTCATTGCCCGGATCAATTTCCAAAACCTTTTCGAACCAAGGCTTGGCTTCAGCAAATGACTCATTGGCACGCGCTGTAATTTCTTCATACTGCGAAGGGTCCGCATTGGCGGCAGAGGCCAAAACCTGAGCAGCCCGATTAAAGGGCTCAGCACCTTGCTTCAGATAGTAAGTGGTTAACATTTTTTTCATGTGACCCACCACAGAACTGGTTTTATGTTCTTCAATCGCTTTTAACAAAACCTCTTCCATTTCATCTTCGCGTCCAAGAGCGTTCAAAGAAGAAGCCACATAATAAGTAGAGAAATCAGCACGGTAACCTAAATCAACGGACCGCTGATAGTACTCAAGGGCCTTTTCACTATTTTTGATGCGACGGGCGCTGGTAGCCATGTTAAAAACCATAGCAGCATCCATTTCTTCCTCTTCTGGCCAGGCGGCGACGGCAGACTCGTAAGCCTCCAAAGCCTCAGCAAAATTATTGCCTCTCAAAGCATCATTACCCGCGTTCTTAAATTCAATATAGGCTGTTTCATCCTGGGCAAAGCTTCCAAGGGAAAACAATAACATTCCAACTACTGCTAAATACTTCATAATTACTGTCTTTTATGTTCTTAATTATTCAAGATTCAATTTGATAAACGCAAAAATAACATTTTTCTATTAAAAGAGAAAAAACATTGTCATTCATTAAAATGTATTAAATAACATGCAATCTTCATGCCATCTTCTCGATCCGATGGCGCAAAGCTCCGTAATCATTGGGCATCACATCAATAGTCGCCCTGTCAAGTCTTGGGAAATCAATACTATAACCAGAAGCTTTCAACCCACCGGGAATTAAAACATCTATTATTTCCCCAAATTTAAAGGGATGTGCAGTGGAGACAAATAGGCCTGTTTCATTTTCTTTCAATTCGCGTTTCACAGCGTAATAGGCTGAAGCCGTATGCGGATCCATTAAATAGTTATGTTCTTGATATACCGCTTTGATGGTTTCTTTGATGATGTCATCATTAACCGCAAAGGAGCTCAAATTACCTTTCAGTTTTTCCAGTTGGTTATTATAAAGCTCATACATTCTGGGAAAGTTACTTGGATCGCCTACATCCATGGCATTGGCCAGCGTTACGATGGTTTCATGGGGATCGTAGGCGCCGGTTGAAAGAAAACGGGGTACCACATCATTGACATTGGTAGCTGCCACAAAGCGCTTGACAGGCAAGCCCATTCGATGGGCCAACATGGCTGCGGTGATGTTTCCAAAATTACCACTTGGAACCGTAATAACGGGTGGTTCAGAAATTCCCGACCGCTTAAGCTGCGCAACAGCATGGAAATAATAAACCATTTGAGGTAATAAACGCCCCATATTAATGGAATTGGCAGAGGTCATATAAACCAGCTCCCGTAAACCGTTGTCTTTAAAAGCCTCCTTGACCAGTCGCTGACAATCATCAAAACTACCTTCTACAGCCATGGCATGAACGTTGGCTCCGGGACTGGTTATTTGATATTCCTGGTAGGGACTGACTTTGCCATTGGGGTATAAGACCACGACCTCAATCCCTTTGACTTTATGAAAACCGTGGGCTACTGCTCCGCCTGTATCACCGGAAGTGGCGGTTAAGACCATTAACTTACGTGACTCATTTTTATTAAAATGCGCCAGTAAACGAGATAGAAAGCGGGCGCCCACATCTTTAAATGCTTGTGTGGGACCATGATACAATTCCAATGCGGCTATTCCTTTTTCAATCGACTTTAAAGGTATTTCAAAAGAAAAGGTATCCTCCACTATTTGTCTGAGTACTTCATCACTGACATCTGCCTCCACATAAGGTTTAAGCACATGAAAAGCGATTTCTGGCAAACTATAGGCAGGTAAGTTCTCAATAAATTCTTCACTTAGCACAGGAATCGCCTCAGGCATAAATAAACTACCATCCGGTGCCAAGCCTTTAAAAAGAACTTCTTTAAGCGTATATCGCTCTTCTTTAGAGCCTAAGCTAATAAACTTCATGATCAACTATTTGCTAAACAATAATTCTAAAATATCTTTGCCTTCAATTTCACCAAAGCTACCCTTTTTAACCGACTCTTCATCCAAAACCTGAACTTCATCGGGTGCTATTGTGGATTTCATCAACATAAAGGGCACGGGTGCCAGTACATGCGTCCGCAAATTACAGGGGGTTGGATGATCTGGCAATAAAAGTAAGGCTACTTCCTCGTCCATTTTTTTCAGACCTTCAAATAAAGGCTTCAACAATCGCCGGTCAAAATCTTCTATCACTCTCTTTTTCAGGTCACAATCTCCCTCATGGCCGGCTTCATCCATGGCCTCCACATGCAGAAAGACAAAAGGATGACGCTTCAAAGCTTCCAAAGCAGCTTCTGCCTTACCCTCATAATTGGTATCGTGCAGACCTGTGGCGCCTTCCACATGAACCATTTCCAAACCTGCCAGTTTACCAATCCCAAAAATCAAATCCACCGCAGAGATAACCGCTCCAGATTCAATGCCAAACCGTTCTTTAAAGGAGGGGAAATTGGGTTTGTAACCGGGCGACCAGGGCCAAATGGCATCGGCTGTCTTTTTACCGGCGGCTTTTCTTTTTTGATTGACGGGATGCCTGGCCAAAACAGCCATGGAACGATTCATTAAATCATGTAACAGCCATTCCGTTTCTTTGGCCTCGCTCGAAGTAGCCGTTGGAAATAAGGGCGCAGCAGGCTTTCCGGGATGGTCGTGCGGTGGGATGCATTTCAAATCGGCATTTCCACCCTTAATCACCATCACATGGCGATAGCTGGTTCCCGCATGAAAACGCACCCGGTCGGTGCCAAGTTCCACATTCAGGGCCTCAATCAATTCAGCAGCTTCCCCGGAGGTAATATGACCGGCCGAATGATTGATTAAAATGTCATCTTCTACGGATACCAGGTTGCAACGAAAAACCAATTCGTCCGGTTCAAAATCAAGTCCCAAAGACGCCGCCTCGATGACCCCTCTTCCCTGAAAATATTTAGCGGATGGTACCCCAGAATATTCATATTGGCAATTTCACTGCCCGGATGGAAACCATCGGGCACCGTATGTACCAAGCCAGTGGCCGACTGTCGGCAAATCTCATCCATCACCGGTGTAAAAGCCGCCATAACAGGCGTCTTGCCACCAAATTTTTCTATTGGTTCGTCGGCCATACCATCGGCCAGCACTACTATATATTTCATTCGAATTAAATTAAAACTTAAGTAGTCACAAAACTAACAAATTATAAGCAAATTTAAAATAATTGGCTGTGCATCCGCGAAAAAAGGCCACCCCCTGATCCCTAAGAGTTGCGTAATATTCCGTATTTTAGTGGCATCTTTCCACAAGGGCCCGTTAGCTCCTGCGCAGAAAGCTTCAAAACGGACTTATATCCTGACAATCATAAAACCCCATATAAAATGTCACAATTAAAGGTTTACAGAGCGTCGGCCGGATCAGGTAAGACCTATACCCTCACCCAGGAGTATATTTTTCTGTTGTTTAAAAAACCGGAAAATTACCGACAGATACTGGCAGTAACCTTTACCAATAAGGCCACAGCTGAGATGCGTTCACGCATTTTGTCAACCCTTAACAACCTGGCCCATCAAACGATGGGCACACCTGAGCACATGGTCGATTTGCAAAATAAATTCAAGCTCACCACAGCGGAAGTCCGCCAAAAAGCTTCCCTTTTACTGGGCTTGCTGCTGCACGATTTCTCCCGCTTTTCCATCAGCACCATCGATAGCTTTTTTCAAAAGGTAACCCGCTCATTTGCGCGCGAAATGGGACTTCCCATTGGTTTCAGACTGGAATTGGAAACCAAGCACATCATGTTGCAAGCCATTGATCAGCTCATACTGGAAATGGATGCGCCACAGCACAAGGCTATGAAAGAATGGCTGATTGATTTTGCCCGGGAACGCATGGAGCAGGACAACAAATGGAATATTTCTCAGGAAATTCAACACATCAGTCGCGAAATATTCAAAGAAAAATACCAGGCCAATGCCGCCTTGCTCAGCCGGCAAATTAAGGATAAGAATTACCTCAATGCCTACAAATCAGCATTGCAGGAGATCATTTCCAATGTAGACCAACAAATAAAGGGATTGGGCGAACAAGGCTTAGAACTGATAACAAAATTCAACCTTGATCTGACCGAAGATTTCCAAGGCAAAAGCAGAACCAAAGTCAAAGTGTTTGAAAGGATGGCTCAGCTCAACGACCATCTTAACCTTTCAAAATTTGAAGTTCTGCTGGAGAGTCCCGAAAAATGGACACGGAAAGACAGTCCCCCGGAAAAAAAGATGGCCATAGAAGCCGCCTATCAGGAAGGTTTGCATGCCATTTTGCTGCAGGCGGCAGAGACCATTGCTCAAAAGAGCAAAGACTACTATACCGCCAAACTCATATTGAAGGAGCTCAATGCATTGGGCTTGATTCACGATGTCTATGAAAAAATGATGCAGCTATGCCGGGAACAAAACATTTTCATGATTTCAGGGACCAACTACCTGCTGACCCGTATCATTGACAACAACGAAACCCCCTTTATCTATGAAAAAACCGGCACGCGCTATGCCCACTACATGATGGATGAATTTCAGGATACCTCCACCCTGCAGTACCTGAACTTTGTCCCCCTGGTCAATGATTCCCTGGCCAGCGACAACTACGCCCTGATGGTCGGTGATGTAAAGCAAGCGATCTATCGTTGGCGCAATTCGGACTGGAACTTGTTGGCAGAGGCTGTGGAGAAAGATTATAACCGGTTTGGCGTTCAATTGAATACCCTGGATACCAATTGGCGTAGCAGCGCGGATGTCATTCGCTTTAACAATGACTTTTTTAAATTGGCGGCTTCCACCATGCAACAACAATTCAACAGTTTGGTCCCGGAGGATATTTCCGGTCATGAAGCACTCCTGGCCATGCAGTCTAAAATAAGCTCAGCTTATTTTGATGTGGAACAAAAAGCCTCTCCAAAGGCCGGCCAATTGGGTGGACAAATTTACATTCAGTTAATTGAAGCAGCCAATAAGGAGAGCTACTTCGACTCAGCCATTCCTTGTGCGGTGGAACGCATCGTTGCCTTGATGGAGGGTGGTTACAGACTGTCAGATATTTGCGTATTGGTGCGCAACAACAAGGAAGGGGTTGAAATAACCAACGCCTTGTTATCGGGTTTGCACCACCCCACGCTCACCAGTCTCCCGGTTATCAGCAATGAATCACTGATTCTGTCAAAATCAGAAGCCATTAAACTGATTGTTGAACAGTTACGCTATATTCAGAATCCCGAAAACCATTTATCCGGCGCCTTTATTCGCTTGCACCTGTTCAAGCAACCATCGGGTGATGGTCCCGTAAGTCAGATCGATCTGACCAGGCCCTTTCACGGTTCTAAGGAAAAAGAGGCTTGGGATGCCTACCATCAAACCCTCATGAATTACAGGGAAAAACCTGTCTATGAACTTATTGAGGGCTTAATAGCCTTATTGCCGGCATCGCTAAAAAAACTACATTCGGTTTATATTCAGTCGTTTATGAGCCTGTGCCTGAATTACATCAATCAGGAAACAGCTGATTTAAATCAGTTTCTGGACTTCTGGGACAGAAAAGGATCTGCCTCTTCCCTATCCATCCCGGACAATCAGGAAGCCATTCGTGTAATGACCATTCACAAATCCAAAGGATTGGAATTCAAAGCAGTGGTAGTACCCTTTGCCAATTGGGAAATGAATAATTTAAGCCATCGCGACCTGCTTTGGTTAACGCCAAAAACAGAACCCTTTAACGCGGTGGCGCTGGTACCTGTATCAGGTAGTAACCATCTGGCCCAGTCTCACTTTGCAGAAGAATACCTGGACGAGACCCTTCATCAATATGTCGACAATTTAAATGTCACTTACGTGGCCTTTACCCGCGCCAGAGAAAGTCTCAATATTATTGGACAAATTAAAAAGAAAGAAAAGGTCGACAACTATAAGCAAATCGGTGATTTGCTCTATTTGTTTGCTGCCAATGGTTCTGACGACATTTGGGAGGAAGAAAGCCTTGTTTATGAAGTGGACCACCGGGTTGAATCGTCTGCAACCGGTCCTGAAAAAGCAGATACTTACCGGCCGGAATCGGAAATAGAAGGAAAACCCTTTGAACATATTCCCCTGGGAGATAACCGGGCCCGCATACATATGGAAAGTGAGAACTACTTTAACACCGAAGAGCGTCTGGCCGTTAATCATGGGAAAATCATGCACCAGCTTTTCGAGCATATCGTAACTGTTGAAGATATTGATAAGGCTTTGACCTTGTTACGCTTTGAAGGAAAAATAGAGGGGAATGAAATGGCGACCTATAAAAACACCATCCAAAAATGGTTGAGCCATCCGGCCGTTACTAAATGGTTTAATGGCTCATACAACATTAAAACCGAAGCAGGCATTTTATCCGCCAAAGTGAAACGGCCCGATAGAGTCATGATTAAGGACCAGGAGATAGTCGTAGTGGATTATAAATTTGGCCAGCAAAAGCACCTCTCCCATCATGGCCAGGTCAGAAATTATATGCAGCTGCTGAAAAATATGAAATATCAGAAGGTAACTGGTTTTTTGTGGTACGCCGAAAAAGATGAAGTCATTAAAGTGGAAGAACAAGGAACGCTGTTTTAAATGGAAGTCTTCCGACTACCTAAATCGCCTCTTTATTTCCCTTTTTTCTTCTTCCTTTTCTTTTTTTCAACCGAATAGCCAAATTTGCCAATCTTTTTTCCCAATTCATAGTATTTACCATGCGCATAAGCCATTAGGTTGGCATCCTCAAGTGAGAAGGCACCTGTTTTTGAATTCAAATACCTGTCTTCGGCCTTAACATTGACGACTTCTGCCAAAAATAAATGGTGGGTTCCCAAAGGAATGATTTCTGTGACCTTACATTCAATATTAACCGGTGCTTCCTCAATAATGGGCGCGCTTACCATCGAAGCTTGGCCCGGGGTCAGCTTCATGGCTTCAAATTTATTGTGATCCCGGCCCGATCTGACACCACACCAATCGGTCGCAAAAGCCAGATCAGCAGTGGTCAGATTAATCACAAATTCCCGATTTTTCTTAAGTATGTCGTAAGAATGGCGATTGGGCCGGACAGAAATATAGCACATGGGAGGATCCGAACAAATGGTGCCCGTCCATGCAATGGTAATAATATTGTGCTCTTCCGGCCTTGCACCCAATGACACCATCACCGCAGGTAATGGATACAGCATGTTCCCGGGTTTCCAATCAACTTTAGCCATAATCTTTTTCTTCCAATGGTTATCACATCATTTGCAGCTCGTCCCTGGTGGTAATTTTCTCACAATAGTGGCACTTCAATGCCAAATCCACTTTATCTTCTACCCTGAAGCGTGTGGTTATGGCCTCATTGTTGGTCACGCATTTGGGATTGAAGCACTTAACAATACCCACCACATCATCCGGAATGGTCACATCCCGCTTTTCAACCACTTCATAGTCCCTTATAATATTCAATTTGGCATGCGGTGCCACCAGGGAAATTTTATTGATTTCATCCCGCTCAAAAAACTTATCGGCCACTTTAATGATTGCCTTTTTATCAAACTTATGACTGTCGAGATTCGTTCCAAAGGTAATCAGGTTCGAAATATGATCGAGACCGAGAATGCTAATAACGTCAAACAAGGATGCTGCCGGAATATGGTCGATAACCGTGCCATTTTCAATGGCACTCACCTGAAGTTGCTTCTGTTTAGACATAGGATGGAAATTAGAAAATATTTGTTGCAAGAATATTGTTTGAGTGTTTACTTAACACCCATGATCGCCGACATGATGGCCATACGGGTGTATACACCATTTTCCGCCTGTTGAAAATAGTAGGCTTTGGGATTGGCATCGACATCGGGATGAATTTCATTGACCCGTGGCAGCGGATGCAAAACCTTCAGGTTGTCCTTGGTATTGGCCAACATGGCATTTTTGAGGACATAGGCATTCTTAACCCGCTCATATTCTATGGGATCTGAAAAGCGCTCTTTTTGAACCCTGGTCATATATAAAATATCCGCCTTTTCAAGGTTCCCCATTTCAAACTGCTCAAAATATCGAATGCCTTTCTCTTTCAAGAATATCTTGTACTCCCGGGGCATCGACATCTCTTTGGGTGCCACAAAATAGAAGGTGGGATTAAAAAGAGACAGGGCCATGAGCAAAGAATGGACCGTGCGACCATATTTCAGGTCGCCCACCATAAAAATAGTCAGGTTTTCCAATGTTCCCTGCGTTTTTTGGATGGAGTAAAGGTCCAGCATGGTTTGGGTGGGGTGCTGGTTGGCACCATCCCCTGCATTGATAATGGGCACCCTTGCTTGTTCCGAGGCATATCTTGCACTTCCCTCCAGGGGGTGACGCATAACAATCATGTCCGCATAATTACTCACCATCTTAATGGTATCCTTCAGGGTTTCCCCCTTGGTGGTAGAGGAAGAACTGGCGTCTGTAAATCCGACCACTCTTGCCCCCAGACGATTGATGGCTGTATCAAAGCTTAAGCGGGTGCGTGTGGATGGCTCAAAAAACAAGGAGGCCACAACTTTGTCACGCATCAAAGGCTGATTCGGATTGGCTTCAAAACCTGCGGCCAATTCAAGAATGTGTAAAATCTCTTCCTTTGAATAATCACTGATAGAGACAAGACTTTTATTCTTCATAAATGTGAGAGCTTTGAAAGATTAGTATGCATGAGTGCAAAAAAATACCCAATCGAAAGGACTGGGTGAAATAAAAATCAGATAATAAAAGGGAAATAGAAAAATGTTGAGAAATCGATGAATCTCTCAGCGAATTGTTTACCAGCGATTGAGGTTGGTAATTAGTTCCGATTTGCTTTGTTTCTTGCATTCCAGAAATCAAAATTAAGGAAAAGTTCCCACATAAATGACAAAAAAAAATCTTTTTTTATAGTACTTTTAATGTTTCACCCATCCAATCACTTAAAAAATTCAGATTATGGATCAAGCACATAAATTATCACAGGAACTCATTGACTTTATATATGAGAGTGCCAGTCCCTTTCATGCAGTAGACAATCTGTCGATGCAACTGGACAAGGCCGGTTTTGAGGCCCTGGACCTGACCGCAGCCTGGCAATTGACCAAAGGAGGGAAATATTACCTTACCCGAAATGGCTCTGCCCTATTCGCCTTTGTTTTAGGCACAGGCCAGCCCGAAAAAGAGGGCGTTAAAATAATTGCCGCCCACAGCGACTCCCCCTCCTTTCGCATCAAACCGAATCCGGAAATGGTCGTTGATGATCACTTCATCAAACTGAACACGGAAGTCTATGGTGGTCCCATTCTAATGAGCTGGCTCGACCGGCCACTATCCATCGCCGGCCGGGTCAGTCTAAAGGGTGAACACCCTTTATGGCCGGATAACCGCCTGGTAAATTTCAACCGTCCCATGGTCATCATTCCCAGTCTGGCCATTCACCTAAACCGCAGCGTGAATGAGGGCATGGAACTCAACAAGCAAAAAGACATGCTGCCTCTGATGGGCTTAATGCCCGGGAAGGAGGATGAAAAAGGGTTTATAAAACGATTACTGGCTGAAGAATTAGGTGTTCACGACAACGATATATTGGATTATGATCTGACACTTAACGAGTTTAACCCGGGCCTTATCATGGGTGCCCATCATGAGTTTATTTCCAGTCCCAAAATCGACAATCTGGCCATGACACATGCGGGACTAAAAGCGCTGCTCAACAGTAAACCCGGTGCCGCCACCCAGATGCTTTGTATCTTCGACAACGAAGAAGTGGGTAGCCTGACCAAACAGGGTGCCGACTCTCCCCTGTTCAAGAACATCCTTCAACGACTTTTAAGTCAACTTGATGTTACAGGTGAAGACTTCCACCGGACCATATATCGTTCATTTATGATTTCAGCAGATATGGCCCACAGTTTACATCCCAACTATCCCGAAAAGCATGACCCCAACCTGCACCCGCTTATCAACAAGGGACCCGTCATAAAAATTACCGCCAATCAAAAATACACCAGCGATGGAGACAGTATTGCTGTTTTTGAGGCCATTTGTGAAAAGGCCGGCGTACCCTGCCAAAAGTTTGTGAACCGGTCCGACATGGTTGGTGGCTCTACGCTGGGTAACCTGAGTACCGGACAAGTAGATATCAGAAGTGTAGATGTGGGTAACCCCATGCTGGCCATGCATTCCGTTCGTGAGTTATCAGGTGTGCTGGACCATGGGTATATGATCAAAGCATTTGAGACTTTTTATAATTTGTAGATTTTCGGGAAAGAGAAGTACTTTGACAAGATTCAGATGATGGATATCATTCAACTGAATCTTGTCTGTCTTCAATGGCTCTGTAAATAATCTCCTGAATATCGGTGCGTACATTGTTTTCAATCAGTTTTCGATTGTACTGATTCGGGTGAATGCGGTTAGATAAAAATATGTAAATCAGGTCATAAGTAGGATCTACCCATACAATGGTTCCGGTAAAGCCCGAATGTCCAAATGACAATTCTGAGGCCATTCGGGAGACCGGGGTGTCTTTTTCAGGATCCATTTCCGGCTTATCAAAGCCCAAACCTCGACGGTTTTCAGGGTGCTGCTGCGAACTAAAAAAGTAAATGGTTTCCGGGTTAAAAAAGCGATGGCCCCCATATTCGCCACCGTTTAAATACATCTGCATCAACTTAGCCAGGTCGTTGGCATTGCCAAACAAGCCGGCATGGCCCGCCACGCCACCCATCATGGCCGCCGTTTGATCATGCACGTAACCTTTTAACAATTGGCGTCGGAACACCGGGTCGCTTTCTGTTGGTACAACATGATCTAATTTTCCTGTACGCCATGGGTTAAACATCAGCGAACCAGCTCCCAGTGGCTTATAAAAATACCGGGTGACGGCCCTGTCCATGGGTTGCCCGGTCAAACGCTCCTGTATTCTTTGAAGCAACAAAAAGTTCAAGTCGCTATAAACATAGCCACGCGTATGTCTTTTTACGTTCAGTATTCGATGATACATCGAATCCAGATAGGTATGATTTAAATACAAATTGGGAGCAACCGGCACAGAAAATTGCAAATCAGATACAGGTTGATATACATCGTCTCTCCAAACCGTGGTACGGTTCATATATAATCGCTCATCGACGCGAAAAGGATGGGAGCTGATTTTCGCCGACTGTACATATTTCCCTGCAACTTGCTTTTATCAATGGTTTCCATATAAAACGGAATAAAGGAGGGCAAGCCGGATTCATGCAGAAGCAGATCCCGTATGGAAACATCTCTTTTATCGGTGGTGTCTGCTTCGGGTAAATACGCACCCAGTCGGTCGCCCAATCGCCACTTCGCCTCATCATAGGTCTTCAGGGCAAGTGGCAGGGTGGCAGCAATTTTCGTCACGGATGCCAAGTCATACACATCGCTGTTAACCACAAAGCGGTCCTTTTTATAAGTATGCCAACCATAGCTTTGATTAACCACCACTACCCCTTTCCGGGCAATGAGCAATTGTGCCCCCGGGGTGGCCTCTTGCTTAATGGCCTCGGCCATAACATCACCAATTAGATACAGCGTATCCACATTAAGTCCTACTTCCTCGGGTATCCCATATTTCAATCGTGATGCGGAAAAGGATTTCTGGTAAACGGACAGATAATTTCCAAATACCTGTTCCAAGGGTCGAATGGATGTCCCAATGCCATTAAAAACGACCTGTGCCATTGTTTCCCAGCAAAAGGGAATATTGGCAGGCACGGCAACCATGGCATCCATTTCACCCGGCCAGGTTTTAAAGGGCAACTGTGCTGGGTTACCCGCCCAAATGAATACAATACCGGCATTGGGATAGCGATCGCGAAGAATCTGTAATCCTTCCTGGAAGGGCATTCCCCAATGAAAAGACGGATCCGCCATTAAAAAAATAAGGTCATATTCCTCAGGCGGTAAATCACCAACAGGTGGCTCAATATAATTATCGGCCCATCTTTTAAAACTATTGACATGAATCGCACCCAGATTATAGTAGCCAACATTCAAATCCAGATGGCTTAGTGGCAATAATTTCTTATTAGCAGGTTGAAAAACGGATATCGAGTTTTCATAAGCTGCCCTAAACTGCAATTTTTCTTCTTTATCACTTTTGACCTCCCATTGCTTAAGCGACCGGGAGGCTGCTATGTACTTAAATGCCAAAACCGACTTACAGGCCTTTTCAAGCATTTCTTCCTCCAGCCAGCGGTCTTTAAAAGCATTGACCAATCGCTCATAATCCTTCGAGTAATTATCTGTCACCAACAAAGCGCCTTCAGAAAAAATCTGTTCTATCGACGCGCTGGTTACCGGCAACCTTTCCTCAGTGGTAACCGAAACCAATGCCCCTTTTTGACCAGCGTCTGTCTGCACATTAATTCTCGGTAAGCGCGAGGGTAAAAGCCGATTGATCTGGCCCGGAATGTTGTGGGCATGAATTAAAAGCGATTGATCACTTAATCGGGAAGGCCTCAAGGCGGGTAACCAGACACTGTATCCGGCAGAAACGCTCTTGCTTTTTCTGGATGCTTCAGGCATCCAAAAATGTCTGTAATCAGAGGAATTAAAAAAAAGCGTGTTCGACTCCTCCTTGTATTGGGACACCAACCATTCAACCATATTTTGTTGATGAACCGGCTCTAGAAGACTGAAAGTCTTTTCGTCCGGGAAAGGTAAAGGCATTCTCTCCCATTCAAATCCCGATCTGATATCCACCACATGAAAGGTAGTCAAAGGAAAATCGCTTAAAGCCACCTGCTTTTTCAGCAGTGAAGGCTCACCAATAAGAAAGCCAGGTGGCGGTATATCCTTACCCAATTGCTTGATGGTGTTTTCATTGGACAGCCGAACCATTAAAACCTGAGCCACCCTCAGCTCCAAATCAAGCGTAAGATACACAGAATCGGCCCATTGCGTGGCATCCTGAGACAATTGACCATTGAATACAATTCCGTTTGCTACTATAATAAAATGATAAAAATACAGCAGTATTGATATCAATAAAAACTTCATACACCAAAAAGATATTAATGATTTGTATAACCAAGTCAGCATCCAACCGCCAACTCCTTTTAGCTTTTTAACCTTTTAGAACAAGCGTGTCGCACATCCGTTAAAGCCCAACTAAACAGCAATTTAAATCACAAAAAAATAACTAACAATCACTTTTAGCACTTCATTGACACAAAAATAAGACTTATATATGAGCATTGCCGGAAAAAAATATTATTTTTGATGATCCTACTAAAAGGTAACGATATTTATCGAAAGAACCCTAAAAAATAGAGCCACCAAAGCCATAAACAGTTCGGATATTATTTCATCACTGAATTCAATCATTATGTCAGACAATCTAAGTAACGCATTAAATCAGAACTGGGAAAGTAAAAACATCCTGGTAGTAGAAGATGTTGATACCAATAAAATCTTTTTTGATGCCGCCTTACGTCGTACCAAAGCCAAAATATTATGGGCCAAAGACGGACAGGAAGCCATTGATATGTTTAAGGCCAACCGTATCGACCTTGTTTTGATGGATTTGCAGCTTCCCGTAATGGATGGTTATACAGCTACCCGTGAAATAAAAAAAATTAACCCGGATGTGCCTGTCATTGCCCAAACGGCTCATGTTATGTCAGGAGAGCGGGAAAAATGTATGGAAGCGGGATGTAATGACTATTTGGCCAAGCCCATCCGTTTACAGATTTTGATCGATACCCTTTCAAAATATTTAAACAACTAATATTGGGTCAATCAGAGGAACTTATAAATAAGAAGAGCGGCTCCTAAGGAGGCCGCTCTTTTTATTTGGCATGGAAATCTTAATATCATTTTCGCTCATAAACACGCACATAATCGACCACCATGGATGTTGGGAAAATCGTATCATCGACCCCGTGAAGTCCGCCCCAATTTCCACCCACAGCCACATTCAGAATCAGATGAAAGCGCTTATCAAAAGGCCATTCATCCGGGCCATTGCCACTGTTATTAAAGGTGAATACCAGGTTGTCATCAATAAAGAAATCAATCCGGTCCTCTTCCCATTCAATGGCATAGACATAAAAAGAATCCTCACAATCAGGGACATAAGTCCCTAGTCCCACCTGGGTATTGAGGTTATGATTAAAAGCCTCTGTATGTACCGTTGTAAAAATGGAATCCGGATCATAACCCACATGTTCCATGATGTCAATCTCCCCACTTTGAGGCCATCCACCATATTCCCAGTCGGTAGGCAACATCCAAATGGCCGGCCAAATACCTCTTCCACCGGCCACCTTCGCTTTAACCTCCACTCTTCCATACAGCCAATCGCCTTTTTCTTTGGTTGTTAATCGGGCAGAAGTATAATTGAAGCCTTTAAAATGTTCATTATGAGCTGTTATGT
Source organism: Geofilum rubicundum JCM 15548 (assembly GCF_000974365.1). GTDB lineage: Bacteria > Bacteroidota > Bacteroidia > Bacteroidales > Marinilabiliaceae > Geofilum > Geofilum rubicundum. Next base: position 168,748 of record NZ_BAZW01000004.1, read on the forward strand.
GCAGGTATTTTCCATCCACAAAAGCGTTACTGTCTCTTTCTGTGGTATAAAATTGCAACTCTCTGTTTCCCCACCCATAAGCATTTCCCACAGTATCGTAATTCCATTTCGCCTGATCGGGTAATCCCTCATAATCAAATTCCTCGCTCCATACCAGTTTCCAGTCAGTTGTATCGCCTTGGTGACAACTTCCCATTAGAATAACCAATGAGACGGGTATTATAGACACCATGGCCAACAATCTTATTCTTTTCAAATTATACCACATACATCAAATCATTACAAGTAAAAGTTATTGGGATAAGGCTGCTAATCTGAAAGAGATTAGCAGCCTCACCAAAATCTATCTTCTAATTATGAAAGGTAAAATCATCAAAGAAGAAGATACCTCCACCATCGTGACCTTCCGTTCCAAACTGAATTAAGATTTTATTATAGTCTTCACGGTCTGCTACACCACTAAAATCAAAAGTCAGTTCTAACCATTTGTCTTTTTCCAATTCGGTCATCAGAATTTCTGTCTGAGTTGACCAGGCATTTCCACCCAAATCGTCGTTTTGCAACTTCACGGCAATGGATGATTGCAGTACTTTATTGGCTATCCAACTGCCAGCTACATTGTTTTCCGTGCTATAATCGTTGTACGAAGGCATGTAGACTTTCAAGGTAATTTGATTTTGTTCTGACAAATCAAACTTATAACCATCTGCCACAAAAGAAATATTTGAATAAAACTCACCGGCCTTCTTTTGATAAAGATAGACTTTGGAAGAAGGATTGATGGGTACAGGTGCCGGATTTTGGTAACCCGCTGCGGTAAAATCACCCATCGCCTCAGTGGCAAATACAACACTGAGATCATCTCCTTCAAAATCCTCAACAAGCGGAACCTCCTTCAAAGGTATAACAGGTGCCACATTGAGTTCTTCGGGCACAAAGCGGTACCACCAACCATTTCCTGGCTCAGCCGAACTTCTGACTTTCAGATACATCTCAGTCTCGGTCAACGTTATAATTTCATAAGTTGAAGACCCGGTATAATGGCCCATGAAAGCACCATCTGTCAATGTCAACACAGAATCCGTTGTATTTAACGAAAAGTTATAGCTATCTGCAGGTGAAAACTCCACATCAAAATCACCGTCAGGAGGAACCACGCTGTTGGTGTAGCCCATAGCAGCCAAACCATCTAAGCCGGCGCCATTGGTGTATACGTAACCATTATTGTTCCAGTCCAATTCAACGCCTACTTGCTTAAACGTGAAGGTTTGTGTGTATAAGGAACTTTCCAACTTATCGTTGGGACCGGCCGCCCACCAAACAGGAGCCACATCATCCACCGGACCAACACCAAAGTGACCAGGGTTGTATTGGTCAAACACCCATGTTTTTCCATCCACGTTCTCGGCACCACCCGTCAATGCAGTATACATGGGGTGTTCGAGCAACGAAAGGTCATCCTCCTCTACCACCAGTGAATACTGTTTGGTGGCTGAGCCCCCTTCTGCATAAAGCGTCATGGATATATTATAAGTACCGGCAAAAGGGTATTCCGCTGAGGCACTTTCACCTTTACCCCTTGATCCGTTGCCAAAATTCCAAACAACGATACCTTCAACATCAGAGGTATTTTCGAAAGTCACCACATTGGCTGATCAGCCTTTGGGGATACCGAAAAAGCCACATCATCTTCAGTGAGCGCCTGTCCCAATTCATAATCATCCATTTCCTGTGGGTCACAGGCCATAAACAACAGGGTTAAAACCCATACGATGCTTATTAAACTATATTTTCTCATAAGATTATTATTTATTTTTATGAAATTAAGCAAAGCCACCTAGTAGGCATTCTGTTCCAATTTAAATTCGCCTTCCGTGCGGTCAATTTCAGACTGAGGAATGGGCAAATACTTCTTTTGAGGTGTCCACGTGCGAACAGATGAATGATCCGGCAGGTTTTCTGTTAATTGGTCACCATCACCCCAGCGAACCAGGTCCCAAAAACGCATACCTTCACCTACGAATTCTCTTCTACGTTCCAATTTAATATTCTCAACGGTAGGGGCAATCGAAGCCACCCCGGCTCTTAGGCGGATAGCATCTAAAGCTGCCTGAGCAGAAATCCCATCACCTTGAGCTACACCATGCACGGCAATCAGCTCTGCAATATTCAGATAGGTTTCCGCCAATCGGAAAATACGAAGGTTGTTCTCATAGTTCAAATCCACATCACCCGGAGGCTCATTGTATTCCACACGGGCCGCATACTTGGCCATAAAGAGACCGGTGTTCTGGAAACGGGCCGAATAGGTGCCTTCTTCAAACTGATTGATGGAAGCATCCCGGCGTTCATCACCAGCTTCAAACAATTCAAGAGTGGTTGTGCGCACCGGACCAAATCCCCAGCCCCCTTTGTAATAAGTGTCACCACTCAATAAATCAGGCGTATCTTCGGTCAGAGAGTTAGGAGATATAAAGGCAGGTAAATTGGTACCATAACCGGCCCATCCTGAAGCCCAGGTTTTACCGCCATATTCACCAGGCAGGTGATTCACTTCAAATATCGACTCATCGGAAAACTCTCCTTCTCTGGGCCAGATGGACGCAAAATCAACCAATTGGTAAGCTTCACTCTGAATAATTTCATTCATTTCCGCCAAAACTTCAGAATAGCGGGCTTCGTCTTTTTGATACATCACAACCCTGGCTTTTAGCATATAAGCAGCGGCCAAAGTAGCCCGACCATCGTTTTCAGCCACGGTTCTCATGGGTAAAGCTGCTGTCTCGATAATGGCATCGATATCGGCCATGATGAAATCATAGATTTCGTCGGCTGAGTATTGAGGAGCCATATAAGGTTCTGGCAGATCATCGGTGAAGTATGGAATGTTTCCCCAGAATTTCCACAACCAATGCGTATAGTAGGCCCGTAAAAACAATGCCTCAGATTTCAATTCTGCCACACGCTCATCGGTAACTCCCACCGCGTTTTCACAGGCAATGACTGCATTGTTGGCCCGCGCAAGACCGCTGTAATAAATGGTCCACAAACCCTGAGGGATTTCCGTAGGTGTGGCATCCAGTTGTGACAGGCGGTACAACATGGCCTGGTCACCGGCATCTCCACCTCCCTTAAAAATATCATCAGAACGCAGATCCGACATCAGTACCACACTGTTGTAGTTGTTGTCAGCATAGCTGTCGAACAACAAGATCTGATAGGTCGCCGCCAGATTGGCCATAATAGCCCCCTCCGTGGCATCTCCACCAGCTCCTGAGATTGAGTCGGCTGAATGGTCAAAAAATCATCATTACATGCTGAAAAGCCAAGCAATGCAGCAATGAACAATATATTGAAATACTTCTTCATTTCTTATATCTTTTAGTTGATTAGAAAGTAATATTAGCACCTACCGAAATGGTTCTGGCCTGAGGATAAATCCCCTTGTCCACACCAATGGTCGTATACCCACCGGCTGCTATTTCCGGATCAAATCCATCATATTCAGTAAGCGTCAAAAGGTTTTCTGCGGATACATACACCCTGAACTTCGAAATAGAAACACGGTTACTAATTGCCCCGGGAAGCGTGTAGCCCAATTGAATGTTTTTCAAACGCAGGTATGAGCCATCTTTAATATACAGATCAGAAGAAGCCCAGTTGCCGTTTGGATTGGCATTGGTTACACGTGGAATAGAATTGGATGTACCCTCCCCAATCCAACGATCCAAAATCCATGCCGGACGGTTCATGGCAGGAATATCACCACGCATGGAGAAGTCAAACACATCATTCCCCAAAGCGCCTTGCCAAAACATATTTACATCAAAATTTTTCCATTCACCACCCATATTTAAGCCATAGGTCCAATCGGGCATACCTTTACCAATTTTCACACGGTCATCATCATCAATAGAACCGTTTCCATCGGTATCCATAAAGCGAACGTCTCCAGGTTGTGCATTTTTACCATAAGCTGCATTGTACTGGTTGGCATCGTCTTGATTTTGAATAATTCCGTCCGTTTTATAGCCATAAAAATAGGGGAATACTTCGTCATTCTCACCCTTGACATAGGGACCTACGCCTGATGCACCGGCATTCTCATAAATAGTTTCACCCGATTCGTTACCTAAATTGATCAGCTTATTAGATAATAAGGAAGCATTTCCATTGATGTAATAGGTGAAATCACCAATGCTATTCTTAAAGCCCAACTCAAATTCAAAACCAGAGTTTTCCATGTCGCCTACGTTTGCAACTGGAGCACCTTTTCCAACATACTGAGGAATGGGTTGATTCATTAACATGCCCGAGGTTGTTTTCTTAAAGTAGTCGAAGCCCAATGTTAAGGCACTTCTAAAAAAGCGTCCCTCTAAACCAAAATTGATCTGCTCTGTTTCCTCCCATTTGATATTGGGATTTGAAAGACTGCTGGGGCTGGCACCATATTGCATGGCCATGTCATCACCCGATCCAAAATAGTAATTCTGGCCCCCACTCATCAAACTGGTGTAACGAAACTCGCCGATGCGTTCATTACCATTCACACCCCAGCTACCACGAACGCGCAAATGGTCTACAAAATCAGGACGTGCATCCATAAAGGGTTCATTGGTGATATTCCATCCTGCTGAAAATGAAGGAAAAACGCCCCATTTATTATTGGCCCCGAAGCGAGAAGATCCATCGCGACGAACAGTGGCCTGAAACATGTATTTTTCACGGAAATTGTAATCCAGTCGGCCAAAATAGGAAGCCAGCGTCAGCGATGAAAAACCGCCTGTGCCACCGGCCACTCGCTCAAGAGAACGATCAGCTATGGCATAGTTGATATTGGCTTTGGAAGGATCATTCTCCAATAGGTCATAATCATCTCCATACAATTCGCGAAGGGTATATTCCATTCCGGACTGCCCCAGAAGAGCTGTGAAATTATGATCCTCATTTAAGGTCAACGTATAAGTCAGGGTATTTTCTAACTGCCACCTAAAACCACGGTGCATATTCGAGTAGACATGACTCTGGGTGAAATCTTTACCCTGTGTGGCCAAAAAGTGTTCAAAGGTGTAACCATCATTACCCCAGAAGGCCAAATCAACCCCATAGCTACTCTTAAATCTGAGTCCCTTAAGAATATCCATCTCACCCCAGAAAGTGGCGACAAACTTGTCAGAATTTCCTTGTCCATTTTGTGGAGCATTCAACATGGCAACCGGGTTGGCCAATTCTTGAAAACCGGAGGGAGGTAATGAAAATACCCGACCGTCTTTATCTGTAACAGCGTTGGGATAACTTGCTAAAACAGCATCAGGATCTTCCGCATACACAGGAACCAAAGGATTAAAGGCCAAGGCACTTCCTAAAACAGAACCATATTCTGTATTGGTCTCAATACCTGAGGACTTATCGCGTGAATAACCGGCGTTAATGCCAACTCTTACCGCATTTAAATAATTACGATCGGCTTCAAACACCGTATAATTATTGTTGGCCCGAATGCTGTAACGCTCATAATTGGATTTTCCGTAGTCGCCACCAACAATTCCCTCTTGATTATAATAACCAAACGACAGGAAATAGCTGCCCTGATCGCTACCGCCCTGGATACTCACCTGGTGGTTTTCAACCGGCGCATTATAGTTAAAGGTTTCATCCTGCCAGTCGGTTCCCTGTCCGGCATTGGCAATCTGATCCGCAGAATATCTGGGGTTCTGACCATCATTGGCCAAAGCCTCATTCATAATTACCATATATTCGGTGGCATTCAGCATTTCCCGTTTTTTCCAGGGATTTTGCCATCCATAAGAGAAATCATAACTAACGGTTGCTTTACCTTTCTCACCCATCTTGGTAGTAACCAAAACAACACCGTTAGCAGCACGTGCTCCATATACAGCGGCAGAGGCAGCATCCTTCAAAATTTCGACCGACTGTATATCGGTGGGATTCAAATAGCTGATGCCGCCATCAACGGCCATTCCATCAACAATATACAATGGCTCACTGTTGTTCACCGTACCAATACCACGAATGCGCACTTTAGAATCAGAACCCGGTTGTCCGGAACTCTGGGTAATCTGTACACCCGAAACTTTACCTTTCAGCACATCTTCAATACGCGAGGGTTTGGTATTTTCCAGATCTTCAGAAGAGACGCTGCTAATGGCAGCTGTGATAACACTTCGCTTCTGAACACCGTAACCCACCACAATGACTTCATCCAGGTCGGTAAACGTTTCTTCCATCTCAACATTAATGGTGGCACTATTGACCACTACCTCTGCAGAGTTTAATCCTATAAAAGAAAAGGTCAGGGTCTCTCCCATTTCCGTTGGAATAGAGTAATTACCATCCACATCGGTGATTGTCCCTATGGTAGTCCCCTGTTGTACCACACTGACTCCCGGGATGGGGAAGCCGTCAGTTTTTGAAGTTACGCGTCCTGTGACGGTAACTTGCTGTGCGACCATGACTGTGGTCAGCATCATAAAAAACAAAATTCCTAATGTTTTTTTCATAAGAAAAAGATTTGAATTTAATTGGTGTGAAATAAATTGGTGTTTAACATTTAAATTTGATTACAATATTAGGGCTATGTGTTAACAAACCATAATATATGTACACACAAAAACATCACAATTCAATAAACAGCACCTCACAAAAAACTCATCTATATTATTTAAAACACTACAAAACAGCAATATAAAAATCACACAATTATTTTCGTACCACTATAACAACTGCATTTTTCATGGCCAGAAATAAAAAGTATAATTTACACTTTTTAACCATTTGGACGGGTGTCCAATTAATTCAGAGGCCTTTACCAAGGCATCAAACAGGAAGAATCAGATAAAAAACGAAGGAAAGGTTAGATATTCATAATAAAATCAGACAAGTTGTCCTTGGCATCCAGCCCCATTTTTTTACGAAGCTTATAGCGGTTGTTCTCGACCGCCCTAACACTAATATTCATTAAGGAAGAAATTTCTTTGGAAGCCATATCCATTCTCAGATAGGCACATAATTTTTGTTCGCGCGAAGAAAGATCGGGAAACTGTTTCTGTAGACGATTTAGAAAATCGGCATGCACATGCTCCAAATGCAACTCAAACACCTCCCATTGGGATTCGTTATCAATATCCCGGTCAATTTTTCTGACAATTTCATTGACCTTACGCTCTACTGCGGAAACTTCACGTGAGCGGTTAATTTTCTGAAGCTCTTCTTTTATATTTAATAAAAAATCATTTTTCTGAATGACATGCATGGTTGAATTGGCCAACTCCTTTTCTTTAAAGACCATCTCGTTTCGCAGTTTTTCATTGCGAAGCCGAATCATCTCCTTTTCATTCTCCAAAGCAGCATTTCTCAGCTTTTCTTCTTTGGATCGAAAGCGCTCCTGCTGTTTTTTCAGTTCCACCATCCGACTGCGCTCCATCAACCAAATAAGCAAAAACCAGATACCCACGAGTAACAAAACCACAACAACGGCATAAGCGATTCTGGCATAGACGGTTCTGTACCATGGCGGAAGCACTTCAAAGCGGAACCCCACCGGTTCCGTTTCGACTCCGTGAATATTGAGTGCTTTCACCCAGAAAACATACTCTCCTTCCCTAATGTTGGTAAATTGCCTTCTTTGTGTAGCCACAAAATCGGACCACCCCTTATCCATGCCTTCAATATAGGTTGAAAAAAGAATTTGCGACGATTCAAAATGCGTAGCAGAATAAGTGACTTCAAAGGCGTTTTTATTGAAGGGCCATTGCGGAACAACAACTTGTTCCGCATCGTGATCAGAGTATAAATATTCGGTTGTCTCAAACTGATTCTTGAATCCCCTGATATGTACATTAAAAGGTTGTAAGAAGTCTTTTTGTTCATTGACGGAATAATGGGCAAAACCATCCTCTACGCCAAAAAGGGCATTGCGTTCATTCAGCACCTTTACAAACTCAAAACCATTAACTATCAAACCATTGATGGCGTAAAATGGTCCTGTCACCTTGGTGTAAGATCCATCCTCCAAACGCCGCAATACGCCTACACTATTTTCAGTAAAAAACCAGATATTCATGTTTTCATCATCCCGGAGTAGAATCGGAAAACCACTCTCCATAAAAAAGCTGTTTAATTGGTGACGATAAAAACTTTCAGAACTGTTATCATAGCCAAAAATGCCGAATTTGGAACTGAATACAACCTCTCGATTAACCATTGACACATTCAGAAAAATACCCTTGTCCAAACCTCTTGCTTCCTTAAAGCTTTCTACATTAACGATGGCATCATAGTCCTCATTAAAAAAAAGCCGAAAAGTGCCCAAATACCCATGGGTGACCCAAAGTCCACCAGAAGAATCCCATTCCATAAAGCGTGCCGACTCATCAAACCCTTCCAACCGTTTTTTAAAAACCCATTGGTTATTCTCCTTCTTTAGAAGTAGTATTCCGTTATAGGACCCTACGAGCAGAATGTCATCCCGCCCGGGGGGATAACGAAACAGCCAGGCCCCGACCACAGAACCAGGGGTTATCAAGGAGGCCTCATCCCCCTTGACCGAAAAAATGCCGGAATTATGTCCGCACAACAACTGCCCCTCCTTATCGACAAATAAGGACCAAACCTGACCGCTTGTACCAGGAATGCGTAAGAAATCTTCCCTATCCTTTACTGGATTTTCAAAATCCTCTTTCTCGATAAAATACAAGGCCTGATTGGTGCCCAGATAGATATTGTCCTCATGGTCTTCCAGTGCGTAGCCGGTACCTATATCATAATATCCCTGAATAAAACTGACGGTTGAGTTAAAAGAAATTCTGGATATCCCATTATCCAGTCCTGTCCATATATTGCCCTCCATATCGACCTCCAGACTCAAAACCGTATTATTGATGAGTCCCCGATCCTTATTGGTCATCATGGTGATATTCCCCTGCAAGTCGGTGACCACCACGCCCGATTGAATGGTGCCAAAAACCAACTCCTGCCCATCGTAAACTTTTCCACAAAACACATTCGCATTTTTCAAAAAATCAGTGGCAGGTGCTTTCCAGGGACTAAAGGATTTCAAATCCCACAAATAAAGTCCCTCCGTTATGGTAGCCACCAAAATTTCTCTTGAGGAAATTGGCAGAATGGCGCCAATGCTTATACCAGCAAACATATCTCCACCGGGCACTTCATAAAGTTCACCCTGCCGTAATTCCATCAAACCCCTTTCTTCATCATAAACCAATAGCATGCCATTGGCCAAAAAAGCATTCGGTATTCTGGATTTGGCAGGCACCAGTGTTGGGGTTTCCCCGTGCTTATATAGGACCAAACCTTTATCTGCCTGAAATACAATCAAATCATTAAAGGGAATAATTTCCCAAACATCCCCTAAGAACCTCAAATTTTCACCAATGGCTAAAGAATGAAACTCGAAATCATTGCGATCATTGCGTTCATAATAACCGAAATTATTATAGGTCCCCATATAAATTTTATCCTCATGCGCCAAAACCGAACGTACAATAACATCGCCGATTTTAGGCAATAGACGCCAATTATTGCCATCATACTCCAGAACTCCGTCATTGTTGGCTGAATAGAGCAGGCCATTGGCAGCCTGACTTAAACTCCAATTTTGTGTGCCGGCCTGATAATCCCTTCGGTTATAATTCTCAACTTCAGGTATACCATACAAAGGCACATCTGCCTTTAATGAGAGAGGCAGAAATACAAAAACACCACAAAATAAAGCAAGAAGAAAAAACCGTAATGGATTAAAAATCATCGGGTCATATTTAATTCGTCATTTACAAAACTGGAATTATGGCTATTCCGGACAGCCATAATTAGTGGCCATAAACCACCGCCCCTTACAAATTTAATAAATATTAACAATAAGATTTCATATCCACGTAATATTTGTCGAAGTCAAGCCCATTTCTTCTATAAAAAACACCCCTTTTAGTCGTTCCTGATTAAGGGACTGAAAGGGGTGTTGATTGTAAGGACTTGCTCCTACCTAATACCTAACGATCTATTAAAGGGATTACCAAATTATAAAATCGTAATTTCTGTCCGTCTGTTTTTGGCGCGTCCTTCTTCCGTTTCATTATCCGCTATGGGTTGATTCATGCCAAAACCCTTATATTTTAACCGGGAAGCATCAACACCTCCTTTAACCAAATAGCTATAGACCGATTTGGCCCGATTCTCTGACAGCGATTGATTATAAGCAGCCTGCCCCAGATTATCGGTGTGACCTCCAATCAAAATACTAACAGTCGGGTTATCACGAAGAAAATCGGCCAATCCATCCAGTTCAATTTTGGACTCTGAGCGCAGTTCATAGGAATCCAACTCAAAAAAGATGTTTTCCAGCACCATTTTTGCGCCCGCTCTTACAGCTGGAGGCCAATGTCCAATTGATAAGGCTTTTCCAAAGAATGCCCCTTGTGTAAATCAAAATGACCGGAATAAAACATATATCCCGGATGATCCGCTTTGAAGGCATATTTACCCCCTACCGGCAAACACACCAGGAACTCACCTGAGAATCGGTTACTTTGTGTGGTCACAATGATATCACCGGACGATAAGTCCTTCAACTCAAAATCTGCCGGCAACGTTTCCCCTGTTTCAATGTCATAAACCCGCCCTTTGACATACAAAACCGGATCTGGTCTAAAGGGTTCCGGCAAATTAAACATGTAAATATTCTTAGCCGTCACCTCTTCTTCCCGCCCGTCGCTTGAAAAATAGGCCCTGTTGCCCCGTGCATTAATAACCAATCCAATTTCATCTCCCGGGGTGTTAATGGGAAAGCCTAAATTAACCGGCTGTCGCCACCCTCCGTTTTCCATTTTCCGGCTAAAGTGCAGATCCATTCCGCCCATCCCAGCCCATCCGTCTGAAGCAAAATAAAGGGTTTTGTTATCATGATGAATAAAGGGGGAGTTTTCATCTTTAGAGGTATTAATGTTGGGACCCAGATTGATCAGATCACCAAATACTGGAACTCCATCCCTGTTAATGTTTTGTATGGTTGCCTGCCAGATGTCTTTACCTCCACGACCACCGGGTCGGTTACTAACAAACATAAGGGTCTTGCCATCCGAAGAAAAAGTCGGTTGACTTTCCCAATAGGGTGAATTTACAGGCATGCCCAGATTAACGGGTTGACTCCAACCCGTTCCTCTCCATTGCGAGAAGAATATATCGCAACTCCCTCTGCCATCGGATCTTCCGCAAGCGGTAAAAAACATCCAGTTGCCATCGGCCGATAAGGTTTGAGCCCCCTCATTGCCGTCCGTATTAATATTCCCGGGCAAAAAAGACCGATTCTGCCACAAACCATTCTCATCTTTCTGAGACAGGTAGAAATCCTCCTGAAAATACAGAGAAGATTTTGGCAAATCCCGCTCCTGGAACAGCTGCTCGTCCCGTGGAACCAAAACAGTAAAAACAAGCGTCTGTTCATCCGCAGTTAAACTTGGCCAATATTCATCGTACGCACTGTTAACGCCGATGCCTGCAGAAATCAATTCAATATCATAGGCATTTCCTACGGCCTCATATGAAAACCGGGCACGCTCCAGCCACTCCTTTACCAATGCAGCATTGCGATTGTCACTATATTGCCACTTAAACTTCTCGAGCCATTCAATACCCTCTGAATAGTTGCCGGATTTGACGGCAGCTACCCCGATATTAAACAGGGTCATGGGAAAAAATGTAGAATCAATCTCCACAGCCTTAATCAACACCTCCATCTCTTGCTGGTGCATGTTTTGGCTGTTATAAATATCTCCCAAAACCAAATAAGCTTCAATAAAATCAGGATCTTTATCAAGGGCCTGATAAAGGGCTTCCAAAGCATTTTCTATACGCCCGCCACCGTAATGCGACCGGGCTTCTTCGTAATTCTTGATGGCCGACCGGCTTTTGGTAGATAAACGCTCCTGACTATCGGCACCTTGAATAAAAAAAGACATTAAAACAACCAACAACACCCCTATCCTTTGCATATCCATTTGGTTTTTATAAAAACATCATCTCAAAGTTCACTCTTCTGGCAAAGCAGCACCAATTACTTCCCGGGTATGGTTAATCAAACCATTTAAATCATTTTCGAACAAACCTTTACGAATCATTGGATGAATGACCAATCCGGCCTTACCCGGTACCAGGTTAAAAAAGCCCCTTCTTTTAATCCGACAACTGTTCACAATAGTAACGGGTAAAATATCCAGGCCCAATTCATAGGCCAGCTTAAATGCCCCTTTTTTGAACGGTCGCATTTGTTGGCTGTTACTCCTGGTTCCTTCCGGAAAAATCAAAACAGATTGACCATTAACCAACTTTCGCTTAGCTTCTTCCAATGATTGCATGGCAGCCCTGGGAGAAGTCCGGTCAATAAAAATATGGCCCACTTTTTCACTGGCATAACCAATGAAGGGAAGTCTTCTGAGTTCCTTTTTCATCACCCATCTAAAGTCCATTGGCAAATAACCATACAAAAGAAAAATATCCCACCCGGTTTGATGGTTGGCCACAATTACATACGACTTTTTAGGGGTAATGTTTCCCTTACCCCTGACAAAAACGCTGACTGGCGTCAGCCAGCAGGTTATGCGTGCCCAGCAACTCCCCATAAAGCTGCCTGCCCGGGGTGAGAAAACAAAAGCCAGCAGAGCAGCAAGGATGGCAAACAGGATGGAATTAATAAGCATCAGGGGCACAAAAACCAACCATTTATAGGGTTGATAAAGCCAATAAAACCAAGGTAATCTATTGCTGGATGACATAAATAAATAGTTCGTTACGGACAAATGTAGCAGTTATTGGGATAAAGATGTCACCTCAAATGCAAAAAGAGGATACCCGACAAGGCAACCTCTTAAAATACAGCTATCTATTAGTATTAGAATTCATAATTCAATCCAAATCCAAGCAATTGCTTGGATTGCAACTTTGGTCCACGTTCTATTATTTCACCATTCACTTCTTCGGTCGACTTAATATCATGATCATAAAGGAGATTCAGTGCGAAGACAGCCGTTAAATAATCATTAAACTTAAAATTCAGCCGCCCTTCCCATTGCACATCAATATGTTGCGGATCCTCAGCCAGATTTGAGAACAAATCCAAACGGGTAAAAAAGTTAACATTGTTGATAATATCGTCCTTTTTATAAACCGACTTCAGCGAAGCCCCATACTCGCTTCTGTATTTATCTCCGGGTTCCACACCATAGGCTCCGGCTTCAGACAAAGTGTCATCCAGCACAAAGGTAGTCTTTAAGGTGAGCGGAGACATGTATAAGGTAAAATGGTCATTGGGCTTATAGTCCATACCCAGTGAAAGTTGCAGGTACCCGGGAGCCATAAGCTCCGACATAACCTGGGTGTTTTCAGGAGGATCATCATAGCCGGTCGTCATTTGTGTTCTAAAATCGAACAAGCCCGTATAGAACCAGTTATTGCCTGCGTTGTAACCATACTTTGAGGCCAGTAGTATCCTGTCTTCCGTTTTTATAAGGTTATCACTTCCTTGCTGGGTCAATCCATAACCGACCGTGAGTGAATTATCCCAGGCACTTTTGTTGACCCTGTAATTGGCAAAAGAGTTAAACAAAAAAGTACCCGACATGGAATTGCGCCCGCCGGCCGACCAGTTATTTAAAGAAACCTGAGAAAATGTTAATGACAGATCCCCGCCCTTTTGCCAGTTCAATAAACTGTCTGCTTTTTCCTCCGCCCATAAACTTATCGAACACAAAAGGCTCAGACCAATGATAATCCATTTTCTATCCATAAAATTGCGTTGTTAGAGTTAATTATACCTGTTGTTAAAATGAGAATGATTTATAATTCATTGTTTGGGCTGAAACAAATGGACATCTCTCTGTGGAAACGGAATAGAAATCCCCTGAGTGTCAAATGCCTTTTTAACTTTTTCATTTATTTCAAAAAACAAATCCCAATAATCTGCTGCATAAACCCAAACCCGCGTCACTAAATCAACCGAGCTATCACCTAAATTAATGAGGCCCACAAAGGGAGCCGGGTCTTTATGCACGCGTTCATCCGAACTGACAATGCCCAAAATAATCTCTCTGGCCTTGTCAATGTTATCTGTATAGCTGATACCAAAAGTCCATTCCAAACGTCTGATAGGTTCGGTAGAAAAATTAGTCATACTACCATTACTTAATCCACCATTGGGAATGATCACCGTTCTTTTATCCGGGGTATTTAAAATGGTATGGAAAATCTGCACCTCTTTAACCGTTCCCATGTGTCCCTGAGCATCAATAAAATCTCCCACTTTAAATGGTTTAAAAATTAAAAGCATCACCCCTCCTGCAAAATTCTGCAGGGTGCCCGAAAGGGCCATACCTATGGCCAATCCTGCAGCAGCCAGAATAGCAATAAAGGATGTCATTTGGACGCCCAACATGGAAACAACACTCACCAACAACAAAATCTTTAAAGTAAGACCAATTAATTTTCCCAAAAAACCCCGAAGTGTTTGGTCCACTGAGCGCATTTCAAAGGCTTTACTTAAACCCTTATCGAGCTTTCGAATCAGCCAAAGTCCAACAATAAGGGTAATTAATGCCAACAAAAGCCTTCCGCCATAGGTCATGGTCAGTTCTATCAGCTTTTCTTTTTCAGGCAATAATGAGGTAATTTCTTCCATAGCTTTATTTTTAGATTGGTTCAGGAACAAATGTCCTGAATACTATTTAAAAATGCCACTTTTTAATGGTAAAAATGCAAATGGGGCTGTGCCGTTGGCCAACCCCATTCACTCTTATCTGTTAAAAATCAGTTTACAGAAACGCTGCTAAAAAATAATGTTTCCCCCCTTACTCCTCTTCGCCATATTTATACTCCAGTTCCTTTGTAAAAATACTGTTATCTTCTTTTTTTGAAGTAAAAAGCAACTTAACACTATCTGCAGCATCATCCTCAAGCATTTCCAACGGAAAACTTATAAGCCCGGAATACTGCATGTATTTGATGTCTTCTTTAGCATTGTGATGAAAATTGAGCGTAATAAACCCTTCTTTATCTTGTTTGGTAGAATCGAGCACCAAATCAAAATAGTGAGGTTCAGAATCGGCCCAAAAAGCGAAGTCAACATTTAAATATCCATTGCCAATGGAAAGCCAGTTAATGGTAACTGGATCATTACCAATGGTATCCCGGACTTCCTCATTGGCAACAACGATCTGCTTGGTTAACACATTTGAAATGGAAGCCAGCTTTACAGAATAGTCATAGGTCTCTGAATCACTTTCTTCAATTACCGAGTAGCGCGCCAATACTCTTTTCCCCTCCTCTATCTCATAATTGGTTGGCTGAAACTCCACAGGGCGCAAGCGTTCCCCGCCATCGGTAAAAATCATAAACGTAGAGGCACTATTCCCCTCTACCACTCCCAAAGTGTATTGATAATACTCACTTTCTTCATTGTCCATTGAACAGCCTGAAGCAAATACCACCAAAAGTGCCCATACCAAATAAAAATTTCTTCTCATATCTATAATTATTTATTGATTTTCCTTTATGATGCCAACCTGCCTCAATGGTTGCTTTAAAAGTTCATTTTTTTCTTTAGCCCACCTGCACTTAGCGGGAAGTATGAATCAAAGATCATAACCGTTGGCAATGATGCCTGTTTTCCCTACAACAAAACAATTTTATTCATCTGGCTTCAAACTATAGGGGCAATTCAACTTTTAGCATCAATTTATAAGCATGCACCCCCTAAAAAACACCCCTTTGTAATAAAAAAATGCCTTTTTTAGATTTTTTCACATAAAAAATAAGGGGGGTGATGAAAAATATGCATAGTTTTGCATTGTACCCCATTCAAAAAAGGGGGTGTCAACCTAAAAACTTAATAAATTTTTCCTAATTACTAATTTAAACACTACCAAGCCATGAAAAAGCTACTATTTTTAACAATGGGGATCGCATTCTTCACCGGAATGAAAGCCCAGGAATTAAGTGTTGGTTTAGATTTTTACAACCGATACGTGTTTCGTGGAGTTGACTTTGGAAACTCTCCCAGTTTACAACCAAGCATCACCTTCACATCAGGCAACTTCACTTTAGGTGCCTGGGGAGCCTACTCTACCGGTAACGGTGCAGTTGGAGCATTTGGAGAAGCCGATTTGTATGCCTCTTATGCCTTTGACTTCGGTCTTAGTCTGGGTGCCACCTCCTATTATTACCCCGGCACATCCTGGTTCGAGTTAGACGAGGGCGTTTCAAGTCATGCCATCGAACTTAACCTGGGTTATGAAGTATCCAGCTTTTCGTTCGCTGCCAATTACATTGTAAACGACTCCCGGGACGGTGCCGGGGCCGAGGGAGGCGACACCTACTTTGAGCTCGGCTATGGAGCAGGCGCCTTCGACCTGTTTGTTGGAGCCGGAGACGGCTGGCACAGTTCTACTGGCAACTTTGAGGTGGTTAACGTAGGAATTGGCACCAGCAAAGACATTCAAATCACAGATTCTTTCGCTATCCCTATGAATGGAGCCGTTATTTTGAACCCCAATTCAGAACAGCTTCATTTAGTTGTAGGCGTCTCCTTTTAATTATTAACCAGTTTCCCCCCACAGCAGTTAAAATACCAAAGGTTGTTCCCCTGAACCAACAACCTTCGGTATGGCTGTAACGAAACATTAAAAACCTGACAAAATGAAAAAAATTGAAGCAATTATCAGACTTACCAAATACGAAGAGGTAAGAAAAGCCCTTGAAGAACAAGACATCACTTTCTTTTCCTATTGGGATGTAAGAGGTGTAGGGACAGCGATAGAAGGTCATCTTTATCGTGGAAACGTTTATGACACCAGCATTATTGAGCGGCGTTTAATATCCATTGTTGTCCGTGATGAAAACGTTGATAAAACGGTTGAAGCCATCACAAGGGCAGCCAGGACAGGCGAAATTGGCGATGGAAGAGTTTTTATTGCCAATGTTGAAGAAACCTACAAGATTCGCACAGGCGAATCTGGTCCTGAAACCCTTTATGTAAAAAAGTAACCTAAATCAAATTAAACTTAAACGCTATGGATACATTAGATATTGCAAAAGTAGCAAGTGAAAGCGCCGTTTCTATTGATACAGTGTGGATACTAATCGCAGCTGTATTGGTCTTTTTCATGCAGGCCGGGTTCGGGATGGTGGAAGCAGGTTTCACCAGAGCTAAAAACGTTGGAAACATTATCATGAAAAACCTGATGGACCTATCCATTGGTTCACTGGTCTTCTGGTTTGTTGGATTCAGCATCATGTTTGGCCCCTCAGTGGGCGGTTTTATAGGAGGTTTTAACTTCTTCTTCACAGCCGAATACGGCAATGATGTGCCGGATATGGCCATTCTTATATTCCAAACCATGTTTGCTGCCACCGCCGCCACTATTGTCTCTGGTGCAATGGCTGAAAGAACAAAATTCTCAGTTTATCTGATATTTACCCTCATCATCACCCTGGTCATTTACCCAATTTCAGGTCACTGGGTTTGGGGCGGCGGATGGTTGTCAGAATTAGGCTTCCATGATTTCGCCGGATCTACAGTAGTTCACTCTGTGGGAGGCTGGGTAGCTTTGGCGGGAGCAGCCATTGTTGGTCCACGACTTGGAAAATACACCAACGGCAAAATAAATGCCATCCCTGGTCACAACATGGTAATTGGTGCACTTGGGGTCTTCATTCTTTGGTTTGGATGGTTTGGTTTTAACCCTGGTTCTCAATTAGCTGCATCTGGCGACAATGTATTTGCCATTGCTCACATTTTTGTAACCACAAACCTTTCAGCTGTAGCAGCGGTTGTTGTAACCATGTTTTTAACCTGGAAGCGTTACGGAAAACCGGATTTGAGTATGACGCTCAACGGTGCCCTTGCCGGATTGGTGGCCATCACTGCAGGTACAGACATTGTTTCACCTGGTGGCGCAGTGATCATTGGTGCTATGGCTGGTGTTGTTCTGGTATTTGGTATTGAGCTTATCGACAAGGTGCTAAAAGTTGATGACCCTGTTGGTGCTATTACCGTACATGGTATTTGTGGTGCATTTGGAACCCTGATGGTAGGTCTGTTTGCTACCGAAGGTGGTTTGTTCTACGGCGGAGGATGGTCTCTCCTGGGCGTACAAGCGATAGGTGTTTTCGCCATTGGTCTATGGTCTTTTGCTGGAGCTTACATCCTGTTCACCATACTTAAGAAAACCGTTGGTCTCAGAGTATCCAGAAAAGAAGAAGAAGAAGGTCTGGATATTCACGAACATGGACAGAGTTCATACAACTACTAACATCTTTAAACTATGTTCACACCCCGTAATTGAAAGTTTTACCTGGTTTTTAATTCAAATGGGGGAAAGGGGCTGTCACCAAAGGGCGACAGCCCCTTTTTATACAATTTCATTACTGATGCTTTTAAATTTATTTTGATTACAATAGATAGATTGAACTTATTTAACCAGTTACTAATAAATTGATTTGCTTGACACAATAGGTCGTTAGATTATTAGGTCGTCAGGTATTAGGTAAGAGCAAGTGTGTTTTATTAAAGCATGGGTGCTCCGCTTTTAAATATAAACTATGGTAGAGGGTAGCATAAAAAAGGGATAGCAGAAAAGCTATCCCTTTTTATCCAAGTGTTTGTTTGTAGGCTCCCTCATCACGAATTCATACAAAACCAAATGCTTCACCGTGATGCGTCGTCTTCGAATCTGAAATAATTAACAGCCTCAGATTTATGATTTTAGTCCAAATCCATGGCCACCACCTCAATTTCCGCAACTACCGGATAATAGTCATTAAAAGCCAGGGAATGCGTCATTAGAATATAGCTTTTTCCGTAGAGGCACATATGCCTGATGGCTAAATCAACACCGGGCAAAACTTCACTATCCTGTTGTCCCATGGAACCAACGGTATAAGTAGCCAAAGTGCCCGTTCCAATATTGGTATTTTTCGGCGATAACACAGGCACACCTTCGTCATCCCTGAATACGTAATAATAGGTATATTTAAAAGCGACTCTTTTCCCCGCCATGACGGAATCAGACGAACCTTTTTCGATTTCAAAGGAGACCCATCCCTCTTCATCCAGTTTATCAACAGAATCCGTAGAAAGTTCCAGCAAGCTATCTTTAACCAAATCAAAAAACGCCAAGCGTAAATCGGCTTCTTCTTTTTCCAGCTTACCATAGTCAACCTGATTCGCATAGGGATCATCGCAACCTGTTGCCACCGAAAGACTCATTATTATTGCGGCCATCCAGCCATAGAAGTATTTTTTATTTAAGATCTTCATTTCTGTTACATTTTTACTTTATACGCAATAATTCAACTTCAAACATTAAGGCGGCATTGGGTGGAATAATCCCTCTGCGACTATCGCCATAGGCCAGACTGTCAGGAATAAGAAAAACCGCCTTGCTGCCTTTTTTTAATTGGGCAAAACCACTGTACCAACACTGATATATTGCCGCACAGCCTCTTTATCCATATTCATATGAAAACTGATCAGGCTATTATTGGAAATACTGTCAGGCCGATGATGCAGTGTATCAAAGGGCGTGGCCTCATTGGGGGCCTTATCCAATAGTTTGCCCACATAGTAGGCATACAATAATTCGCCATCGGTGGGTACTTCTCCGACACCCTCTTCGGTTACAATGACATACATACCAATACTATCTATCGGTTCAGCATCCGGAAAATAGAGGGCGGCATATTCGTCAATATCCATCACTTCAATATCGACAATATCAATTTCTTTTTCCTCTTCATCCTTGTCGCATGCCACCAGCAACAGGGAAAACACAATTATTCCGGCAAATAACTTTCGTACCATTTAATTTTCGTTTTTATTTTTGACTTCAACTACTTCTACTTCATACCGTAAAATGGCTCTTGAGGGAATCCGGTCATCATCCCCAATCAATCCATGAGCCAGATGCGGAGGCATAATAAAGGTTGCTTGGCTGTCCTTCTTTAACAACAAAATTCCTTCTTCAAGGCCCGACTCAACGCCCCCCTGTCCCACCAGAAACACTTTTTGACCATCGTTTTCAGAACTATAGCAAACGGTGTCATCCAGCAAACTTATTTTATATTCCAAGGACACCACTTTACCGGCCTCAATGAAATCTCCAACCCCCTGCTCAGTTATGCTATACCACAAACCTGTTTCTGTGGTTTGCATATCAAGCTCCTGTTCTTCTACATATCGCGCAATCACCTTCTGCTCCTCTCCTACCAGTTGCTTGTTAATCTCTATGTACCTCTCCAATGAAATTTGAGAACTACGTGATGGCTCTTTACGCTTATTTTGGGAATTACTGCAGCTGCAAAAGCTACAGAAAACAAAAACCAATAATATTTTTCCAAGTATATTTAACCCAATCATCTTTAAAAGCATTAATTAAACACCTAAGCAGGTCACTCAACTACCAGCCATTATTACGCAAATAATCCTCAATGGTTGAGTGCAATAACGCAACTGCCACATCCAAACGATCTTTCATTTCACCACCAGCAGCATTCCTGTGCCCTCCGCCTGAAAAATAAGTTTCAGAATACTTATTGATAACGACGTTACCTCTTGACCGGAATGACAACTTAACAAAGTCCTTCTTCTTCTCAGTCATCAACACGGAAACTTCAATACCGTCAATTGATAAGGGATAATTCACCAGTCCTTCCGTATCTCCCGGCTGATAATCAAACTGCTTTAATTCCGCTTCAGAAAGCGCAATTAAGGCAACCTTTCCAGAAGCCAACAATTCCATTTTATTACATAAAGCGTGCCCAAGTAAGCGCATTCGACTCAAAGAATTACTATGAAACACTTCCTGGTGCACTTTATCCTTATTGATACCTATTTCCATTAGCTCAGCCACCGTGTGGTAAATTTCAGCGTGAGATGAATTATGATTCAGCATGCCGGTATCTGTCATAATGCCTGTGTATAAACATTCAGCAGCATCCACATCAAGCTTCCATCCAATAGAACGCATCACCTTAAAACTCAGCTCACAGGTGGAAGAGACTTTCGTGTCGGAAATAACAATCTGTGCCAAATCCATATTTGGAAAAGGGTGATGGTCAATAATAACCCTTGGCGCCGTTGATTTAAGAAGTTCCCCGGCCAGGGGACCGGTCCGTGAAATATCATTAAAATCCAGAAAAAGAAACAGTTCTGCTTCCTGGATTTTCTCGAGGCCCAATTGACTGTTTTGACTATAATCAATAATCAGATGGCTATCTTTCATCCATACCAAACCAGAAGGAATGTCATTGGGTGAAACCACCGTCACTGTGTGACCGGCATTCGTAAGCAGATTGTACCACCCCAAAGACGCACCAATGGCGTCACCATCCGGATCTTTATGGGGTACAATTACAATTTTTTTTGAATGAGAAAAGAGGGCCTTAAGGCCGGAAAGCTGTTCACTAAAAGACATCATAAAAATTTACTTATGTGAGGCAAATATAACAAATTATAACTGCTTTTATGAAGGATTAAAAAAAATAACTATCTTCAAACCATTCGATAATAAAATATAAACAACATGAAGGGACAAATTACACTGACGATGATCAAGCCTTTTGCGGTTAAGCAGCATAATGTGGGGCAGATTCTTTCGGACATTGAGAAGGCCGGCTTCCATATCCGGGCATTAAAAATGACCCAACTACCTGCTGAAAAAGCGGAAATATTTTATGCCGAACATCGGGAAAGATCCTTCTTCCCCCAATTGATTGAGTTTATGTCGTCGGGCCCCGTAGTTGTTGCCATGCTTCAAAAAGACAACGCAGTGGCTGATTTCAGACAACTCATTGGGTCCACTGATCCCAGCGAGGCAGCAGAAGGCACCATTCGCCGGAAATATGCCAAAGACAAAACACGAAATGCCATTCATGGTTCTGATTCGGATGACAGCGCCGTAAGGGAAAGTCGGTTTTTCTTCAGTTCAATGGAAGAATTTGTCTATTAACCAGGCATCTTTTGCAAAATTACTACCTGATGACTATATCGTATACCACTCTGCCCCCGGCTTCTGTGTTGAGGGAGTGAATAATTTTGTCCTTATGCATCATTAAATCGTTTCGAATAACGCTTGAATGAAGGCTGACATATAAGACACCCCCACGAATATAGATCTGTTTGGTGATATTAGCAACGGTTGGTCCCAACACTTTTTTCCAGGCCTGAACAGCACGGGTTTCTCTGATGCCCTTGCTGAGGGCGGGACTGTCAATTATTTGCTCTAAAATGGCCTGTATGGACTGCGTATTATTCGATCGGTATTTCTTAAAGGACATAGTATACTTTGTTTATTATCAAAACAATAACTCACTAAAAACTAATTATCAAGCGTAAATTCCCCATCCGCCACCCTGTAAAAGTTGAAGTCCTTTCCGGTTTTCTTAACAATCTCTAAGAGCCTGGGCTTTTGGGTATCAGTGATGAAGATCTGATGGAAGGTTTCCCTGCCGACCAGTTCTATCAAACGTGAAGCCCTCAGGTCGTCCAGCTTATCAAACATATCATCCAATAAAAGGATGGGAGCAAAGCCAAAATGATTGGACAAAAATTCATATTGCGCCAATTTCATGGCCAGAAAAAAGGTTTTCTTTTGTCCCTGCGAACCAGTCTTTTTCACCGGATATCCGTCTAAAAGCAATTCCAGGTCGTCGCGGTGTACCCCTTTTGTGGTATAGCCCAGTGCCACATCCCTTATTACGCTGCGTTGCAGCTGTTCTTCAAAATTATCCTTTTGGTAATGAGAATGATAAATAACACCGACTTTCTCATCCCCACCGGAAATAAACCGATGATACTTTTGAAATACCGGTTCCAATTCCGCAATAAAATGCGTACGCCTGTCAAAAATAGCCCCACCAATCGTTGCCAACTGGTCATTCCAAATATCCAACTGCTCTTCAACAGCCGACATACGTCCTTTAGCCCCTTTTAACAGGGCATTCCGCTGGGTTAGTGCCCTGTTATATTTAATGATTAATGCAAGGTAATTCTTATCAAATTGGGAAACAACCCCATCGATGTATTTCCTGCGTTGATCGCTCCCTTCGTTAATTAGTCGCTCATCCCCGGGTGAAATCATAACCAGAGGTAACAACCCAATATGATCAGACAAGCGCGGATATTCCTTTTTGTTTCTTTTAAATTGTTTCTTCTGGTTCTTTTTGAGGCCTGCATAAAAGGCCTCCGCTTGCTCCTGTCGATTATACTGTGCCTGCAGCACAAAAAAATCTTCGTCGTGACAAATCAGCTGGCTGTCAATGGCGTTGAAATAGCTTTTGCAAAACGACATATAATAAACCGCATCCAGCAAATTCGTCTTTCCGGCACCGTTATTCCCGACAAAACAATTGATCCCGGGCTCAAACTCCAGTTCGGCCTGACGGATATTCTTATAGTTTAAAAGACTCAGTCGTTTCAGATACATTAATAGACCATTATTTAACCCACAAAAGTAATAAAATGAACCGTTGAAAATATAATCACATTAAAAATAGGTCAACCTGTTTTTAATTAACCCTAAATTATTAAATTTGTCAGCGTAATTAAGAAAAAATCGAGATAAATTAATTAGTGTCAATAAGAAAACTGTTTACATTTCAGTATTGTGTGTTTTATTATAAGTACTCATTAGGAAATAATTTTTAACCAGATAAAAGTATGTCTAAGAAAGAGAACACCGCAGAAAACAACCTTGAAAATGTTGAACATGCCCTGGGCAGAACAGAAAGGTTCATCGAAGAAAATCAAAAGAACATCACTATTATTGTTTTAGCCATTATAATTGTTGTTGGTGGTTATTGGGCATACAAAAAATTATACATGGAGCCGCGCAATGCAGAAGCGCAACAAAGTATTTTCCATGCTCAAAACTATTTTAGCAATGATGAATTTCAGACAGCTCTGGATGGTGATGGAATGTCCCCGGGCTTTCTTGAGCTCATTGATGATTACGGCAATACCCAGGCTGGGAAACTTTCAAAATATTATGCAGGCATCAGTTATTTACATTTGGGTGAATTTGAATTGGCCATTGATTACCTAAAGGACTTCAAAACAGATAATGAAGAACTTGGAGCCATTGCCAACGGCGCTATTGGTGACGCGAATGTAGAACTGGGAAATCAGGAAGAAGCGCTCAAATGGTACACAAGGGCCATTAAATCTGAGAACGAAATAGCTGCCCCGTTTTATTCGCTCAAAAAAGGTATCCTGTTA
Source organism: Geofilum rubicundum JCM 15548 (assembly GCF_000974365.1). Classification (GTDB taxonomy): domain Bacteria; phylum Bacteroidota; class Bacteroidia; order Bacteroidales; family Marinilabiliaceae; genus Geofilum; species Geofilum rubicundum. The sequence goes on from NZ_BAZW01000004.1 coordinate 193,046, forward strand.
GAGGAAATGGGCAACAACTCAGAGGCGCTGGAAGCTACCAGCTTATTAAAGATCAATATGAGGACAGTTCAGAAGCTCGTCAAATTGACAAATACATCACCAGAGTTTCTTTGTAATAGATCATTCAAATCATTTTCATTTAAGAGATTGTTTGGTTTTTCCGAACAATCTCTTTTATTCTTAATAAGATTCTTATGGCAACAAGTCTCAAAAACTTATCATCTTACGATGAAAAATCGGTTCCTTCAGCCAACCACATGAAATTCGGAATCGTTGTTTCTGAATGGAACAGCACCATCACGGACGCCCTGTACAAAGGTGCCATTGCTACCCTGCTCAAGCACGGCGCCAAAGAAGAAAACATTGTAACCATTGGAGTTCCCGGCAGTTTTGAGCTGACTGCCGGAGCCAGAACCCTGGCCAAAAGAACCGATGTAGATGCCATTATTTGTCTTGGCTGCGTCATACAGGGAGATACACCCCATTTTGACTATGTTTGTCAGGGGGTGACCCAGGGAATTTCTCAGTTAAATGTGAAATTTAAAATACCCTTTATCTTTGGATTATTAACGACTCTGAATCAACAACAAGCAGAAGACCGGGCAGGCGGAAAGCATGGAAACAAGGGCGATGAGGCTGCCATTACTGCAATAAAAATGGTAGAAATAAATTGCAGGTTTAAGAAATAATACTACTTTTGCACTGTCGTTTTCGGGGGGATACCAAAGCGGCCAACTGGGGCAGACTGTAACTCTGTTGTCTTACGACTTCGGAGGTTCGAATCCTCCTCCCCCCACTCGATTTTGCGGGAATAGCTCAGTTGATAGAGCATTAGCCTTCCAAGCTAAGGGTCGCGGGTTTGAGTCCCGTTTCCCGCTCAAAAAAAGCCTTTCAGAATATTCTGAAAGGCTTTTTTATATATCAATATCACTCCCAAACCTATCCTTCTTTCCCACTCTACCCTATCATCCCCATCAACCCTTTTCCCCAATCTACCCTTCAAACCCTATCACCCTATTCCAACCACCTATCCTATCCCGCTTCACCGGACCTCAAGCCGCAGGCGCAGTTCCGATTAATCGGAAGCGCTTCGCTTCCATCTCAATCCCGCTTCGCGGGACTCCGTTTCACTTCGCCTCTTGACCCTTATATCCCTACCTACCCTTTAAACCCTATCAA
>NZ_BAZW01000003.1 GCF_000974365.1 Geofilum rubicundum JCM 15548
ATCAAAGCACTGAGAATGGCCCCCCCCTTTTTAATTTATTCTACAATGGGGTGCCCTCAATAATCGGGCTGAGATCATACCCTCTGAACCTGGTCGGGTAATGCCGACAAGGGAAAGTGTTTATCTCCAACTTATCCTCATTGCAGTTTTGTTTAATTTTTAAATTTTAACTGCTTTAAAATGAAGAAATCTGTTTTATTATTGCTGGGACTGTTATTTGTCTCAGCTATGGCCAGCTCGCAGTATCGTGTGAGCGGATTGGTGACCAATTTGTCAGGGGAAGTATTGCCCGGGGCCATTGTGAGTTTGGGTGAAGAAAACCTGGTGGTGCCCGCCAGCGGTCGCTTTGTCTTTAACGGGGTAGCTGCCGGACAACAAGCACTGGAAGTTCGTTTTCTGGGTTATGAACTGCACCGTCAGGTTTTGAATGTGAATCGCGATTTAGACCTGTCGGTTCGCTTAAGCGAAACCAGTTTTTTTACCGATGAGGTCACCGTTTCTGCCATCCGGGCAAAGAAGACGGATCCTGTGGCTTACACAGAATTGTCCCAAGAAGACATTGAAAAGAACAATTTTGGTCAGGATTTACCCTATCTGTTGAATATGACGCCCGGTCTGGTCGTCAGTTCAGATGCGGGTACGGGCATAGGCTATACCGGCATGCGTTTAAGGGGTACGGATATTACCCGAATCAATGTGACGGTTAATGGTATTCCCTTGAATGATGCGGAATCGCAAGGTGTTTTTTGGGTCAACATGCCCGACTTTGCAGCCTCTGTGAGCCAGGTGCAGGTGCAAAGAGGCGTGGGGACTTCTACCAACGGGGCTTCCTCTTTTGGCGGTTCTATTAATTTCAGCACACTTAATGGTCCCGGAGAGCAAGAAGTAGTGGTGGACAACGCTTTTGGTTCCTATAGTACCTGGCGCAATAGCGTGCAGGTGCAGACCGGCTTATTGGATAACGGATGGGCCTTTGATGCCCGATTATCCCGAATCGCGACGGATGGTTTCATTGATCGTTCCGCTTCCGATTTAAAATCCTTTTATTTTTCGGGGGGCTATTTTGCCGAAGCCACATCGGTTCGGCTGGTGACCTTCTCGGGCCAGGAAAAGACCCATCAGGCCTGGAATGGGGTGCCCAAAGTAAAGTTGGAAAACGATCAGGCCGGTATGGAAAAGCTGATTTATGACGATGGGTGGTCTGAGGCTGAGGCCGAGAATTTGTTTAATTCTGACGCAAGGACCTTTAACCGGTATTTGTATGACAACCAGACGGACAACTATCAACAGGATCATTACCAGCTTCATTTCTCCCACAAACCTTCGGGCAATCTTCTTTTGAATGCTGCTTTGCATTATACCAGAGGCAAGGGGTATTATGAGTCCTATAAGTATAATGAAGATTTTGGTGATTACATCTTGCCTGTCCCCACTATGGTGATTGAGGGGGAAGTGGTGCCGGCACTTGAAATTGAAGGTGATACCATTACCAGCACCGATTTGGTGGCTCAAAAATGGCTGGACAACCATTTCTATGGAGCTACAGCCTCCGCGGTTTACCAATATGCCAATCTTCACATGGTGTTGGGGGGTGGTTGGAATCAATACGATGGAGATCATTATGGAGATGTTATCTGGACGGCTGTGAATGCCGGTATTCCTGCCGATTATCGGTGGTATCAGAACGATGGTACCAAAACGGACCTGAACTATTTTGCCAAGACCACTTATGAATTCCTACCCGGATTTAGTGCCTATGGTGATCTGCAAATGCGGCATGTGTCTTATGATATTCAGGGTTTGCACGACGATCAGCGGGATTTGACCCGCTCGACCAGCTATGTTTTTTTCAACCCGAAATTTGGACTGAATTACGAAATGGAAGCTGGAAAGCGTATTTATGCTTCTGTTGCTGTGGCCAACAGAGAGCCATCGAGAAGCGACTTTCGAGATGCGGACGATGAGGTGGTGCCCCAGGCCGAAAAGTTGATCGATTATGAGCTCGGTCTTGATTGGATGGCAGACCGGTGGGGGATTCAGCTCAACGGCTTTTATATGGATTATCAGGATCAGCTGGTGTTGACAGGAAGAATCAATACGGTTGGTGCCTACATCATGAACAATGTGCCGGAGAGTTATCGGGCAGGTGTGGAACTGTCGGGTCAGGTAATGGTTTCTCCCCGACTGGTATGGGGTGGTAACGTGGTTATTTCAAGCAGTAAAATAAAGAATTTTACGGAGTATGTCGATAACTGGGATACCTGGGGCCAGGAAGTGAATGCCTTGGGAACCACCGACGTGGCTTTTTCTCCCAATCTGACTTTTGCCAGTCGCTTTGAAGCCGAGCCGGTGCAAAACCTGAAAGCGATACTAAACACCCGCTATGTGGGCGAGCAATTTGTTGATAATACTTCCAGTTCTGAACGCCAATTGGAAAGTTATCTGGTGAACGATTTAATTTTACGTTACCAGATCAAGCGTCCGGGACTGCCCCACATTGAGCTCGGAGCACAGATCAATAATCTATTGGATGCGCAGTATGAATCAAATGCCTGGGTCTATAGCTATGTCTTTAATGGCCAGCGTGATGTGTTGGATGGTTACTATCCGCAGGCCGGACGTCATTTTATGGGACAGGTGGTCATTCGTTTCTAGGATCCACGAATAGGATAGAAAAATAGGTCCACGAATTACACGAATTGAAAATTGGTGTAATTGGTGTAATTCGTGGATAAAACATTGTTCTTAGCGTCCCACCCCATCTACCCCATCAACCTAATCCACCCCATTTACCCAATCACCTAAGACCTTTTACTTTTTAACCACATTCGCAAATTCCCGCCACAAATTATCCTCAGTTGGAACGGGGGCGATGATTTCTATCGGTTCTTGTTTGACCGGGTGAATAAAACGCAAATAACGGGCATGCAGGGATATGCCGCCATCGGTATTGGAGCGTGGGGAACCATATTTCAGGTCACCGCGAATGGGACAACCAATTTTGGCCAACTGGGCACGAATCTGGTGGTGCCGACCCGTTTGCAGATCCACCTCTAAAAGGTGGTACTTGGCCGAGCTGGAAATCAGTTTGTAACTTAAGATGCCTTCCTTGGCGCCGGAGCGCATTTTTGGAAAGGCGTGCGACTTGTTCTTTTTACCATCTTTCAGAAGGAAATGACGAAGCGTGGCTTCGTCCTCTTCCGGCAAATTTTGCACAATAGCCCAGTAGGTCTTTTTAATTTCTTTATCCTGAAACATCTTGTTCAAGCGGGTTAATGCCTTGCTGGTTTTGGCAAATAGTACAATGCCCGTAACCGGTCTGTCCAGACGGTGAGCAACGCCCAAATAGACATCACCGGGTTTGTTGTATTTCTTTTTAATGTATTCTTTAACCTTGTCGGATAAAGGTTCATCGCCGGTTTCATCGCCCTGAACGAGGTCGTGCCCGCTTTTATTAATGGCAATCAGGTGGTTGTCTTCGTAGAGAATATCTAACTTCATGTCTGTTTTATCTGTGTTTAATTCATTCAGCGCTACCCTTTAGTACTGCTCGCGTTGGTTGGGGAAGTCTCTGGATTTTACATCTTCTATATAATTGCCTACGGCACCGGTGATTTCAGCATACAGGTTGTGGTAGCGGCGTAAAAAGCGGGGGGAGAACTCCTGGTTGATCCCCAGCATATCATGAATGACCAGTACCTGACCATCCACACCTCCACCAGCCCCAATACCAATAATCGGAATGGTCAACTCCTCGGCCACTTTTTGAGCCAGGGTGGCAGGGATTTTTTCCAGTACAATGGCAAAAACGCCCGCTTCCTGTAAAAGGCGCGCATCTTCAATCAGTTTTTGTGCTTCTTCTTCCTGCTTGGCACGGACGGTGTAAGTGCCGAATTTATGGATGGATTGCGGGGTGAGTCCGAGGTGTCCCATAATGGGAATACCGGCTGAAAGAATGCGGTTGACCGATTCGAGAATTTCAGAACCTCCTTCTAATTTCAGGGCATCGGCGCCCGACTCCTTCATCATGCGAATGGCGGAGGCGATGGCCTCCTTGCTGTTGCCCTGATAGGTACCAAAGGGCAGGTCTACCACAACCATGGCCCGGTGAACAGCTCGTACCACGGAGGCTGCATGGTATATCATCTGGTCGAGCGTGATGGGCAGCGTTGTTTCCCAACCTGCCATCACATTGGCGGCAGAATCGCCCACCAAAATAACATCCAGGCCAGCCTTGTCCACAATTTTGGCCATGGAATAATCATAAGCCGTGAGCATGGTAATTTTCTCACCTTTCATTTTCATCTCACTCAGCACATGAGTGGTTATCTTTTTGGGGCCCTCTTTTGCTACAGACATCTTAAATGAATTTAAATGGCAAAGATAAGGAGTCTTTACAACAAAACGTCAAATACCATCCCGAAAGATAGGATGGAGCGTTACAGTCTTTCTTTCCGTTGTCGATAATGATTAAGGTAGCCTGTGGTATAAAAAAGGCGCAACTTGCGTTGCACCTTTTTGATATAGCTGATGATGTGTTCTCTGGTTGACTAGGCCTTTGACAGGGCTTGTTCCTTGATGTTAAGATGTTTGGCCGAAAGTTGATCCAGTCTCGTCTGACATTTTTTCAGAAGGTCCCTGGTCTTTGCAATGGTTTCATCTGACCAGCCGGCTCCCTTTGTGAACATTTCGTGGTAATACTGAATACCATCCTGAAGATTGTTCAAAAAGTCGTTCCACGACTTTAACTGGCGGTTGTCCGGTGTTGCAAGCTCTTCGAACTCCTCATCAATATAGTCCTGATACATCGTCAGTTCTTTCACAAAGAGATTGGGACGCGCAGGGTGGGTGATGAGGTTGGTCCGGCCGTTGATGTGATCCACCATTTCCTTAAGGGAAGCCTGGCGGGTGAAATAAGCCAGATTGGGACCGGGGCAAACAGATACGCCCGTACCTTCTTTTTTGGTATCCATGCCATGCGCATTCAGGGTGGCTACCCCTAATCCATTACAAATACAGGATTTAACCGTTATTTGCTGAAAAGCTTTTTCGTGCTGTTCGGGTGGCAGGTTTTTGGCTTCGAGTTCTTCAATTTTAATTTTTTGATATTGGCGGGATGCCACACAAATGGGTCGGTCGGTAAACTCTTTGTTAAGCAGGATGAATTTTTTTGTACAGGCAGCTCCCGGCTTGCCTGCTTTTACTTTTTCCTGCTGCTCCAGATCGCGGGAAGCCCCTTTGATGTTGTTGAATCGCACACCAACCGGTGAAACATGGCTCAAAAAGTAATCTTCCTCTCCACCTTTGGCTAAAAGATCGATGGTTGCTGTGTCGATGGACACAGCCTCAGGAACCAGTAAAAATGGAGATCCCCAGCCGATGCTGTCGAGTTGATAGTGTTGGGTCAGAAACTGATGTTCTTCCGCAGTGCCGAGTCCGCCCTGTGCCGTCAGTCGCATTTCTCTTATGGCCGAAGGAACCGTTTTGTTTTTGGCTTCCAGAGCTTTGGTGTAAATCTCAAACAGTTCCTGTTTGAGTTGCTCCTTGTTTTTGCTGAACTCTTCCAGAATGGGGCCCATAAGGAAACCTTGTGTGGCAAAGGCATGTCCGCCACAATTGAGGCCGGATTCAACCCGGAATTCAGATATCCAAAGGCCTTTTTTGGCAAATATTTTTCCCTGAACAATGGCTGAACGGTAATCCGATACTTTCAGAATGATGTTTTTTTTCGATAAGCCTTCGGCGTTGGGATAAAAATCATCGAATTGCTCCATGTAGGTGTAGAGACGGGCATTCATGCCTGCCGATAAGACAATGGACGATTGCAGATCACTGTTGGCAAAACCCCGCAAACTGGCATGGGCATCGTTGTATTCTGTGGGAAGTTTTTCCCCATCCATATAATTTTCCTTATCCAGCTTGGTCATGATGTTGACATCAATGGTTCCCGGCTGAAAATGTTTTTCAATCACCTCTTGTATATGGGAAGCGGATGCGCTGTCCATTATTTCGGACAAGCGGTGTTTCAATTCGGCTGTGTCTGGCAAAAGTTCCAGAAATTTATTGAGCTCTTCCCTTTTGTGGGCCAGATTGCTTTTGAACTCCTTGAATTTTTGATTGACAATGGTGTTGACAACATTCAGGTAGGCCGTTATTCTTTTAGCCCTGAAGTCTTCCATTTTATTAGTGATGCCTGTGAACGGTAGATTGTATTTTGAGGCATAAAACTCGCGCATCCTCTCGGTAAGCATATCATCCACCAGTGAAATGGCTGATGAGATACCCAGATGTGCGACTCTTACAGGAGTGTCAATGGTGTAACCAATTCCCATTACAGGGATGTGGAACGAATGTAATTGCATAAATAGTACTGTTTAAAATAATGTAATCCTATTATTAATTGTGGTCAAATTTTGTAGGCTTGTGGCAATTTGGATGATGTAGTTTCTTATAAGGTACCTCAAATGTAGTGGAAACAATGGCTTGTTATAGTTAATTTTTGTCTTTAGGCTGTAGTTTGGGATCAAATAAGGTCATTTGGGGTGATTGACATGGCTTTTTGTGGACTATTTGAAAATTTGATACGATTTTTATTGTTTTTAGAGTGCCAAACTATTTCGCTATTTTTGCCCTTTGAAACAGAAATTTTATAGAGGTGATATATCCGGAGACTTTTGAACAGAAGCTGAATTTTGGTAAAATCCGCGAACTCCTGTGGGAGCATTGCCTGAGTGGTTTGGGACGTGAATGGATAAGTCGCATGTCCTTTTCAACCTCCTATGAGGAGGTAACTACCTGGTTGCAGCAGACCGATGAAATGCAACGCATTGAAGCGGATGGTGGCGAATTTCCTGTGACTTATTTTATCGATGTCAGGGGGGCTTTAAAGCGCATACGGGTCGAAGGACTCTTTTTAGAGGAGGGCGACTTGTTTGATTTAAGGCGCTCCTTGGGGACTATACGTGATATTATTCGTTTTATCAGGAATAAGGAGGTTGAAGTCTTTCCTCAATTACATGCCCTGGTGGCCGATGTGATGATATATCCCGCTGTGATCGATCGCATTGATGCCATTTTGAATAAGCAGGGGAAGATTAAGGACAATGCCACGCCTGAATTGGCCCGTTTGCGAAAGGAGGTGTTTTCGTTGCAACAGAGCGTTTCCAGACGCATGATTGGCATCCTTAAAAAAGCACAGCAGGATGGTCTGGTCGAATCTGATGTCAGCATCAGTATTCGTGATGGACGCGCAGTGATTCCTGTTCTTTCAGCCAACAAGCGAAAGTTGCCGGGTATTGTTCACGATGAATCGGCCACGGGAAAAACAACCTATATTGAACCTGCCGAAATTGTTGAAATCAATAACGAGATTCGCGAAATAATTTATGCAGAGCGCCGGGAAGTCGCCAAAATACTGGCCGATATCTCTGCTTTTATTCGGCCTTATCTTGACGACTTGCTGTTGGCCTATGATTTTTTGGGAATTATCGATTTCATAAGGGCTAAGGCCCGCTTTGCGCAGCGCATCGAAGGCATTGTGCCTGAGGTGGATAATACGCCTGCTTTTCGATGGGTCGAAGCCAGACATCCCTTGTTATTCCTTTTGCATAAAGCTTTGGGTAAAACAGTCGTGCCCCTTTCCATAGAATTTACTGCGGACGAACGTATTGTGCTGATTTCAGGTCCCAATGCAGGCGGGAAATCGGTTTGTCTTCAGACCGTGGGTCTGGTGCAGTATATGTTGCAATGCGGATTGCCCGTACCTGTTGATGAAGGATCTCGCATGGGTTTTTATGAGCACATTCTCTTGGATCTGGGGGATGAACAATCCATTGAGAACGACTTGAGCACCTACAGTTCTCATTTGCTCAACATGAAAAATTTTGTGCGCTATGCCAATAATCGGTCCCTGCTGTTGATCGATGAGTTTGGAACTGGCACCGAGCCCATGTTAGGGGGAGCCATTGCAGAGGCCGTTCTGGAGCAGTTGAATCAGCAGGGGGCTTATGGCGTCATTACCACCCATTATACCAATCTGAAGCATTATGCCTCGCAGACCGATGGTATTGTCAATGGGGCCATGCAATTTGATACCCATCAGCTTCAGCCCCTCTTTAAGCTGGAAGTGGGCTCGCCGGGTAGTTCTTTCGCTTTTGAAATAGCCCGGAAAATAGGTCTGTCGGAGACCATTCTGGCAGCTGCCAAGGAGCGATTGGGAGAGGATCACATACATTTTGACAAACATTTGCGGGAGATTATTCGTGACAAACGCTACTGGGAACAAAAGCGACGGTCGATTCGCGACCGTGAACGTAAATTGGAAGGTGTTTCAGAACGCTATGAAAAAGAGCTGGAGCAGTTGACACGTGAACGCAAGGGGATTTTGGACAAGGCCAAACAGGAGGCGGCAGGCTTGCTTTCCAATGCCAATAAGGAGATAGAAAATACCATTCGGCAGATTCGGGAAACCCAGGCCGATAAGGAGAAAACCCGGCTTATCCGAAAGGAGCTGGATGTGTTTAAAGAGGGGGTAGATTCACTTGATCAGCAGGATGCCGATACGCAACAAAAGTTGAGGCAGAAAATGGAGAAAATTCAGAACCGCAGGAAGAAAAGCGGTGCTAAAGAAGGCGGGAGACCTGCAGATGAATCACAACTCCTGGAACAGAAGTCATCCAAACCCCCTGTGCCCGACACCATTGCTGAAGGGGATATGGTGAAGTGGCAGGGACAGCCTATTCCGGGGGAAGTGATGGAGATAAAGGGAAAGAATGCGCTGATTGCGTTTGGGCAATTGATAACCAATGTGAAAGTTTCCCGACTGGAGAAGCTGAGTCGCAATGAATACAAGAAGGAGTTACGGAGTGTCAATTCTGTATCAGCCGGTTTGGCTCAGCGTATGCGGGATAAAAAGCTGACATTCAAGCCGGATATTGACTTGCGTGGCATGCGGGCCGATGAAGCCATCGACCGGGTAACCACGCATATGGACGAGGCGGTGATGTGTGGGGTTAGTCAGGTGAAAATATTACACGGCAAGGGAACCGGGGCGTTGCGGCAAATGATTCGGGAGTATCTTGGCACCTTGCCTTTTGTCGTGCGGTACGCAGATGAGCATGTGCAACATGGCGGTTCCGGCATTACGGTGGTTGATCTTGATTAAGAGAGGTTTTTTAAGCGTCGGAAAGGGGGGGTGTTTTTTTAAACCTTTTGGGGGGTAATCTCGTTTATATACAGATTGATGGGTGTTTTTTCGTATTTTAATGGATGATTTATGGATGTTAATCTTTTCCGCAGGGCGCTTCCTGTAAGTTTTTTCCTGATTTTATTGTTGGGGTTTTCTCAAGGATTATACGGCGTAGGCGCTTATCCCTTTCCACAAAAAATAGAACAGACAGATGGTAGCGTTTTGACCATCCGCCTGCATGGGGATGAGTGGTTTAACTGGACATCCACAGTGGATGGTTACCGCATTCAAAGAAATGACTCGGGTATTTACGAATATGCATCTGTTCTTAAGTCGGGACACGCCCAGACTTCAGGCATCAGAGCCAGTGATCCCGATGTCCGTTCCGAAGCGGAACGGGAATTCCTGAATTTTCTGGAGAAGGGCTCCGGCGTTAGCCGGAACGTATTCGGGAAAAGCGTCAGGCAATGACCTCAGGGCTGCTGAAAAGCTCCGGGAATGCGAATGTTTTCACCGCGTCAGGCACACAAAAGTTGTTGGTCATTCTGGCCAATTTTAGTGATACTTCTCCCGGTCACACCCAGCAGAGTTTTGACAATTTGATGAATCAGACGGGGTACAACGGGACCGGTAGTTTCCGCGATTATTATCTTGAGAACAGCGGCGGTCAGTTGGAAATGGTCTCAGTGGTCACCCAGTGGGTAACGGTTCCGAACAACAAGGCCTATTACGGTCCCGAGGATAAGTGGGGTGAATTTGCCATGCATGCTGTTGAGGCTGCCGCGGCTGCGGGGGTAGATTTCTCCGAATTTGATAACAATGGCAATGGTACAGTGGAAGGGGTGGCCATTTTTCACCAGGGACCCGGTCAGGAAGTGACCGGTTCTGAAGAGGATATCTGGTCGCACGCCTGGACGCTTTCTTCGGCGGGCTTTCCTTCTTCCCGACGCACCTTTAATGGTGTTTTGGTGAATGGTTATACCATGCAGCCGGAAACCAGAAATGTAGCCGGAAGCATGAATACCATGGGTGTTGTGGCCCATGAATTTGGACACAATCTGGGATTGCCCGATTATTATGATACCAATACGGAGGATGAATTTTCCTACACGGGGACAGGCAGATGGGATATGATGGCCAGTGGCACCTATAATGGCAGTCCGTCCGGATCATCCCCCGCACACCATAACCCCTTGTCGAAGTTAGAATTGGGGTGGGTCGAAATGGTAGATCTGACCACGGCTGGTCCGATTGAAATGACGCCCATTCAGGAAGGTAAAACGGTTTATCGCATTGGGAGTCCCGTTGAGCACGAATACCTTTTGCTTGAGAATCGCAGGAAAGAAGGGTTCGATGCCTATTTGCCGGGTGAAGGGTTAATTGTGTATCATGCCGATGATCATCAGATCGCTGACAACAGAAATTTGAACACCATCAATGCGAATGAACATCAGGGGTTTTATGTCAAAGCCGCCGGAGGTTCTGTCAATGCGGCCTCGGCACCTTTTCCGGGATCCTTGAATATTACTCAGCTGACGGATGAAACGGATCCTGCTACCATCACCTGGACCGGTGAAGTTTTTAACCGGAGTTTGACAGGCATTATGGAGCAGGGCAACAACGTGGTTTTTGATTACATGGCCGTGCAGAATGGCAGTCCCCTTTCTCTGGAAGTCAGCAGTGTTGAATCCGAGTCGCTGGGTCTGATATGGGAGCCCTCTATGGGCGGGGCCCCCGTGCTACTGGCCTGGAGTGAAAACGGTTCTTTTGGCACACCAGAAGCTGGTCGTTTATATGCTGCCGGAGAGGCCATTACCGGTGGTGGAATGGTGCTTTATTATGGGGCTGGTGAAAGTGCTTTTCTTCATACAAGCTTGCAGAGTTCCAGCCGTTACCATTATAGCATTTGGAGTTATTTGGAAGGTGAATGGTCCGCTTCCCTGTTGACCAGTGCCCTGACAAATCCGATGCCCATTATTGACTTTCCCTGGCACGAAGGTTTTGAGGCCGGATTGACGGATTGGCGACAGGATTTTACAAGTGGGACCTTTGAATGGAAGACGGCCTTGAATGGCGACAATGGACGTCCCGCGGCACCTTATGAGGGTGAGGGGATGGCTTATTTTCATGCCCCGCAGTACGAACAACGAATCACCAGGCTGATTTCTCCTGTTTTGGAGCTGACGGCGGGACAGAATTACTTGTTGGATTTCCGGCATTATCAGGCCGCCTGGGACGGAGACCAGGATTGGTTAAAAGTGCTGGTTAAGCCTGTGAGTGGGAGTGAATGGACCGAACTGGCTTATTTTACAGAGGAAGCAAGAGACTGGATGCAACGCAGAGTGGCCATTCCGTTTTCAGAACCTGTTCAAATCGCCTTTGAGGGGGTTAGTAATTATGGCTATGGTATTGGCGTGGATGATGTGAAAGTCTATGCGGGTCCCTCCTGCGACGTAAGCATTGCAGCCGTTTCAAATATTGTGCTTAATAGCGCCACTGAAACCACCATGAATATAAGTTGGAGCATGCCGGTAGGTACCAATGTGTTGGTGTTAATGAGGAAGAACGATGCGGTGAGTGATTTGCCGGAGGCTGGTTTGGAATATACGGCCAATGCCGTTTTTGGACAGGGAGATTCATTTTCCGATGGCTCTTTTGTGGTGTATGCCGGAAATGGATCCGGTATGGAGATAAGCGGTCTGGATCATACCTCCGATTACCATTTGGCATTTGTTGGTTATACCGACCTTAACTGTTATGCTATGAATCCGGTGAGCACAAATTTTGCTACACTTCAGGTTTTTCATCCCTTAAGTGTTGTTGTGCGTTTTAACGGTCAGCCCATGGAAGGCGTTGGGGTCACCTTAGGTGAGGAGCAGAAAATGACGGATGCAGCGGGAAGGGCAGGCTGGTCCGTTGGTCATGCAGACACCTATCTGCCTTTGTCGGTGGAGCATCCGGGTTTTGTTTCCCATTGGCAACGCTACTTGCCGGATGCTGAGCAGGATCTGACTATTGAATTGGCTGCTGCAGAAATGGCGGTTCCCCGTAATCTGAGACATACCAAGTCGTTGAAAAGCGTGATACTTAGTTGGGACCCTCTTATTGATGAGAATTTTGACGGCTATGAGCCTTTTGTACTGAATTTGGCCGGATGGACCATGGAGGATAAGGATCAGTTGGGTACTTATCCACTTTCCGGGCTCACATTTCCGAATGAAAATTACACCGGATCCTTCATTGTGCTCGATCCTTATTATGAAGGGCTTTTGCAAGCAGATTTTGATATAACCGCCTATAGCGGGCGACAACTGCTGGCCGCCTTCGCATCCGCCTCAGGCGCCAATGATGACTGGCTCATTTCGCCCGATTTTGAGGTTTCAGAAGGAGATGGCTTTCACTTTGTGGCACGGTCTTTATCTGATACTTACGGTCTGGAAAGTATACGGGTGCTGGTGTCCGACCAGTCGGACGGAACTGGCGAATTTGTCCTGCTATCGGCAGAAAGTGAACTTGTGCCTGTTGCCTGGACGGCTTATAGTTACGACCTTTCAGCTTATGCCGGAAAACGTGTAAAGTTAGCGATACAATACGTTTCTAATGATACGCATGCCTTGCTGTTGGATCAAATATCTGTTGGTCCTTTAAATTTGGCAGCGCCTGAATTGGTGGACAGGGAAAGACTTGCCGGTGGTTCAAAAAGAATGTTTACTGCTAGTAGAGTGGGGAAGGCCGACAAGCAGTCCGTGCAACGCGTATCAGGCGCTATTGCACCCAAGAAAGGCCGGATAGTCTATGGTGTAGAATTAAACGGATCAATCGTTGGCGAAACAACTGGTTTCTCAGCCACCGCCTTTTCAATGAATGTCACCGACTGCCTTGGGAATGAGTTTCAGATACAGAGTAAGGATGCGGTTTATTCGGCGGTTTCTGACTGGACAGCCCCTTATTTGGTAAATGCTTGTCACGACGTATTGTTTGTGGTTTATGGCGATGACAATCAGCCTATTGAAGGTGCATTGGTTAAATTTGAAGACCTGGAGGCATGGACAAATGCCAACGGCGAGGTATTGTTTTTGGGCATTGAAAATTTAAGTAATGCCAGTTTTGAAGTCTCCGCCCATGGGTTTGTCCCTGAATCGGATCAGTTAATTGTTATGGACGATATTGAAACCCTTGTGGTTTTGCAATCTGTCAATACAGACAGTACTTCTGTCAGAAATGAAGATATCCAGATTTTTCCCAATCCGGTTTCAGATGCCTTATCGGTACAAGGGATTTATGGAGATATAGAAGTGTCGGTATTTGACTTAAGTGGTCGGGTTGTCAGGCACATGCAGGTTGAGGCCTATTATACATTTAACTTGCCTCTGAGCGACCTGCCATCCGGGGTCTATCTATTGAAATTCAGAGTGGGCGGTAAAGAATTTATTCGAAAAATTGTGAAAGGATAAATGGACTTTTTAATATGGGAAGAAAGCAGATTAGGCCGAAGCTTAATCTGTTTTTTTGTAAATAGCTTTGAACTAAAATAACTGTTGCAAGAAACAAAGAAAATATAAAAATATCTGAAAGCTCTTTGCTTAAAGACTTTTGGGGTGAATGCCAGTTGTTCAGGGGGTGAGTGGTGTAAATGAGGGGTGAATTGAATTGGTAGAATAAATAGTATATCTTTGTGAGCGATAAAAGGAGCTTGTAATGAATGAGTGGAAAAGCAACGCCATACCCGATTATTTTATCAGCCGCAGGAATACGACCCTTCAGGTGTCGTTTACGGCTATCTTTGCTTTCTTTTTTATTAATATATACAGGCCTTTTGGCGCCGGAGAATGGTACGATGTAAGATGGTGGGCTTTTCTGCTGGCATCCGGCGGTCTGGTCCTGGCAGGTATGATTGTTATTATCCTCAGTCGTATGCTCATGTTTGCTGTTAAGCAAAAAACAACCATTACCCGTGCGTATTATGTGGTGATGGTGTCCAGTGAGATTCTATTGATGGGTGCGCTTTATGCCATTCTTGAGTTGATTGTACTTGGCGGAATTCGACCCTTTGGATTATTGTTATATGTGGCGGTTCAAAATACCTCCCTTATTTTGCTTATTCCCTATTCTATGAGTCTGCTTTTCTTTGCCTGGCGGGAGAAGAAAATGAGCCTTGAACCTTGGTGCGGCAAATCAGGAACCGGCCGCGATTCATCCTTTTTAAAGATGAGAATGGGGTGCTTCGTCTGACGCTTAAATCCAATGATTTGATATTTCTGGAAGCCAGTGATAATTACGTTGTTATACACTTTCAGGCAGGCCCGAAAGTCAAATCTTATTTGTTGCGCAATACCCTTAAGCGTTTAGAGTCAGGTCTTAGTGGGTTCCCTTTGTTAAGGTGTCACCGCTCTTATATGGTCAACATTCACCGGGTAAAAATGCTGAAACGTGACAAAGGTCAGTTCAAACTATGGATGGACGATGAGGGAGTTTTAGCCATCCCGGTTTCGCGTAGCTATATACCTTCAGTTACGGGCGCCTTTGAAAATGTCATGGGAATTGTTTAGAATGTTTGCTCTTTTGTTAATTCGCTCATTAGCAGTTTTTTGTCAAAGGTTACCGTTGTTTGATTTATTTAAGGAATTTTCACCAAATGACTGTTTCTTCAATGCCACAAATATATGCCGCATTAAAAAGGAGTCTTTCCTCTTAAATAAGGGGGTGATGCCTATAAAGATGGGGTGTTTAAGCTGTTGTTTCTGTGCTGGTTGTCATCTTTAGGATGGGGTTTTTACAAGGTGTTAGGCGATGGTTTTTTCTTTTTTGCGTTAATTATTATTAATCACGGTAAATCAATGGTTTACAGAGTTATTTTTGTAATGGAATATTTAATTACTGAATTATGAATAAAAAGATGACCTTAATGCTGTTGATGTTTGTCGCATTAGCGACATTCAAAGGAAGCGCGCAGATTGAAAAGCATCAGGCCACATTTATCTACAATTTCACCCGTTTGGTTCAATGGCCCGAATTCTACAAAGAGCCGGTCTTTATTCTTGGGGTTATCGGATCCAATGAAGCCATCACCAAGGAGCTTAAGTCGAGCATGGGAGACCGCACGGTGGCTGGAAAAGAGATCGAAATAGTGGAATTTGCTTCGGGAGCTGATGTCAAAAAGTGCCATTTGCTGTTTGTGCCAGAGAGCAAAAGCGGGCAACTTAACCGGGCGGTCGCCGCCCTGAGCAACCAGCCTGCATTAATTGTAACTGAGAACCAGGGGCGTCAACCAACAGGCTCCGTGATCAACTTTTCCATTGAGGATGGCAAATTGGGAATTCGTTTAGACCAAGAGCTGGCAGAAGCCAAAAAATTATTGGTCAGCCGTCAATTGGTTAATTTTTCAAGATAAGCCAAAGTTATTTTCTCTTATCCGACGGGGCATCTGAGTTTTCTTCAGGTGCCCCGTTTGGGTTTGGGGTATTGGTAGTCTATTGTTTTCAAGATGTTTCCATTCTCTATTGAATTAAATAACTTTATAATTCATTATGTGTTCTGATAGAAAGAGCTTGTTTAATCTTTATTTATCGTAAGGCGTATTGTTTGTAAAGCTAAATTATTGTATTTTGTCGTCTGTTATGCTATTGAATCGGTCAATATACTTGTTTATTAGCAAATCACTCTACCACATATGGTTAATCGAAAATTTGAGACTTGTTTAATTACATAATAATTAACTAATACTTATAACTATGAATGTGTTTTCTTCCCCGGTGATTGCGTTAGAGTATGACGATATTAAGAAGGTTCTTTACCAAAATTGGAATGGTTTTGCATCCAGCATTCAATTTCGCGAGGGCATTGATCAATCTTTGGCTTTTGTTAAGAACAATGAGGTGAAATACATTGTCTCCAATACAAGTGCCCAGCGCCCTGTCGGTCCCGAGGATTCTAAATATGCCGCATCTGTGATGCCTCATTTATTTGCCAATGGCGTTAAAGCCATGGCGTTCATAATGCCAAAAAATGTAATAACCAAATTGGCTTTGAGCTCTTTTGCCAAAGATCAGGGGATGCCGCCAAACGTAAAGTATTTTGATGATTTGGCTGAAGCTGAAAAGTGGTTGTTCACTTTTTAATGAGAACAATCGGCACCGTTAAAAAAAATATTGTTATTTTTGAATTTACACCCGCCTTTGCAACATGCTGGCGGGTGTTATTTATAGAAGCCGTCCCTAACAGTTGATTCATGGATTTTGGCCGGTATCAAAGGGGGATTCGCCAACTAATATATGATATATGAAATCTTTTCCATTGCCAACAATATATGAAGCTTTGAACCTGGTAATGCAAAATTACCCCGATAAGTTTACGGAAGAGTCCAAACTGGAAATTGAAGCTTTATTGGAACATTGCCTGGATGGTTTGGGTGAAAGTTCTGAAAAGTTTCTGGCAACGCTTTTTATTCGAGCCATTCGCAAGCACATTGGTCCCACTACCATTGATGAGCATATTTACCTTAAGCGTTATGAGGTGCCGCAAATTGAATTGTTCAATGTACTTATTCAGCAATTTCCTTTTGTTAGATATAGTCATTCTATTGTGAATCAAACGATTGCTGATATTGTTCAGGGGGAATCTACCGTTACTATTCTTGATATAGGTATCGGACAAGGTATTCAGATCGTTAACTTATTGGAACGATTGAAACGGGTTTCCGGACTCAGAAAAGTGGTGGTTATTGGCGTAGAGCCTTTTGAAGACGCGCTTAATTATGCCGGAGAACTCATTAATTCCATCAATTATCCTTATAATGTGGAGTTTATACCTGTTTGCTCTTTTATAGAAGCGATTGATTTTGCGGAGATTGGAAATATGGTGGAGGCCGCCGGTGGTCCGCTTATCGTTAATGAATCTTTGGCTTTACATCATATACAGCATTTGAACGACAGGCACAAGGTCATTCAATCGGTGCGGGCTTTAAATCCCAAGGCGTTTTTCCTGACTGAACCAAATGTGGATCATTTTGAACCTGATTTTTTCAGGCGTTTTCAAAATTGTTACAATCATTTTTATCATATCTTTCAGGTCATAGACCAGCTACCCGTGGGTGTAAAGGAAAAGAACGGACTGAAGTTGTTTTTTGGACGGGAAATTGAGGATGTCATCGGAGGGAGTGATCATGAGCGATTCGAAAAACATGAGCCCTCTTTTAGGTGGGTGGAGAAACTGACGGTGGGCGGATTTAAAATGGTCAATGGGTTTAAGGGGGTTCCTGATGATATGGGGTATGGCATAAAAGTGGACTATGATGCGTTTAATGGATGTCTGGGCTTTCGATTTAAAACGGAAACCATTATCAGCCTGATACACGCTGAGTGCATTTAATAATAGTTATCTTTGAAAAAAAATATTGGTATAATGGAAATTTTCACCCACGAGAACGCTGTCCTGACCTATGATCCTGAAACCCTGGAGCTTTTACAAACCTGGAAAGGGTATGTTCCCACTGAGCTGTTTCGTCAAGTGATTGATGCGACGGTGGAGCATGTCCGAAAGCACAAAGTCGTCTTTTTGATTTCAGATACTTCCGGACAAAAAGTCGTTAGTAGTAGCGATGCGGAGTATGCCGCATCTGTTATGAAGGTGATGATTGAGAATGGATTAAAAGCGATGGCTTTTGTTATTCCTGAAAATGTCTTTACCAAATTTTCCCTGAAGAAATTTTCAGATGCCGGTCATGGAGATGTGGTGGCCTACTTTGATAGTCTGACAGATGCCCGAAAGTGGGGCGAATTAATGACTTCGAAAGATCGCTAACCATCAGGAAGCTTACTTATCCCAGCCTGCTGAGGGTTTGGATAATTGGCATGCTGTTAATGGTGATGTTTTTGCCATCAATAAGGATGATTTTATCATTCTTAAATTCAGTCAGGGTCCGAATGAAGCTTTCTTTGGTGGTTCCTGAGAATTGAGCCAGTTCCTCGCGACTTAAAGGAAACTCAAACTGTTGGGTGCCATTAAAAAGTTCATAAAAATAGAGAATCACATCGGCCACCCGTCCCGGTAATTGTTTATTGTTGATCGTAATTAGCCGGTTAATATTCTTTTGGGCGGTTTTTAAGGTGTGCCGGATAATCTCCCCGTACAATTCCAGGTTGCTTTTTAGCAGCTCATCCAATTGGTCTTTTTTAATAAACCGGACCCTTGTGTTGGTTAATGCCATTGATGTATAGGCGTTCTCTGAGCCACCTAAAAGACACATTAATCCCATAAAACTTCCCTGATTATTGATTTCAAGAATGTTGTTTCTTCCGTTTGGGTTTTCTTTGATGGTTTTCACCATCCTTCCTCCAGATACAGGGCATGCGAAATGGGGGTGGCGGCTTTGGAGATAACATCCCCCTTTTTATAGGAAACAACCTGACCGGAGGCCAGTAGACTCATCCAATTGGTGAGTTCAAATGGCTGATTGACCAGATGTTTTATCTTTAAGTCTTTATTGTTATTCATTCAAATACCTGCTAGTTTTCCTGCGGATGATAAATATAAGAATTATTTCATTTGAAGAGAATAATTCTTTTGCAACGATCTGGTTATGAGTCGACGTCTGTCAAATTATATTCGGACCTGAGAGTGTTATTTTTTATGTTAGCCGACGGTTGTCTGGTTTTGTTATATATTGAAGGTTAAGTATTTACGCTTGGTGTGTTTGTTTCGTCCACGCTTATGGCATCCGCGCCTCCAGAGTGGTAGAAATACCTGCTCAAATAGATGGATCGTTTTGTCAAATATAAAGTTGAGGCACCATGGCAGAGAGTGCAACAATAAGCTTGTTTTTTCGTAAATTGCTTACATGCTTCAAAACCAAATGAATCCTTTCAATTCCGACTTATATAGGTCCATCCTGCAGCAAAGTCCGGTCTCCATTGTGATTACGGATGTGCGTGGAATTATTGAATATGTCAACCCCAAGTTTTGTCAACTAACCGGGTATCAGTTAGAAGAAGTAATGGGAAAAACACCGCGCATTCTCAAATCGGGCCAGACCTCTGAAGAAGAGTATCGCCTGTTGTGGCAAACGATAAAGGCTGGTCAGGAATGGCACGGTGAGTTTGTTAACTTAAAAAAGAATGGAGAAATATACTATGAATCTGCCGTTGTTGCACCGACGTTTGATGAGACGGGAAAAATCACTCATTTTATTGGAATAAAGGAGGACATTACCGGTCGCATTTTGGCTCAAAGGTCGGTCATGGAGCACAGCAACCGATTAGCCACGCTTTTGGAATCTGGTCAGGCTTTTAGTTCAACCATTGAGATGAACGAGTTGTTGATGATTATAATCAGTAACGGAATGAGTCTTCTGAACATGGATGGAGGTTCCATCTTTTTTATTGTAGGAGATAAAATGGAAGAGGAAGCCTGCCTACCTCAAGTTGTTGATGAAGATTCAGATGTTTTGAAGCGTATGAGTCTTAGGCAGTTTCCTCAAATCAACGACTGTATTGAAAAAAGGGGTGTTGTGGTGTTGCAGGACCTGAATAAGATCTCTTTAACCCCTGAAGAAAAACTTATTGCTAAGTCAAAAGGGGCCAGGTCTTCCTTATTGGTACCCTTTATCATCGATGGAAAGGTGTTGGCTGTTATGGAGCTGGTCTCTAAGAGAATGATAAAATCTTTTTGTCGACAGGATATCGAATTCTGTCAGGTATTGGCAGCACAGGCCTCTCTGGCATTGAAAAATGCCTGGCTTTATAAGAAAGCGGACGGATATGCCCGGGAACTCAAGAAGATTAATACCCAGCTGTCGCATTTAAATGAAGATCTCCGCACCCAAAAAAACAAGGCAGAGGAAAGCGAGCGCTTAAAAACAGCCTTTCTGCAAAACATGTCCCACGAAATTCGCACCCCCATGAACGGCATTTTGGGATTTGTGGAACTCCTGAAGTTAGGGCATCTTTCAGAGGACCTTCGGCAGACCTACATGGGGCATGTGATTAATTCGACCCATCAGCTCTTGAATATTGTAGATGATATTTTGGATATAAGTCGCTTACAGGCCGGAGATGTCATCCTTCGCCAGGAGGAGGTGGATGTGGAGAAGATGCTTGATACGCTCTATGAACATTATTCATCGCGATGCCCATCAGGGCTAACCCTTTTTATGGAAAGGTCGGGCATTCAAGAAGGGAAAAGTTTGATTTCTGAAGCTTCGCGACTGCGCCAGGTGCTCGAGAAACTGTTAGATAACGCCCTCAAGTTTACCAAAGAGGGGGAGGTGCATTTCGGCTATAAACTGTTAAGTGCTGAAAAAATACAGTTTTTTGTCGAGGATACCGGCATTG
This sequence comes from Geofilum rubicundum JCM 15548, assembly GCF_000974365.1. GTDB lineage: Bacteria > Bacteroidota > Bacteroidia > Bacteroidales > Marinilabiliaceae > Geofilum > Geofilum rubicundum. The sequence goes on from NZ_BAZW01000003.1 coordinate 20,515, forward strand.
GCATACAAGCAGAGATGATACCCTTGATCTTTAAGCCCTTTTTTCAGTCGGACATGGCCGCCAATCGTGAATTTGGTGGTAATGGTCTGGGGGTGACGATAGCTGCCCGAATTGTTGAGAGCATGGGAAGTTTTATCAGAGTGGAAACCAAGCCGGGGATGGGATCCTTTTTTGCTTTTGATCTGCCGTTATCTGAAGCTGCTTCCCTGAAATCAGCGGCCGAACCAAAGATTTCATACGGACAACCAAAAGATACTTTTTCCATACTGATAGTGGAAGATGATGAAGTGAATTTTCTCTTTTTGCAAGACGCCCTTAAGGGCAGTGAAGCCGGTGGCCGGTTTAAGATTTTCCATGCCTGGGATGGTTTGGAGGCCCTGGATATGCACCGAAAACATCCTGATCTGGATTTAATATTGATGGACATTAAAATGCCCCGGATGGATGGCCTCGAAGCCACCCGTATCATTAAGGATGAGAATCCTTTTGTGCCAATAGTGGCGCAAACCGCCTACGCCATGACCAGTGAGCAGGAGAAAGCACTGGAAGCTGGTTGTGAAGGCTATCTTTCCAAGCCCATTGAACTGGAGTTGCTTCTGCAGACCGTTTATCAGCACTTAGAGTTGCCTTTAAAAAGCAGGTCCTAAAAGCTGGATCTTTTAGCTTCTAGGTATTGGTCTTCAGTTAATCACCATAGGAAAACAAGGGCTTCGGTGATTTATATCACCACTTTTGTTAAGCTATATCATCTGGTCTTTTGAATCCTCGTTCTATATTTGCCGTATCAGTCATTAGATATTTTAAAATTCAGATACATGCAAAATAGTAGTGGTTACATATTGGTGGTGGACGACTCCCAAACCAACAATGTATTGTTGGAGGCCGTGTTGTCAGAAGGAGGGTATGCTACTCAAATAGCCATGTCTGCTTCGGAAGCGTGGGCTATGATTTATAAAGACCGACCTGCCCTGATTCTTTTAGACCTGTTGATGCCTAAAATTTCAGGTTTTCAGTTGTTGGAGCGTATGAAGGCCAAAGAAGCCTATGCCGGCATCCCGGTGATCATTGTTTCGGCACTGAGTGATCCTGAAACAGCCCGGGTTTTAAAGGATATGGGCGCAGATGATTTTTATTCAAAACCACTGGATATTCCGGGACTATTAAACCGGATTTCGCAACTATATAAAGCCCCTGTATAGGTAAAACCTGCTGAAAATTAGCTGATTAAAAAATAACATGGCGACATGAATGGCATTGTTATGCGCCTGTGTGAACCAATTTATATTGTCTTATGATACCATCTTTTGAGAACTTTCAGTCCAGATTTGTCGAAGAAGCACTGGATAACATCAACGAATTGGAAAGTACCCTGTTGGAGCTTGATTTGTCGCCCAACGACAAAGAGTTGCTTGAGAAAGTCTTTCGAATTATGCACTCCCTTAAAGGTGGGGGTGGCATGTTTGGTTTTGAGCTATTGAGTGAGTTCTCACACCACATGGAAAATATCTATGACAAAATCAGATCCGGCCAGTTGGCTGTTTCATCCAAGTTATTGTCACTTACCTTCCAGTCGGTAGACATCCTGCGGGATCTCGTAAATGTTGAGGTCATAGAATCACCGGAAATAAAGGTCAGGTATCAGGAAATGGTCACGACCGTGGAAAATGTACTCAAGGAGGAAATACAAGTTCAGAAGAGTCAGACCGTGAATGAGGGGAAGCTGACCAGTCCGAATGACATTCCCGAGGTGACAGGGATGGCCACCTGGTATATTCATTTTTACCCGGGTGCCCATGTCCTGGAGAATGGCACCAATCTGTTATACCTGATAGACGAACTGGGGCAAATGGGGCCATTAAAAGCCGTGCCGCGCCTTTTAAATATTCCTGATTTAGAGGGTGTTGAGCCAGAGCGTTCTTTGGTCTTCTGGGATCTGTTTTTGTCCACCGACATGGGAAAAGCCGCCATCATGGATGTCTTTATTTTTGTGGAAGACGATTCAAAAATAGAAATCCAACGTCTTAGTCAGTCCGATTTGTTCACCCAGCCCCAGTTTATAGCCAGGCTGGACACCCTTTGTGAAAACAAGCTTGAAATTGAGCTGGCAGATCTTAGCGAGTTTATGGTGGATGAGCCCATTGAGGAGGGTCTGGCAGCTCCGGTTGTGTTTGACCAACTGGGCCAGACCTCTGAGGGCAAAAAAGTGACCTCCTCTTCCATTCGGGTGGCCTCAGACAAAATCGACGGATTAATGAATATGGTCAGCGAGCTGGTAATTACCCAGGAACGACTCAATGTCATTGCGGCTCAGCATCAAATTCCGGAGCTGAAAATGGTTGCGGAAAATATACAGAAGCTAACCGGTTCCCTTCGCGACAGCGCTTTTAGCATCAGTCTCATTCCGGTGGAAAGTCTCGTGACCCGCTTCCAGAGATTGGTACGTGATCTGAGTTGTAGTCTGGACAAAAAAATAGCTTTCACCACCTCAGGTACGGGAACCGAATTAGATAAGACCATGATAGAGAGTCTGACCGACCCGTTGTTACATATTATTCGGAACAGCATCGATCATGGCATTGAAATGCCGGATATGCGCAAAAGAAAAGGGAAACCCGAGACGGGCTCCATCCATATGGAAGCCGGTTATTCCGGTGCCAATGTGATTGTGAAAATTACCGATGATGGTGCGGGGATTGACCCCGCCAAAATCCGGGCCAATGCCATTGAAAAAGGTCTTATCTCAAAAGACGATGTACTCTCTGACAATGAGGTGCTAAATCTTGTTTTTGCGCCCGGTTTCTCAACTTCCAAAGAGGTGACGGAAGTCTCTGGTCGGGGGGTTGGTATGGATGTGGTCAAACGAAATATTTCCGCCATAAGAGGTGAGGTGTCCATTGAGTCTGTACCCGGTGAGGGGACTACCATATCCATCATTTTGCCCCTTGTTTTGTCCATTATCGACGGGCTTTTGGTGCAGGTTAATCATACCCAGTATATCATTCCGCTCGCCTTGACCGACCGGATTTACTCCATAGGGTCGGACGTGCTTAAGGATGGTTTCATCAACTCGGTCACGCTCAACGGCATTCAATATCCCTTTTATAATCTACGGAAAGAACTGGAGTTAAATGGCGAAGTTCCTAAGCGCTACCAAATGGTCGTGGTGAATCACACAGACACCCGTATCGCCATTGCGGTGGACAAGGTGGTCGGTAAAATTCAGGCCGTACTGAAGCCTCTGGGACGCATGTATCACGACCAAAAAGTAATTTCTGCAGCCACCATTATGGGCGATGGCGGCATTGCCCTGGTGCTGGACACCAATAGCATCGTGAAAGAATTATTAAATCCATCCTAAAATTGACAACATGAATCAAGAAGACGCGAACAAAATCACATCTTACCTTTCGTTTCGACTGGGGGATGAGGTCTTTGCCCTGCATGTCAGCAAGGTGCACAAAATACTGGGAATGACTGAGATTACTGAAGTCCCACGTGCCCCGGCCTACATGAAGGGGGTCATTAACCTCAGAGGCAATGTGCTTCCGGTAGTAGATACACGTATCAAGTTTGGCATGACGCCGAGTGAAAAAAACAAGAGTACCAGCATTTTGGTTATAGAAACCAGCATTTCCGGTGAGTCCATTTTGTTGGGCATAATTGTAGATGCTGTTCAGGCTGTATTGAAAATAGAAGCGGAAGATTTGCTGCCACCACCAAGCATTGGAAAGCAATACCAGTCTGAATTTATTACCAACATGACCAAGGTTAAAGATAAATTTTACATCATTCTGGACATGGATGCGGTTTTTTCTTCAGACACGATGCTCAACATTAAGGAATTGGTGGATGCGCGAGAGAGCGTTACCAAAGACCATTAGAGTCCTTCCAAATAATTCATCTTTAGAGCAATATCCATTACGAAAATTGAACCCATTAAATTGATAAATATGAATTTCAAAGATTTAAAAATTGGTCAAAAAATCGTTGCCGGTTTTTCCGCCATCACAGTGATTGCCCTTATAGTAGGGGTGGTAGGTCTGGTGAGTTTACGCAATGTGAGTCAATCCTTTCATACGGTATCAGATGTCAATATGCCCAGTGTCAGGTATCTTTTGGACATGGAGGCGAACATAGAGCAATTAATGGTCAGTATGAGAACCATGTTGAATCCCAATTTAACCTCAGAGGGGCGTATGGCTGAGTTAAGCAGTGTAGCCGAAAGTCGGGCCGTCTATAACCATGCCATCGACCAGTTTAAGGAGCTGCCTCAGACCGATGAGGAGACCATTATCTGGAATTCTTTTCTGGAATCGGTGAGCGCCTGGCGCGCACTCAATGAGCAATTTGCCGCAGATGTGGATCGTTTAAACCGATTGGATATTCATTATCCCATGGAGTTTCTAAAAAATCTGGAGTTGTTTGAGAAGGATCATTACGCCTTACAGGTACGGGTGGCCAATGCTTTGCAGTCGGGCAACGCCTTTGAGGGCGGTGATGACCATACGGCCTGTAACCTGGGCGTATGGATCCCCACCCTAAATACCGGTAATGCCTCCATTAATACCACCATTGCCAATATGCGCGAACATCATAATACCTTTCACCGCTCGGTGCATGATATCATGGAACTGATAGAAAGGGGGAACACACAAGAGGCTCTGCGTATTTACAATGCGCAAATGCTTCCATCTGCCGATGAGGTGTTTAAGTATTTCAATCTATTGAATGAGCAGGCCGAAGAGGCCGTCGCTTTGTTTCAGAATATGGAGGAAGTGCAAATGAGGGATGCCCATGCCATGTTATTGGAAGTGCGTAAGCATATTGAGGCCATGGTGGAGATTAATTTATCAGGTGCCGATGCGGAAGTAGAAAGGGGGGACCAATTGGTCACTGCCAGTAATATTACCATGGTTTTGGCCATTCTGATTGGTATAGCTGTTGCTTTATTTCTAAGCTTGTTGATTTCCCGCGCCATTACCGTTGGGATTAACAAAGGTGTTGCTTTTGCCGAAGAGGTGGCTGGTGGCAACCTGACCATAGAAGTGGATAAAGGCTTGTTGAGTCAGAAGGATGAAATTGGTCAGTTGGCCCGATCGCTGCAGCAAATGGTGGAGCAACTGCGTGACATCATTGGGGATATCCTGGGAGGCGCAGATAATATTGCCGCTGCCAGTCAGGAAATGAGTGGTACCTCCCAGCAAATGTCGCAGGGCGCCAGTGAGCAGGCTTCATCGGCCGAGGAGGTTTCCTCTTCCATGGAAGAAATGGTGGCCAATATTCAGCAAAATACCGATAATGCCATGGAGACAGAGAAGATAGCGCTTCAGGCCGCCTCAGGTGTTAGGCGAGGCTCTCAAAGCACCGAAATTGCTGTGAAATCCATGAAAGAAATTGCCAAAAAAGTTTCCATTATTGGTGACATTGCCGACCAGACCAATATGTTGGCCCTCAATGCAGCGGTGGAAGCGGCCCGGGCCGGTGAACACGGTAAAGGTTTTGCTGTGGTCGCTGAGGAGGTACGTAAATTGGCCGAACGCAGTCAGATCGCTGCCCAGGAAATTGATGAATTGTCGGAAAGCGGTGTACGCGTTTCTGAAGAGGCCAGTCAGCAATTGGCCAGTATTGTACCCGAAATCGAAAAAACAGCTCAGCTGGTGCAGGAAATTGCTGCCGCTAGTATGGAGCAAAACACCGGTGCCGATCAAGTGAATAGTGCCATTCAGCAACTCAACCAGGTTATTCAGCAAAATGCGGCCGCCTCAGAAGAAATGGCTTCCAGTTCAGAGGAGTTGTCGGGACAAGCAGAGCAGATGAAAGAAGTGGTTTCTTACTTTAGCATCGAAACCAATAGGGGGCGTTTGCGTAAGAGTAGTAAGAATTCCGCGTCGAATTTAAAAAGTGTTAAGGTGGCCACCAAGTCAAAAGCGGACAGTGAGTCACCTGCCAAGGCGTCTAAAGGTCTGGATTTAAAGATGAATCTGGCAGATGCCAGTGATGAAGATTATCAACGGTTTTAATTAATTTAGGCAATAAAAACCTATTCAATGGCCTTGGCAACTTTTTAAAAGAATAGGTTTGAAAAGATACTGGTCAAAGGGTTTTCTTAAAAGCTATTTTACCGTAGTCCATAGCAGGGCATCACTCAGGTGATGCCCTGAAAGGCTAAAAAAAGGATACATATGGTGTTTGATGATATTCGCAATATTTATAAGGCAGAATTGTCGGATGATCAGTTTGATAAACTGGGCGCCTTCATCAACCGGGAGACAGGGATCAAAATGCCTCCGGCCAAGAAAGTCATGGTGCAGGCCCGGTTAAAAAAACGGCTGAAAGAGTTGGGCATTCCCACCTTTGAGGCTTATTTGCAGTATGTTTTTGGAAAGGATGGCATTGAGTCCGAGGTGGTTCATGTTTTTGATGCCATCAGTACCAATAAAACAGATTTTTTTCGCGAGCCGGTCCATTTTTCCTTTTTAAAGGAGCATGTGTTGCCTGAGTTTAAAGCTAAAAATAACAGCAGTACCTTAAAGGTTTGGAGTGCCGCCTGTTCCAGTGGCGAAGAGCCTTATACGCTGGCCATGAGTATCAGTGAGTTTTTGGGGGGCGGCAAGGATTTTGACTTCCGGATTCATGGGACGGATATTTCTACTTTAATTTTGAAGATGGCATTGAATGCGGTGTTCACCGAGGAGCGCCTGCGACCGGCGGTGCCGGAGTACCTGGTGCGAAAGTATTTTATGAAAAGTACCGATGCGGTAAAAAGGACGTACAGGGCAGTTCCTGAACTCAGGCAGAAAATGTCGTTCAGCCGGGTGAATTTCATGGATGAAAGCTATCCGCTTTCGGAGAAATTTGATGTGATTTTTTGTCGCAATGTCTTGATCTATTTTGACCGGAATGTACAGGAGGCGGTGGTTCAGAAAATTTGTCGTTATTTGAAGCCGGGCGGTTATTTTTTTCACGGACATTCGGAGTCTTTGATTGGGATGAATTTGCCGCTTAAAAATGTGCGGCCCACCGTTTTTCAAAAAATATAGATGCAGCTAAAGAAAAAAATAAAGGTTTTGGTGGTGGATGACTCTGCAGTTGTTCGTCAAACACTGGGGGCGATGATCAATGATGATCCGGTGCTGGAGCTAATGGCGACAGCTTCTGATCCTTATGTGGCAGCAAAAAAGATGCTCGATGAAATCCCGGATGTCATCACCCTGGATGTGGAAATGCCCAGGATGGATGGCCTCACTTTCTTGCGTCGCATCATGAACCAGCATCCCATTCCGGTAGTCATCATTTCAAGTCTGACCGAAAAAGGAACAGAAACGGCCATGAGGGCTCTTGAATACGGGGCGGTGGAAATCATTACCAAGCCGCAAATGGACACAAAGGCTTTTTTTCAGGAGTCATCCATACGCATTTGCGATGCCATTAAGGCGGCCGCTCATGCCCGCCTGAAGCGACGTGGACAGGCCTCTTCTGTGCCCATTAAGGTGGAGCCTAAATATTCGGCCGACGCCGTCCTTCCTTCCTTGAAGAGGGGGAGCAGTATGATAAAAACCACTGAGAAGGTCATTGCTGTGGGAGCCTCCACCGGGGGGACAGAGGCGCTGGCTCAGTTTTTGCATGCGCTGCCGCCTGATAGTCCGGGTATCGTCATTGTTCAGCACATGCCTGAGGGCTTTACCCGATCGTTTGCGGAGCGTTTGAACGGATTGTGTGCCATCAGTGTGAAGGAGGCAGAAAACAATGATACCGTCATTCGGGGGCGGGCGCTGATTGCGCCGGGTAATAAACATACCCTATTAAAAAGAAGTGGTGCCCGGTACTATGTGGAAGTCACCGATGGTCCTCTGGTCAACCGTCACCGCCCCAGTGTGGATGTGCTGTTTCGTTCAGTAGCCATGAATGCCGGCGCTAATGCGGTGGGCGTCATCATGACCGGCATGGGGTCCGATGGTGCCAAAGGACTTTTAGAAATGAAAAATGCCGGCGCCCATACCATTGCTCAGGATGAACAATCGTGTGTGGTATTCGGGATGCCCCATGAGGCCATCAAGCTGCAGGCCCATACGCAAATACTTTCCCTTGAATTGATTGCTGCTGCCGCTTTGAAGAAGTCGCACTAAAGGTCATTTTTACACAGGCCATCCCAGAAATGGCCTTTTCATTGCAGGCCATTCTATAAAATTGGTATCTTAGCGAGGCGGTTGCCTTATTCTTTGGGCAACGTGATTGTTTAATTGTTGACCATAAATTTGATAACATGAAACGAGCCATGAGAAAGAGTTCTCACACAGAGAGATGATTATCTGGCGAGTTCCATCTGATAAATAATAAACAAAAAATAAACAGATGAAATTTTTATTGACTATCTCCTTGACCATTTCTGTCATATTGACGGCTTTTACCGCTTGCCAGCAAAAACAACCCGAAACCATTTCGAATCCCATCATGGATGGGTATTATGCGGATCCCAGCATTGTTATTCATGAAGGGGTTTACTATATCTATGCCACCAAAGATCCATGGGGGGGTGAGGATTTGGCGCTTTTCAGCACCACCGATTTTAAGGAATTTACCTCACATACCCTTAACTGGCCGACCAAAGAGGCCTGTACCAGTCCCACCTCCCGTGAAGCCATGGTCTGGGCACCTTCTGTGATTAAGGGACTCGATGGCCGGTTTTACATGTACATTTCAGTAGGCAGCGAAATTTGGGCCGGGGAAAGCGATAGCCCTACCGGTCCGTGGCGCAACATCAAGGAAGATCAGTCGCCCCTTATTCATGGCGATTTATTCCCCGACTATCACATGATTGATGCCGAGGCCTTCATTGATGAGGATGGTCAGGCCTACCTTTATTGGGGGTCGGGTTGGAACTGGGTCAATGGCGCTTGTTTTGTGGCGAAACTGGCGCCGGACATGCATTCCTTTATGGAAGAGCCGGTGAATGTGACCCCTCCCGGATTTTTTGAGGCCGCCTTTATGTTGAAAAAGGACGGCACCTATTATTTGATGTACTCAGATGGCAAAGCCATTGAAGATTCCTACAAGGTTCGATATTCTAGCGGTGACACGCCTTACGGACCATGGGAGGAAGGAGAAAACAGTCCCATTTTGACCACCAATGAAGAGGAAAATGTGGAGGGTCCGGGCCATCATACGGTTTTTGAAAAAGACGGACAACACTATATTCTTTACCACAAAATTTTTCCGCAGGATAAAGACTATGTGCTGCGTCAGTTGTGTGTGGACAGCCTGAATTTTGATGCGGCCGGACATATTGAAAAGATTGATTTTAACGGAATTGTTTGGGAATAGCTCCAGACTTTGAACAAAGCGGACCACTTTCAAGTTAATTGATTGGTGTGAGATTCCCATTGTCAATTAACTTAACCGTATTTTATGAAAGTATATCAAATTAGTCTGGTCAACGCCATCCTTCTTATGGGTTTGGGCATTTGGGGCTATACGGCCTCAGACAGCCCCTCTGTAACGGCACTCATTCCCTTTGTTTTTGGCGTCCTTATTCTGGCGCTCAATCCCGGGGTGAAAAACGAGAAAAAAGGGCCTTCTCACCTGGCGGTTATTTTAACCCTTTTGGTGACGATCGGTCTGGTAATGCCCCTGACAGCCGCCATTGGAAGAGACGATATGGCCGCATTGATCCGGGTCGTGGTGATGATGCTCAGTTCCATTTTAGCCATTGTATGGTTTGTCAAAAGTTTTAGAGATATACGACGGGCGAGGAAGGAATTGTGATTTCTTAGAAGGTCAACCGACAAAAGTTTATTGTTGCGCATTGGATAACAAAAAAGCGGCTGATTCCCTTAAAGGAGCAGCCGCTCTGATTTTCAGGAGTGGTGTTATTACCTTTTAATTAATTTGATGGTTTCTTTTTCTCCTGCATTATTGCTTATGAGCAATAGGTACACCCCTTGTGGCAGGTGACTTCCTGGCACAAACAGCTGTCCCCTGACCGATGCCTGTTGCCAAACCGTTTGTCCCTGAGCAGAAATGAGCTGGAGTGTGCTGATTTGTGGCAGGTGTACATTAAATCCTTTATTAAACACTGTAGGGAAAACCTGGACAGCCGCCAGGCTTTGGTCCTGGGTGGATGTTGCCCCGCCATAGACATATTCTATCTTTTCTGTGGGAGAAAAGGCGCCGTCTTGCTGATCTCTGAAGGAGATGATGGTGGAGGTCCTCAGACTGCCATCATAGGTATTGTCGTAACTGTATTCCTCGTAGCTCATAACTATTTCTCCCATTAAGCTCGAATTGCGACTAACTACAGGATGGCCGTACATGTTCCATTCTTCAAATTCAATGCTTTCCATCATTATCTCCGCTTGCATATAGCGGGTAATGGATTCCTGTGTGGTGGCGGTTGTGTTTTCGATGACTTCATAAAGTTTTACCCATTCATAGCCACAGGGTTCTGAGGTCTTGGTCCACTCATAATCTGTCATGGAAGTATGGTTGGCGCCAACCACCATGATTTGTTTATCTCCCATCATAAAGAGGTCGCAGTTCTCATCGATACCTTCTTCGTAATCGAAATAATAAGAGGTCGTTACCACATCTCCATTTTCTTCTGTTACAGTTGAATAATGATCGTCGGTCACCCACTGCCCGGCTATCCAGTATTGGTGGGTATAATTGCCTTCCGGGTCATTTTCAAACTGCTCAAAATTTTCATAGTTGGCATCGTTGTTCAAGTCTCCATCCGGATCTATGATGTTCTGCTGGGTGGCAAAAAGCACCACCGTCGCATCATCAAAAGAAATGTTTCCCCAATCGTTCCAAACCAGATTGATGTATCTGCCCGTCAACTCATAGCCCGTGCCGTAATCCGTGTAAACCATGGCGCTGGAAGGGGCACCTGCCCCTTCATAAACGAATTCGAGACGCTCACATTCTGTGAAACCTTCTTCATAATAACAGAAGGCCATTTGTGTGAGTTGGTTGTCATTGTTATACGTGTAAGTATCTGTGTATTCTAACTTCCATTCACCATTCTCCCAATAGTACCCATTGACAGAAAGGGTTTGCCCCGCATTATTGGCAACGGATACATCCTTATAGCCGGAAGTCATCTCATAAGCCTCGAGTGTCGGATTGTACATCCAGCTCTCCCATTGGTCGGTGGTGGTATTTCCATCCGTGCTTTCCCAGGATAGCGACTTGCTGCCTCCGGTAATGGCCAGTGTGCCGTCCACCAGTTCCCAGATCTCGTAAATCCAGTTGTCGCCCGAAAGTGAAATTTCTTTCCTGTAGGTGGTCCAGGCAGCCTCTTCGCTGGCTCTTTGCTGGAACCATTTGGTCTCACTGTTTTCCAAGTCGTCATATTCCGTGATAATCCTTAATACCCCACTTATCATTTCAATTTCTCTGCCCTGGGCATCATAGAACAATTCCTGCTGGTAGGCCCAATCGTCGCCCGTCCAGTTATAATGTTTGGAGGATGTAGGATGCTGCGTCACAGTCGCATTTTTGAGTCGCACCGCTTTTTGGGCTTTTTTTATATTTAAAGGTTGGGCAGCGGGTAAAGTGCGCTCACGCACTTTCTTAAAAGAATTTTGGTTTTCACGATTCGTCAATTGTGCGGAGACTGCCGTTGATGCCATCATCAGACCGATGGCCAAAAATAGCGTGGAGAGATGTTTCATAATTTTTTGTTATTAGTTTTTATAAGAAAGGTGTGTTGTTAATATTCGGGTATAGATATCAGGGTAAAATTACAGCCGGAATGGTCGCAATAGCAAGCCAAAAAAGGTGAATATCTCTAAAAAGGACGCCTGATTTTATGAATGTTGCAAAAATAGGGTGCTAAGGACTTATTTTTATAGATAAAAGTGTAACTCTTTGGCCTCGATAAAAAGAAGCTGTATGGCATAAGCCAATTGACTTTTAGAAATGGTCAATTGCTTACATCAGGAGGTCTTCTCGTTTTTTGTGGAAGTTTAGTTAGTAAATTAGGATTGAATTATCCTTGTCTCCCGATAAGGCGCATGCTGTCTGGGCATCACAGCTCTATAATCAATTGGGTCTGTCACCGCTGGAGAATGTAGGGCAAGGTGAAAAAAAATGTGGAGCCTGTGCCCTCTTCGCTTTCAACCCAGATTTCACCACCAAGCATTTCTACATAGGCTTTAGAGATGGCCAGACCTAAACCTGCTCCCTGGTAGGCCTTTTTATCAAAAATGTCAGCTGGATAAAACGGTCAAAAATGGCTTTCTGTCTGTTTTTTGGAATCCCGATACCTGTATCTTTAATATGGAATTGCAAAGACTTGTCTTTCTCTACAAATTTATAACCCAACTCGATAGAGCCATCCGCCGTATATTTGATGGCATTTTTTACCAGGTTCGTCAGTATCGCATACACTTTTTCCCCATCCGTTTTGATGATTGCTTTCTCAGCAGGCAAGGGGCTTTTATATGAGAACGAAAGGCCTTTGGCTTCTGCTTCTGCTTTGAAGAAGCTGTCGATAAATTCAATTTGCTCATTAATATTCACGTCTCTTATATCAACTTTCATAAGACCGGATTCGATTTTAGAAATGTCGATAATGTCGTTGATGATATTGAGCATGCGAATGCCGCTTTTATTTATGATTTCAATATATTTTTGTTGCTGTTCTCCTGAAAGGTCAGGGTTCTTTAGTAAGTTGGCAAAGCCCAGAATGCCGTTCATTGGCGTGCGAATTTCATGCGACATGTTGGCCAGAAAAGCGGATTTTAGGTGATCACTTTCTTCTGCACGTTCTTTGGCTTTAATTAGCTCTGATTCAGTGTTTTTTAGTTTGGTGATGTCAAAGGATAAACCGGCAATAGCCGGTTTTCCGTTGGGTAAATTCAAATAGAACTTATAATCATGAAGCCAAGTGTTTTTACCATTGAGTTTGCAAAAATACTGAAGGTCACATTGTTTTTTTTTCGAACTTAAAATCTCTTTGTCCATCCTCTCAACCAACTCAGCAATGTGGGGCTCAAAAACTGTTTTGGCTGAACTGACTTTGTCATTTGGGCCCACACCGTTAACTTTATCCACCATTCTATTGCGATATAAATGGTTGAGATGCTCATCCTTTATATAGACATAGGCAGGTGTGTTTTCCATGAAGGTTTTAAATATCAACTCGCTATATTTTATTTTTTTCGTGGCAGCTCTGATTTTATAGCGAAGTAATCCTATAAATGTAAACAATGTTAAAACGACTAATAGGACTAAATAGATGGTGCTTTCCAGCCATTCCGGAAATACTTCAATTGCTCCAACATGTCCTTGAGACCATTTTTGTCGTGCCGTATTATAAACAGAATTCCTATCATGCTTCCAATCATGAAGATATTTGTTTAATATCGTTAGCAATTCTTGATTGGCACCTTTTTTTACGGTGAAATAGATATCAAAAGGATTAAAAATAATTCCGCTTGAAAGAAGTTCGTATTCTGCTGATTTTGGAGCCCCAAATGTGTTGTTAACAACGCCTGCATTTACTTTGTTACCCGAGATTAATTTGAATACTTCTTCAAAATCAGTTGTTTCTATAAATACACAGGTAATGGCTAATTTTTCAGTAAGCTGTTTTAAGTATTTGCCATTAAAGTCACTTTTCATGACTGCAATTGTTTTACCTTCCAAATCCAAAATTCCATTTATTTCAGATTTCTTATTTACATACACCTCGCTCCAAACAGTTAACAAGGGAGTGGCTGTGTAATCCATGTAATTAAGGCGTTCTTCAGTGATGGCAACACTTGTTAATAAATCTACTTCGCCGGTTTTGATTCGTTCAAGCCCTTCATCCCAGGAACCATATACAAAGACAAATTCTAAATTTTCTCTTTCGCCAATTTCTTTCAGCGCATCAACATAGAATCCTTTGACATCCCCATTCCTATCCTGAAAAATAGCTGGATAATAGTTAAAGGCACCTACTCTTATAATCTTCTGTGAATTAATAACTGTAAATATTGTAAAGCATAAGACGATAAGGCTAATTGATTTTTTGATCCAGGAATAGTTTGAGTTTTTTATTGTTGGATGGCTTGCCCTGATTCTTTTGGAGCTTGCATGATTCCTTTTAGGTAGCGCCGAGTGGTGTTTCATGGGTTTTTATTATGGTATACAGATGAGTTTGTATTATAAAGATAGAAAATAGAAAAGGATGATTGTTCTTTTGTTCGACTTATTGCGCTAATTTCTAATTTTTTTCTGATTAGTAGTAGACTTTTTCTCTTGTGTTTTGGCGAACCATAAATTTATAAATATCTTTGTTTCGTAAATTTACGAAATGAATGGAATGGAAGTAGTCAAAAAAGAGAAATATTATACGGATAACCAAGAGCGTATGGCTAAGTTGGCCAAGGCGCTTTCCAATCCGGTACGGGTTTATATATTGGATTTTTTGGCCAATAATCTGGACCGTTGTTGTTACAGTGGGGATATGGTAGATGATTTGCCCATCGCCCGTTCCACCCTTTCCGAGCATCTTAAGGAATTAAAAAAGGCTGGCCTGATACAGGGTGAAATCAATCCGCCCTACATCAAATATTGTATCAACCAAGCCAATTGGGATGAGGCGAAAGTGCTTTTTGGGAGCTTTTTTAATCGATAAAAAAATTTGCCTATAAAGTTCGGGTTTTCCCGAAATAAACATTAAACAGAAATTATTATGGAAATAAAAATTTTAGGAACGGGTTGTGCCAAGTGTAAGACACTTGAAAAAGTTACGCGTGAGGTGGTGGAGAAAAATGGTTTTGACGCCACGGTCACAAAAGTGGAAGACATCATGGATATTATGACCTATGGTGTAATGTCAACACCAGCCATTGTGGTCAATGAAAAAGTGGAGATCAAGGGTCGGGTGCCTTCTGCGGATGAAATCAAACAAGTATTGTCAAAATACAAATAACATAAACAACTAAAACATGGTTACAATGAAACAAGTATTTATGATGGGCATGGCTCTTTTTATGGTATTGGGGAGCTTTGCATGCAACGCACAGACTAATAATAAAGCAGAAGAAGCCAAGGTGAGCGATGGCGAGAAGGTTGAAGTGTATTATTTTCATTTTACCCGTCGCTGCATGACCTGTAATGCCGTGGAAAAAGAGACAAAAATCGCGCTTGAACAGTTATACCCCCAGCAGATGGAAGCCGGTAAGCTTACCTTTACAGAGGTGAATCTGGATGAGGAGGGGAGTAAGGCCATAGCCAAAAAAAGTCAGGCCTCTGGGCAGGGGCTGATTGTCCTCAAAGGTGACCAGAGAATTGATCTGACTTCACAAGGATTCATGAATGCCCGCAACCCGGAGAAATTACAGCAGGAGATAAAGAAGGCCATTGATCCTTTATTGGCCAGCAAATAGTCCTGGACCTTGTCTTTTCCCGGACTGATTTTTCTTTCTAAAATTAACTACCGTTGTTTATATGGAGTTGTTACAAAGTGTTTTAGAGAATTCTGATTATGCTTTTGTGACGGCATTGGTATTGGGGCTGATGACTGCCATCAGCCCTTGTCCTTTGGCCACAAATATTTCGGCCATTGGGTTCATCAGTCGTGACATTGAGAACAGAAGAAAAGTGTTTATCAGTGGTTTGGTCTATACTTTAGGCCGCGTGATTAGTTATACGCTCCTGGCCGTCATCCTCTTTTTCGGCGCCAATGAAATGAACATAGCCATGTTGTTTCAGGGCTGGGGAGAACGGGTACTGGGACCGCTGCTGATCATTATCGGGCTTTTTATGCTGGATGTCCTGAAAATTAAGTTTCCCGGAATGTCGGGACTGACCGAGAGAATCGGTGAAAAAGGTAAAGGTAGTTACTGGAGTACCCTATTGCTTGGGATGGTTTTTGCCCTGGCTTTTTGTCCTTACAGTGGTGTACTTTATTTTGCCATGTTGATACCTATAACCATTAGCAGTGTCAGTGGACTCTATTTGCCGGTGATCTATGCTATTGCCACTGGCTTGCCGGTGGTCATTTTTGCCTGGTTGCTGGCCTATGCGGTTGGTAATGTGGGCAAATTGTATAACCACATTAAGATTTTCGAAATTTGGTTCAGACGTTTTGTAGCGGTTCTGTTTATTGGGGTGGGTGTCTATTATACCTTTATCTTTTTCTTCTAAAAAATTTGAATCATCATTTCGAATAAACCCGAAATGTTGTCGTTAATCATTCTGATTATGGAACTAAAGAAAGAATTAAAAATCCTGTTTTGGATCGTTGTTGTGTTTTTGGGAGTATTTTACATGCCCGTTAATAGTCCGGTTTTCAATACCGCCATTGATGCGACGCTCGACTTGTCCAAATGGTATGCCCGTGAGCATGTGATCCTGTGTCTCCTGCCTGCCTTTATAATAGCCGGGGTTATCTCGGTTTTTGTGAGCCAGGGGGCCGTGATAAAATACTTTGGTGCCAAAGCCAAAAGGTGGGTGGCCTATACGGTAGCAGCCGTTTCAGGCACCATTTTGGCCGTGTGTTCGTGTACCATATTGCCCTTGTTTTCAAGTATTCATAAGCGTGGTGCCGGACTAGGGCCCGCAGTAGCCTTTTTGTATTCCGGTCCCGCTATCAATATTTTGGCCATTATTTTAACGGCACGTATATTGGGTTTTGAAATGGGGGTGGCCCGTATTATTGGCGCGGTGGTCTTCAGCGTGGTGATTGGCTTAACCATGGCATTTATTTATCGCAAAGAGGAAAGGTTGAAAGCTGCTGAACAGCTCAACTTTCCGGATGTGCCGGAAAACCGGCCCTTGTGGCAGACGGCCATTCATTTTTTCTCGCTGGTATTCATTCTGATTTTTGCCAACTGGGGTGCTCCGGGCGATGGTGATACGTCCAGTGTCTGGTATTATATCTGGGCCTACAAATGGCACATTACCGGGGCGTTCGGACTGGTTCTGGTTTATTCCATGATCGTCATTTTAAAACTGAAAAGCTGGCAAGTGCTCCTGGGAGCGGTTATTACCGCCTTAAGTGCTTTGTTAATTGCCAATCCGCTGGTGAGTATGGTGGTAGGGATCGCGGCTGTCAGCTCCATTGCCTTAATGGATAAATCAGAAGATGGTGAAAACAGAGAATGGATCATTTCCAGCTGGGGTTTTACCAAACAAATAATGCCGCTTTTGGCCATTGGGGTAGTCATAGCCGGTTTCTTGCTGGGATCCACCCATGATGATGTTTCCATTCCCGGCATAGTCCCCAACGAGTGGGTCGTCTGGGCTGTGGGTGGTAATTCATTGCTTTCTAATGTGCTGGCTTCTATTGTTGGCGCTTTTATGTATTTTGCCACACTGACAGAGGTGCCTATTATTCAGGGGTTGTTGGCTTCCGGTATGGGTAAAGGTCCCGCTTTGGCCCTTTTACTGGCTGGCCCATCTCTGTCGCTGCCCAACATGCTGGTGATTCGTGGTGTCATGGGTACCCAGAAGACGGCTGTTTATGTAGCTATTGTGGTGGTGTTATCGACCCTGGCCGGACTCTTGTTTGGTTCAATTTAATGGAGGGGCTTTTAGTGTTATGTCAATGTTAAGTTTTTCTTAATTTTTTTGGTTGGATGTAAAGGTGCTGTAAAGAATTGTATTTTCGCAGTCGAATTATTCTTGAATTTTAAATTCTTGGGTATGTTCGGCTGTTACTGTAATGTAATATTGGATCGGGTTTTGGTTGTTTAAACGGATGATGTAAGTCCCTTCTTTTATTTTAAGTGTTACCGGTATGTCTAATACTGAACCTACTTTTATAAGTGGATTTTTGTCGATGTCAAATAAGCTGTAACCGACAAAGGACTTTTTCAAAGTGCCGTCAGCGAAGATCTCCGAATGTGGGGTGATAATGGTGAGGTTTTTCAAGGCCTGCTTATGGATCAAAACAGAATCAACGGCAGAAGTACTATCACTATTGGCTGCAATGCCAAGAGGTTTGATTAGCGCTAAGGCGAGAATGGGAACAATTAGAAATATCGATTTTATTGCATTCTATTTAGAATATTATATACATTTCAAATATATAAATGGGACATTACCCAAGGATTAAGCCAGAGTTAATCCTTGTTTATTAATTGAGGATATTCTGGCGATTTAGATGAAATTTTTTACACACAGGAAAAATTGAACCCATGAAGAGTAATTTCTTATTAATCGTGCTTTTGTTGCTTGGTTGTACCCTGCGAGCTCAGGTTGAAGAACAACCAGCCGGGAAGATCAGCGGAACCTTTTTTGTAGACTACTACTACAATGCCTTGAGAGATGACAACTTTGGAGCGCTGAGTAATACTGCTCTGGACGGAGAAGAAGGAGTTAATGGTCTGCAAATCAGGCGGATTTATTTGTCCTATGACTATCGGTTTAACTCCAGTTTAAAAACCAGGCTGCGTTTGGAATCTGATGAGTCCAATTTTACCACTAATATGGGTGGTGACAAGGCCAACAAATTCACGATGTTTATCAAAGATGCCTACCTCGACTGGGGGTATGCTGATGGACACAATCTTATTGTCGGTATTCAGCCCACTCCCGCTTTTAGCGCCTCTGAAAGCAACTGGGGCAACCGGTATATTGAGAAAACCATCATGGATTTACGCAAAGTGGTTCCTTCTCGTGACCTGGCACTTTCTCTCAAAGGTAAAATCGATGGGGATGGGATGTTTAAGTATTGGTTCATGTATGGAAACAATGGTGCAGGAAGTCCCGAGCAAGATAAATATAAGCGGTATTTTGCCCACCTGGAAGTCCTTCCTCTGGCCAATTTCAATTTTACGATTTATGGTGATTATCAATCCCGGGCGTCGATTGACAACACTTTTGTCGCCGATGAAACCTTGTCCAATAATATTTTGACTTCCGCCGTTTATGCCGGCTACAAAATGAAAGATAAGTTTTCTGCAGGGGCAGAAGTTTTTTTCAGAACGGTTCAAAATGGCTATCAGATGGGAGATGATTATACAGACAGCAAAGGCTTTGGCCTTTCTGTTTTTGGGACCTATCATTTTACTCAAAAGATAAATGCCTTTGGTCGCTTCGATCATTTCGAACCCAATTCACATGCCGACGCAACCAATGACAAGCGCCAGTTGATCATTGGCGGGTTGGCCTACAGGCCTAATAGTAAGCTGTCGATTTCACCCAATTTTTTAGTAGAGACTTACGAAGGATCTGATGCGGACGAGGTGGATAGTTCTGTAACTGCCCGATTAACTGCCAGCTGGTCTTTCTAGTTAGGTATTAGTTGCGATTTAATAATTATTTAATTTTAAGGAAAGCTTTAGGATACACTGAGATTGTAATTTACGGTAAAAGGCAAGGGCGCCGGAAACGTAAATGATGATCTTATGAGATATTCCAAAAAATCAGTGTCACAAGAAAAGTGGACAGTAGCCATCAAAGAAACGGTTGCCAGTTTTTTGTTTGTTCTTCTCTATTTCTTGTTGATTAACCCCGTAGCAGAGCAAAACGGCTTTTCTCAAATGTGGCTTGGGGCTTGATTTATACGTTTGTGTTTTTCGCCTTGGTCTGGTACTATCAGCCAAGCGCGAATATTCATGTCTTACCTGTTATTTCTTTTATCAAGGCGCTTCATCAAAAAACGTTTCGGTGCTTTTGGTTAAGGGCTAGCGGTCAGGTGGCCGGGGCTTTTGGTGCTGCTTTTATGGTCTTTTATACACGCCTAGGCAGCTCTAATGATGTTGCATTGATGCCTTTAGATCCATTTTTAACGGGATTGTTTTCAGGTGTTGTGGCCCAGGGAATTTACTTCCTGTATGTTTTTTTGATACATCGCAAAGCTAAGTTTCCCATTTTTCGCGTCTTTTTGTTTTCTATTGGGCTGGGCATTCTTTATTTGGCAGCTAATTTTTTTCACGGGATAAGCTTGTTTAATCCCTTTGGCTTATTGCTTGATTCTCTGCTTGCTTCTCAGACAGGGAACCTTTGGGGCTTGCTGACCGGCCTTTTTGTTCATGCTCTGGTTCCTATACTTTTTATTACCGGTACGCATTATTTTGTGACCTTTTTTTTAAGAAGAAGGTCATGGTCAAAATCTTTCCAACATTAAACCATTGGTTTAGGATTGTTGGTTCAATCTTGAGAAGTTAGGCCATGCCTAAAATGAACCAGTTTGTGATTCCTTTGTTTGGGTTACAGTGACCTAAAGTATTTTGAAAGGCACTGAAGAATCTCGAAGAAATGGAATGAATAAATGAAAACAATAGAGATGCAAAGAAAGAAACTTAGATTAGGATGGACTACCGGTATTTTAAGTCTGGTGTTTTTGGGCTTAATTTCCTGTGGTACTGCTCAGAAAGACAGCAAACAGACAGAAGCAGCACCTGTAACAGAACAGACCCCGGAAGAACCGATGGATGTTGAACAGGACACAGCCACCTTACAGTCTTTAGTTGAAGAAACCGAGCCCATTAAGCTCAATCCGCCGCATGGGGAGCCCGGTCACCGCTGCGAGATACCTGTTGGCAGTCCCTTAAATGCCCCTGCCGGAGTAGAGGAAGCCACCAGAATCAATACTTCCCCACCTCCTGCTACCAGAAGCGAAGCAGGCAGCAATCTGGGTTCCATGGCCCCCACCGTAGAAAATGCCCAACGATTAAACGCCACTCAGGGAAGCCGGACAACCACACCTGCTACCGGCGAAAAACCAAAGACCAATCCGGCGCATGGCCAGCCTGGCACCGTTGTGACATTGCCGTGGGAGCGCCGCTTCCTTAAGCATGACAAAATTGAATTAAGAAGCCAGCCTTAATTACTGCAATCAGCAGTGATTAAGGCTGGCTTTTTTGTGAAGGTGCGCTGTGGAGTTTCCTTGCCAGCATAGCTACTAATGGTTCAAAAGTACACTTTAGGCTTCATCAGTTATTGTCAGAAAGAAGTTCCAAAAGAATAAAAACGGAATCAAACAAATCCTGAATTTTATTTTTTTTGTGATTATATCCATAAATTTCGTGTTGTAAATGATTCTCTTTCTGCGGATTAGGTCGGTGTGCATCAAATTTGATAGCATGTGCAACATATTTGGCCTTTGTTTTTTTAACATCAGATTACATTTGTTGACGTGATTTATGTCAGTCCATTAATGTTTCATCAAATTCGATTACAACTATGAATGAAATTTTGAAAAATCTAAAACGAAGTTGGATGGCAGCTTTGCTGTTGTTGCTACCAGTAATTGGGTACGCTCAGATTCAATCCGTCTCTGGAATAGTAACTGAAAGTGACGGGGTATCTCCTCTTCCGGGTGTTACAATAATTGAAAAGGGAACTACCAATGGGGTTATTACCAATATGGATGGGGAGTATGTGATTGACCTGCAGGGAACTGATGCCGTCCTGGTTTTTTCTATGATTGGAATGGATGATCAGGAGCACGAGATTACCAGCAGTGTGTTGAATGTGTCATTGGAATCCTCTCTTTTAGAGTTGGAACAGGTTGTTGTGACGGGTTATTCATCGCAGCGAAAGGCTGATTTGACTGGTGCAGTTTCAGTGGTTAAGGTCGATGACATGATGAAGTCGCCTGACAACAATCCAATGAAGGCCTTGCAAGGAAGAGTGGCGGGTATGATGGTGACATCAGACGGTAGTCCCAAAGGCAACGCCACCATTCGAATAAGAGGGATCGGAACCCTGAATAACAATGATCCGCTCTATATCATTGATGGGGTACCCACCAAATCCGGCATGCATGAGTTGAACAGCAATGACATTGAGAGCATACAGGTTTTACGTGATGCTTCAGCTGCCAGTATTTACGGATCAAGAGCAGCGAATGGTGTTATTATTGTGACGACCAAAAGGGGAGAGGATGGTCAAACACGGGTGAACTTCGATACGTACTTAACTTCTTCCTGGTACAATAATAAAATGGAAGTTCTTAATACAGAACAGTACGGTCAAGCCATGTGGCAGGCTTATGTAAATGGCGGAGCAAATCCCAATAGTAATAACATCGGCTATAGTTTTGATTGGGGATATGATGAAGCCGGAGAGCCGGTATTGGATAAAATTCTCTTGCCCGAGTATCTGGATGCAGCCCGAACCATGCGTCCTTCCAATACGGATTGGTTTGATGCTGTTACCAGACAGAGTTTGATGCAATCTTATAACCTGTCGTTGAGTAACGGAACCGACAATGGCAATTATTTCTTTTCTTTGGGTTATCTGGATAGTGAGGGTATTATCAAAAACAGTGATTTTAGCAGGATTTCTGTCCGGATGAACTCCGATTATTCTTTATTGGACGGAAAACTGACCATTGGTGAAAATTTCACCCTTAATATGACAGAGGAGTTGGAAGCGCCGGGTGGCATTCTTAACACCGCTTTGCAAGCCCTTCCTGTGGTTCCCGTTTATACAGAAGATGGCCAGTGGGGTGGTCCTGCAGGCGGAATGAATGACCGCCATAATCCTGTTCGATTGCTGGATGCCAACAAAGATAACCGCTATAGGTATTGGAGAACTTTTGGTAATGTGTTTGCCAATTTGGAACCCGTTAAAGGATTAAATATCCGGTCAAGTTTTGGAATTGATTATGGTAATTTTTACAAGCGCAACCTTACGCGCAGCTATCAGTCGGGTTACCTCAAAAATGACTTGTCGGCCGTTAGTATGGAGCAAGGACATTCGCTAAAATGGACCTGGAGTAACACGGCGAACTATAAGTTTGATATAGGCCAGAGTAGCTTCGATGTTTTAGGAGGTATCGAGCATTTCCGTGAGGATAATATCAATTTTTCGGCCTACAAAGAAGATTATGAATTGGAGAGTGCAGATTTTATGTGGCCGGATGTAGGGACTGGCAGGACCAATGCCACCGGGGCATCCACTGGTTACACCTTGCTTTCCTATTTTGGTAAGGTGAATTATGATTACGATTCGCGCTATTTGGCATCTGCCACCATCCGTTATGATGGCTCGTCGAGGTTTGGCAAGAATAACCGTTTCGGTACCTTCCCCGCTTTTTCATTGGGTTGGAGAATTAGTCAGGAAGCTTTTATGGAAGACCTGAGTGGGGTGTTTTCTGATCTGAAGTTGCGTTATGGATGGGGGCAGACCGGTAATCAGGAAATAAGCAATACCGCTATTTACAACATTTTTGTTCCTGACTATGGCGTGGCTGACCCTACCTGGTCTACAGTAAGAGGCACCGCCTACGATATTGATGGCAATGGTGGAGGGATGTTGCCATCCGGATTCCGATTGGTTCAGAGAGGTAATGATGATTTGAAGTGGGAGACCACCACGCAAAGCAATTTCGGGTTAGATTTTGGACTCTTCCAACAAGCTGTATACGGATCTTTGGAATATTTCATAAAAGAGACGGATGACATTTTAGTGATGCCTCCATATCTGGCTGCTATTGGAGAAGGTGGTAACCGGTGGTTGAATGGAGCCTCAATGGAAAATAAAGGTTTTGAATCAAGCCTGGGTTATCGGAAATCTACTTCTGGAGGATTTAGCTATGATATTACGGCCAACATTTCATCCTATAGAAATAAAGTGACGCATTTGCCTGAAGATGTGCAAAATGCTTATGGTGGTGATGGTGATCAGGACAATATTTTAGGACGTCCATTGGGATCAATGTATGGTTATGTGGCTGACGGGATTTTCAAAACAACTGATGAAGTCAACCAGCACGCTCTGCAAGATGGAAAGGGCCTGGGGCGCATTCGTTATAAAGATTTAGATGGAGATGGCGGAATAACCAGCGACGACAGGGCCTGGATTGGCTCCCCACATCCTGATTTTATTTGGGGTTTGAATATCAATCTGGAATATAAGAATTTCGATTTGAGTGTTTTCTTACAGGGTGTTCAGAATATTGATGCGAATGTGCACGCTATGAAAGGAAACACGGACTTCTGGAGTGTTTGGGAAACGGGCTCAAACAAAGGAACACGGTTGTTGGATGCCTGGAGTCCTTCCAATCCCGACTCTGATATTCCGGCGCTTCAATCGACTGATATCAACTGGGAACAACGTTTTTCGACTTACTATGTAGAAAACATTTCTTACCTGAAGTTGAGAAATGTGCAGTTGGGCTATTCTCTGCCAAGAGAATTGTCGCAACGCATCAAAATGGAGCGTATGCGTTTTTATGTGACCGGGCAAAATCTGCTGACAATTACCAGTAAGAATTTTACGGGTGTTGATCCGGAAACCCCCGGATTTGGTTATCCCATCCCGGCTTCCTTTACACTAGGACTCAATGTGTCGTTTTAATATCAATACATTAATTGTTTTGTGTAAGTTTTATTTGACCAGTTAATTTTAAAATATTCACCGATGAAGAAGATAATATTTTCCCTAGTTTTCACAGTTGCCTTCATGGTTGTCAGTTGCAGTGACTTCCTTGAAGTAACACCAAATGCCGTGTTGGATCAGGAACAGGTCTCCGGACCTGAGCAAATTGATAAGTTAGTGGTAGCAGCTTATTCCATGTTGGGAAACGATCACTACGATGCGCCTTTTAGTTTGTGGCCCTGGGGCAATGTACGTAGCGATGATGCTTACAAAGGCGGACGCGATGAAAGCGATATTCAGGATTACCATTTTTATGAGATTTCTGAGAATGTGTTGCCGACTTTTGGCATTCCTGATGCTTTATGGTACAACATGTATGTGGCCATTTCCCGAGCCAATGCTGCGCTTACTGTTTTGAACTCTGTTACCCTTGAGGAGTTCCCTGAGCGGGACGTCCGAATTGGTGAGATGAAGTTCATCAGAGGACACTTTTACTTTATGTTGAAGATCATCTATAAGAACATTCCTTATCTCGATGAAACAGTCCCTGTAGCTGAATATGGTAGTATTTCCAATGTTGCCTTAAGTAATTTGGAGCTGTGGGATAAAATTGCTCAGGATTTTGAGAGTGCCTACGAGTTTCTACCAGAAGACCAGCCTCAAGTGGGCCGTGCCAATAAATATGCCGCAGCGGCTTATCTGGCAAAAACCCGTTTGTATCAGGCCTATTTGCAGGATGAGCAGCACAATGTGACCAATATTGATGCCGGGTTTTTAGAAGAAGTTGTTAAGTATACCGCCATAGTCATGGAGTCTCCCTACCGCCTGGAGGACGACTTTGCCAAAAATTTCTTGCACGGGTCGTATGAAAATGGCCCTGAAGCCATTTTCTCCATTCAGTTTTCAACGGATGATGGAACCATGCATGGTCGTTTGAATTTTTCCGATGTGCTTTCGGTTCCGCAGGGACTCGGATGCTGCGATTTTCACAAGCCCAGTCAAAATTTGGTGAATGCCTTTCGGACAGTTGATGGCTTGCCAGATTTTGAGGATTACAATAGTACAGATGTAGATGTGAACTCTGAGTCAATGGATCCCAGACTGTTCCATACCGTGGCCATTCCCGGTTTTCCATACAAGTACAATGCTACAAGGACTTATGAGGAAGATTGGAACCGAAATCCCGGTGTATATGGTGTTTATGCTTCTTTAAAAGAGAATGTCGATCCTGACAGTGAAGTGTTTATCAATATCGATCCTTTTTATGGTAATTCGAAGAATCGGATTGTTATCCGTTATGCCGACGTGCTCTTAATGAGAGCGGAAGCCCTTATTGAACTGAACCGGCACAATGAAGCATTGGACCTTATCAACGAGGTGAGGGCCAGGGCTCAGTCCAGCACCACTTTTATTCCCTATGCCCCAAATCTGGAAGTGGCGCTTTATCAGCCAGGCGTTAATTGTACCTGGACTCAGGACTTTGCCCGTGAGGCCATGCGGTGGGAGCGACGACTGGAGTTGGCCATGGAAGGCAACCGCTTTTTCGACCTGGTACGCTGGGGGATTGCCGATGAGGTGCTCAACACCTATTATGAAGAAGAAACAAGCAGAAGGTCTTATTACAGCAATGCTGCCTTTGATAAGAATCAGGATGAGTACATTCCCATTCCGCAACAGCAGATCAACTTTAGTAAAGGTTTGTACGAGCAGAATTACAATTATTAATTGAATGTGTATTGGTTTGTTAGTAGAGCATTCAATCCTCAATCATATTAAAAAGAAAAATTATGAAGACGAAATTATTATATGCTATATCGTTTCTGTTTTTTGCCGGGTTGCTGATGGTAGGTTGCGAGCAGTCCTGGAACGAAGGTTCACTCGAACTTGAAGGTGATGTTACGATAAAATCTTTTGTTGTGGATGGTGTAGAAGGTGAGATCAATGAGAAAGAGGGTACGATTGATGTGAAAGTCCCCGATGGTACGAATTTGACTAATTTAAGTGTGCAAATCGATGTTCCTGACGGGGTTGTAATGACGCCTGACATCCGAAGTATACAGGACTTTTCTTCGCCAATTGTTGTGAAGTTAGTTAATGGAAATATATATAATGACTACATCATTACTGTCACTGAGTTATTCTATATTGGCTTTTTAAGTACGAGTTTGAGCGTCGAGGCCATCCTGGAGGACGATGAAAAGGCTGCAGCGGAATGGTTCTTCTCAAATTATGAAAATGGCGAATTTGTTAGTTTTGAAGATGTTCAAAGTGGAGAGGTCGATTTGGCTAAGTACCGTGTTTTATGGTGGTATTTTGATCAAAGTGCAGAATTGCCCGAAATTGCTCTGGATAACACTGTTTTGGCAAGTGTAAATGACTTCTATAAAAGTGGCGGTGGTTTATTATTGAATTCGCATGCCTGTAGATATTTGTGGTCTTTAGGGCGCATTGGTATTCAGGTGCCTATGGTCATAGGATCCGGAGAGGGCTTTGAAAATTCGGATACATGGGGTATAGGTGTGACTTTGCGTCCTGAAAACGGAGGTTGGGCTCATGATGTTAGCAATCATCCGGTTTATAGCGGAATTTCAATGAATGAAGACGGGGACGGTTACAAATGGTTTCCTGTAATTGGTCCCGGTTGGAAAGAGGACCATAATCATGTTATGGAGAATATGCCTGGATATTTTGGTATCGGTCCGAATGATAATCCCGAGATTTATGTAGCCTTTACAGAAGGATTGCAAGCAGAATGGCTTGGCGTTTGGGCAGGGATCAGAGATTACTGGATGGCAGGAGTTGTCGAATTTCTCCCGACAGAGCAATATCAGGGAAGGGCTATTTATCAAGGAATTGGTGGTTTTGAGTTTAACCAGAATGCGCAAGGGGAAATTAATCCTGATGGGGTAAATGCATATCAGGCTAATATCTACAGGTTTACAAGGAATTCATTAAATTATTTGGCCCGTAGAAAGTAATCAACCGGAGGCAAAGAACCTTGGTTCTTTGCCTCTTCCTTCATGAGTCTGGCAACAAAATCTATGTTTAATTAGACAAAAGCGTTATGTCACAAGTAAAAGATTTATTTCAGTTTGGTTTGTTTCTTTTTTTTGAGTTCCATCGTTTTACTTTCATGTGATACTGATGAGTTTGATTATCAAGGAGGAAAAACAGATTTTGAAGATGTATACCGTCCCCAAATTCATTTTTCACCCCAAAAAAATTGGATAAATGATCCCAATGGAATGGTTTATTTGGATGGGGAGTATCATCTGTTTTATCAGTATAATCCATTAGGTACTGTATGGGGAAACATGAGTTGGGGACATGCGATAAGTAAGGACCTGTTAAAGTGGGAGCAGCAAGCTGTTAAACTATACCCTGATGAATTGGGTGCTATTTTTTCAGGCAGTGCTGTAATTGATAAAAACAATACGGCTGGTTTTGGGGAGAATGCCATGGTGGCCATTTACACTTCTTCAGGACAAAAACAGACCCAATCCATTGCTTATAGCACAGATAAGGGACGTACTTTTACCAAGTACTCTGAGAATCCGGTTATTGAAAACCCTGGGATGGCCGATTTTAGAGATCCGAAGGTTTTTTGGCATGAAGCTACCAACAAATGGGTGATGTCTCTGTCAACACATCACACCATTACTTTTTACGGTTCTGCGAATTTAATTGATTGGGAATACTTAAGTGAGTTTAGATATTATGATGGGGGTCCCTATGGCATATGGGAATGTCCTGATTTATTTCCACTTGAGTTTAATGGAGAAAAAAAGTGGGTGTTGCTCGTAAGTACAACAAACGCACCTAATGGTGGTACGGCAACTCAATATTTTGTTGGGAGTTTTGACGGTCTCAGTTTTAAAGCTGATCCCGCACCTTATCCTTTGTGGCTTGATTATGGTCGTGATAATTATGCCGGTGTTACCTGGAGTAATATTCCTGACACCGATGGAAGAGCCATTTTTATCGGGTGGATGAGTAATTGGAATTATGCCAATCAAACTCCTACCAGTGGTTTCAGGGGAGCAATGACGCTGCCGCGTTCATTGTCATTGGTGCAGCATTCGGATAATTATTTACTGTTGGGGTCTGAGGTTGTTTCAGAGATTGAATCTATTGCATCAGATTGGAATAGCGTTTTTACAGGGACGATAGTCAATGAGTCTAAAACTGTAGAGATGGGGATCACTGCCCCACCTGCTTATGAATTGGAGATAGAATTTTCTGACGTTCAAGATACTAACCCGGTTCTCGAGTTGTCCAATGTGCATGGAGATATTGTAAAGATTGAGTTGGATCTGCTCAATGGACAGCTCTATTTTGACAGGCGAAATTCCGGCCATGTGTCCTTTAACTTTGCACATTTCCCCGGTCGTTTTTCTAGTCCCGTGCATTCAGGGTTGGATAAAATTAAGCTCAATGTTTTTGTTGATCAAAGTTCAGTAGAGGTCTTCATAAATGAAGGGTTAAGCTGCCAGACAAACCTGGTGTTTCCCAAGGAAATATATGACCAAATGAACATTGTGTCAGATAATGGAAGTTTGGATGTGAACATTGGGGTTCGGGTTTTTAATTCTATATGGTAATGTAAAGATTTATAGATGGGTTGACGTAAGAGAATGGTTTGAAAGGTTTATTGATTAAAAAATATTTGTATGAAAAGGATTGTGATTTATTTAGTGCTTGCTGTCATTTTTGCTGCATGTAACACCCGGACAGAAGTCGTTGTGCAAAAGGTTGATGATGGAGCTGTTCTTAGTTTTAGTGCAGACTCAAAATACCTGTTAATGCCTATGGAGGATGCAGCTCCGGAGAAGCCAATGGAAGTCGAGGTTAATAACGACCATTTCAACACCTTTGTTATTCGTCCGGCCCATAATCGGATTGATTATTGGGTACCGCTGGATTTATCCAATCTTAATGAGAAGTCGGTCACTATTCTATTGAATGAATTCGAGGGTTATGATTTATTTTTGGACAATGTAAAATTGGCCGACACCTTTGATTATAATTACGATGAGAAATACCGTCCGGCATTTCATTTTACCCCGCCTTATGGCTGGATGAACGATCCCAACGGAATGGTTTATTACGACGGCGTTTTTCATTTGGCCTATCAGTACAATCCTTTGGGAACCAGATGGCAAAACATGAGTTGGGGACATGCTACTTCCAAAGATCTGGTGACATGGGAGCATCAGCCGGTGGCATTGTACCCGGACACTTTAGGCGCTATTTTTTCGGGCAGTGCGGTAGTGGATATGCACAATACCACTGGATTACAATCCGGAGAAGAGAAAACATTGCTGGCCTACTTTACCCATGCTGGTCCAAACGGACAGGTCCAGAGTCTGGCCTACAGCAACGACAAGGGCGAAACCTGGACAAAGTATGAAAAAAATCCCATTCTGACCCATTTTGAAGATGATCCTGATTTTCGCGATCCTAAGGTGTTTTGGCATGCTGACACAGAGCGTTGGGTGATGGTCATTGCCCGCTCCCTAAAGAAAGAGATGGAGCTTTACTCCTCTGACAATGGAATTGATTGGCAGTATGAAAGCAGTTTTGGTCAAGGTCAGGGGGCTCAGGGAGGCATTTGGGAGTGTCCCGATCTGTTTGAAATGGCTGTTGAAGGCGAGGCGGGAGAAAGCAGATGGGTGCTGATTTGCAATCTGAATCCCGGAGGTCCTTCAGGCGGATCAGCTGCTCAGTATTTTATTGGAGATTTTGATGGCCGTGTTTTTACCAATCACGCTGAACCTTCTGACATTAAATGGATGGATTGGGGCAAGGATCATTACGCCACGGTTACCTGGTCGGATGTGCCCGAATCAGACGGCAGAAGATTGGCTATAGGTTGGATGAGCAATTGGGAGTATGCCAACGATGTACCTACTAAGAATTTTAGAAGTGCCATGACGGTGGCGCGTGAGCTCAAATTGGTAACCAAAGGGGAAGAGTTGGTGTTGGCCAGCTATCCTGTGGAAGAGTTGAAGAAACTCCGGACTGAGGAGATCTCTTTCGACCATATTGTGGTTGAAAATGAGCATGTAGTAGATAGTCTTTTGAACCATAACGAAGGAGCGTATGAGTTGACCCTGGCGCTTGATGCTTCTGATTCAGATGTGGCAGGGTTGACCTTGTTTAATAACAATGGTGAAGTGGTTGATATCTCCATCAGTTTGTCCAAGGGTGAATTGTATATGGATAGAACTAACAGTGGATTGACTGATTTTAATGATCGCTTTAAGGCGGTGACTTTTGCTCCGGTGGAGAAAAAGGAAAGGTACGAATTAAGGATCTTGGTGGATAAGGCTTCTGTTGAAATATTTGAAGGCAAAGGATCTACTGTGATGACTAACATTGTTTTTCCAACGGAACCCTACAACCGTCTTAAATTTTATACCAAAGGCGGGAATACCATTGTGCAGGATTTTAAAATTTATCGTTTAAATTAAAAAGTAAGAAGTATGCAATCGAATAAGTATATCTATTGGATAACCTTTGTAGCTATAAACGGGGGATTATTGTTTGGTCTGAATATGGCCAGTGTGGCCGGTGCTGTAAACTCCATACAGGATGTTTTTAGCCTGACAGATGGAGGATTGGGGGCAGTTGTTAGTGTGTTAACCATTGGTTGTCTTATCGGTGCGATTTCTACCGGTTATTTTGCCGATAAATTTGGCAGAAAGAAACTGTTGGTGATGGCCTCCATTCTTTTCTTAATTTCTGCGCTGGGCAGTGCTCTTTCGGGTTCAGCTATTGCTTTGGCTATCTATCGAATCATAGGAGGAATAGCTGTCGGTGCCGTCTCAGTGGCCGGACCCATGTATATTTCAGAGGTTTCTCCTCCGGAGAAACGAGGAACCCTGGTCTCTTTTAATCAGTTTGCCATTGTGATTGGTATTCTTTTAGCCTATGTGGTGGGTTATTTGTTTGTGGGTTTTGAAGATGGCTGGCGTTACATGTTGGGAATTCCAGCTGTTTTCAGTGTTATTTTCTTATTCTTTTTAATGAGTTCCTTTCCCGAAACACCACGTTGGTTAGTGGCCAATAACAAACAGGACGAGGCTTTTTCTGTGCTGTCTAAAGTTGGCGGAGACGTTTTTGCCAGAAAGGCCTTGGGTAAAATTGAGGATTCGCTAAAAGTCGATCGGACAAAAGATAAGGCCCGGTTTTCGGATATTTTTAAGGGAAAGACCGGGAAGGTGGTTTTGCTGGGAACTGTTTTAGCCGCTTTTCAGCAGGTCACAGGTATCAATGCGGTGGTCAACTATGCACCCATTATTTTTGAGTTGACAGGTGTGGCAGGTGAAACGGCTCTTTTGCAATCGATGCTGGTGGGCTTAGTCAATTTTCTGGCTACTATTGTGGCCTTGTATCTCGTTGACAGCTGGGGACGAAAAACACTGCTTCTATGGGGGGCTGTAGGGATGACCCTTTCTCTGGGCTACATTACCTATGCTTTTGCTTTCTCAGGTAGCAATGTTGGTATTTTAATTGCTTTGTTGGGTTATATCGCCTTTTTTGCTGCCTCCTTTGCGCCGGTCATGTGGGTGGTCACCTCTGAGATGTTTCCCAACAGGGTAAGAGGCATGGCTTTATCCTTTTCAACAGCTGTCAGCTGGATGTTTACCTTTGTAACGGTACAGTTCTCACCCTATATCCTGAATCAATATGGTGGAGCCGTACTCTTTGGCTTTTTTGGCTTCTTTAGTTTGCTGGCTTTTGTTTTTGTAAAAATATGGATTCCGGAAACTAAGGGTAAATCCCTGGAACAAATCGAGGAAGAACTGGGGATTGCCAATTAATAAATGTTGAATATTTCTTATTGGAAAAAGAGACGTTATGAATAAAAAAGTAGTAGGAATAGGCGAAATTCTTTGGGATGTTTTTCCCGAAGGAAAGGTTTTGGGAGGGGCTCCGGCTAACTTTGCTTACCATGCCACGCAGCTGGGACTGGAAGGTTATGCGATAAGTGCTGTAGGTAAGGATGATTTGGGTGATCAAATATGGGAAGCCTTGAAAGGCAAACCTTTGCAATGTATGTTGGAGGAAACAGCGTTTCCTACAGGAACGGTAAAGGTTACCTTAAATGGCAATGGTATTCCGGAGTATGAGATCTGCGAAAACGTGGCATGGGATAACATTCCTTTGACCCATGAGATGAAGGAGCTGGCCCAACAAGCAGATGCTGTTTGTTTTGGGTCCCTGGCTCAGCGACATCCGGTCTCCAGAGCCAGCATTCAGGCATTTGTTGGTTTAGTTTCTTCCAATGCCTTGAAGGTTTTCGATATCAATTTGCGGCAATCCTTCTACAATCAAGCGATCATTGTTGATTCCCTCAAGATGGCCAATGTTTTAAAGATCAACGAAGAAGAATTGGTCCGTGTGGCTGAGTTGTTGGAGATCAAAGTGGCCGAGGAAGGACTGATTTGTCAGACCCTTATGGGTGATTACGATCTAAACATAGTGGTGCTAACCCGGGGTGAGAATGGCAGTTTTGTATTCTCAAAAAATGAGACATCGTTTTTAGAAACACCAAAAGTGGAAGTGGCCGATACGGTTGGGGCCGGCGATTCTTTTACCGGTGCCTTTGTGGCAGGTCTGCTAAATGGCAATGACATTGCCCAGGCGCACAAAAGAGCTGTAGAGGTGTCTGCCTATGTTTGCACCCAAAAAGGGGCGATGCCCGTTTTGCCTTCAGCCCTTTTAAAGTAAAATAGTCAATGGAAGCTTTATTGGCAGGCGCAAGGGGGTTGTCCAAATGACTTCTTTGTGCCTGATTTTTATATAGGTTGCATTTGTTGCCATTTCAAACTGCAAAAGGATTTGTTTTCTGAGTCGTTTGCTATTACCTTTTAATGACCTATCTTCATGATGCGTTAATCATTTAACCAAAATTGATTGAAGGGGAATTGTAATGAATGGGTTTTCAATGATAAGAGGGCTTTTGTTTGGATTATTGATAGCTGTCCTTTTCCACAGCTGTGAAAGAAAATCCAGAAAAATGGTGATTGGTGTTTCCCAATGTAGTGACGATGCCTGGCGCGATAAAATGAATATGGAAATGCTGCATGAAACAGCACTTCATAGCAATATTGAATTGATTGTATTGTCAGCCAACGACAACAATGAACAACAAATTCAACACATTCAGCAGTTGATAGATCAAAAGGTAGATCTTTTAATTATCTCTCCTAATGAGGCGGCTCCCCTCACCCCCGTTGTTGAAAAGGCTTATGATTTAGGATTTCCCGTTTTGTTGGTGGATAGGAAAATACTATCGGACAGGTATACTGCTTTTATTGGAGCCGACAACTATGCCATTGGACAGGAAGTGGGCACTTATGTGTCAACTGTTTTGGGAAGAGCCGGGACCGTTCTTGAAATAAAGGGATTGGAAGGATCCACCCCTGCTATTGACCGGAACCAGGGCTTCTATTCCACTACAAGTCGATTCCCTGATTTAAAAGTCGTTGAGAGCTTCGATGCAGAATGGTCTGAAGATATTGCCTATGAAAAAACGCTGGCATTTTTGAATAGTCAAAAGCGGGTTGATCTGATTTTTGCACACAATGATCGAATGGCCTCAGGGGCATTTAAGGCTGCAAAGGAGCTTGGGATTCAAGATTCGATTGCTTTTGTTGGTATTGATGCCTTACCTGGAGAGGATGGTGGTATTGAAAAAGTATTGGAAAAGGAGCTGACTGCGACTTTTATTTACCCAACAGGAGGGGATCGCATCATACAATTGGCTTTGAAAATTCTTAATGACGAGACCTATGAGAAAAACAATCCACTGGTCACGGCCGTCGTTGATTTTACAAATGCCCGGGTGTTGAAACTTCAGAGTGATGAGATTTTGGATCAGAGAGATAAGATTGATTATTTCAATACCAGAATTGATG
The DNA here is from genome assembly GCF_000974365.1 of Geofilum rubicundum JCM 15548. Lineage (GTDB taxonomy): Bacteria > Bacteroidota > Bacteroidia > Bacteroidales > Marinilabiliaceae > Geofilum > Geofilum rubicundum. The sequence continues at coordinate 54,711 of NZ_BAZW01000003.1, forward strand.
TCTTTACCTCGCAATATGCCATGCAGCAGTATTTGTTGTATAGTGCCATTGCTATTGTCCTTCTTTTGGTGGTGCTGTCCCTGGTTCAGTACCGGGCCTATCGGTCAAAGACCCTGATGACCATCAAGCTGGAGCAAAAAAATGATGCCATTAGTAAACAAAAGCAAATTGTTGAAGAACAGCGCGATCAGTTGGTGGAGCTGTCCCGAAAGTTAGAAGAAGCCACTTTTGCCAAGCTTATGTTTTTTACCAATATTTCGCATGAATTTAGAACGCCATTGACGCTCATCGCCGGGCCTTTAGGTACGCTTCTGGAAAGTGAAGATCTAAAGAGCAATCAAAAGCGATTGCTGACTCTGGCACAAAGAAATGTTGAGATTCTCCTTAAACTGGTCGATCAGATCATTGATTTTAGAAAATTTGAGACGGGGCAATTGCATTTGGATTTGCAATGGGGAGATATAAAGCAGGTCATTGAAAGTTGGAATGAGTCGGTTCAGGAACTGGCCATTAAAAAGCGGGTGCGACTCAGTTTTAGCTCCATGAGTGATGTGTCCTACACCATGCCCTTTGATTTGCTGAAGTTTGAAAGTATTTATCTTAATCTGCTATCCAATGCCTTGAAGTTTACCCCCTCGGATGGATTCATCAAAGTGAATCTTGCCCAGATTGAAAAGGATGGTCAGCCCTTTTTATCCATTGAAGTCAGCAATTCTGGCAAAGGCATTCCGAAAGAAAATAGGGATCGCTTATTCGATCGATATTATCAGATTGAATCAGGAGCTGGCGGTTCCGGCATTGGTCTGGCCATTGTTAAAGCATTTGCCGAGCTGCACAGGGGTTCTGTTGAAGTAGTTGGAGATACATCCTCAACAACTTTTAAAGTTTTGTTGCCCTATCATCAGCCTGTGGCTGAGATTGGAAAGCATAGTCCTGAAGCCATTGCTGACAGGCCCATGATTCCTGTTGTCCCTCAGCCAACAAAGGATCCTTTTGTCAATGAGCAGGACATTGATGACCGCCAAAAGGTATTGGTCATTGATGACAATCCTGAAATCTGTTCTTATGTGCGGTTGATTTTGGAATCCAAATTTTTGGTTCTGGAGGCTGAAGATGGATTGTCGGGCTACAAAATAGCTATGAAGCATGTGCCGGATTTGATAATTTCAGATGTGATGATGCCCGGGATGGATGGGGTCGATCTCAGTCGAAAGCTAAAGACTGAAATATCCACCAGTCATATCCCTATCATACTTTTAACCGCTTGTTCACTGGATGAGCAACGCATCACAGGTTTAGAAAGCGGCGCTGATGATTATATTTCCAAGCCCTTTAATGTTAAAATTTTGGAGGCACGCATCCAAAATTTGCTTGAAAATCGCAAACGTTTAAAGGAAGTCTTTAGTGCCGGATTTTTCTCTAAGTCCGATTCTCCGGAGCTGGATAAGGATGCAGATCAATCATTTATTAATAAGTTCAGACATTTGCTTGAGGACAATTACACGGAATCTGAATTGAATGTCGAAGATTTGGGACGAAACATGGGGCTCTCCCGGTCGCAACTCTACAGAAAAACAAAAGCCCTGACAAATTACTCGCCCAATGAACTTTTACGTATAATGCGGCTGCAAAAGGCTCAGGAATTAATCAACACCTCAGAGTTGAGTGTCTCTGAAATTGCTTATAGAGTTGGATTCACTTCTCCTTCTTACTTTGCCAAGTGCTTTAAAGATTACTATGACAAAAGTCCAACGGATTATCAAAAGTAATGAACTTGGATGGTTGAGATGAGGATTTTTAACCATTTAAAACTCCCCAAAGCCAAAGGCTTCGGGGAGCAAAAGTGGAGCTGGAGGGAATCGATCGCCACATTGTTGTAATCGTATTTCCTTTTAATGTGTGAATTATATCCATTATTCTCCTTTTGTAATTGTTTTTCTCTTATCTTTGATGGAAGTGTTTTTCCTAAAACAGTATGAAAAATAAATGCATTTCTCCACAGGTGACTTTTTTTCACGGAAGACAAGCACCAGAAGAAGGATTTCTGGAAGGCTATGGAGCAATTATTGAAAACTTTAGCTTGTCTGTAACGCTTCCGGCCAAACTCACTTTAATCAGTCAGAAAAAAAGGAAGTATGAAACCGATGGATGGATGGTCTTTCCTCCAAAATATAAAACTGACAATACACTTTACAGGCAACTTGTTTTTGCTTTAAAATATGAAGGGATCAACCTGTTAATATTTAAAAAGCTATTTGAATCTATTGATCACAACGAACTGGCAGAAATTGTTCAGATGGAACCCACAAGCCAGTACAGCCGGAGAATCTGGTTTTTGTATGAATGGCTCATGAACCATTCACTTGCTATTCCAGACCTGAAGCAAGGTAATTTTGTTCCATTGGTTGATGAGAAACTTCAGTTTGCTGTTAGAGGGGAAAGATCATCCAGCATCGAATTATCAATAATTTGCCAGGAACTCCTGATTTTTGTCCTCTCATTTATAAAACAGAAAGGCTCGAAGAATTTGTTTTCTCCAATTTGCATGATAAAAAAAGTAACTATATAAAAGGGATCCATAAAGATGTGATGCAACGTGCTGCATCTTTCCTACTGCTAAAGGATTCAAAAGCATCTTTTACCATTGAGGCGAAAACCCCGGCACCAATCGGGCGCTAAGATGGGGTAAAGCCATAGGAGAGGCCGGACGTAATCCTCTAACAATAGAAGAATTGCTACGGCTTCAGCAAATCATCATTGAAAGTAAACGGTTCACCAAGATGGGATTTCGAACCGAGGGTGGTTTTGTGGGTGATCGTGAGCGGATAAGTGGTGAACCAATTCCAGATCATATTTCTGCGAGATGGCAAGATGTTGATTGCTTGATTGATGGACTAATCGAGACATCAAACTTATTGGAAGAAAGGAAATTTGACCCTGTTTTGGCAGCAACTATAATTGCCTTTGGGTTTGTATTTATTCATCCATTTACCGATGGCAACGGTCGGATGCACCGTTACCTAATTCATCATATTCTGGCCAAGTTGAATATTGCTCAACAGGGAGTCATATTTCCTGTGTCTGCGTCAATTCTGGATAAGATCGAAGTATACAGGATGGCATTGGAATCGTATTCACATCCTGTTCTTGAATTGATTGAATGGAAAACAACAGCCGATCACAACGTTGAAGTACTTAATGATACCATTGATTATTATCGTTATTTCGATGCCACCAAGCAAGCTGAATTTTTATTTGAGTGTGTTTTTGATACCATCAACCGGATCATTCCTGAAGAAGTCAGCTACATTTTGAAATATGATGAATTCAAGCGGTTCATCGATGATCAGTTCGAAATGCCTGATACATTCGTATCCATGTTGGTCAGGTTTCTTGAACAAAATGGAGGAACCCTTTCTAAGAGGGCAAGGGCCAAAGAATTTGCTGAATTAAAAGCTGGTGAAGTTGAAATAATCGAAAATGCCTTTAAGGAAATTTTTGAAACTTGATGGAACACTTGTTTCCATAGCTTATGGATCCAGAGCCTAGTCAAGCAGTTAATCACCACACATGTCGGTTATCTTTTTCAGAACCAGCTTGGCACTGTTCTTACACGCCCCAACACCACCAGCATGGATCGATGAAACCGGAAATTGTGTGGCTGTTCGCGGATAGAATCCTGATTGGCGGCCCTAAATATAGAAAAAAGATGAAAAGAATGGAATTTTATAAAACACAAAAACCCTTTGTAGTAAAGGGTTTTGAAGTGTTTTGAAAAATTGAAAATGTGTTTTGGTGGAGCTGGAGGGAATCGAACCCTCGTCCAAACAAGTAAGCCATACGCTTTCTACATGCTTATTCTGTTATTGGTTTTCGAACGACGTTTGGGAACAGACACCCGGACGCCGCCTTAGCTTCTTTAGTTTCGCCATGGGGCCAAAGCAACCCTATGACTATCCCCGATTTTTCCACATCTCCGATTCGGGCCGCTTCAGGGAGTAGCACCCGGGAAATGTCTCGTCCAAGCTCCTGGAGCAAGGATAATGCCCATCTACTATACTTCGATTAGGCTGCGAGAGCGTAATTGTTTTCGCCAGTTAATAAAGTTGAGATCCATGATTTACGAGCCGGTATCCCATTGCTCGGCATGCTTACATACCACTTTACCTCGCTGTCAAATCCAGGTCAGCCCCAAAATGGTGTAAGGGTACAAAGATACAAATTTTTTCTGAATCCACTAATTACACGAAGGGCACAAATGGGGTGTTTGAATAAATTGTGATTGATCTTTAAATAATGGATAAAGTGCTTGAATTCAATGCATTATGGTTAAATGTTGTTGCCGTGCTTAAGCTTTTGGATGGCTTCGGACGGATTTTGTGCCTTAAAAACATAGCTGCCGGCTACGAGTACGTCAGCTCCGGCCTGCACCAATGCCTGGGCATTGGTGTCGTCCACTCCGCCATCGACTTCAATAAGGGCAGAACTGTTGCGCTTGAGGATGAGTTCCTTGAGCTTGCTGATTTTTTCGAGCGAACCGGGGATGAATTTCTGACCGCCAAAGCCGGGGTTGACCGACATGATGAGTACCAGCTCCACATCTGTAATGATTTCTTCCAGAACACTTATGGGGGTGTGCGGATTGAGCGTGACGCCTGCTTTCATTCCCTGCTGGTGTATGCTTTGAATGGTGCGGTGCAGGTGTGGACTGGCTTCGTAATGCACGTTTAGCAAATGGGCGCCGGCTTTTTTAAAGGTCTCGATGTAGCGCTCAGGCTGCACGATCATTAAATGGACATCCAAAGGTTTTTTAGCCAGGGCATGCACGGCTTCTACGATGGGAATGCCAAAGGAAATATTGGGCACAAAGACGCCATCCATGATGTCCAGGTGAAACCAGTCGGCTTCACTGTTGTTGATCATGTCAATGTCTTTGGCTAAATGGGTGAAATCTGCTGCTAATAAGGAGGGTGCTATTAATGGTTGCATGGTATTTTTGCTGGTTCTTTATGTTTTTATTCTCCCAGATAAGATCTGAGAATCTTACTTCTATACGTGTGCTTCAGTCGCTTGATGGCTTTTTCTTTTATTTGACGAACGCGCTCCCGGGTCAGATTAAAAAGCTTTCCAATTTCTTCTAACGAGTAGGGAGGTTCGCCGTTCAGACCATAGTAAAGCTTGACAATGTCTGCTTCGCGGGCCGAGAGGGTGGATAATGAGCGTTCTATTTCGCGGCGAAGAGAGTCGTCCAGCAACTGTGAGTCGGGACTGTTACCCTCAGATGAAAGCAATACATCATATAAGGTGTTTTCTTCATCGGCTTTTAGTGGCGCATCCATGGAAACATGTCGCGAAGAAACTTTCAGGGCTTCTTTGACCTCTTTGGGTGCCATGTCCAGAATGTCGGCAATTTCGTTGGCGGTGGGTTCGCGCTGAAACTCCTGTTCTAATCTGGCGAAGGTGTTGTTGACTTTGTTGATGCTGCCGATTTTGTTAAGTGGCAAACGTACAATGCGGGCTTGTTCGGCCAGGGCCTGAAGGATGGATTGGCGAATCCACCAAACGGCATAGGAAATAAATTTAAAGCCACGCGTTTCATCGAAACGCTGAGCGGCTTTGATTAAACCGAGATTCCCTTCGTTGATGAGGTCGGGAAGACTGAGTCCCTGATTCTGATATTGTTTCGCTACCGAAACAACAAATCGAAGGTTGGCATTTATTAAGCGCTCCAGTGCAGCAGAGTCTCCCTGTCGTATTTTTTTTGCGAGCCCGACCTCTTCCTCTGCTGTTATAAGTTGAACTTTTCCTATTTCATGCAGATATTTATCTAAAGAAGGCGCTTCGCGATTGGTAACTTGTTTGGTGATTTTGAGTTGTCTCATACGGTACTTAAAAAAATAGGTTCAGTATAGGTAGCAAGGTCTTGTAATATTAACAAAAAAATGTAATCGGTGTTTCACGTTTTTATGTTTTTTTGATTAATATTGTACAAGTATATAAGTTTTTATCTGCTTATGGAGAAAAAAAACAGGAAAATTTTGATGGTTTAACAGGATTGTTTAAGTTTGCAATGTTTGAGAACCCTGTTTTCTGTTTCCAGACGCCTTGGGCAACTTGTTGTTTAAGTTATCAAAATCAGGCATTGGCTTTTCAACTCTTACATGAAAAGTGGTATCTATCATAAAAAAGATCATGTCCGGTCCATTTAGATAAATTCAATTATCAGGTTTTTACACATGCATAACCATCTTAATCTGAAGCTTGTTCCTTTTTGGGAACTTCTGTGATTGAAAATAAACAGTGCTAAGGCTGTAACTCTTTAATTCCCTGCCGTATATAAGTAACTTGTTCTATATATCCTCAAAAAAAGTCAATTTCGATTGTTTCAAAAGTATTTTATAAATTATGTATGACATTCTTGAATTAAACAAGAAGCTGCTGGTGGATTTACGCACCATTGCAAAAGAATTGGATATTAAGCGCGTTGAGTCCTTTAAAAAGCAGGACTTAATTTACCAAATATTGGATGCGCAAGCCATAAAAGCTTCTGAAAGAACAACAAAGGAGCCGCGTGGCGCTGAAAACAGTCAGGATAAACGCGGACGTCGCGGACGTCCACCAAAATCAGCTGGCGAGCAGCCTGAAAATCCGAAAAGAGCTCCGCACGTCAAAGAAACCAAAGAACCACGTGCTAAAAATCAGCCTTTAGAAAACAAAAAAGAACCGGTTCCTGCTAAGGAACAGACCCGGCCACCAAAGCCTGATGTGCCTCGTCAGGAGAAGGTCGTGGATAAGAAAGAGATGCCATCTAAGCCACAGCCGGCCAAGGCTCAGGCTGTTGCTACTGAAAAAGCTGCTGAGGTTTCTGAAAAGGCGTCCGACAAGCAAGTTCCCAATGCGGGTAAGGAAAAGCGCCAGCCACAGCCCAGAAAGCAGGATGACCATCGTAACAAGAACCGCAATGAGCGTCAGGACGACCGTCAGCCACAAGGCGAACAGGACGACCGTCAACCACAAGGACGTCAGAATGATCCCCAGCCACAAAAGCGTCCAGACGACCGCCAGCCCCAAGGGCGTCAGGATGATCGTCAACCACAAGGACGTCAGGACGACCGCCAGCCCCAAGGGCGCAAGGACGATCGTCAGCCTCAGGGCAGACCGGATAATCAAAATCAGCCCAAGCGCGTCAACGACCGTAATGAAAGGCAAAACAGTCGCAAAGAAGAAAAAGCTTTTGAGTTTGAAGGCATTATATCCGCTTCCGGTGTTTTGGAAATTATGCCCGACGGTTATGGTTTTCTGCGCTCCTCAGATTATAATTACCTCAATTCTCCGGATGATATTTACGTGTCTCAGTCACAGATCAAATTGTTTGGTCTGAAAACCGGTGACATGGTTTTGGGCGCTATTCGTCCACCCAAAGAGGGAGAGAAGTATTTTCCGCTGATTAAGGTGGAATCCATTAACGGTCGTACGCCTGATTTTGTGCGGGATCGTGTTCCTTTTGATCACTTGACTCCGGTATTTCCGGATGAAAAATTCAATTTGACCGGTGGACCAAGATCCAACTTCTCATCAAGGGTGGTTGATCTGTTCTCACCCATTGGTAAAGGTCAGCGCGGTTTGATTGTGGCGCAGCCCAAGACGGGTAAAACGGTTTTGTTGAAGGATATAGCCAACGCCATAGCCTCGAACCATCCTGAGGTCTACATGATCATTCTACTGATTGATGAGCGTCCCGAAGAGGTGACCGATATGGCCCGTAGCGTTAATGCAGAGGTGATTTCCTCCACTTTTGATGAGCCGGCAGATCGGCATGTGAAAGTGGCCAACATTGTTTTGGAAAAGGCGAAGCGCATGACCGAGTGTGGTCATGATGTGGTGATTCTTTTGGATTCCATTACCCGTTTGGCCCGTGCTTACAATACGGTGTCTCCTGCTTCCGGTAAGGTCTTGTCGGGTGGGGTGGATGCCAACGCTCTGCACAAGCCCAAGCGCTTTTTTGGTGCAGCCCGTAATATTGAAAATGGAGGTTCGCTGACTATTTTGGCGACTGCCCTGACCGATACAGGTTCGAAAATGGACGATGTTATTTTTGAAGAATTTAAAGGTACCGGTAACATGGAACTTCAGCTGGACAGGAAACTGGCCAACAAGCGTGTTTACCCGTCTGTGGACATTATGGCTTCAAGTACGCGTCGTGAAGATCTTCTGTTGGATAAGGAAATGATGAACCGGATCTGGATTCTTCGCAATTACTTGTCGGACATGAATGCTGTTGAAGCGATGGAATTCATTAAGGACCGTATGATGAAGACCAATTCGAATGAAGAGTTCCTTATTTCAATGAATTCTCATTAATTGCGGGAGCAAAAAAATAGCGGCTTTTAGTGACGTTATTTTATATAAATACCAAAGGGACTGTCTTTTTAGATGGTCCCTTTGTCGTTACGTGAAAGCAAGCTATAGGCAATGAGTTATTTAAAACAATTCTAAAATACGTTTTTGACTGCTTCCGGTAAAAAACAACATTTTAATTCAAGGAGTTACGCAGGTCGCTGAAAACGGCATTTTTTCTCATTTCTCTTATTTTTACGAGATATAAATAACACAAACTGGTCTGTATTGCAATCTCTATGTGGCAAAAGTGGTTCAACAAATATTAACTTTGTAGTAGATAAAGAAACATATTTACTATGATGCAGGCTTTTTTTAGAACGCATAAGTACCTGCTGGAACATTTAAATGTATCTGTGCGTCGGGGTTTGATGGATGATATTAACTGGGATGACCGGTTGATTGGTGTTGTTGGTACCCGGGGCGTGGGTAAAACGACTTTTTTGCTTGATTATATTGCACAGACTTACGGCAGTGATAAGGTCTGTCTGTACGTTAATTTGAATAACCTTTATTTTTCAAGTCGTTCACTGTCCTCCTTTGCCGATGAATTTCAAAAGACAGGCGGAAAAACACTGGTGCTCGACCAGATTTTTAAGTATCCGGGGTGGGAAGACGAATTGGTGTGGTGTTACGATAACTTGCCGGATTTAAAAATCATATTCAGTGGATCGCCCTTGATGCTGGCTGATAAGGAAGTGGCTCATTTTAACAAGCGGGCCCATATATATCATCTGGAAGGGTATTCTTTCAGGGAATATCTTAATATTGAAACGGGCAGTGATTTTAAAAGGTTCGCTTTGAATGATTTGTTGCAGAATCATGTGGCCATTGCCACTGATATTGTTGACAAAATTAAGCCGCTGGCCTATTTTACCGATTACCTGCACCATGGCTACTATCCTTTTTTTCAGGAGAAAAGTAATTTCCTGGAAAACCTTCTGAAGAACATCAATCTGATACTTGAAATTGACATCAGTTATCTTCAACAAATTGAACTGAAATACCTTCCCAAACTAAGAAAACTTTTGTATATTATAGCCTGCGCATCTCCATTTCAGCCGAATGTTAGTCGCTTGAGCAACGAAGTGGCTACCAGCAGGGCGACCATTATCAATTATTTGAAATATCTTAATCAGGCCAGTCTTATTCATCTCCTTTATGAGGGAGAACCGGAACCGCTGAAGAAGCCTGCCGAAGTATATCTGCAAAATCCTAACCTTTCATTTTCCGTAGCCCGGGGGGAAGTTCCATTAGAGGTCTTACACAAGACTTTTTTTTGTAATCAGGTAGGTTACCGCCACAAAGTTGGTTACAGTCGGAAGGCCGATTTTTTGATTGAAGATCAATACCTTTTTAATGTGGGAGCTCATCCGGATCCACCGGTACGCGCCAATAAATCTCAGTTGACCTGGTTGGCCAGTGAAATGGAAGAGATTGGAAAAGGCCATGAAATACCGCTGTGGTTGTTTGGGTTTTTGGATTAAGCAGCTTGAAGCCTGATTTTATAAGATAATCGAGAATAATTAAATGATTTTTTAACTGTAAAGAGAATAGACAAATGGCAAAAGCAAAGAAGTTTATTACCTGTGATGGGAACTATGCCGCAGCTCATATCGCTTATATGTTCAGCGAAGTGGCAGCCATTTACCCCATTACACCTTCTTCCAACATGGCCGAATACATCGATGAGTGGGCAGCCAATGGAAGAAAAAACATCTTCGGAGAAACTGTTAAGTTGGAGGAGATGCAATCTGAAGCTGGAGCTGCCGGTGCAGTTCACGGTTCCTTACAGGCCGGGGCGCTTACTTCTACATTTACTGCATCGCAGGGATTGTTATTGATGATCCCCAATATGTATAAAATTGCAGGGGAATTATTGCCAGGCGTTTTTCACGTGAGTGCCCGTAGTCTGGCTGCGCAGGCGCTTTCAATCTTTGGCGATCACAGTGATGTGATGTCCACCCGCCAAAGCGGGTTTGCCATGATGGCTACCGGCAGTGTTCAGGAAGTGATGGATCTGGCAGGTATTGCCCATTTGGCATCCATTAAAACACGCATTCCTTTCCTCCATTTCTTCGATGGTTTCCGTACTTCTCACGAGATTCAGAAAGTGGAAGCCATTGATCAGGATGTGTTGGAGCAGTTGCTCGACAAAGAAGCTCTTTTGAAATTCCGTCAAAATTCTTTGAATCCTGAGCGTCCGGTCACCAGAGGAACGGCTCAGAATCCGGATATTTATTTCCAGTCGCGCGAAGCTTCCAATCCTTTCTACAACGCTATTCCTGATGTGGTGGCGGATTATATGGATAAGATTTCCGAGATTACCGGAAGAAAATACCGTCCCTTTACCTATTATGGGGCTGAGGACGCGGAAAATATTTTGGTGGCCATGGGATCGATCACCGATACCATTAAAGAAACCATAGATTATTTGAATGCCAAAGGCGACAAGGTCGGTTTGATTTCCGTGCACTTGTACCGTCCTTTCTCGGCCAAATATTTCTTTGAGGCTTTCCCAAAATCCGTCAAGCGTATTGCTGTTTTAGATCGTACCAAAGAACCGGGAGCCAACGGCGATCCGTTGTTCCTGGATGTGTTGGAGTTGTTCTACGGAAAAGAAAATGCACCTTTGATTGTTGGTGGTCGTTATGGTCTTTCTTCAAAAGACACCACACCTGCTCATATTCTTTCGATTTATGACAATCTGAAGATGAATGAGCCCAAAAATCAGTTCACGGTTGGTATTGTAGATGACGTGACTTTTAAGTCGCTTCCGCTGCTGCCGGAAATTGATTTGAGCACCGATGGAACATTTGCCGGTAAATTCTATGGTTTGGGTTCTGATGGTACCGTAGGTGCCAACAAAAACTCCATTAAAATTATTGGTGACAATACCGATAAATATGCGCAGGCTTATTTTGCCTATGACTCTAAGAAATCCGGAGGTATTACCATTTCTCACCTGCGTTTTGGTGACACGCCCATTCGTTCGCCTTACCTGGTCAATACACCTGATTTTGTGGCTTGTCACGTGCCTGCTTATTTGGGCCGTTACGACATGCTCAAAGGTCTTAAAAAAGGAGGGACCTTTTTGTTGAACAGCCACTGGGATGCCGAGGAAACCCGGAACAAACTGCCCAATGACGTGAAGCGTTACATGGCAGAAAATGATATCCAGTTCTACATCATCAACGCCACTGCCATTGCCGAAGAAATTGGTTTGGGTAACCGCACCAACACCATTATGCAATCGGCCTTCTTTAAAATTGCCAATGTGATTCCTTACGAAGAAACGGTGGATCAAATGAAGAAATTCGTGATCAAGTCGTTTGGCATGAAGGGCGAGGAAATTGTGAAGATGAACCACCAGGCGATTGATCGTGGTGGGGATGTGATCAAAGTGGAAGTGCCTGCAGAATGGGCATCTCTGGCGGATGAGGCTTCCAATGGCAACGGTAAGGCTGTGCCTGACTTTATCAAGAATATGGTGTTCCCCATCAACGCCCAAAAGGGGGATGATTTACCTGTCAGTTCCTTCCTGGGTCGCGAGGATGGTACTTTCCCTGCCGGAACTACGGCTTATGAAAAGCGGGGTATTGCAGTGAACGTTCCCGAGTGGCAGGATGAAAACTGTATTCAGTGTAACCAGTGTTCTTATGTTTGTCCCCACGCCGCCATTCGTCCCTTCTTATTGGATGAAAAAGAACTGGCCGGTGCCCCGGAAGGAACTGTTACGCTTAAGCCTAATGGTAAAGGTTTCGATGGTCTGCAGTACCGCATTCAGGTAAGTGTTTTGGACTGTACCGGTTGTGGTAACTGTGCCGAGGTTTGTCCTTCAAAGACCAAGGCCTTGGTTATGAAGCCGCTGGAAAGTCAGATGGAGCAAACCGATCGTTGGGATTATATGGCCGAAGAGGTTAGCATTAAAGATACCATTCAGAATAAAACGCTCAATGTTAAAGCTTCGCAGTTTGCTCAGCCTTTGTTTGAATTCTCAGGTGCTTGTGCCGGTTGTGGAGAAACCCCTTACATCAAATTGATTACGCAGTTGTTTGGTGACCGGATGATGGTGGCCAATGCTACCGGTTGTTCTTCTATCTACGGAGGATCTGCCCCTGCCACACCTTATTGTGCCGATAAGAACGGTCGCGGTCCGGCCTGGGCCAACTCTTTGTTTGAAGACAACGCGGAGTATGGTATGGGTATGGCCACTGCGGTGGATAAAATGCGTGAGCGCATTGAACTGCGCATGAAGGCAGCTATGAATGAAGTGGCACCGGCCACTAAAGAAGCTTTTGAAGCATGGTTGGCCGCCAAAGAAGATGGCAGCAAAACCCGTGAGGTTTCCAATGCCGTTTTGAAAGCGCTGGAGACAGAGAAGCATGAAGTGGCTCAGGTCATCTCAGAATTGAAAGACTACCTGGTGAAGAAATCCGTATGGATTTTTGGTGGTGACGGATGGGCTTATGACATCGGTTTCGGTGGTTTGGACCACGTTATTGCCAGTGGCAAGGATGTGAACATTCTGGTAATGGATACCGAAGTTTACTCCAATACCGGAGGTCAGGCTTCCAAATCAACGCCGGTTGGCGCAGTCGCTAAGTTTGCCGCTTCCGGTAAGCGCATTCGTAAGAAGGACCTTGGTCTGATGGCCACCACTTATGGTTACGTTTACGTGGCTCAGGTAGGTATGGGTGCCAACCAGGCTCAGTATTTCAAGGCTTTGAAAGAGGCCGAGGCCTATCCCGGACCATCCTTGATCATTGCTTACTCTCCTTGTATCAACCACGGTCTGCGTGGCGGTATGGGTGGTGCACAGAACGAAACCAAACTGGCGGTTGAAGCCGGATACTGGTCTTTGTTCCGTTACAACCCATTGCTTGAGGATGAAGGCAAAAATCCATTTGTGTTGGATTCCAAAGAGCCCGACTGGAGCAAGTTCCAAAGCTTCCTGAAAGGTGAGGTTCGGTATACTTCTTTGATGAAGGCCTTCCCCGAAGCTGCCAAGGAACTGTTTGTAGCTGCTGAAACCAATGCCAAGTGGCGTTATAGTACTTATAAGCGTTTGGCTGAGATCGATTATAAGGTGGTTGAATAAGAACCATCCTGGAGTGATAAAAAAGAGGGGCAATCTGAAGAGGTTGCTCCTTTTTTATTTTTATTAAAGGCAGTTGGAAACTGCCTGAGCGGATTCGACGAAGTTACAAACTTCGCCGAGCGTTGATGGTTGTTGGAAGCTTTGCCGAGTTTAAGGGATTAGATTTTGATGAAGGAAACTTCCTGGAGATTGTCAGATACGGCAAATACTTTGTAGCCGGCAGCATTCAGTTTTTTGACGGCGTTTTGGGTTCTCGAGTGGCCGTCCTGGAACAGGCGATCGTGAAATTCGATGAGCAATTGATGGATGGGGAGGTGGCTGTCGATAATGGAGTCGATGACCTCATATTCAGATCCTTCAATATCCATTTTTAATACGTCAATATAAGAGTGCTTTAGCTCGCGTGCAATGGTATGGAGGGTTTTAATTTCGACCGGAACCGTATTTTGTGTAGAAACATTGCTTTGTTCAACAATGCTGCCGGATACCTCATTGGGGTTTTTGGGTAAATAGAATTGCTGTGTGGTGTTGGTCTTTCCAAGACCATAAGGAAAAAATCGGAAGCCTTTAGGTGTGGGATTTTCTTTAACCCAGGAGATGGAGTTGGGGGTGGGGTCAAAGCCAAATACCTGGCAATGGTGTTGGGCAAGAATGGACTTGTCGAAGGAAATGTCCCGACCGATACCTATAGAATAGACGATGGATTCAGGGCTTAATTGGTCCGGACAAACATAAAAGCCACCATATGTGTTGCCGTACCATTCGGACGGGCATTTCACCTGCTTTTTAAGATGGTTGTACTTGCCCGATAGAAGCTGGCCATGCTTTTTTACTTTAACCAAAACAGGATGAAGCATTTTCTGAAGGGACATCTCTTTAAGTTTAAATTATTTTCGAAATATACTTTTAATTACCAAAGTGTCCAAACATCCAGTGCAACTTAGTCTTAGGGTGCAACATGTGATTGGTTTCTGCTCATCCCTTTTTTAGCCATCGGTCAAAAAAAATTTCAATTTCAAATCTTTATTTGTAATTTGACAATTGTAAATGATGAACAGGTGGGCATCTGAAGAGGTGTTACCAGAATTTGTAACCATTAAAATGACGAAAATATGGATCTTTCAATTAATTACCTTGGACTGAAGCTTAAAAACCCGATAATTGCAGGTGCTTCCAATCTTTCCACCGATGTGAAGAAGGCTTTGGAACTTCAGGAAGCCGGGATTTCAGCCATCGTTTATAAATCTTTGTTTGAGGAACAACTCAATCTGGAAGCTGCTCAAATGCACGATGACATGCATGAGTATGACGACCGCCACGCGGAAATGATCAATCTTTTTCCGGATATTAAACATTCCGGACCCAAGGCGCACCTGATGGCACTTAAGGAACTTAAACAGGCCCTTTCCATTCCTGTCATCGCCAGTTTAAATTGCCTGTACAAGGAGAGTTGGGATGAGTATGCGATGCATCTGGCCGGAACCGGCATTGATGCGCTGGAGCTTAATTTCTATTCAACCATATCTGATGCGGATATAGAACCTGGCACCATTGAGGATGAGCAGGTAGATATTTTAAAAAGGGTCATTGCTAAGGTGAATATTCCGGTTTCGGTAAAACTAAGTCCCTATTATACCAATCCGTTGTCGTTCATTAAAAAGTTGGATGGCGCCGGTGCTTCGGGTTTTGTTTTGTTTAACCGCTTGTTTCAGCCCGATATAAATATTTGGGAAGAAACCCTTGAAATGCCCTATAATCTGAGTCAGGAAGGAGATAGTCGCCTGTCTTTGCGCTACATGGGTCTGTTGTCGGGACAAGTAAAAGGTTCCTTATGTGCCAATACGGGCTTCCTCGAAGGCAGCGATATTGTTGCTGCACTTTTAGCAGGGGCGGACGCGGTGCAGGTGGTGAGCGCCATATATAAAAATGGCACCAAAAACATAAGCCGGATGTTGGATGAGATCAACGGTTGGATGCAGAAAAAGGGTTACCAGTCGGTGTCTGATTTTCAGGGAAAAGTATCCAAGGAAAGCCTCAAGGAGCCGCATGCCTACAAGCGGGCCCAATATGTGGATTTTCTGATGAAAGCCAAAGAATATACCAAAAAGTATCCGGTTAATTAAAAAGCTGTTTTATTGAGCTTTCCATAATTGTATTGTTCGATATTATTGTGTAAGTCGTTGATTTTAAAAGACCTGTGTTTATTGGTTGTGAAAGGATAACTTGTTGAATATCATGTATTTTATTTCACATGTCAACCGAATGATCAATAACCTGTCGATCTATTGATAATTAGATGGACGTTTTAAAGATGAAAGACCGGCCTGCTTGGCCGGTCTTTTTTTGGCTTTATTTTTTATTGAATTTTGTGTTTTATTAATAAGTAGCAGGCGCGGTCTGTTTTTATTGGTGTTGCCTCACTGGTGATAACATTAATTAAGAAAAACTGATGCGTTCTCTATAGTTAAAAAACAAAAAAAAATCAGTTTATTTGTATGTAGACGATATTATTAACTCGATAATTCAAAAACAGAAAAACAGTTATGAGCAAAAAGCGTGTTTACACCTTCGGGAACGGCAAAGCCGAAGGAAAAGCAGATATGAAAAATCTGCTTGGAGGAAAAGGAGCCAATCTGGCTGAGATGAATCTTATTGGAGTGCCTGTGCCTCCGGGATTTACAATTACTACTGAGGTTTGTACCGAGTACAATGAACTGGGACAAGAAAAAGTAGTTGAGCTTTTAAAGGCTGAGGTGGAAGCGGCTATTTCAAACATTGAAAAACTCACAGATACAAAATTTGGTGATTCAAACAACCCCCTGCTGGTTTCGGTTCGTTCAGGTGCCCGAGCTTCCATGCCCGGTATGATGGACACCATTCTCAATCTGGGATTGAACGATGATGCCGTAAAAGGTATTGCTGCCAAGTCGGGCAACGAATGGTTTGCATGGGACTCCTACCGCCGCTTTGTGCAAATGTATGGCGACGTAGTGCTGGGCATGAAGCCTGAGTCTAAAGAAGCCATTGATCCCTTTGAGTTAATCATGGATGAGGCCAAAGAAGCCAAAGGTGTTGAACTGGATACTGAACTGACTGTTGATGACCTGAAAGAGTTGGTAGTGAAATTTAAGAAGGCCGTGAAAGATCAAACAGGCCGTGATTTTCCAACGTCTGCCTGGGAACAGTTATGGGGAGCGGTAATGGCTGTGTTTGACAGTTGGACCAATCCACGTGCCAACTACTACCGACGCTTGAATAATATTCCTGATGAATGGGGAACTGCCGTTAATGTTCAGTCCATGGTATTTGGCAATATGGGTAATACTTCTGCTACAGGTGTTGCTTTTACACGCGATGCAGCCACCGGTGAAGATGTGTTCAATGGTGAATACCTGATCAATGCCCAGGGTGAAGATGTGGTGGCTGGTACACGTACCCCGCAGGAAATTACGCTTGAAGGCAGCCGTCGTTGGGCCAAACTTCAAAGCGTTTCTGAAGAAGATCGCAAAGCCAAATTTCCTTCGCTGGAGGAGACCATGCCGGAACTATATAAGGAACTGAATGTGGTTCAGCAAAAACTGGAAGATCACTACAAGGATATGCAGGATATGGAATTTACCATCCAGTCCGGCAAACTCTGGATACTTCAGACACGAAATGGAAAGCGTACAGGTGCTGCCATGGTCAAAATAGCCATGGATCTGTTACGTGATAAAAAGATAGATGACAAAACAGCTTTGTTGCGTTTGGAAGCTAATAAACTGGATGAATTATTGCACCCGGTTTTTGACAGCGTCGCCATCCGTTCAGCCAATGTACTGGCCAAAGGATTGCCCGCTTCTCCGGGAGCTGCAACCGGCCAAATCGTCTTTTTTGCCGATGAGGCGGCTAAGTTTGAGCAGAGTATTCTGGTCCGCATAGAAACCTCTCCCGAAGATTTGGAAGGTATGAACATTGCTCGTGGTATTTTAACCGCCCGTGGTGGTATGACCTCCCACGCAGCTGTTGTGGCCCGCGGTATGGGTAAGTGCTGTGTGTCGGGTGCCGGTGCTCTGAAAATCGACTATAAGGCACGTACCCTCACCATTGATGGAAAAGTATATGAGGAAGGCGCCTGGATTTCATTGAACGGTACCAGTGGTGAAGTATATGAAGGCAAAGTGTTGACACGCAAGCCCGATATGAGTGGTGATTTTGGTTTGATCATGGACTTGTCAGCCAAGTTTACCAAAATGAATGTGCGCACCAACGCAGATTCTCCCAAGGATGCGCAGGTAGCCCGTGATTTCGGCGCGCAGGGAATTGGTCTGTGCCGCACCGAGCACATGTTTTTTGAAGGTGCCCGTATCAAAGCGATGCGTGAAATGATTTTGGCATCCACTACTGATGGGCGTAAGCGGGCTTTGGCCAAACTATTGCCTTATCAGCGCGAAGATTTTGAAGGTATCTTTGAAGCCATGGCCGGTTACGGTGTGACTGTGCGTCTGCTTGATCCGCCATTGCATGAATTTGTACCCCACCAGTTGGCCACTCAGAAAGAGCTGGCTCAGGAAATGGGTGTAAGTGTGGATGTGGTGAAGGCCAAGGTGGATTCTCTGGAGGAGTTTAACCCTATGTTGGGACATCGCGGTTGTCGATTAGGAAACACCTATCCTGAAATCACTGAAATGCAGGCCCGTGCCATCATCGAAGCGGCCTTGAATTTGAAAGCCAAAGGGGTGGATGCCCGTCCTGAAATCATGGTGCCACTCATTGGTACCTTGAAAGAATATAAAATGCAGGCGGATATTATTCGCGCTACTGCTGAAAAAGTATTTGAAGAGCGTGGCGATAAAATTGACTATCTGGTAGGTACCATGATTGAGATTCCACGTGCGGCATTAACAGCTGATCTGATTGCTGCTGAAGCTGACTTTTTCTCTTTCGGAACCAATGACTTGACGCAAATGACCTTTGGTTATTCCCGTGATGATGCCGGAACTTTTCTTCCTATCTATATGGATAAGGGAATTCTGAAGCATGATCCTTTCCAGGTTTTGGATCAGGAAGGTGTTGGTCAGCTGGTTCAAATGGGAACTCAGAAAGGACGCTCTGTCAAACCAGATCTTAAAGTAGGAATTTGTGGCGAGCATGGTGGCGAGCCATCCTCTGTAGAGTTCTGTCACGGTGTGGGAATGGACTATGTCAGTTGTTCACCATACAGGGTGCCTATTGCCCGTCTGGCTGCTGCACAAGCTGCTGTGAAGTAAGTGTTGTTTTCTTTTTCATATTTGGGGGGACCGTCTTTAAAAAGGGGCGGTCCCTTTTTTATTGATTGCCCCGGGTTTTGTGTCCACCATGCCGATTCAAATATTTTAGTTAATTTTGTCGGCTGGCCGGTGAAAAAACCAGTCGGTTAATGAAAAGGACATTGGGAAGATTAGTTGCTTTTGATGTGGGTAAAAAACGTGTAGGGATTGCGGTCACTGATCCCTCACAAATAATTGCCAATGGCTTAACAACCTTGGTTATACATGAGGTCTTGCCCTTTTTGGTTAAGTATCTTGAGAACGAGCAAGTCGACTTGTTCGTAGTCGGCTATGCCCGGCAAACTAATGGAGAGGACTCTGAATCCATGGCTTATATCAAACCTTTTGTTCAAAGTTTAAAGAACAAGTTCCCGCATATAACTGTTGAATGGGTGGACGAGCGTTACACCAGCCAGATGGCTTTTCAAGCGATGATTGATGGTGGATTGGGGAAAAAGGCCCGAAGGGATAAGGCGATGATTGACAAAATTAGTGCGACCATTATTTTGCAGTCCTATTTAGAATCCCGCGATTTTGGCCGTTGATGAGTGGAAGTATATAGAATTTTTAAAGCGTTTTTTATCATGATTTTGCCTGTTTATGTATATGGTCATCCAGTGTTGCGCAAAGTAGCTACGGAGATCGGACCCGATTATGAAAATTTTTCTGAGCTGCACACCAATATGTGGGAAACCATGTACCATTCTGATGGCGTTGGTCTGGCCGCACCTCAAATCGGGCTCCCCATTCGTTTGTTTGTCATCGATGGGAATGGTCTGGCGGAGGATTTTCCCGAATTGAAAAATTTCAAGCACACTTTTATCAATGCGGAGATTGTTGAAAGAAGCCCTTCTAAGGTTATGGAATCGGAAGGCTGTTTAAGCCTCCCCGGTATTCGTGAGGAGGTGTCCCGTCCCGATCGTATCCGGATTAAATTCCTAGATGAGCATTTTGAACCGCGTGATGAGGTTTATGAAGGCTTTGCTGCCCGTATCGTGCAACACGAGTACGATCATATTGAAGGAAAATTGTTTGTTGACTATCTCTCACCACTACGCCGGCGGCTTATTAAAGGTAAATTGAACGCCATCACGGTGGGTAAGGTGGATGTGGATTATAGAATAAAGTTACCTAAGTAAAGGCATTTCTATTTTAAAGGAGCAAAAAGGCATTTGGGTTTTTAATAAACTCAAAATGCCTTTTTTGCTTTTCATGGTAATGGCGAATGGAGAGGCACTCAAGGTGCAGTTGTTTTAATTGAAACATCTTCTTGATTAGTCAAGTTATTAGCGCAGTTAGTGGAATGGGGTGGGATGCTATGTTTTCATGTTGTAATTTTGTTTTAACAGGGAAACGATTGGTTTTCTGTTCCCAAATTTCTCGATTATGAAAGGTTTAAACCTCGAAGTTCATAGAGTTGATATGGATGCGTGGCGAGTCGATATGGATGCCTTTAATGTTGGTTTATTCAACACATGGCAATGGGTGAGTTCCTTGACCAATGATTTTTCAAAAGATATCTATTTGAATTTTGTACATAATGGTGAAGTGCTTGGGAAGGTGACTGGTTTAATACTCCAAAAGGGATTATTAAAGGGGCAGCACCTCTACTTTACCTCAGGTCCTGCTTTAAAAAAGTGGAATTCTGATATTTTCGCTGAGTGTCTGAAGGCATTGTATCATTATTCTTTAAAAGAAGGTTTTTCGAGGGTTCATATTCGCCCCTTTGAACAGGAGGTTCATGAGGTTCTGGACCTGCCAAATTATTTTAGCACGATGGCCAGGGAACATGTGGTCATTTATTCTGATTTTAAAGAAAAGGTCAAGTTTAAATATGGTTTTAAGCAGAATGCTAAAAAAGCCAGAAAGGCAGGAGCTGTTTTTAAGTCAAGCAGATCATTGGAAGTGTTGGATCGTTTGTTTGAATTGATGGACAACACCAGGGTGAAAAGGAGGATGAAATATGGACATGATTATGACCCGATGTATTTTCTTAATTTGAACAAAAAAGCCCTCACCAAATTGCTGGATACAGGTTTAGGGATTCTGCATTACGCTGAAATAGATGGGGTTATTCACAGTGCTCAGTTTAATATAGAACATGATGGGAGAATTTTTGCCCTTTTGATGGGTTCAGATGATCTGGCTTATAGCAAGGGTATTCCTTCTTTTATTGATCAGAATATTTCCAAAAAGGCTTTTGCGGAAAGGGCCCGGTATTATAATTTAGGTTCAGGGCCTGGTGAAAGTGAGGGCGGACTTGGTCTGCAGAGGTATAAAGAGGCTCAGGGCAGTCGGGAATTGACCAGGTACGGTTATTACACCTACTTCCTTACCTTTCCTTACAAGTTGCTCAATCCTTTAATTCGTCTGAGTAAAGCCTTGCCAGATAACCCTGTCCTGAATTTTGGCAGAAGTGCCATTCGACTTTTAAATTTTTCATAGGCCGCACTTGTTCTCCTGTTAATATGGATTTTGGCCCCATTGCACATAAACTGTTTTTGTTGGCAAAAAAATGTAACAGCCGAATGTGCATTGAAATTAGGCGGCTGTCCGCTTCACAGTGGCGTGAAGATTTGTTTTGGAACTTATAATTGACGTTAATCAATTTTTCCGTTGGGTTTATCAATCAAAACCAATGTTAACAAATTGTTATTTTATTTTTATGGTGGATTTCGTTTTATTGAAAATTCAATAAGGAATTCATAACAACCTTCTTGTCAGGGGGGGCTGCTTAAAAGTTCCTGAGTTTTTCCTTTTTTATCTCCCGGGTGACTGTTGATTGAGGTGCTTGTTTTTGTTTAAAATTATTTATCAGATAAAGAATTGTTTTGTCTGACAAGTTCTTTCGGACGATGCAAAACAGAATATTTGAACTGGTTGTTTTTTTGTGCAATTATAATAGATGGCATGGTTCGCGAGGAATTGTATAATGTTATTAAATCTGATACGTCTGTACGGCTTATTCTCAGGAAGGAAGTCGATGAGATGATTGAACAGATCAATTGGACCGCTATAAACAGCAATAGTAATATCGTATTTCGAGCTGAAGGAAAGAAGGGGGCTGTTTATATACGATTACCGCATAAGTTTCATTCTGGGTTGAGTGTTGTAAAACCCGATGTGGAAAAGGAAGTTCTAATGGCTGTTTCGCAATTGAGGATTGGGCCACAACTACTTCTTTTCAATGAATCGACCGGAATATTGATGACGAAAGCCATTGAAGGATATAAGTTGTCTTTATCACTTTTTTCCAGCAAAAAGTTTCTGAAAGAAATCGTTCATACCATTAAGAGAGTGCATTCTAATGCCAAGGTAAACGGTAGCTTTTATCCTACCGATGAAATTAATGGTCTCGTTCAAAGGGCGCAAAAAGAAGGTGTTCGATTTCCGGATGATTTTGAGGAGCTGATGGTAAAATTGAATGCGATTTATAGCGAGCCGTGGATAAAGGAGGAAGCCTACAGGGTGCTTTCTCATAATGACTTGCATTATGAGAACTTTATTTTTTCTGCCAATAACTCATTGGCGGAAAATTCCACGCGATTTCGATCTTCAGGAATCAAGAATTTCGGTCAAGTAGGCGTGCGGATTTTAGATTGGGAGTATGCGGCAATGGGTAATTTGTTTTATGACCTGTCCTCCCTAACACTTTACTTACTTCCCTATCGGAAGAAGTTTGTTTTACAGACCTATTTCGGTGTTTTTAGAAAGGAAGATTATGACCGTTTACTTAAAATGGAGGTTGTAAGTTCCATTTGGTATGGAGTTGAAGCCCTTTATAAATATAGTTTTACTCAAGATGCATGGTATTTGACGTTTGCTGAAAGTTGTTTTAACAGGGTTAGATCCAGAGGTTTGTTGTATCGCATATATAGAGCATCAGGATTACGAACTATGCGATGGATTATACGGAAGAAGATTTCTGAAATATGGAATAATGAAAACAGGATACAAAAAACAAATCATAATCCTTAGCAGGGAAAAGCATATAAGGCATCGGGAAACATGATAAATTTGATATTATATTATAATCTGGCCGCAGCGACAGTGACAAAGGAGATAAGGGATTATCTGCCTATAAAATGTCGGTGGGCGCTATGCCTCATTTTGTTTCTGGTGTATATAGGATCAATGGTTGATTGTGGGTCTTTTTGAGAAGAAATAGAAAAATGGAAAAAGGAATAATGGTGGTGGAGAAGGATTCTCTGGAATGGAATAAATCTCTTATACATTTTGATCATAGTTTATTTATAACCAGCGAATGGCTTGAGGCTTTGGCCGATGAGTTTTGCCAACCTGTATATTTTGATTTTGTCAAAGGTTCAGAAGTGGTGGCAAAAATTGCGGGACTTACATTCACTCAATCATTCTGGAAAGGAAGGGTTTTGTATATATATGGGGGGCTGGCGATGGTTGAGAGTGATAACAGCATATATGACAGCTGTTTTTTTGTGCTTTATAAGTATTGTGAGGCCCATGGATTTAATAGGATTGAAATAAAGAGCCTTGGTCAACCGATCTCATTTCCTGTTAAAAATAGATTCTTTTACAAAACAGAAATGCTTGAGTTTATTACGGATTTTCCCAAGGATGAATCTGGCATTCGGTATAACCGAAATTTTAAGAGAAATCTAAAAAAATCCAAGGAACATGGCGGACGGTTTAGGGTGGTTACCGAACCTGGTCTGGAGCAGGAGTTAAGACATTTAATGATTCATACCCTGAGTCATCGGGTGAAAAAGAATTATAAGGACTACAATCCATTTTATTTGAAGAATCTTTCTTTAGAGAGTGTCCGAAGATTGCTGGCCAATGGTCTGGGGCGTTTTTATTTAATTGAGGATGAGCAGGGCCTTCAAGGCATTCAGTTAAGTCTTGAAAAAGATGGGAAAGCCTACGGTTTACTTTTAGGGGCTGGTCCTTTATCCTATCAAAACGGGTATCGGCAGTTGCTGGATTACCAAATAATGGAATCCTTGGCTAGCAGGCGTTATCAATATTACAATATGGGCTCCGTTTCGAGTGGTCCAGATGGCGAGGGCTTAGCTGCTTACAAGCTTTCAGCGGGCGCATCGGCCCATGTTTCCTATGGTGTTTATACGCATTTTATGCAATTTCCTCAGCGCTTGTTAAATCCCTTATATGGCCTGGGGTATATTTTATTAAATGCGAAATGGGTAGTGGCTGCCAGACGCTTGTTCATCTGGGTGACCATGCTCTTATTTTCAGAATCAGTGTTGGAATATTTTTAGGCGTAATGTAAATCATCTGGTATGGATAAATTGAACATTGGTAATGGGCGTCAGTGGTGGCCATTGGATTTTGATTATTATCACGCCTATTGGTCGCAAATTGGCATAGAGCGCTCGTTGGCGGTTAGAAAGGATAATTTAAGCGTCCTCGAGGATTTGTTAACCAAGAGTCATATTCATCATTGGATGTATGGCAGTTCTTTATCGACCTTGTTTCACAAAGGCACTTTGTCGCTAACACAAGCTTATGATGAAATGGCGATTGAGGTTCCTTCTTCTTCAAAGGATGAAAATCATTTTTTTAATCAATTGTCTTTGTTAGGATTTGACGTTGTAAATCGTAATGATTTGGTGGTAGTTGCCTATCGAAAAGGGTGTTATGTTAGATTGTTCCGTTTTCAAAAAGGCAAGTTGGGTTATACTTGTGGGACTAACCGATTTTCATTTAGTACTGTAGGTGAGCTTAAGGTTTTAGATTATAATGGGTTGAAATTGCGCACTCCCGGGAATACTCAGGTCTTTATAAATAGGATGCAGAACGTGCCCCTTAGGTTTGTTTGGATTAATTTTCTATCGAACCTTGGAAAGGCTTCCAATTATTGGTCTTTTTACAAACGGATGGTTAGGTTTTACAGCCGGATGGCCAGTGTAAATCTTTTGTTGAATTCCAATTGGCTTTTACGCACTTGTCGCATGGAGGTCAAAAAACTGACAGAGGACGAATTTCGTGACATGTTGATTGAGCCAAATGACTCTCCGAACTGGTATTGGCGAAAAGATCATTATGACCTAATAACAAATCAGCGGAAGTTGTCAAAGGTGGGAGATATTATAGATTATTTCAAAGCGGATAACAGACTTAATTCCCTGACTGACCGGATTGTGGAAACGGAGCTTTTGGATGTGAAAAATGCTCATGTTCCCTTATATAAGAATCTTGATTTTTGGCAAAAGGGAAATAATTATTTCATCAATAGTATTCGGTTTTCGTTTAGAAAGGGTGTTGTTCCCTATGGTGAAGCCTTGGAGTATATTCGAAAAATGAAGTATCCGATTTTATACTCCTCGGATTATTATAAGGGTTTGAAAGTGATGTCAGACATGGAAATCGCTGGTTTTTCGAAGAAAAATTTATTGACCTTTCACAAGGGGGCATGCATACACGGTCGTCACAGAGTCTGTGCCATGATGGGAAGAATCATTCAGGGACAACCATATATTCCTATGTACGCTCTGGTATATGGTTGATGAAGGTGAACATTAGTGTAGGGGTGAAAATATTTAAATAAAATAGGATGCAAAGTTTTTTAGTTGAAGCAAAAGAAGTGACCGCTTTTCAATGGGAAGCCGGTCTGGAAGATTTTTGTTATAGCCTTTTTATAACAAGAGAATGGGTAGAATCCATGCAGGATGGTGCGAGTTCTCCCCTTTTTATCGATTTTATAAGCAAGGGAGAAGTCGTTGGAAAGCTTTCGGGTTTGATCATTGACGGAGGTTGGATGAAAGGGAAATATTTTCATGCATATGCATCGCTGGCCTTGAAAGAACCCAATCAGCAACTCTTTGACGCCTGCCATGTAGCCTTGAAAGATCTCCTAACGAAAATGAGGTTAAGCCGAATCATCATTGGTTCCTATGACCAGCAGCATTCGATGCGTTGCACTTCTGAAGGGTTTGTTGTTACTAAAAGGTATGAGTATCTGGTAAATCCGGGGGCGGAGGATTTTCGTATGAGTAAAGGTTTTAAGAAGAATGTCAAAAAGGCTGAGAATCGGGGCGTTTTTCTTGATATTTCAGATTCTGAGGCATCCCTGCAAAAACTTTTTCAATTATTAGAGTTGACCAGAAAATATCGGTTGATCAAGTACAATGTCAGGTATAATCCTTTTTTTCTGGATAAAATGAACGAATCTTCCTTGAGAAAGCTCCTGAAATCAGGTATGGTTAGTTTTTTTTCGGTGAAAAGCGATGATGGAACAACGAATAGTGTGCAGCTCAATTTGGTAAAAGGAGATCGGGTATACGGGCTTTTGATGGGGTCCGATCTGGTGGCTTATGAGTATGGAATTCCGTCCTATCTGGATTTTCAGATCATATTGGATTCTGCAAGGAGAGATATTAAATATTATAATACAGGAGGAGCTCCCGGTGATAAAGTGAATGAGGGGCTGGATCGGTACAAGCAAGCTATGGGCGGACAAAAAAAGTGGGTTTATGGAGCCACCACCAATTGTCTGGTTTTTCCTTATTCTTTATTAAACCCTTTAATGAAGCTGGGAAGGCGATTGCCTCAAAACAATGTCCTGGTTGATTGGATAAAAAATTGGTAAATTGATGCAGCATAAAGCAATAAGGTTTTTCTATTGGTGAGTTTGGGGCTGTTTCGCATGGCTTTCCAGTTGTTTGATAAACATTGCTCTGCATACTTGGGATTTGTTTAAGTATCTGGTTTTTAAGCATGAACAATCGAGGTTCTTGCTTGTTAACTTGGTGTCAGTGTCACGGTTATCTGACGCTATTAAACAAACCCTGGGTTAAATGAATGTAATGACAATTGAAAAAGTAGATGCTTCTGTTTGGTGTGAGGATATTGAGCGCTTTCAGTGTGGTGTTTTTAATACCAAAGAATGGGTTGAATCGGTTAGCAATCAATACCATTGTGCTGTTTTTTTTAATTTCAAATTAAGTGGAGAGGTTGTCGGGAAGTTGGCCGGTTTGTGGGTGAAGCAGGGAAGAATAAAGGGCGATCAGCTCTTTTTTTATACGGGTCCCGCCTTAAAGGAGCCGAGCCAGGAACTATTGAATGACTGTTGTGGGGCCTTATTGGATTTTGCCCGAGTCGAGTGTATACAAAGGGTGATAATTGGGTCATATGATCAGCCATCTGGCCTGGTATGCGAGGTGCCTGATTTTTACCCCAATGAGCGATACGAGTTTGTGGTGGATCTTCAGCCTGAATCGGGCCATGTTTCCTTTAGCCAGAATCTTAAACGAAATGTCAAAAAGGCCAAAAAGTTGAAGGCGGTTTTGGTTAACAGAGATGATCCCCAATTGATACGGCGATTGATTGAATTATTGAATAACACTCTGGAGCAACGCGTCTCCAAATATGGAAAGGAATACGATCCTTTTTATCTTCCCTATATGGATGAATCTTGTCTTCAGCGCTTGCTGGACATGAAGGTTGGGAAGTTTTATCTGGTGAAATTGGAAGGGGATGAAGTGCCCCACTCTGTTTTGTTCAATATTGAAGTGGGTGGCAGGGTTTTTAATTTATTGGTTGGATCCGATAATTTGGCCTATCAGTATGGCTTAGCAGCTTGGCAGATTTTGAATTGATCCACCAATATAGGGAAGCTGGCGTTCGCTCCTATAATCTGGGAGGAACCGGCGATGCCGGTAGTTCCGGACTCGAAAGGAGCAAGCAATCGAAGGGGGCAGAGAAAAGGATGGTATATGGTGCAACCACGAATTTTTTATGTTATCCGCATCGTTTGATTAATCCCTTGTTGAATCTGGGCCGTTCATTTCCTAAAGATAGTCGAATTGTCAATTTGTTTAAGCAGATTGTTAATTGATTTACGGCATTTTATTGTGACTGTTTAACTATCTTTATGGCAACGCAAAGGAGTCTCACAATAATGCCCAATGATAAAATCACCTGATTTATTAGTTTTAAAGCAAGTTTCGGCTATAAAATGGTCTGCTGATCTGGAAGCATTTCCTTCCGGTCTTTTTCACTGCGCTGAATGGGTTTATGCCTTAAGTGGGAAACAAACACCTGCTATCTTTTTAAATTTTGAATCACCGGAAGGGGAGGTTTTAGGTAAGTTATCCGGATTGATCCTACCGGGGAATCGCCTCATGGGAAGGAAGCTTTATTTCTTTTCATCCCTGCTTCTAAGGGGGCGGGACAAACAACTTCGTTCTGTTTGCATGGAGGCTTTGCAATTGTACGCCCGGCGAGAAGGCTTTTCCAGAGTGCTCATATACTCCTTTGATGCCAGATCTTCAGAATGTCTTAGCTTTAAAGGCTATTATTGCGAAGCAATGCATGAATTCGTCATTGATTTTTCTAAGTCGGGAGGCCATGTTAAGATGAGTTCTAATTTGAAGCGGAATGCCAAAAAGGCCATAAAAGCCGGAGTGAAGATTCATCGGTCAACTTCCATATCCGTTTTGAAAAGAATGATGGATTTATTACTTGTAACAAAAGAGGAGCGCCGACAAAAATATGGTCAGGATTATAATCCCATGTATATTCAGAATATGAATGAAACTTCTCTGGGCAGATTGTTGGACTCTGGAATTGGTGTAATGTATTATTCAGAGCTGGATGGGGAAATCAACACGGTATTGTTTGCTTTGGAAAATCCTCAGCAACTCTATTTTTTATTGATGGGATCAGATCGTGTCGCCTATGAAAATGGGATTCCGGCTTTGGTGGCTCAGCATGTCTCTCATTATGCCAGAGAGGTTGGTAAAATATACTATAATCTGGGTGTTATTCCTCGGGAAAATTCAGGAGGAGCCGGTGTCCGTCAATTTAAACAACAGCAAGGCGCCATTGAACAAATGGGGCATTGCTATTATTCACAGTTTTTAAAATTCCCGGCGCGGCTTTTTAATTTTTGGTTAAAAAGACGTTTCAAGAAAAATGAATCGACCCGTTTATAATTGCTGATAGGTCATAACCGTTTCCAGCCAGGCTGTTAGTGCCAAACTTTCCGGTATTTCCACATCGTCAAAAGTCAGTATTTGTCCCGGTTCAACTTTACGTTTGAGCCAAGCCTGATTGAGCAATCCGATTGGGATCATACCGGGTTGATCGGCCAATTTAACCGCCTCTCCGCGCACATGAAAGGATCCAATGCCCCGGTCGATAAAAGTTCCGTTACTTAATTCCCGTTTGGCAACGGCCGCTACGCCGGTAGTGGGAACGGCGCCATTACTTAATAAAACTTCGCGGGTATTGTAAAAGCGTTTAAGGGTCTTGGGAATTTCAAAGTAACAAAGATGAACGGGTTTGTAATGTAAGTAGAAAGGACCTTCCCCCATCTTATAGGTTCTCAGTCCGGAAGCAAGGTCTGTATCATGCTCCGCCACTATAAAGACTCCGGGGGGAGCTTTTGGTGATATGATATAATCGCTCATGACAATGCCTGTTTTGCTCGCTTCGGCGGCCAATGCCATGGCACCTGTTTCCAGATCTGCGCTTCGCTCCCCAATTAGCCCTTGTCGCGCAATACTCGCGTCAAGACCATTAGCCACCAGCGCTTGCTCAATCTGAAGTTTGGTGCCATCTGTAAAAGAGGTGACCGAATGAAGGGTGAAGCCCTGCTTTTTGGCCCAATAATCCATGTCCTTGACCGAAGGATCCTGATTTAGAAAGCCTTTGATATTGCCATAAACCAAGGGTTTGAAGCCCATTTGGGTGATTTCTTCCTTCAGTATGGCTAAGCAGCCGGGCTGGTCACCGTCTGATTCAGTAATCTGTCCCCGTTTGGATAGCCAGGAGCCGGTAATGACCTGGGTGTCTGCATCCATAGTGACGACAGGCAAATCAAAACCAAAGGCCATGTTGATGATTTCGGTCGAGTAGAGGGCATCACCGGTGCTGACTACCAAAATGTCAGATTTTTCCATCAGGCGTTGGGGACTTGTAGTCACCAAGTCCTGATTGACCTGTAAATCGCCAATGGGTCCTTTTCTACGGGTGAGAATGCCCACTAACTGATATTCGGGCAGTTTTGAAAGTAAAAGTGCCAAACCTCTTCCGATACAACCTGTACCAACGATACCAACTTTGATTGCTTGTGTTTTATTGCTCATAACAATGGCCTTTGCGTAATGATGTTATTGCTTTTTATGTTGAGCAATGTAGGATGTTTTTTCTTTTTTATAAGAAAATTTTGACAGGTGTCGGCTCAAAAAGGACTAATAAAAGATTTTTCATGATTGATGAAAAATGCTTGAATTTTCGGCGTTTTTCCCAATGAATTCAATGGAAAAATCATTCATCGTGTAAAAATTATAATTTGGCATTGAATTGTAACGGTTAATCATAATTTGGTAAAAGATAGGGAAGGGAATGTTAACTTTAGGTGTTTGAAATTAGTGAAATAGCTCAGTTCGGGACTGAGGGAGGCGAAGCTGTATCAGGCCCTCGGATTGTTTACCCATACATAATTATATCCAATGCTTAAATATTTTAAAGAAATCAGTCAGATAAAATATTTGATTTTTTACTACCAGCGTTTAAAATGGCGCATTCCGGTTTTGTTGGGCTTGAGTGCCGTGGTTGCTGTGCTGGATGGTCTGGGCTTGGCCTTATTTATTCCGTTGTTTCAGGTGGCCGAATCGGGAGACACGGCTTCTGCAGATTTGGGGAAACTGGATTTTGTGATTGACTTCTTTAATTATATCGGGATGAGTATTTCCATCGGAAACATTCTCCTGTTTATGATCATTATGTTTGCTTTTAAAGGTTGGTGGCTTTTGTCAGTCTCTATTTTTCGACACAGATACGCGTGAAATTCATGAAGGAGATGCGCATGCAGCTGGTGAATGGATTGTGCAATATTTCTTACCCGGCCTTCGTGAATATCGATTTGGGGCGTATTCAAAATGTTATCACTGCAGAAATTGGGAAGGCTGGCGGAGCTTTGCTGGCCTATTTAAGCACCCTTCAGGCAGCTATTACTTTATCGGGTTATCTGGTGCTGGCTTTTGTGGCCAATTTCAGATTCGCTTTGCTCATAACTGTGGCCGGATTATTGAGCGGCTTTATTTATCGAATTATCAATAAAAAGGTGGAAACCTCTTCTTTAAGTCAATCAATCATAGGCAACGGCTTGCAATCAAAAGTGCTGGAGTCGGTTTGGAATTATAAATATTTAAAAGCGACGGATTTGATTGCCAGGTATCGGGTAAAATTGGTGGGATTGGTGAATGAGGTGGAGGATTTAACCATGAAAATGGGGAAACTCAACGCCATCTCAGGTGCTTTGCGGGAACCTGTCACTATTGGTATTGTAGCGGCGGTTATTTTTGTTCAGGTCGTTTTGTTTGAAGTGTCGATGTTTAGCATCGCCCTCATTTTGGTATTCTTTTACCGTTCCCTTACCAGTTTGCTTTCCCTGCAGAACTCGTGGCAGGGATTCCTGACAAGTTCCGGAGGTATTCATACCGTCCGGGAGCTCTATAATGAATTTGAAGAGAAGGTGGAAAGTCGCCAGCAGGAAGATGTTCCCCAACTGACCAGGGAGATACAGTTCAAAAATGTGGTGTTCTCATACGACAGTGACCCCAGGCCGGTTTTAAACGGCATCTCTCTGACCATTGAAAAAAATAAAACCATCGCCTTTGTGGGGGAAAGCGGTTCGGGGAAAACCACTCTGGTAAATATGTTGGCTGGATTGCTGATTCCCGGTAAGGGACAATTGCTGATTGATGGCGTACAGCTAACCCCTAAGCGTGTCAGGAGCTTTCGGCGCATGATTGGTTATATCACGCAGGAACCGGTTGTTTTTAACGATACGGTGTTTAATAATGTCACTTTTGGTATGGATAAAACGCCTGAGAATATTGAGAAGTTCTGGGATGTGATCGCTAAAACGGCACTGACTGAGACCATTCAGCGCATGCCCAATGAGGAAGATTCATTGTTGGGCGACAACGGCGTGTTGATATCGGGTGGCCAAAAGCAGCGCATTTCTATTGCCCGGGAGCTTTTCAGAGATTGCTCCCTTTTATTGATGGATGAGGCCACTTCTGCGCTTGATTCGGAAAATGAACGCATCATCCAGGCCAATATCAATGAGTTAAAGGGAAAATACACCATTGTTATTATCGCCCACCGTTTATCTACGGTACGCAAGGCCGATGAAATTTATTTACTTGAAAATGGAGAGATTGCTGCTTCCGGGAGCTTTCAGGACCTACAGGAATTGTCACCCAAGTTCCGGAAAATGGTTGAACTTCAAGAGTTTTAGTTTATGGAAGAATTAATTGAGCTCCCCAAAATATTGGATGCCCGGGGAAATTTGACCTTTTTGGAAAACCAACGGCAGTTCCCTTTTGATATTGACCGTGTTTACTGGACCTATGATGTACCGGGTGGCGAAACACGGGGAGGTCATGCCTTTCAAACACAGCAGGAGGTGGTCGTTGCCCTTTCAGGAAGTTTTGATGTGGTGGTGAAGGATAAAAACGGAGAGGAGCGTCGCTATCATTTAAACCGGTCGTACAAAGGGCTTTATTTGCCAGCCCTGACATGGCGTCACATGGAGAACTTCAGCACCAATGCCCTGTCGTTGCATTTGAGTTCCGGTGAATTTAGTGAAAATGAATACATAAGAAATTATGAGCGATTCTGTCAACTGGACTGAGAAGAAAGGTCTGCCAACGGTTTTTGATTGTCATATATATCAGCTGCCCAAGATCAGCGCTGTATCGGGACGGATTACTTCTGTTCAGAATTCGGTAGATATACCCTTTGATGTCAAGCGGGTATTTTATCTCTATGATATCCCTGCCGGTGAAAACCGCGGGGCGCATGCCCACATGGAGTGCCACCAGTTTTTAATCGCTGCCGGCGGTAGCTTTGAGGTGATGGTGGAGGATGGCATTCATTGTAAAACACTCTTTTTAAACCAGCCCTTTATGGGCTTACACATACCTCCCGGCATCTGGGCACGTGAGCAGAATTTTTCCTCGGCCTCAATTTGTCTGGTCTTGACCTCCCACTCCTATGATGAGGCGGATTATATTCGAACCTATGAAGCTTATTTGAAATATCGTGGAATTTCTGAACGGATACATTAAGCAAGCCCCTGATTTCCGGTCGGCCGCCATCAACATTTCCCCCTTTGGTAGCGATGATATATTTAGAAATAACTATATCTGGCGCCATTATAAATCGGAAGAGGAGGCTGTTGAGTTAAATGGGTGGCCCGTAACCATTACCGAAAGTGCCACCAGTGCCCTGGATCTGATTCTGGATAGCTTGTCGCTCAGACCTAAGGACGAAGTCTGGATACTCACTACCAGTGGAAACAGTTACATCAGTGGCTGTGTTACACGAACCATTGAAAAATATTGTGGGTGGAGCCGTCAACAAAGTGCGGCTACAGCGGTTATTTTGGTGAACCACGAGTTTGGTTTTATTTATCCGGATGTAAAATCGCTTCAAAAGCTGGGACTGCCCATTATTGAAGACGCTGCCTACAGTATGTATTCGGAGCTGGATGGGGGGCAACCGGGAAGTGGCGGTGATTTTGCCATCTTTAGTATGGCAAAAATGTTTCCCATGCAGGCCGGCGGCCTGCTCTTTTCTTCTAAAGGGAGGCGATTTAACAGTCGTCTTTCCAATGATGCCCTGAATTATTTTAAGTCGTGTTTCGTTTTTTATCATCAGCACCGGGAGCAGATTATTAAGGCACGAAAGGAAGTTCACCGGCAAATGGCTGAGGTTTTCGCCGAAGCAGGGTTTGCCCCCCGCTTTGAACCTGGCGTTGGTGAAGTGCCCGGCGCTTTCTTGTTTAAAGCGGAAGGGCATGATTTAGAAGGTCTGAAGCATTTTCTGCAAGGCGAGGGCATTGAGTGTAGCGTGTTCTATGGTGAGGACGCTTTTTATCTGCCTTGCCATCAAAATATGACCCGGGGTCATATTGATTATTTACTGACTTTAGTAAAAGATTTTTTGTTATGATTTTATCCAACCTATCCTTTGGTGAAGACGTCACCATTCATCCGTCCACCAAGGTAAACAATGTCCATTTTGGAAATAATATCAAGATTGCCAAAGAATGCACCATCCTGGGCGGAGAAGCACATGTGGTAAAAATTGGTTCAGGTACCATTTTGGGTATGTATGTAACCCTGGAGGGCTCTCAGGCGGATATCGAACTGGGCGAGCATGTGTCCATTGCCCAGCACAATGTGATTGTGTCGGATTGGGGGTTGGCGCCGGGATCTGCCATTAATAAGTTGTTTGCCCGACCGGCAGCTCCTATTAAAATAGGGGATCATAGCTGGATTGGTTCGGGATGTGTGATTGCTCCCGGTGTGACGATTGGGAAGTACAGTATTGTGGCTTCCAATAGCTATGTGGATGCGGATGTGCCTGATTTTGCCATTTTCGGTGGCAATCCGGCTCGCTTCATTCGTTCGATTGACCCGAATATCGTTTTTAATCAAAAAGCCGAAGAATGATACATGCTAATATATTCACCGGTGGACAAGTGGAAGTCGATGAAAGCGCCTCGCTCAATAATACAAAGCTGGGGGATGGTGTTAAGGTGGGACGGCGGACCACCATTTTTGGGAGTCCGCAACGCGTGCTGAAGGTAGGTGCTGGTACCCGTATCGGAGACCACAGCATTATCAATGGATATGCGGCGCAGCTGACCATCGGTGAACGTTGCAGTATTGGTTCGTTTTGCCATTTTATTGTGGATACCGGACCAACGGCCAGTGCGGATATGCTGAAAAGTTTTCCTATTAAAGAAGCGCCTATTAGCATAGGAAATGATTGCCTGATTGGCCACGGCACCATGGTTATAGCCGGAGTCACCATTGGTGATGGCGTGTTTGTTCACCCCAAAAGCTTCGTCAATGCAGATATTCCTCCTTATTCCATAGCAGCCGGGTGTCCCGCCAAGGTTATTGGAAAAGTGAGCGACCAAGAAAGTCAAATTTAAATAGCGGAAAAGAGATTGAATGATGCAGTTTGAGTTAGTCAGATATACAAAAGATAAAGGCCCTGAGTGGGATCAGTTTGTCAAGGATGCATGGAACGGGGTGTTCTTGTTTTATCGGGGCTTTATGGATTACCATGCCGACCGGTTTACCGATCACAGCTTGATGGCATACAGCAAAGGCAAACTGAAAGCTGTTTTGCCGGCCAATGAAAAGGAGGGGGTTTTGTGGTCGCATCAAGGGTTGACTTATGGTGGATGGGTTTTGGGAAACCGGTTTTCGGCCATTGATTTGCAGGATTTGTTCAAGGAAATGGAGGTCTATGCCGCTGGTCATGCCATTCAAGGTGTTGAATACAAGCACAAACCCTTTGTCTTTGAGAAGCATGCCAACGATGCGGATGCATGGGTCTTATGGAACAGTGGTTACGAATTATGGCGACGCGACCTTTCTTTTTATTTTGATCTGAAGAACCATGGCGCTTCGCCCGGGATAAGCGCTATCGGTTTAATAAGTCGGGCCGCAACAACCTGCGTCTCGATACGCAGGGGGATGTGCATCAATACATGGAACTGGTCAACCACAATCTGGTGAATAAATACGACACCTCTGCCGTTCATACACCGGAAGAAGTGTTGCTTTTACAAAAGCGCTTTCCCAATAATTGCCAGACCATTTGTGTTTACCAGGAGGAGCGTTTCCTGGGAGGAGCCTGGTTGTTTATTGACAACGATTTTATCCATACCCAGTATTTTCATTTTAATGATGAAGGCCGAGATTTGTGTGCGGCTGAATTCCTGATAGGACATCTAATGGAGAAGTATGGGGCGACTAAAAGGTATTTGAATTTTGGAACTTCCACGGACAATAACGGTCGGGAATTGAATGTGGGACTGGCGTCTTTTAAGGAAGGTTTTGGGGCGGCAGGTTTTTGTCACGATTTTTACAGAAAAGAGATATGCAGGTAAAGTTTTTGGATTTAAAGGCCGTGAATCAACCTTACTTTCCACAGATGATGGCGGCCACCCGTCAGTTTCTGGAAGGTGGATGGTATATTATGGGCAGCGAGGTGGAAGCCTTTGAGAAGGCGTACGCCGACTACTGTGGTACCGACCATTGCGTAGGGGTGAGTAACGGACTGGATGCGCTTCGACTGATTTTTGAAGGCTATAAGGTTTTGGGGCAACTAAAGGAAGGGGATGAGGTGATCGTTCCGGCCAATACCTACATTGCTTCCATTTTAGCCGTGACTCAAAGTCGTTTGAAACCGGTTTTGGTGGAACCGGATACGGGCACTTTTAATCTGGATCCTGAATTGGTCAAGACCCATATTACGGGAAAGACCAAGGCCATTCTGGCCGTTCATTTATACGGACAGCTGGCCGATATGCCAGCCCTGGCAGCCATCGCCAGTAACCATGACTTGCTGCTGGTTGAAGATGCGGCTCAGTCGCACGGCGCCACCCTCACAGATGGTCGTCGGGCCGGAAATCTGGGGCACGCAGCGGTCATAGCTTTTATCCCGGAAAAAACCTGGGTGCCTTGGGCGATGCCGGTGCCGTTACGACCAATGATAGTGAGCTGGCCGCTGCTATAAAGGCGCTTCGCAATTATGGCTCCCATAAAAAGTATTACAACGTTTATGAAGGTTTTAATATGCGGCTGGACGAGAATCAGGCGGCATGGTTGAGAATCCGGTTGCGTGGACTGGATAAGGAGAATAAGCGGCGTCGGGAATTGGCCGATGTGTATCGCGCTTCCATTCGCCAGGAAGAGGTAACGCTTCCTTTTGAGGCTGCTTATGCCACACATGTGTACCATATTTTTGCCTTGTTGCATCCCCGAAGGGATGATTTGCAGCAATATTTGCTGGAGAAAGGCGTGCAGACCATGATTCACTATCCGGTGCCGCCGCATCATCAGGCAGCCTTTGGTCAATGGTCGGATTTATCCTTTCCCATTAGCGAGAAGATTCACCAACAGGAGTTGAGCCTTCCCATCAGTCCGGTCCATTCAAATGAGGAAATAGCGTATGTAGCGTCCGTAATCAATGAATTCAAGTAGGAAGTAATGACAGATAATATTTCAAAAAACAGGTGTGACGAACTGGTGACGGTGATTGCCTTGTGTTATAATCAGAGCCGATTTTTGCGTAAAACGCTCGATAACATAATGGCCCAAACCTGGCGTCCCGGTCATTTTTATATCATTGACGATGGCAGCACCGATAATTCGGTGGAACTGATCAATGAATGGCTGGAAGAAAATGGTCATCCGGCCACTTTGATTGTTCACGAAAAGAATCAGGGCATCACCCGTACCATGAACCATGCGTTGTCGCTTTGCAAAACCAAATACTTCCATCCATGGCCTTGTGACGATTTAATGATGCCCGATAAAATTGAGAGTCAGGTGACTTACATGGAATCACTCGACTGGCAGCCAGGATTTCTGTATGGGGATATTCAATGGATTGATAACGAGGATAAAGTGCTTCGCGATTCCGTGGTGACCAATCGCAAAAAACTCTTTGAAGACGGACAAATGCCGAGTGGCTTTGTTTTTCCTGAACTGATTAAGCATGGCTGTTTTATCCCAACAGCTTCGGGACTGTATGTTACCAAGGTGCTGCATGATCTGGGCGGATTTGATGAAAAATTGTTTGCCGAAGATTGGGATATGTTTATCAGAATATCCCTTCATTCGGGAATTGCTTATAAAGAGCAGGTTTTTAGTAAATACCGCCGGCACGAACACAGTGCCGAAATGAAGAAGGGCGAAAATTATTGGAAGGGCCGGTTTTTGGTGCTTTCAAAATATCTTGGCATCAGCACGGAGTATGATGCGCTTATTTGGAAGCGCATTGGGGAATATGCTTTAGGAGCTTATGAGGAAGGTTTCTCGGAAGCCGGTCAATGGTTGTGGAAAGCCTTTAAAAACACCCATGATTATCGCTTGTTGTACTATTACCTGCGATTAAAATTTCGGGTTTAATCGGGATCTTAAGATGATGGATGATCAACCTTTGGTTTCAGTAATTATTCCCACCTTTAATAGGGCGTATTTAATTACCGAAACGCTGGATAGTATTTTAAAGCAGACCTACAATAACTGGGAATGTGTGGTGGTGGATGACGGGTCAACCGACCATACCAGGGAAGTGGTAGAAGGTTATGGTCAGAAGGACCCCCGCTTCTCCTACCACAGAAGGCCGGATCATTTGCCCAAGGGGGCAAATGCCTGCCGGAATTATGGTTTTGAAAAAAGCCAGGGTGCCTATATCAATTGGTTTGACGATGATGACATCATGCACCCGGATAAATTGCGCTGGCAGGTGGAGGCTTTGCACCAAAGTCCTTTTAATTTTGCTGTTTGTCAGACCATGATGTTTGAAGGTAAGGTGGAACAAACCATCGGTCTGAGAACGAAGCGAATTGCCTCTGAGGATGCTTTTGAAGATTTTGTGGCCGACCGGATTAAATGGTTGACACAGGCACCTCTTTTTAAAAGGGATTTTCTGCTGAAAGCCGGTTTAAAATTTAACGAGGAATTGCACAAAGCACAGGAATGGGAGTTCTTTGTGCGTTTATTGGCCATTGAAGATAAGTATCTAACGGACGACCGGCCTTTGGTGTTTTTTCGCCAGCATGCCAATAGTATATCCTCAGGGAAAGTCACCTGTTCAAAAATTGAGTCCAGTTTCATGGCTGCTCAAAAGGCCCTGGAATACCAATCCCGCTTATCAGCGCCAACCATTGCCCGACTGAAAAGGAATCTGATCAATCTTTATATTGATTTGCTGGAGAACCGCTTTTTCTCTGCTGCTGCTTTAAGAGGCAGGGAATTAAAACGAATGGATTTTTCCTTTTGGTATAAAATTAAAATTGACCTGACATGGATCGCTTATTTTTTATTCAACCGGGGGTACCGGCTTTTGAAATGATATGATGCAACAAAATTCCCATCCCAAAGTTTCTATTATCATTCCTTGTTATAACCTGGAGGGGTATATTGATACCTGTTTGAACAGTTGTATGGTTCAAAGTTATCAGAATATTGAGGTATTGGTTGTGAACGATGGCTCTTCAGACGGGTCTAAAGCTATTGTGGATGCCTATGCCCGTAGGGACGGCCGGATTCGTCCCATTCATAAATCCAATGAGGGCGTCGCCTGGCACGTCGCACGGGCATTTTGGAAGCTTCGGGGGAATTTCTTTTCTTTTTGGATGGCGATGATACCATTGAAATCAATGCCATGGATGCTTTGGTTCAGGAGGCTCTGGAAAAAGGGGCGGATATGGTTAAGGGAGAATATTCGCTCGAAACAGCTGCCGGATACAGGGATCAAAAGTATGGACGTTATGGGGTTTATGATCGCCTGGATTTTTTGAGGCAGATGCTGAAAGAGCGCTTGTTTCCTTTGTGGGGAATCCTCTACAGCCGTCGCCTCTTTTCTGAAGATCTGGATTATCAGGCAGGTATTAAAAGGGGAGAGGATGCGGCCCTTCTGGCCTTGCTGGTAAGCAAGGCGCAAAAGGTGGTATTGCTCGAAAAAGTAGTCTACTACTACCGCTCACGTCCCGGGTCGATAACCCGTGATGTATCTTTGACCAATTTTGGCGATGCCATTCTGTCCCGCTTTAAAATGGAAGAATATGCACTAAAAGCGGGATTGGATAAAAAAAATGACTTTGAATTGGCAGAGTTTATCTGTTTTTCTGTTGTTTTGTATTTGAAGTACGCGCATGCAGCTCCGGAAATTGATCCGAGCTTGATCAAAAAGAAAATTAAAAGTTATTTAATGGACAATGAAGCCTTCAGAAGGGCCTATAAAAAAGGGTCGCGAAAGAACTATTTGCGTCTGAAGTATTTTTATACCATGTCATTGTCGGACCGCACTTTCGGGTGGGCCTATAAACTTAATATTGCCAGATAGCACATTATGCGAATAGGGGAAAATCCATTGAAGTCGAACATCCAAAATCTGCTGCACAAAAAGCATCGGATTATCCTGCCGTTTTGGATTCCCAATATTGAAGAGGCTTACTTTAAGCAACAGCCAGAAGTGCTTCAGCGCTGCCTGGATTCGCTTACCTCCACCATGGATGCGCAAACCACCAATATCACTCTGATCAACAACCATTCTTGTCGCGCAGCTGCCGAAGTTGCCGAAAGTTTTGTGTCCAAGGGACTTATCGATAAATATGTTGTTCGGAGCGAGAACCGCGGGAAACTGGAACCGATTCTGGCAGAGGCCAGGGCTTCTTATGAGGATTTTATTACCATTGCAGATGCTGATTTTCTTTTTTTTGAGGGCTGGGAATCTGCTGTAGCCCGGGTGTTTTCTGATTTTCCCAAAGCCGGTGTGGTCACCTGTTATCCCTGCCCCAATCTGGCCTTTAAGCACAATACCCAATGGGTGCTTACAGCCCCCTGGCATACAGGAAAGGCTGTTCCTCAGGAAGAAATGGATTTGGTGGATAAAGGTTTAGGGCATGCGGCGGGACAAGGCATATACACCGGGAAGGGGGTTCGGAAGAAGTCGCCCTGGAGCAGTAAGCAGTATTATCTGCAGAAGGGCGATCACCAGGTCTGTCTGGGTGCGGTACACGCCTTGGCCACTATGAAAAGGGATGTATTTCATCAATTGCCTTTTCAAAAAATACCTTTTGTTTTCAAAAATGGATATGAAGAGACTTATTTAGATTATTTTTCGGATCACCTGGGGTATTATCGATTGTCGACCACGCATTGCTACGCCTACCACATGGGCAATACCTTGCCTGACCGCTTGCCCTCACGCCGTGCATTGCCGAAGGATAAGGTGGCGTTTCCGGACTACCGCAACAGGTCGGTTCGTTTGAATCGGTTAAAATTTGCCTGCATAAATCCACTCGTGAGGTTGATGCGGAGATTAAATTGGGTTTAAACAGATAATTGATGAAATATGAGAAGTAAGCTTTATTCTTTTTTTCGGCGGTTATTCGATAGAGTCTATTATGCTGCCCGCCATGTTCGCGGGGCTGTGGTAGGCGGACGAATAAGCGGATTGCGTCATGTATCGTTTGAAGGGGAGAATATGGTTCCTGATGGTTGTACTTTTTCGGGTAAGGTAAATATTGGATTTCGCACTACGCTGGGCATGCGCAATTGGGTGCATGGAAACGTAAGCATTGGAAAATATTGTCAGATAGGGGCTAATGTAATGATCAATGCCACCAACCATCCCGTAAGGTATATGTCAACCTATATCAATAGCAGTTTGTTTAATGGTGAGTTATATCAACTCAAACAAGAGAAAGAAATCAGAATTGGTAACGATGTCTGGATTGGTCATGCTGCCATTATTCTGGGGGGAGTGGTTGTAGGTAACGGGGCTGTGATTGCTGCTGGGGCCGTAGTGACCAAGGATGTACCCGCCTTTTCTATTGCAGCAGGCATCCCGGCCAAGGTGGTCGGTCGGCGATTTTCTGAAACGGTCGGGGATGAAATTGAAGCTCTGTCCTGGTGGGATAAGTCGGATGAAGAACTGGAGCAGTTAAAACCCTTATTTTTTAAAAATCTTGAAGATGCGAACAGCATCTATTCCTGATAATAGGGTGCTTAAGCACCAATAATATAAACTTAATATTTATTTCAGATGAAAGCACCAAAAATTATAGCTGAAATTGGTTGCAACCATAAGGGCGACATGGAAATTGCGCATGAGATGATTGTAACAGCCGCCATTTTTTGTAAAGTGGATGTGGTTAAGTTCCAGAAACGGACCAACCGGGAATTATTGACCGAAGAGGAGTACAATACGCCCCATCCCAATCCCATTAATGCTTATGGTAAGACCTACGGTGAGCACCGTGAATTTCTGGAGTTCGATCTGGACCAGCACCGACAGTTAAAGCAATGGTGTGAAGAGTACGGATTGGTTTATTCGACTTCTGTTTGGGATGTGACTTCGGCCAAGGAAATCACTTCCCTGAATCCGGAATTGATTAAAATACCCTCGGCTTGTAATCAGAACAAGGCCATGCTCACCTATTTGTGTGAGAACTATTCGGGCGAGGTACATGTGTCGTTTGGCATGACCCGTCACGAAGAGGAGAAACAGGTCGTGGAGCTGTTTGAAAGCATGGGACGCAGCAAGGATTTGGTGATTTACAGCTGTACATCCGGGTATCCTGTGCCGTTTGAAGATGTCTGTCTGTACGAGATTTCCCGCTTGAAAGAACACTATGGTCACCGGGTTAAGGCCGTTGGTTTCTCCGGTCACCACCTGGGAATAGCCGTGGATGTGGCAGCCATGACCCTGGGGGCCGAATGGATTGAGCGCCATTATACCCTTGACCGTACCTGGAAAGGAACGGACCATTCTGCTTCTCTGGAGCCCGATGGTTTGCGTCGATTAACGCGCGATTGCCGGGCGGTTTCCAAGGCTTTGAATTACAAAAATCAGGATATCCTCGGCATTGAGGAAGTACAACGCAATAAACTTAAAAAGAATCAGATCAAATGGCAGTAGTCGCATTCATCCCTGTGCGGGGAGGCAGTAAATCCATTCCTTTAAAAAATATTCGTGATTTCTGTGGTAAACCTCTGATTTATTGGAATCTAAAGGCGCTTGAGGCGGCGCCGGGGGTCGACCGGGTGGTGGTTTCTACCGATAGTGAAGATATTGTCAGGACAGTGAAGGGTTTTGGTCTGAGCAAAGTGGCGCTTTTTAGTCGTTCGGCCGAAAGTGCCACCGATACAGCTTCTACCGAGACGGCCATGCTCGATTACATTAATCGGGCAGAAGATCAGCTGAAGTCGGACGACCTTTTTATGCTGGTGCAGGCCACATCGCCCCTGACGCGTGTGCAGGATTTTACAGATGCTTTGGAATGGTTTAAAGCGGGAGGTTTTGATTCCCTGCTCACCTGCGTGCGCTATAAGCGTTTTTTCTGGAATGCCGACGGCAGTTCCAAAAACTACGATTACCGCCATCGCCCGCGCCGTCAGGATTTTGATGGGGAGTTGATGGAGAATGGTGCCTTTTACATCAGCCGGGTTCAAGCCATCTTAAACTCGGGTAATCGCCTTTCGGGAAAAATTGGTGTTTACGAAATGCCGGAATATACAGCCATTGAAATAGATGAGGAGGATGACTGGTTGATGGCTGAAAATTTGATGCGCAAGCATCAAATGACGGAGGTACGTGATTATCGCATGGTGAAATTGTTTCTGACCGATGTGGATGGTGTATTGACCGATGCGGGTATGTATTATTCTGAAAAGGGGGATGAGTTGAAGAAGTTCAATACCCGTGATGGTATGGGTTTGCAGCTCATCAAGGCCAGAGGCATCAAGACCGGCATTGTTACTTCTGAAGATACACAGATAGTGGAGCGTCGATTTAAAAAACTGAAGCTGGATTATTTGTACCAGGGCAAAAAACATGGTGGTAAGTTAGCCGCTGCTCTGGATATTTGTCAAAAAGAGGGCATTGATATCAGTGAAGTGGCTTATATTGGCGACGATGTCAATTGTCTGGAATTGCTATCCAAGGCAGGCTTCCCGGCTTGTCCCGCCGATGCGGACCAAAAAGTACTGGCCATTCCGGGTATTTTTGTGTTGTCAAAAAAAGGTGGCGAAGGTGTGGTGCGTGAGTTTGTTGAAAAAATCATGAACGAATAAGTGGATTGTTGGTTTCATAAAATTGGTTGAATGAAGATATGTTTCTTAGTGCCCGACGGGGTGGGTTTGCGTAATTATCTGTACAGTAAGTTGATGGATGAATTCCCCGATGAGGTGGAAATCATGTTACTGACGGTTTTGCCACAGGAAGTGGTTAAGGATGTGGCTCTGTCGCACCGGCATAAGATTTCGCATGTGGCCATGACCGGCTATAAGGAGTCATTTAAAGGCAAGTTGCTGAAAGAGGTCATTACTTATGCGCGCTTAAGATACAATACCCGCAAGGTGCAGAATGACACCATCATGATTAACTGGACGCGAAAGAATTTTGCTTTTTGGACGCGGCTATTTTTTGCGATGGCGGCTTTCATTGGGTTTTTCTTCTCCTTTTCCTACAAAAGCATTGAGTGGTTGGAGAAACAATACAGTCGGCATTTAAGAAGCACCGGCTATTTTGAGGAGCAAACCCGAATGCTGAACGAACATCAACCGGATGTGATTTTTAGCACCCACCAGCGTTCGCTGGATGGGTCGGTAATTGTTGAGGCAGCGAAGGCTTTGGGCATTAAAACCATTGGAGCCATTTATTCCTGGGACAATCTGCCGAAGGCCCGATTGCTGGTACGGACAGAACATTATGTGGTGTGGTCAGATTATATGAAGCAGGAGATGGCCGACTATTATCCTGAAATCCATTCGGAAAATATTGTTGTGACCGGAACCCCTCAGTTTGAGTTTTATTTCAATAAGGATCTTTACATGGACAGGGCTGCTTTTTTTGCTCAGGAAGGATTGGATCCCAATCGCAAGGTGCTCTGTTTTTCGGGCAATGATCTGACCTTTC
Source organism: Geofilum rubicundum JCM 15548 (assembly GCF_000974365.1). Classification (GTDB taxonomy): domain Bacteria; phylum Bacteroidota; class Bacteroidia; order Bacteroidales; family Marinilabiliaceae; genus Geofilum; species Geofilum rubicundum. Next base: position 98,967 of record NZ_BAZW01000003.1, read on the forward strand.
CCTGTGATGAAAAGTACCTGAATGATTTGGCTGAGGCCTTGATGCAGATGCCGGAGAAAGACCGGCCGCAGGTTCTATTACGTCGAGCTCCTGTGGATTTATCCGGTCGCTTTAAGCCCGTCATTGAGCAATTTCCGGAACTTATTAAGGCCTCTGATCCTTTATGGAAAACCTACTCAAAAGGGTGGAGTTTTATTGTTCCAACCCGTGAGGATATTAAATTGCTCGTGAATGTGGCATTGCATGCAGATGCGGTGATTAATGTCGGCTCTACCATGGCCCATGATTTTGCAGTCTATGGTAAGCCTGCCATCTATATCAATTACGACCAACCGAGTGTGACGCATTGGTCGGCCGTTACTAACAACCAATACCAGCATTTTCGGAGCATGCCGAATAAGGATTGTGTCATATGGCTCAATGGTAAGGATGAAATAGCTGCTTGTGTCAACAAAGCGATGAACGGCCCCTTACCCGATGCTGAAACACGTGCAGCATGGTTCAGGGTGGTGGCGCTTCAGCCTTTAGCGGAAGCTTCCAAACGTATTGCCGGCACCATCATGTCTCTATAATTTAAATCTTAAACCACGTATTACATGCATATATGTTATCTCTCCTACGAATACCCTTTGTGGGGAACAGGCGGAATTGGCAGCTTTATTCAAACCATTGGCCGGGGGCTGGTGCGTATGGGGCACAAAGTAAGTGTGGTAGGAATTGGTCGCAAGCCCTACACAGAGGAGCTAAACGATGAAGGGGTGGAGATTTACCGTTTGCCCGTTACCCAGTATTTTCGAAAAGCCGGCTTTATCGAAAATGGCTGGCGTATTCGAAAGAAATTGAGAGCCTTGCACGGACAGGTGCCCATTGATGTGGTGGAGGCCCCTGAAGCCTTGATGTTTATGCTGCCTAAGCGAACACCTTATAAAAAGGTGGTTCGGATGCATGGTGGTCATCATTTCTTTGCCGAGAGTGAAAACCGGTCGGTGGAAAAGTGGAAGGGGTATCTTGAGAAACAGTCTTATCAGCGGGCCGATGCCTTTGTGGCCGTCTCTCAATTTGTGAAATCTCATACAGGCAAATATTTGTCCACCGAAGGGCGGCCCATGGAAATCATTCGCTACCCCATCAACGGCGAACTTTTTAGTCAGGCCGACCTGTCTAAAACCATTCCCCATCGTTTGGTTTTTGCCGGTACCGTTTGTGAGAAAAAAGGCATTCGTCAGTTGTTGGAAGCGCTGAAACTGGTCATCCCGAGGTTTCCGGATGTGCATTTGGATGTCTACGGCCGGGACTGGTTTTTTCCGGATAAGCGGTCGTATGTGAATTACCTGAAGGGGGCATTTCCGGAAGAAGTGCTGAGTCATGTGACTTTTCATGGGGCCATTGGCTTGTCAGAGATTCCGTCAAAATACGAAGTGGCGGAGTTGTGCGTTTTTCCATCGCATATGGAAACGCAAGGACTGGTAGCGCCTGAGGCTATGTTCATGGGCAAGCCGGTGTTGTTTTCAAATACGGGTCCCGGACCCGAAACGATTGATCACAAGCGCAATGGCTTGTTGTGTAATCCCCACGAGTCGCTCGATATTGCCGAAAAAATCATTTATGCGCTTGAGCATCCTGAAGAGATGCAAGTGATGGCGCTTCAAGGGCAAAAAGATGCGCTGGAGATTTTTGGATTGGGGCCAATTATTGAAAGAAACCTTCGTTTCTACGAAAAAATACAAAGCAATGATTAACTTAATAGATACGAAAGTTGGTTATGTCACGCTGATTGTTATTCACCTGTTTTTAGGAGTGATGCTCAAGTTGTCACCGGGCATTGTGGCATTGGCCTATCCCTTGATGTTTTTGTTGTTTATGACCGATGTGCTGTACAATCTGGACCGGGGCTCCCGGGCTGGATTTTATGCCCTGCACATGATTGGTTATGAGATGGTTTATAGGATGGCCGGTGCTACCTATTCCTGGGAAATGGGAAAATACGCCAGTATTATTCTGTTGTTATTTGGTCTTTTTGTGGGGGGAGAAAATATATTCCCTGGGTTTTTGTGTTTTTATTGGTTTTGTTACTTCCTGCCATTTTTCTGGTGGAACATCCAGATCCGGAAAGGCTGAACAATATGATTATGTTTAATATTACCGGTCCACTGAGTCTGGTCGTCGCCGGTCTCTATTTTTATAAGCGAGGGGTGCCACAGGATGTTTATTTCCACCAAATGAAATGGGCTTTTTTACCGGCCTTTACCATTATTGCTGCCTTGAGTGTGGTCGCCAGTCTGGCCACTGTTGAGTTTACCAGCGTGCAGTCCAGTTCAGGGGCCTCCGGTGGTTTTGGTCCCAACCAGGTATCCACCGTTTTGGGATGGTTTATTATGCTGGCGCTGTTGTATAAAATTAATGGTGAAAAGATTACCCCTTTTTCGTGGCTCGATTGGGTGATGTTGTTCTATTTGGTTTTACGGGCCTTGCTGACTTTCTCGAGGGGTGGGGTTATGGGAAGTACATTGGCTCTGTTGGGATCCATAACGGTTTTGTATTTTGCTTACCCGGGTTTCAGGCGACAGCTCTTTAAGTCCATGCCTTATGTCACTTTGAGTCTCGCTTTTTTTGTGGGCGTTTTTCTGTTCGCCAATCATTTAACCAATAATTTCCTCCTGTATCGCTACCAGGGGCTGAGCACCACCGAAGCCCTTACTGGTGTGCGTACCGGAAATAGCAATATTCTAACAGGACGGGATGAAATCATGAAAGCAGATTTTCGGGCTTTTTTGGAGCACCCCGGATTCGGTGTTGGATACGGAATGGCTGAAAAGTACAGGGTTCGCTATTATGGCAGCGCTGCTGCGGCCCATACAGAATTTGCCCGCTTACTGTCGGAACACGGTATTTTAGGCCTGTTGTTTATGCTGGTAGGTATGCTTGGTCTGCCACTCTATTTTCTCCTAACGGAAAAGCATCCGCTAACCCGTTGTTTTTTAGTGGCCTTTTATTTGCTGAGCATGTTTACCATGTTTCATGCAGCCATGCGACTGGCATTGCCGGGGGTTCTGTTTGGAGCGGCATTTATGCGGTTCCTACCTAATAAATCTGAGGCTCCTGATAATCTGAAAAAGACTTTATGATTCGTTTTTTGATCATATCTCCCGTCCTTCACAAGAAGGAGCAGTCGCAATACGGTGGTTATACGCCCTATATTCGGGAAATGAATATATGGTTGCGTCATGTGGACCAGGTTCGCGTCATTGCCCCTGTATCCTCCATTCCCCCTGATGCCCTCGAGTCGATGTATCAGCATCCCCATATGGAAGTTGTGGAGGTGCCGTTTATTGAGTTCAAAGGCTTTCGCAAATCCCTTGAATCTGCATGGAAGTTGCCTCTGATTGTCTGGCGCATACTGAGTGGAATGATTTGGGCGTCTCATATTCATTTGCGCTGTCCCTCCAATATGGGTTTGTTGGGCACTTTTGCTCAAATCTTTTTTCCAGCGAAGAAAAAGACGGTGAAGTATGCCAATAACTGGGATTGGAATAGTCGTCAGCCTTTCAGTTACCGCTTGCAACAACGAATTCTGCGCCATACCGTATTAACGCATAATACCAGTGTTTTGGTTTATGGCGACTGGAAGGAGCGTAGTAAGAATATTGTTCCCTTTTTCACCGCCACTTATTCCAGAGATCATCGCTTGCCTGCTCCCATTCGTGATTTGATAGCCAATCAGCCCATTCGGTTGATTTACGTGGGAACCCTGACTTCCAATAAACGCCCCCTGGAATGTTTGAGGTCCTTACAGTCTCTAAAAAATCTGGGTTACTCGGTTGTTTTGGATATGTTTGGCGATGGCAGTCAGCGACCAGAACTGGAAGCTTATATGGAAGCGCATCATTTGACGCGGGAGGTGAAGTTATGGGGTAAGCAAAGTCCCGAAACGGTTGAGGCCTATTTTAGAAAGGCCCATTTTTTGGTGTTCTTGTCCCGTTCAGAAGGCTGGCCCAAAGTAGTGGCTGAGGCTATGTGGTGGGGGTGTTTGCCCATTACCACGGATGTGTCTTGCGTCAGCCAGATGGTGGATGTCAACAGGCGTGGGGTCATCGTTTTGCCCACAGCTGAGGAAGTGAAAGAGGCGATCATTCAGTTGGTTAACCGACCGGAGCGTTATCAGGAAATGTGCCGGGAGGCCATGGACTGGTCCAGAGAATACCATTTGGAGCGCTTTGAAGCGGAAATTGTTAAATTATTGGAAGCCAAATAATGCAGGTATTGACCCTTATCGATTCGCTGATTGCTGCCGGTGCCGAGCGCATGGCTGTCAATATTGCCAATGGACTGGCTGCCCAAGGGGTTGACAGTCATTTGTGCGCCACCAGGGCAGGCGGGCCTCTGGAAGAGTTTGTGGAAGAGCAGGTTCCTTTTTTGTGGCCGACAAAAAAGGGGTATTGGATTTGAAAGCTTTGATGGGGATTCGGCAATATATTCGTAAAAACAAAATTGAGATTATTCATGCGCACTCTTCGTCTGCTTTTTGGGCCGTTGTGCTTAAGATACTGACGCCCGGACTCAGGGTTGTCTGGCACGACCATTTTGGCTTCAGTGAGCAACTGGACGAGCGTCCCTCGTTTTGGTTGAAAATCATGGGGCGTTTTTTCGATCATGCTTTTGTGGTGAACGATAAATTGCATCACTATGCTATTTCTGTGTTGAAAATTCCATCACAAAAGGTTTCCTTTTTGGCCAATTTTGCCGATCTGGGTTCAGAGATGGGATCAGAAGCAGATATACCGGATAAAGACTCAAATCCAAAGCTGGTTTGTCTGGCCAACCTGCGCAGGCAGAAAGACCATGATAATCTGTTGGATGCTTTTAAAAAGGTGGTGGAAGTCTACCCCGGGGCACGCTTGTATCTGGTGGGCGGTCATTTCAATGATGATTACTATCGCCATTTGCAAGGGCGCCTGAAAAATGAAACAGACTTAAACGAAAGGACTTTTATACTGGGCTCTCGGAATGATGTGGCCGCCATACTGGCCAGTTGTGATGTGGGTGTTTTATCCTCCTGTCGGAAGGCCTGCCGGTTTCCCTGCTCGAGTATGGTATGGCTCAATTGCCGGTCGTCTGCACCAATGTGGGAGATTGTGGTTTGGTCTTAGATGGCGGAAGGTGCGGTGAGCTGGTTCCACCCAAAGATGCCGGGGCTTTAGTCCAGGGCATTTTTTCTGTATTAAATCACCCGGAAGTCGCCCAAAACAAAGCCCAATTATTAAAAGAGCGTGTGGAGAGTGAGTTTTCACGGACAGGTGCGATTGAAAAGATACTCAACGTTTACCGCGGTATGGGCAGATGATGGGAGGCAGATAGGGTTGATAGGGCAGATAGGGCCGATGGGGTGGATAGGGTAGAAGGTTGATAGGGCAGATGGGGTGGATAGGGCAGATAGGGCAGATGGGGTTAATGGGGTTGATAGGGTTTGGGGCAGATAGGGTAGAAGGGTTAAATGGTGGTGATGGGGTAAAGGATGATAGAAAATGGGATGAGGTCGTAAGAGGGAGAATGCCGGGATGGCAGACAGGAGAGGATTAAACAAATTAGAAGAAAAAGGATGAGCAACGGAAAAAAGCAAACACTGTTTGTAGGACCTTTTGGTCCACCCTTTAACGGGGACGGTGTTAAAAACAGCTATTTGCGGGAAGGGTTTGAAGAGGTCGGAATAAAGGGTATTCTTTGGTTTGACACCATTGCCAGAAATCAACCCAGGTGGAAAAATAACCTGAAACTGATCCGTTTGATGGTGCGGGCCCACCAGATTATTTTCTCCCTGAACCGGAATGGCCGGTATTATATTATTCCCATTTTTTGGTTGTTAAGTCTCTTCTCTAATAAAAAAGGAGTGCTTTATGTGGTAGGGGGATCATTTGACAAGCAGATGATGAATTCGCTGACTCCCTGGAAGCGCCGGATATTTGTTAAAATGCTGAATAAACTGGATGGCGTTTTTGCAGAATCCATTGCATTAAAAGAAGGTTTGGAAAAGTGTGGCTTAAAGAATGTGGTGTTGGTTTACAATCCCCGAAAGGACGATGGCAGTCAGTGGCAGTTGAACGAGCGTATTAAAAGAAAGGGCGTTTTTGTGTCGCGCGTCACCGCTACCAAAGGCGTGTTGGTATTGCTGGAAGCCATTGTCAATTTGAATAAGTCAGGCAGTAATCTGGAATTGGATATTTACGGCCCGATGGATGCCGCTCACGAAAAGGAGGTTTCCTGCTGGATTAATGAAGCTCAGGGACAAATCCGTTACAGGGGTATTTTGGATCCTACCATGGTACAGTCGGTTCTCACCAACTATCATTTCCTGGCCTTGCCCACCTTTCATTCTGGTGAAGGATTGCCCGGTATTCTGGTGGAAGCAGGCATGGCCGGCATTCCTATAGTAATCACCCGATTCAATGCCTTGCCTGAGTATTTCAAGCACAATGAAAGTGCGTTGTTTGTAGAACCTAAAGATGTGGATGGTTTGGAACAGGCGGTTCTTCGCCTGGTGGGTGATGACCATCTGGCCAATACCCTAAGCAATGGCATCAAAAACGTTGTGGTTCCCTTTCATCTGGAATCAATTATTCAACAGTCGCTGCAGCTTCTGGACGACTATAACTGGAAAATATAATGGATTTCTTTACTTTGCTAGGGTGGACAGGCTTTCCGGTTAAGGAGGCTGCCCAAAAGTTTAAAACATTTAAGCAGGCTTCTCAAAGCCCTGAATGGATGGAGCGCCAAAAGTGGGAGGCTTTTTCCTTTCATTATCAGGGCAACACCAATTATCGAAAGTTTATTGGTGACTATCCTTCCACCTGGAATGAAATTCCGGTCATCAATAAAAATACCATTCGGGAGCATGCCATAGGGCGGGTGCCCGATTTAAATGCCTATCCGAAGTATTATCACCGGCAAACTTCCGGTTCAACCGGAAAGCCTTTTGATTATGCCATTGATTATCTGAGTCATGCCCTGACCTGGCGCTTACTGGAAGACCGTTATCATTCTGCCGGGGTTACTTTCAATGATTTGCAGGCCCGGTTTTTTGGCACACCCTATTCTTTGGTTTCCAAGGTGACGGAGCGGCTCAAGGATCGTTTAACCCATCGCATTCGGTTTAATACGGTTGATTTGTCGGATGACAACATGGAGCGCTGGCTTTCTGCCTTTGGCAAAAAGCCCTTTGTCTATATTTATGGCTATGCCTATCCCATCGTGACCTTTGCCAAATTTCTTACGCAAAGAGGAATTTCTTTGAAAACCGTTGCACCGCGACTTAAGTTATGTATCGTGACTTCTGAAATGTGCAGCCCTGAGGAACAGCAGATGGTGGAAGAGGTGTTTGGGGTACCGGTTTATAATGAATATGGCGCGTCTGAGGCCGGGATTGTAGGTTTTGGCCGCAACAACCGTTGGGAGTTGTCACGGGAGTTGATGCTGACTGAAGTGCTGGATGATGACAACCAGCCCTGTGCCAATGGCGTTGTCGGCAAGGTGGTGCTGACCCCCTTGTTTAACATGGGCACGCCCCTGATCAGGTATGAGATTGGCGATATGGCGGCCATTGATGAGGCCGACGGCGTTCCCTATCTGACCCGTTTACAGGGGCGGATTGAAGAGATGGCCATTCTGGAATCAGGAAAAAAGGTGGCAGGTGATACGCTATTTCTTTACGTGTTTAAGGAGTTTACCAAGCATTGTTCAGAGGTGTCGGAGTATAAAGTGATACAAACAGCACCTGATCGTTTTGTGGTGAATGTGGTAGCCACTCGTGAATTAACTGAGGAAGAGGTGGGGCGCTTGAAAAAGCTGTGTGTTCAGGCTTTGGAGACTTCTGCCAAAATTGAGGTGGTTCGTAAAGAAGTGCTGGATCGCACGCTAATGGGTAAGTTTAAGCGATTTGAGCGCCAGTTTTAGATCTATGATAAAAACCTGTCAGTTACATATAGAAGGAGAAGGCACAGAAAACGCCATTTTGCAGGAAGCGCCATGTTCCGTTAAATATAAGCGCCGCTTTGTCCTTAAAAATGCCACAGGTGTCATTACTGAGCTCAATGCGGTTGTTGAATTTGACGCCCCCATTGTCTCCTGGAGAAATCACGATTACACCTGGGTGGATGCCAGCCGTCAACGGATGGCCCATTTTCATTCGCCCAAAGCGCTACTGCTTAAGAATGGTCATAAAGTAGTGGCTGGTGAAACGCACGGACTGTGGGTGTTTGATCCCAAACATCCCAAAAGGCTTAAGTGGGTGATGGCCGACAGCTGGTTAACACCTCTGTTTAGGTACGATGAGAAAGATGTGATGCATTTTACCCAACCGGATCTCATCCTCGAAAATCCCCTGACTTTCACGTTCTTATTTACCACAGGTAAAATTCCGGAATTCAGTCGGTCCCGCATTCCCTTTTCTGCCATTCTGAATTTCTCGGATCACTGCGATTTTGATTCCCTGGAATTAATGGAGAGGCAAAGAGCGCTTTTTAAAAAATGTCAGGTGCGCATTTCAAAAGGGGCCTTTTTGTTTCACTTTTCCAAGCGTGCATTCAATGTGTCGCTGGAGCGTCAGGGGGACGAGTTGCAGCGATGGGAAGCAGATGGCCATGAGTTGTGTTACCACAGTCTGTCCCAGTCCATTCGACCCGAAAACCAATGGCAAAAAGATTTTGAGGCATTTGAAAACGACGGCCCCCGATGGCCGACCTGGATCGATCATGCTTTTCAGCCTTACAACCTGACCAAGATGGCTTCTTCTGGTTATAAGGTGGCTGATTGGGCGCACAGAATGCATAGGGCGGGCGTTCGTTATTTATGGAATTATCTGGATGGCGGCCATTCAGGAAGGGGCGTTATCAATCAGCTGGATGTCGGACAATTTAGCTTACGTACCTATATACGCACGGCTCTAAAGATTAAAAGTCTGGCCTCTCTGACAGGACTGTTGCGCACATACATCCTTTATTTCAGTGATGAGCAGGCCAAAAAGAGTTATTCTCAGCTGGTCAATAACCTCAGACGAAAACTTTGGAAAAAGGGTCCCGGAGGGATGTGGGGACTGGCGCGGGGACTCGCCTTTCTGGGGGGACGACTTTTTAGTTTGCTGGTGGACAGTGTAAAAAAGGAAGTCTTGCCTGCCTGGCAAAAATACGGCACCACCTTTTTTTCGGCACATTTGGGTGGAAGCCGGTTTTGGTTTTTTCAAACAGTTGAAGTGCATGATTTTATCAGCACATTCTCTGCGGAAAATCTCAAATTGCTGACGGAATCAAGTGGCATTTGTCTGGCCCACACCTATTTTGCCGATGATGACCCGCAAAAACCAGGACGTGTGTTTTTGAATAAGCGCGGTGGGTGGATGCCGGGCATAGAAGACACTTTTCAGCGTATTGGCGATGCTGCTGAAAAAGGCGAGCTTTGGTTGGCTTCTGTTGCGGAGATCGCGGAATTTTTTGATTCATTTCAGTACCTTCGTTTTGATGTGGACGAGCGAGGAAATATCCACCCTATTGTGGAAAAGGGCGGGCAGGACCTGGTTGTCCGTTATGTAGAATAAAAATAAAAACTTACAATTCATGATAAAAGTATTGATTGTTTTTGGAACACGGCCCGAGGCCATCAAAATGGCACCGCTGGTACGGGAGTTTAAAAAAGAGGAAAATGCTTCGGTATTTGATGCCAGAGTATGTGTGACCGGTCAGCACCGACAAATGCTCGACCAGGTTATGGAGGTCTTTGGCATTACGCCTGAGTACGATTTGAACATCATGAAGGCCGGTCAGGATTTGTTTGATATAACCACCGAGGTCCTGATGGGTATGAAAGGCATTTTGGATGAGTTCAAGCCCGATGTGGTTTTGGTTCATGGAGATACAGGGACCAGTACAGCGGCTGCTTTAGCTGCTTTTTACCGCCAGGTGGATATCGGCCATGTGGAGGCAGGCTTGCGGACCTACAACCGGAATTCTCCCTGGCCCGAGGAAATGAACCGTCAGATGACCGGACGGCTGGCCAATTGGCATTTTTCCCCTACTCAATGGGCGGCCAACAATCTTTTGAAGGAGCAGGTTCCAGCTGAAACTGTTTTTGTGACCGGTAATACGGTTATTGATGCCTTGCAAATTGCCGGCAAGGAATTGGAGCAAAAGGGAGCTCTGCTGGAAACGGTACAAAGTAGGCTGAAGGAGCATATTCCAACATTGATGCCATTACAACAGGGGGGAAATTTATTTTGGTGACCGGTCACCGGCGTGAAAATTTTGGCCAGGGTTTCCTGGGCATTTGTGAGTCCATTAAAGAGGTGGCCACGGCCTATCCCGACTGGCAGGTGATTTATCCGGTGCACCTCAATCCAAACGTGCAACAGCCGGTCAATGATTTGTTAAAAGGCATCGACAATGTCTATCTGATACCACCGCTCGAATATTTGCCTTTTGTCTATCTGATGAACAATTGTGCTTTCGTGTTGACCGATAGCGGCGGTATTCAGGAAGAAGCACCTGGCCTGGGCAAGCCGGTACTGGTTATGCGGGACACCACGGAGCGTCCCGAGGCTGTAGAAGCAGGTACGGTTAAGCTGGTAGGTACCATAAAAGCGCAAATCGTTGAAAATTGCAAAGCCTTGATAGAAGATGCTTCTTTTTATAAAAGTATGTCGTCGGCCCAAAACCCCTATGGTAATGGCACTGCAGCCAAAGAAATCGTCAAAGTTCTGAAAGAAAAATATTTAAAACAGACAAGTAATGAATAGTAATACAAGCAAGCGTGTGTCCGTTGTAGGCATGGGTTATATTGGTCTGCCCACGGCAGCCGCAATGGCAGGTAAAGGTATAGAGGTTTTGGGTTGTGACATTAACCCTGAAATAGTCGATATCATCAATCAGGGAAAAGTGCACATCATTGAGCCCGATCTCGATGAGTTGGTGAAGAAGGTGGTGAGCGAGAAGAAACTCCGGGTTTTTACCAGCCCTCAGCCGGCCGATGTTTACATGGTGGTGGTGCCCACTCCTTTTAAACAAAATCATCAACCGGATATCTCTTTTGTGGAGCAGGCTACCCGATCGGTGATCCCTCATTTAAAAGCCGGTGATTTGTTTATCATAGAATCGACCTCCCCGGTCATGACCACTGAGAAAATGGCCGCGGTCATTTTTGAAGAACGGCCCGAGCTTAAAGAGAAGATCTCTATTGCCTACTGTCCCGAACGCGTTCTGCCCGGAAAAGTGCTGTATGAACTGGAGCACAACGACCGGGTGATCGGCGGCATTGATGAGGCATCGACCCAAAAAGCGGCGGCTTTTTACGCCCTTTTTGTGCAGGGAAAGTTGCATGCCACCAATGCACGGACAGCCGAGATGTGTAAGCTGGTTGAGAATTCATCGCGCGACGTGCAAATTGCATTTGCCAATGAGTTGTCCATGATATGTGACAATGCCGGTGTGGATGTGTGGGAGTTGATTGCCCTGGCCAACAAACACCCGCGGGTAAATATTCTTCAACCCGGTTGCGGGGTAGGTGGTCACTGCATTGCTGTGGATCCCTGGTTTATTGTATCTGATTATCCCGAGCATGCCCACGTTATTAAGCAGGCGCGGGAAATCAATGATTACAAATCGGAATGGTGCATCAAGAAAATCATTGAAACCTCCTTGGAATTTGAAGTGAAAAATGGTCGCTTGCCGGTTATTGCGTGTATGGGGCTGGCTTTTAAACCCGACATTGATGATTTGCGGGAATCACCTGCCAAATACATTGCTTCGCGTGTGATTGCTGAGGCCAGAGGTGAAGTGTTGATTTGTGAACCCAATATCGAGAGCCACAGTTCCTTTACACTATCGGCCACCCATGAGGCTTATGAAAAGGCCGACATCGTTGCCTGGTTGGTCAAACATAAGGCTTTTACTACTGTAAAGGTAGCGGATGACAAAGAGGAGTTGGATTTTTGCGGCTTGAGAACCCAATTTTAAAGAACCGGAGATAATTGTGCCCATGAACATCGTTTTAATTACCCAATATTACCGACCTGAAATGGGAGCGCCCCAAAGTCGCCTGTTTGAGATGTTGCGTGGCCTTAAACTGTTGGGCGCCGAAGTCTCTGTGGTCACCGCCATGCCCAATTATCCCGAGGGACGGATCTTTGAACCTTACCGGGGGCGGTTTGTCAGGCGTGAGGAGCGGGATGGATTGGATTTGATCAGGTACTGGTTGTACGCTTCGAATTCGAAGCGTACTTTTCCCCGTATTCTGAGCATGCTGTCTTTTTCATTTACTGTCCTTTTTTCCTGGCGCTTTTGCGCCAAAAAGAAACCGGACTTTATCATTGTTGAAAGTCCACCCCTTACCCTGGCCCTGTCTGCCTGGATATTGGCCAGACTGACCGGTAGTCAATTGATTACCAATGTGTCTGATTTGTGGCCTTTGTCGGCTCTCGAACTGGGTGTTATATCCAGAGGGCGGTTGTATGGCCTTCTGGAAAGGTTGGAGCGCTTCATCTATAAACGGTCAGATGGTATTTTGGGACAATCGCAGGAAATAGTGGATTACATTCGTGAAAGAGGATTTGAAAACACCTATCTTTTTCGCAATGGGGTTGATTTTGAGCGCTTCCGCGAGATACCCTCTCGTGGGGAACAAAATGACAGACGGAAGATCGTCTATGCCGGCTTGTTAGGTTTTGCCCAAGGGATTCTGAATATTTGTCGGTCCATTGACTTTGGAAGTATGGGATTGGAATTCCATATCTATGGTGCGGGGACCGAAAAGGAGCAGATCCTTAAATTCATTAAGGAAAATCCCGGTCGGGGAATTGTTTACAATGGCGTTGTTTCCCGCGAGGACATTCCGGCCATGCTGAAACAGCATGACGGTGCACTTATTCCGTTGACGAAAATGATATATGGGGCGGTACCTTCCAAAATTTATGAGGCCATGGCCGCCGAATTGCCGGTACTGTTCTCCGGAGAAGGAGAGGGTGCACGAATCATTGCTGAACATCAACTGGGGTGGGTCAACCATCCCGGCGATATACCTCAATTGCGCCGCAATCTGGAGGCCTTTGCCAAGGCTGATTTGGCCACTATAAGAGCTACCGGACGACGCCTGGCGGAGACGACCTTTAACCGGCCCAACCAGGTAAAAAATCTTTACGATTATCTGGAAGCCATTGACAAGAAGCCATGACCCGGAGGAAAGAAGCCAACTCTTAAGCCATTGGCGTGTTCGTTACTGAATAAAGACGCGCTTTCAGAGTTGGCTTGTTGGCACAGTTTGGTAGGCTTCCGATTTTTCGGGTTGGTAGGCCATTAATTCTTTGGTGATCTCATCCTCTTGAAATTCAATGGTTTTTCCTTTTATCAGGTAATGTAAAAAGTGTTTGACCAGCCCGGCCATCACCAAAAGGGAGGTAACTGGGTCTTTTTTGGTTAGGTGCATGAACTTCAACTTTCGGTGCTTGATGATTTGACGTATTTTCTCACTTTCCTTACTTTTGTAATAGCGGTAGTCGAGAAAGGACTTTAATTGCAGGGTTTCTTCTATGTATATATATTGGTCACTTGTTGACCGTTTTTTTATCAAAGGAATGTTGGCCAAATGGCAATAAGCAGAAAGTACAACATCTTTATTGCTAACTGATGAGACATATTGTTGACGGTCTATTCGTCCCACCGTGGGTTCAATCACATAATACTGTCCTGTGATTTCATGTTTTTTAAACTCTACCGAACAAAAACCTGAGGTGCCGGATAATTTAAGAATGCGCAGGGTTTCTTGCTCAATAGCTTTGTTTTTAGTGGGGATGGCCGAGCTTGTGTTGCCCAATAGTATGGGATGTTGATGGATTTTTTGCCCACAAAACGTTTCCAGTACCTGACCTTGTGCTGTCAGGTAGGTGAGGCAAAAAAAGACATTGGAATCGGGACCAGGAATCCATTCCTGAACGACCAGACGGTCAACCACCTCAAAAAGTTCCTGACAGATGCTTACCGATTCTTTAAGCGATTTTGCAACAAAGGCTTTTCTGAATTTGTATTTGGCAGCCCAGTCGGGAGACCGGTATTTGGGTTTAATGACCAGGGGGAATTGTAAGTGGGCGAAAGTATTCTGGTTAACTGGTTCCTGATGGCTTACTTCCACACTCACCGGAATTCGTATATTGTTTTTTAAGGCGAACTCATTAAAAAGATCTTTTTCCAGGAGCGTATTCAGAATGCCCTTTTCCGGTAGTTCAAATGAGAAATATTGTTTTAATTCATCCAGGTATTGATAAATAAAAGGATAGAAGGATTCGTTGTTGATGATTAATACGGGCTTGGTTGAAAATTCTTTAGCAGCGCTGATCAATTGCTCCAGTCTTTCTTCATTGTTTTGGGGGGTCACGTATTTTTTATAAGGCAGTCGGCTGAAATATTCAAAATTTTTGCTGGAGGGGAAGAATCCAACTGTTTTTATCCCATGTTGATGCAATGATTTTCCAATGGCATAGCCATGGTCAATCATTTCGAATAAAAAAACCGGGGGCAGTAACGTTTTTTTTGGTTGTGTCATTCGATTAGATTTGTGTTGATGAATAAATCTTTTGATTTTCTTTAATGAGTTGATCAATGGCTCCTTCCTGGCTGAAATATTTTGTATGGCCATGAAACATGTAATAAATGATGTGTTTTAATGACGCACCCAATACCATTAGGGAGAGGAGAGGATCTTTGGAACTCATAAACATAGGGAGGATCTTTTTGGATCTAAGTAGTTTAAAGTATCTTTTCCAATTCATGGTTTTGTAATGGTGGTAGTCAAGACAGGATTTTATATCCAGGTTTTCTTCTAAATAGATGTAGTTATCTCTATGTCGTTTTTGGGGAAGCTCAGGAATACCTGCGAGATGACAATAGGCCTTTAGAACTACGTTTTCTTTTCCCCCCATTGAAAAAAGTTCCTGTCGGTTCATTCGGCCAACTGTTGGTTCAATTACATAAAAATCACCGGTTAAAGCATGTTTCTTAAACTCGACGGAACAGAAACCTGTTATTTGGGCCTCTTTCAAAATGCGATGGGTTTCTTCAATAATATAGGAGTTCTGGATGGGAATGGCAGCGCTGGTATTTCCGAAAAGGGCCGGGTATTGGTGGAACTTTATGCCGCATGAGGAGGCCAAAACTTCACCCTTTGTTGTGATGTAAGTCAAGCAAAAGTGAATATTGGCATCCGGCCCTGGTACCCATTCCTGCATCACCAATCGTTCAGCGGTACTGAAAATAGCTTCACAAGTTGAACGCGCTTCTTCAGGGGAGTTGACCAGCACGGCTTTTTGAGTTTTAAATTTCCTTTTCCATTTCTTGTCTCGATGCTTCGGTTTAATGACAAGGGGGAATTGGAGTCCGTCAAAAACATTTTCTGAAAGTTCATGACCCTTTCTGACCTCTATGCTTAAAGGGATTCTGACATTGTGATGCCGGGCAAATTCATTGAAAAGATCTTTTTCCAGCATTTGTTTTAGCGTTGGGTAAGGAGGCGTTTCAAAGGCAAAGATGCTTTTAAGTTTGTCAAGATATTTATATATAAATGGAAAATAGTTTTCACCGGTTTGTATCAACACCGGTTTTACCGGGCCAAACTCCTTTTGTGCCTCCACAAGAAGTTGAATTAAATCTGTATCGTTTTCGGGAATTCGGTATGTTTTGTATGGAATGCGACTATGCGATTCAATGCATTTTACTGGCGGCAGAAACCCTACGGTTTTTATGCCGTAGGACGATAGTTCCCGGGCAATGGCATATCCATGATCAACCATTTCAAGGATGAATACGGGGGGGAAATCGAATCTCGTTTTTGTTGACATAATTGCTTTTGAAAATGAGTAGTAGCTTTATTAATATGACCCAATTTAGGGCCGTTTAGGGGTGAATCGCAATTTTTTTTTATCAAACGAGGAATATCATCCACCTATGGCCAGTATCGAAAGACTTATGTAGAATTAATCTTAATATCTTTATTGCGTTAAATGTGCCATCGAAAGGTAGGGTTTGTGATGCGATATTATTCCTTTGATTGGTGGTCTTCAAATTGTAATTGATTCGATAATGAAGCGTTTGTTTGATATTGTGATGTCATTGATTGGAGGGGTTATTCTTTTCCCGGTTTTGGCCATTGTGGCTTTGGCGGTTGTTCTTGACTCGGGTTGGCCGGTGTTTTTTGTGCAAAAAGAGTGGGGCGCGGAGGGCTTTTGTTTCCGATGTACAAGTTTCGTTCAATGACGGTTGTGAAGGAAGCGGCTTCCGGCAGTTTTGATGCCGGAGATTCCAGTCGCGTTACCAGAGTGGGACGGTGGCTGCGCAAGAGTAAAATAGATGAACTGCCTCAGCTGTGGAATGTTTTGGTGGGTGACATGTCACTGGTGGGTCCCCGACCGGAGGTTCAAAAATGGGTGGCGGTTTATCCTGAGCGCTGGCAGGTCGTTCACAGCGTTCGTCCGGGCATTACCGACAATGCGTCCATTGAGTTCAGAAACGAGGAAGCGTTGCTGGCCACCTCTGATGCACCTGAAACGACTTACAAGGAGGTGGTGCTGCCACAAAAGTTGGCTTTGTATGAAAATTACGTCCGCCAAAATAGCTTTTTGGGAGATATCCGTATAATTTTTAAAACTATATGGCCTTTTTAAGGCCTCGTTCTCTGCCCGTTGGGCGACTACCATAATGTATTGAAATTTAATTTTTAAAATATGAAAAAAGCAACCGTGTACCTTGACGCTGCCTGCGATATCCTTTATTCATCCTATTATATATATGGGTTGAAACAAATGTTTAAACGCGTGCGATTTTCTGGTAAATATTTCAGATCCTTTCAGCACAACAATACTTTTGTTCCTTTTGTCATTAAAGACGAAAAAGGTTTGCATAAGTTTGTTGTCGATTTTGGCGATAGTTATGTTATTAATGAGGCGGCACTTGATTGGTGTGATGTGTACGGGAAAATCAACATCAATGATGAAAAAAGTCCCTTAAGCAATCACCCCAAGGTGATTGCTATTGGTCCCGGTTTTGGCATCCGGATTTATTCAAAGCCAAAGACCTTGCGACTCGCTTTTATCAATTTTTCGAAGGCGTGGCGCCGGGTGCCCGACAAGCGGCGTTTTTTCGCTGATTACTATGGTCAGCTTAAAAGGCAGGGGATGGATTATTATCAAAAATCTACCTCTAAAAAGGATTATATCTTTTTTGCAGGTGCCTTGTGGAAAAAGGAGCACGAGACCAATCGCTTCAGAGCCAATTATATCAGAGCTTGCAAGCGCTTAAAGGGGGTGGAGTTCGAAGGCGGTTTTGCGCCACGATCCCGTAATGACATTGATGGTTTTGAGGAGCTTACCATGGATCGGAACGTGCCGATGGCTTCCTATTTGCTCAAGCTTAAAGCATCTGCTACTGTATTTAATACACCCGTGATACTGGATTGCCATGGTTGGAAGTTGGGCGAGTTTATGGCCATGGGCAAAGCCATGGTGGCTACACCCATTAAGAATCGCTTGCCGGTAGCCTTGGAGCATGGCGTTAATGTGCACGCTGTTACAGGTGAGGAGGATGAGATCTTTGAAGCACTTGAACGATTGACGTCTGACGATGCTTATCGTCAGAAAATTGAAAACAACATCCACGCGTATTATGAGGAATATGTATCGCCTCAAAAATCAATTGAGTTGCTACTCAAAGGAGCCGGACTTGAATGGAAATAACCAGCGGTGACCGGTATTTAGAAAAAAGCATTAATATTTTGTCCATATGTTGAAAATTCCCTTTGCAAAAGTTTCCTGTAAGGGAAACGAATTTGACTACCTCAAAGAGGTGATAGAGAGTGGTTGGCTGACGACAGCCGGCAAGGCACAAAAATTCGAGGAGTTGTTTGCCCAAAAAGTAGGGGCAACCTATGCCTGTGCGGTGAACAGTTGTACCGCTGCCTTACATTTAGGTATTGAGGCCTTGGGGGTAAAGGACGGCGATAAGGTCTTTGTGCCTTCCATGACTTTTACGGCTTCTGCTGAAGTGGTGCGCTACCTGGGGGCAGATCCGGTTTTTCTGGATGTGGAATATGGCACATCCCTGCTTACGCCCGCTATATTAGAGGCGGCCATTAAAAAGTATCCGGAGGTGAAGTATTTGGTGGTGGTTCATTTTGGTGGCCAATCCGCAGAAATGACCAATGACAACCAAACGGGCATACTGGATGTTTGCCGTAAGCATGGAATCAAAATTCTGGAAGATGCGGCCCACGCTTTTCCGGCATCTGTTAAAGGGCAAATGGTGGGTAGCATGGGAGACATCACTTGTTTTAGCTTTTATGCCAATAAGACCATCACCACCGGTGAGGGGGGGATGCTGACCACCAATGATGAGGCGCTGTATAAGCGGGTTAAAGTGATGCGCTTGCATGGCATCAACCGGGATGTGTGGGACCGGTTTACCTCTGATAAGCCTTCGTGGGAGTATGATGTGGTGGCTCCCGGCTATAAATATAATATGCCCGATGTGAATGCGGCCATTGGTCTGGCGCAGCTGGAGCAGGCAGAAATTTTTCGGGAAGGACGAATGGCCGTTGCTCAATATTATTACGACCATCTGGCAGATTGTGATTGGTTGGATTTACCAGTGTTAAAGGTCGCCATGAGCGAGCACGCCTGGCATTTGTTTCCCCTGGTGCTGAATGCGCAATCTCGCGTGTCCCGCAATCGCTTCATTGAGTTAATGGCAGAAGCCGGGATTGGAACCTCCGTTCATTACAAACCGCTGTTTCATATGACTTACTACAAGGAGACTTATCAGTTGCGGGCAGAAGACTTTCCCAATGCGGAACGTACCTGGCAGGGGACGGTGAGTCTGCCGATATTTCCAGGGCTGAGTGAGGAGGAGTTGGATTACATTGTTAAGACCATCATGAGGATTCAGAGCTCCGACGAATAGGTGTTTCTCCATTATAAGGCATTGCTACCCCACGGCTTCACCGGGGGTTGCTTGTTTTAGGACTAAGAAGTCGCTTTTCCACCTCCTCTTATTTTTCTTTTTGAACCTTGTGTTAGTTTTTTCTGCTTTTACGCTCACTGTTAATTAATTGATGTTAGTGTAAGATACGGCTCAACTGGTAAAAATTGGGTTGAAGATACAAAATCATTGTCCGATATTTGACCTGTGATGTTGTTAGAACTCTATTAAATGGTTCTTGTTTTAATAGTGAAGTTGTCAAATACCCCATACGATGAAGGAATTATTACTTAAAGTGTTTAACGGTCGCATTATCTCCCCTTGGTGGATAATGATCATAGACCTTTTACTTATTTCCAATGCATTTGTGATTGCTTATGTGGTCCGATTGAATGTGATGTTACCGACCTATACGGTATGGGAATTTGTAAGGGGAGGGGCTTATGTTATTTTGGTCTATGGTGTGGTTTTTTATTTCTTCCGCATTCATAAAGGTGTTATCCGGCATACCAACTTTACGGAGTTACGTATGTTGATTGTAGCTTGCGCCGTAGCGCTGGTCATCATGCTGGGTTTACATACCATTGCAGGTTTTATAAATCCCAACTTTGCCATGGTTCCCCGTTTGGTGTTAATGCTCCACTTTATGTTGGTGGTCTTTTTCTGTTTTGGTTTTCGATTGGTGGTACGTGAGACCTATGCCTATTTGACAACGAGTCGGGGGTCAGTTAATACCGTAATTTTTGGAACGGAAGATTTGGCTTTAATTACTCTGGAAGCCATCCGCAATGATAAAGAGACCCCTTATCAGGTGATCGCCTTTGTGGATGATGAGCCTTCCAAATGGAATATGGATCTTAATTCCTTACCTGTTTTAAGTTGGGATCGGATTTTAAAGGGTGGCGGAAAATGGGATGGTATCGAAGAGGTGGTGTTGGCAGTGACCAATATCTCTACCAAGAGAAAGCAACTCATTGCTGATGAATGTATGCGGCGCAATTGGAAACTGAAGGTCATGCCTTCGGTGGGGAATTGGGTGAATGGTATTTCCAATACCGGTCAGATACGTGATGTGCGGATTGAGGATTTACTGGGACGGGATGAAATCCATTTGAATCAGAAACAGATTATGGAGGGACTGGACAATAAAACCATTCTGGTCTCCGGTGCGGCCGGATCTATTGGATCTGAGATTGTTCGTCAGCTCTTGCGCTTTCCTGTGCGACAAATTATCATGTTGGATCAGGCGGAGTCTGCTTTGTACGATCTGGAACAGGAAATCCTTTTGCGACATTTTGATGCCCCGTTTAAGCTTGTTTTGGCGGATGTGACCAACTATAAGCGCATGCGGGCGGTGTTTGAGAAGTATAAGCCGCACATTGTATATAATGCAGCCGCTTACAAACATGTACCTATGATGGAAGATGCCCCTTATGAAGCCATTCGGGTGAATGTGGGGGGCACTAAAATACTGGCTGATCTGTCGGTAGAGTTTGGTGCCGAGAAGTTTGTCATGGTGAGTACCGACAAGGCGGTTAACCCGACCAATGTCATGGGAGCCTCCAAGCGCATGTGTGAGATTTACATTCAATCCATGGCACAGTTGCCAACCATTAAAACCTCCTTTGTCACCACCCGCTTTGGGAACGTTTTGGGGTCTAACGGATCGGTAGTGCCTTTGTTTAAGCGACAAATTGCCCAGGGTGGCCCCATTACCGTTACGCACCCGGAAATAACCCGATATTTCATGACCATTCCGGAGGCTTGTCAGCTCGTCTTAGAGGCGTCATTTATGGGACAGGGTGGAGAAATCTTTGTCTTTGATATGGGTGAGCCGGTGCGCATTGCTGATTTGGCTGAGAAAATGATTCGCTTGTCGGGCTTAAAATTGGGTGAAGACATTGATATCGTTTATAGCGGCCTTCGACCTGGCGAAAAATTATACGAAGAGTTATTGGCATCCAAAGAGAATACCCAACCTACTTATCACGAGAAAATAATGATAGCACGGGTTAAGGATTGCAACTATCAGGAAGTTAATGACCTGGTTCGTTTGTTGCTGGAAATGATTTATAACGAATCAGAAGAAATGGTGGTAGCCCGAATGCGCGAAATGGTTCCTGAGTTCACTCCTCAAAACGACAGGTATAAAAATTTGTTGGTTACCGGACAAATGGCTGTTTGATGACCATTTTATTAATAAAAGCCCGATTCATTTAATCGGGCTTTTTTGTCTTCTTCCTATTTACAATGGTCTAAAGTAGTCTTACCTTTACTCCTGTTATGAATGGCCTTATTCTATCAAAGTGATGGTTTTTTGCAGGTTCGACTTTTTAGTCGAAAACTCTTTGAACCTGGTGCGTCTTGGAAAGTAGTTTTTCATACCTGAATATTATTTAACGAAAATATATGTAAACATGAAACGGATTCTTTTGTGCGTTTTGGCGGTTATTGCGTTATATCCTCAGGTTTTCTCAACCAATTACTTTGTTTCTCCCCGTGGTTCTTCCGGGGGAACAGGTACAGAAGCATCCCCATGGGATTTGCAAACGGCCTTAAATCATCCCAGTGTTGCAGCGGGTGATACCATATGGGTGGCCGGCGGTGAGTATAGAGGCGTTTTTTCTTCCTCCATTTCGGGCCGGGA
Organism: Geofilum rubicundum JCM 15548; assembly: GCF_000974365.1. GTDB lineage: Bacteria > Bacteroidota > Bacteroidia > Bacteroidales > Marinilabiliaceae > Geofilum > Geofilum rubicundum. The sequence continues at coordinate 120,603 of NZ_BAZW01000003.1, forward strand.
AGGTGCTCCGGTCATTGTGAGGGCGCTCCCCGGTGAGGAGGTTGTTCTGGATGGAAATGTGCCAGGGAGTGCGAACGGGGTTCTGAGTATTAACGGAAGGTATTCCTGGTTTTGGGGATTGACCATTACGAATAGCGATGCAAGCGGAAATAATTACTATAAAGATGGCGTTTATTTTGTAGGTGCCAATAGTAAGTTGATCAATTGCCGGATATACAATAACGGAGGAAATGGCGTGGGATTTTGGCGGCCGGCACTCAACGCTGAAATATATGGTTGTATTATTTACCACAATGGATTCCGGGGGGATACAAGAGGCCATGGTCATGGCATCTATGCGCAGAACGAGTCAGGCGCCAAGTTAATTCGAGACAATGTGCTTTTTAATTCATTTGGAATAGGCGTCCATATTTACACCGAAGGTGGCGGTATTCAGGGTTTTGTATTGGAAGGAAATACCATATTTAACAGTGGCATTCCGGGTGCTAATTTTATTGACCGAAATCTGATTATTGGCGGTTTTCAGGAAGCTGACCGGATTTTTATCCGAGACAACCACTTTTATAACCGGCCTTCATTTTCATCAAAAGCAAGCGTGCAGTTAGGTTACGCCATTGCGAACAGAAATGCTGAGTTTTCGGGCAATATAATGGTGGATGGGTCACTTTACATGGTTGGTGGATGGAATGCTTTACAAGTAACTGATAATGAGATGGTGTCCAGAAGTTCGGACATGCAGTTGGTGGCTTTCGATGACTTTGGAAACATTACCAATCCTGTGATCAATCACAACGCCTATTACCGGGGCTCATTGAGTAATATGACCTTCCCCTTGTGGAAGACTTTTAGCGGGCAGGATGCCAATAGCACTTACGCGGAATCTGTGCCAACAACAACCCGTCACTATGTCATCCAAAACCGATATGAATCCGGCAGAGCACAAATGGTGGTATATAATTGGGGTCAGCGCAATGATTTGCTGGTTGATTTATCTACTGTCCTTAGTGTTGGAAGTAATTTCCAGATTTGGGATGTCTTGAATTATGCCGGAGGGCCGGTGATAAACGGGATTTATAATGGTGGAGCCGTTCAGGTTCCGCTGAACTTGAACAATATTGAGCGGCCTATCAGGGCTGATAGTTATAGGGATGTGCTGAGCCATACATTGCCCGCTTTTGGTGTTTTTGTGGTTTCCTCTGAGGGAAATGGTTTAACTTCCGGCCTCAAGCCTACCATTACAGAAGCACTCCCTTTGAAAATCAAGAAGTGTTATCCAAATCCAACGGTGGATATCCTGGCTATGGATGTGTATTCCCCGGCGACTGCTGATCTGGTTGCCAATGTGTATGATGAGGGGGGCAGACTGGTGCACAACGAAGCTTTACCAGCCAATATCGGTGATAATACTTTGGTGGTTAATCTGGCAAAATTAGCGGGTGGGGTTTATATTGTGACACTGACTGATGGTGCTTTTACAGACAAGTGTAAAATTCTTAAGCGGGATTTTGCCCTGAATGTGGATTATGAAAAGGAGGATGATGCGGAAATTCCTTTTCATTAGTTACGGTCATTTACATCTTCAGAATCAGTGGGCTGAATGCTTTTGAGAAAACCATTACCCGGTCGCCTTCAGATAGTTTTTCGATATCATTTTGGAAGGCGGTAACTTTTAGGATTTGGTTCATGCCGGTGACAACGGTAAGCAGATAAAAGGCGTCTTGTTTCTGTATTTTTACGATGCTTCCGGTGATTTGTACTTTGCCGCTTATCTGGTTGTTGAGAAATAATTGATCGGGTTTGCCCATTCCGGTAATGGTGCCGTTTTTAATTTGTAACACTTTATGGGCCAGACGGAATACTTCTGTAAGGTCATGACTTACGAGCAGCGTGGTGGCATTGTTGATGCCATGCGCCTTAAGAATCTCGTTTTGGAGTGAAGTCCTGATGTCGCCATCCAGGGCCGACAATGGTTCATCGAGCAAGAGGAAGTCGGGCTTGCGCGCCAATGCCCGTGCCAACGCCACGCGTTGCCTTTGACCACCTGATAGTTTATCGGGTTTGCGGGCAGACAATTCCTCCAGTCCGAACTTTTGGAGCAACTCGTTCACATAGCATTTGTCGCCCTGCGTTTGACCATAGGCCACATTGTTAAATACACTCATGTTTGGAAACAGTGCGTAATCCTGAAACACAAAGCCGATATTGCGTTCCTGCGGGGGTTTGTTGATGCCTGCATCTGAATCGAACCAAACGGAGTTGCCTACTTTCAGGATGCCCCTGTCGGGGTTGGTCAAGCCCGAAATCATTCTAAGCAGCGTTGTTTTGCCAGCTCCCGATTCTCCAAAAAGCACGACCAACTCACCACCTAGCAATTTTACCTTGATGGTTAACGTCATTCTGCCATGAGCAGAAACCAGTTCTTTTTGAACGTCTATCTCAATCACATCATTTTCCATGTGTCACTTTTTTTATTAACCGTGTAAATGAGCGTAAGCATCACAAACGAAATAAGAAACAGAGTGAGGGCGTACTGATTAGCAGCATCGAAATTGAGTGCTTGCACTTCGTCATAAATGGCTATGGAAGCCACGCGCGTTTCACCGGGCATGTTTCCGCCCACCATCAGGATAATGCCGAACTCGCCAATGCAATGGGCAAAAGTCAGTGCAACGGCGGTAATTAAGGAGGGCTTAATATTTGGCAATAGCACCTTAAAGAAAGTGGTCGTTTTGGATTTTCCCAGGGTGTAGGATGCTTCGCGCAGACTGATGGGGATGCTTCTTAATCCGTTGGTCAGGGGCTGAACCATAAATGGCAGGCTAAATACTACCGAAGCCAATAATATACCTTCGAACGAAAAGGCCAGACGCACATCGAATACCTCATTTAAAAATCGCCCAAACCAATAATTGGGACTGTAAGCTACCAATATATAGTAGCCGATGACGGATGGCGGCAACACCAATGGCATGCTCACCATAGCTTCCAGTAAAGGTTTGAATTGGAACCTCGAATAGGCTATGAAATAGCTCATCGGCAGCCCCACCACAAGCAGAATGAGGGTGGTAAAGGTAGCCAGTCTGGCAGTGAGGAGGAGCGTTTCAATGAAAGGTGTTGGCATGGCTTGTTATTAAGTTTATAGTTGGTGGGGGTGGGGGATGGGGGCTTGCGCATTTTTTATACTCTGGACTAAAAAGACCTCGTTGGCTTTGATGAGTGCCGTAACTTCTAAGCCAGTATTTAGTTCCAGTGCCTTTGCCGAGCGGGTGGTGATGGCCGATTGGATGAGGTGTTGACCAAACTTTAAGCTTACCACACTCATGATTTCTCCACATTCAATCTTTTGAACCGTGCAGGGGAGACGATTACGAAGACTTATTTTTCCTGATAAATTAACGGCAATGGATAGCTCTGACTCTTTAAACACAGCAGAAACAGCAGCTCCCTTTGTCAGCCAGGTCGGCAATTCGTCGCCCTCCACAAGAATGGCAGACAACCAGCAGTTGTCGGACTGCATATCCACCAGGACAACACCGTCTGAGCAGGTGATAGCTTCAATTAAAACCGGAATTACGTTCATTTTTTTATTTTTTACCCGGTAACCCAAAGCCGTATTTTTCAAAAATTGGGGTGGCTTCGGGAGACGAAATGTATTTGGTAAATGAATGGGCAAGGGGATTGTCTTTAGCGCGTTTAAGGAAAACATACGCCTGTTCAAGGGGACTGTGAGCAGCCTTGTTCACTAAATAATAGCTGCCAACATTTTTCATGGTGGGTGAAATGGCCAGCGACAGGGCTATAAACCCCAACTGTGCATTGCCTGTGAGGCAAAACTGTGCGGTTTGAGATATGTTTTCTCCAATTATTAATTGGGGTTTGATTTTTTCATACACCCCATAATGTTGCAGTGTTTCAACTGCCTTTTGCCCATATGGAGCCAGGTTCGGATTGGCAATGGCGATCCTGGCCTTTGGATATTGGTTGAGTACCTCAAGACCTGTACTAGTCTCAATAGATGCACTCCATAATACCAATTGGCCGATGGCATATACCTTTACCTCTCCCCAGGTTTGTTCTGTTTCGTATAATTTCTGCGGATAAAAGGCATCTGCAGAAAAGAATAAGTCAAAAGGCGCTCCGTTGACGATTTGCGCATAAAAATTTCCTGATGAGCCATAAATGACTTCAATGTCGTGGTCAGGATTCTTTTTCTTATAAGCTGTTAATAGCTCCTCCATGGCAAAGCGCATGTTTGCTGCCGTTGCAATCCTGACTTTTTGAGCGCCAGAATCTAGGGCAAGCGTCAGAAGTAGTGCTGTTAAAATAGTTCTCATGGCTTGTTGTTTAAGGTTTTATGATTTAAACAGTGCGGGCTTAACCGTAATCATTAAATAGGCCCAATGGTTTGGCCGTAGTTTCACATCATTCAGATTGAAATATTTAGCCGTGGATGAGGTCTTGAAGAATTTACTCAAGCCAAATTGTACCGAGACTTCCCTGGTAGCCCTATAATTCAACAGGACATCCATTTCGCTTCCAATGTTATTGTCGGCCAAAACTCCTGCATAATAAAAATATTCGGCGAATGAGAATCGATGGAAAATACACTCGGCACGTAATTTCTTATTTGCAGTCCACTCTAATCCTCCGTAGAAATCGATTAGCCCATGTTGAGGCAGCCGTACGAAATACTCCATACTTCCGTTGAACGAATGCGAAGCGCCATACAAGCGGTTGAAGGTGTTGGATTTTCCAGACTCAATATCAGCGCTGGACCCGGAAAAATAGTCGCAGCCAATTTTTGCCTTAAGGTGACTGGAAAAGAGGTAATTCATCTTAATGGCCAGCAGGAAGGCACTCAATTCAGAATAGTCGTCATTGTAAACTTTATGGGGATCTTTTCCACCCTGGAAGTAGGCGGTAAAAATGCCCCCAATTCTGGATGAATCATTTTTTAAGACCAGATTTCCGCCATAAGTCATCCGCGTTTGCAGCAAAGAAAAATCATTTGCATCTTCAAAGGCATCACAAACCCCAATCAGAGAAAGGGTAAGACTGTTGTTTAATGGTTTGGATAACCACAAGTAGGCCAAAGCTTTGTAATTCTGATTGTTTGGATATGAATAATCGGCGTTGACAAGGTTGTCGGACGAGTTATTGTAAGCCCATCCGGAATGCACCGATGCAGCGTTTTTCTCATATTTTAACAGCAAAACATCGTGGGCGGTTCCGGTGTAACTCCAAACGGGAGAAGCAAACAACCTCTGGTCGTCATACCTCAATGCCTGCCGGCCCATTTTGATCGAGAATTCGGGCGATATGAGCCACTCGAACCAGCCTTCATACATTTCAATTTTTGAGGTATTCGCTTTATTATTACTGTTGCCCCATATTCGGGCATCCTGCAGAGTTAAGCGTACTTTAAGGCTACTACTTTGGTACTCGGTATTGAACCGTGTTCTTTGGGTTGTAATGACAGCTGCCGTTAAGCTGTCGGGTACCAGCTTTCTGAAGCCTTGCCTGAGCTCCGTTCTTGGCCGAAACTCAGCATCGAAGCGCACCTCTTGTCCGCGCACATTGGTAAGCGTGAACAGGGTCATCCAACCAAGTCCTATTAGTATTAAAGGTTTGCTCATGGTTTTGGTTTTTAGAATATTAGGTTTTAATGCGATATCAACAAGATTAGATAACGCTAAGCAAAAAAAAGGTTATAACCCTACTTCTACATTTAGCTTTTCCACAAGTAAGAGAACATGAGATTCAATAAAACGATACTCCTTAAGCACGCGATGACCATAAGGTGAGAGTTGAGCACCGCCGCCATTGGTTCCGCCTCGTTGTTTTGTTACCAATGGTTCAGGGGCTATGTGGTTCATTTCATTCATCATGTTCCAGGCATGCTGGTAGGATATTTTGAGGTGTTTGGCGGCACTCCTGAGACTCCCATTAAAATCAATTGCCCGCAATAAAGAAGTTTTAGAACTGTCAAGAAAGACAGTTCCGTTCTTTTTGATGTTGATATGGCATTGAATCTCTACCATAGCTATTTACATCCACACCCACATCCATCCTTTGCATCCTTTGCTTCATCACAATGGCAGTCACAGGGAGTTCCGATGATCACCTCGGTTGATTTAATGATGGCAAAGGCCTTTTTGCCGGGTTGCAGTTCGAGGTCCGCAATGGCATCTTTGGAAATGATCGCAGAAATGGTGTTTCCATTGCCTAAATCGAGAATCACTTTTGAGGTGATTAATCCCTCTTCTACTTTTACAATTGTTCCTTTGAGTTGATTTCTGGCGCTTAGTTTCATAATAATTTGAGTTTAATTGAAGTTGTCGACATTTTTATAGCAATTTCATGAATTCATCCATTCACTTTCAATCTGAGTCAGTGAAGTACGCATCAATACAACGGGGTCTTTCGTGATATATAGCGATTGGTCGTGTAGCAATTGGTTGTAAATGTCCATTATCTCCATTTCGGTAATGGCTCTTTTTTGTTGGGCCGATTGTTCTTTAACCTGTCTTAGAACGTCAGCGCAAAAGGCGTCAGACAGGTCTATTTGTAAATTCTTAAAAAAGTAACGGATGCTTTCGCTTCCGCTGTGTTTTCCAAAGACAAAGGGCAGCTCTTCCCGTCCAATGGAACTGGCATTGATGAGCTGGTACGACTGCCTGTTGTTCATAATGGATTTGGTGTGGATGCCTGTTTCATGAGCGATGGACAGTTCGCCCGTGATGGGCTTTGAAGCTGATAGGGGGCGATTGGCAACTTCCGCCACATACCGGGAGAGTGGGGTGAAAATTTGGGTATTGATGCCACAATGGATTTTTTCGCCCAGCTCAAAAGCCATTACCGCCTCCTCCAGGGCTGCGTTGCCAGCCCGTTCTCCCAGTCCGTTGACCGTCACGCTAAAGTTTTTAACACCGGCACGGTAGGCTGAAAGCACATTGGCCGTGGCCATTCCCAGGTCATTGTGGGCATGGAATTCCAGGGGGGCATGTGGACTTGCCTGTAATATTTTCGAAAACAATTGTTCCGTTTTTCGCGTTGTTAAACAGCCTACGGTATCGGCGATTCTGATACGGGAGGCACCCAGGCCTATAGCCGTGCCAATAAATTCATTCAAAAAGGAGGGTTCAGCCCTTGAGGCATCCTGTGCGCCAATTGTTACAAAATGAAAGGCATCCAAGGCATGGGAAATAATGCTTTTCATGTTATGGAACACCCATTTCTGGTCTTTTTGCATGCTTGAGAGAAGAATGTCAGACACCGGAAAGGAAATGTGCACCCCGTCGGTTCCACATTTTTCCGCCGCCTTTATGTCGGCCGGTAAAGCCCTGCACCAGGCTGTGGTAAGGAAGCCAAAACCTGCGTCAATCAGTGATTTGATGTCACTGATTTCTGCGGATCCCATGGCAGGCGTGCCTATTTCCAATTCTGAAATACCGGCTTGCTGGAGCCAATGACAGATGGTCATTTTTTCTTTCAAATTGAAGACCACTCCAGGGGCTTGCTCGCCATCTCGCAAAGTCGTATCAATAAAGTGGGGTTTAATTTCAGAAAACATAGGCCAAATTTTAAGCGTTAAAATATAAAGTCTCCGGAGGCCCATCGGGCGTTGCTCCCAGAAGCACCAAAAGGAGCAATACTACCGTTTGTGCCATGAAACAGGATCCCTCCGGGCCCTCCGAAGACAACATGGGTTAGTTGGAAATCAAATACTTTTCGCAGGGTTCCCCATCTTCAAGGGCATCCAGAATTTCGTCGATGGCCGCTTCTGTTTCCACTTTGCCGTACCACAAATTGTTGGGGTGGATAACAATGACCGGACCTTCGGAACAAACATTGAGGCAACCGGTTGTGGATACCGCCACATCCAGGCCTCTGTCGGTGGCCTCCTCGGTCATGTATTGCAATAGTCCGGCAGCCCCTTTCTTGTTGCAGGCGCCCTGTGCGTCGCCCGCCACCCGAAAGGAATTGCAGACGAGAATGTGATAAGTCGGTTTTTTCATTTTATTTGGTTTAAGTTGATGAGTTTATGGTTTTTTAGTTTATGGTTTATGTGAGTGTTTTGATGAAAATTATATTTCTATAAGACTGCAATTATTTCTGTCTTTAAAAAGAAGCCGTCAAGGGCCAACTACGCGCAGCCCTGGGCATTACCCTTACAGTTACTCCCGCAGCGAAAAGCATCCTGTTTGGCAATGCTGCGGATGGGTTTGTGGTCATACACCCCTTCAAGCCCCTCGTCGATCAATCCTGTCATTTCTATCACTCTAATGCCGGCGTCTCCAATGATGGCTTTGGGGTTTTCGCCCACGCCAGATACCAGCAAGGCGCGGCAATCCTTAAACAGATTGGCCAAATCCAGCCAGCGGTTATCGCCAGATCCGGCAGGTGGTGCCTGGCGTTCCTCAACCAATTGAAAACCCTTGGGCGATTGCTTAAATATATAGAACCCGACAGCTTCTCCCAGGTGCATGTTCACCAAAAGGCATTCCCGCGTAGCCACAGCCACGTATGGTCGCTCTGCTTCCTTGAATGGTTGACGGTTGGCAAATTCCCGCAGCATGACGTGCGTGTCGCTCAAATCCTTACCAAGCAGTCCGGCCGCATCCGCCCGGCACCGGGCGCAGTGCGACATTACCTTCATGTGCTTGGAGACCTGAATGCGGGTCTTGAAAACCATTTTGGAATCGGGCTGGGTCATCTCTTCAAAGGCCGTTCCTTTGGCGGCAATCATGGGAATGCAGTTGATCACATCCGCACCCAGTCCGGCACATACCCGGGCCACTTCTTCGAGGTGGGCATCGTTGATGCCCGGCATGATGACCGAGTTGATTTTGACCGTAATGCCTGCAGCCTTCAGTGCAGGAATGCATTTCAGCTGTTGCCTTAACAGTATTTCTGCGGCTTCGCGACCCCGGTAGACTTTTTTCTTGAAGCGCACCCACTTATAGACCTTAGCTGTTATGTCTGGGTCGATGGCGTTGATGGTAATGGTAACGTGGGATACACCTATTTCTGCCAACTGGTCGACATAAGGAAAGAGGTTGAGACCATTGGTCGATATGCAAAATATTTTATCGGGGAAGGCCGATTTAATGCGCTGCATGGTTTCCATGGTTTCACTGGCATTGGCAAAGGGGTCGCCCGGACCCGCAATGCGACTACCGACAGGTTATCCAGCTTATCATTGAGGGCGGCGAAATACTCCAGAGCTGGAACGGTTTCAGCAGGGTAGAGGTGACGCCCGGTCGACTCTCATTGACGCAATCGAATTGCCGGTTGCAATAGTTGCACTGAATATTACAATTGGGTGCCACCGGGAGATGTACCCTGGCATGTGCGTGTCTGGCCTTCTCATCGAAACAGGGATGAGCCGCCTTGCTATTTGTGGTCTCTTTTATCATATCGCTTGCTTTAATATTTATCCTTTTACCCTATCTCCCCCGACTAACCCTATCAACCCTTCCAACCCTTCCTGCCCTATCCACCCTTCCCCTAAATATACTTGTACCCTACCGGACTGCTCTCCTGCTTATATTCAATGAGCGCATTCACAATGCGATCAAACAGCTCCTGTGTTCCCCGGTAGCCAATATGGTGCATGCGCGAAGCGCCAAAGCGGTCGTGAATCGGAAACCCAATGCGGATGATGGGGATTTTTAGTTCCCGGGCGATGTAGTAGCCCTTGCTGTTGCCTATCATCAGATCCGGCTTCAGGTCCGGCATCATTTCCCGAATGGTGGCAAAGTCGGAGCCATCGGCCACCATGATGTCATGATCGGCCCCAAAAATGCCCGCCAGGGCATTTTGCATGATGCCACTCGAAGCGCCAGAGGCTACCAGCACCGGCTTGATGCCAATTTCCTTCAGAAAGGCGGCCATGGCGATCACGAGGTCTTCTTCGCCATATAGCACGGCTCTTTTTCCGAATACATATTTGTGGGCATCCACATAGGCATCCACCAGGCGACCCCGTTCTTTGAGGTGTTTTTGGGGGATCGGCCTATGGCTAAAATCCCACAGCACCTTAAAAAAGTGGTCGCTGGCTTCAATGCCTATGGGAAGGGGCATGGGCTTTTTGGGGACTTCCATTTTTTCTTCCAAATACTGACCAGCGCTGTTGATGGAGGAGGTGTTGGACTGTCGGCCAACACTGCGGTTAAAAACGGTGCCAAACTCAATAGTAGCTTCTGCCAGTCCGGTTTTCTCCAGATGGGCCACAGGCGTGCCGCCAGTGGGAATCAGTTGGTATTCGCGGGTGTGGACATTGTCGAGGGTCTCTGAATAGTCGGGAAACAAAATAGCGTCTATGGACATGTCCGCACACACTTCTTTGAGGTAGCGTAGGTCGGCCGGCGACACAAAGCCCGGAAAAAGGTTGAGGTGCCTGCCTCTCAGACCTGATACCGCAAAGCGCTTAACGGCAGCGATGCATGCCTGGTGGAAGCCATTCATGTGGGTGCCGCTGTAGCTAGGGGTTGAAACATTAAAGAACAGCGGTGCATTTTCTGCGCCGTTGGTGTTCAGGTAATCGCGCACCAGGCTTCCACGTCCTCGCCAATGGTCTCGCTCAGACAGGTCGAGGCAATGCCAATCACGGCGGGGTGGTACTGACTGATGATATTGTTGATACCCGTCACGAAGTTTTGTCCACCCCCAAATACCGCACTGTCCTCACTGAAATTGGTGGAGGCAATGTCCACCGGCTCCTTGTAGTGACTGATCATGTAACGACGTATGTAGGTGCTGCAGCCTTGTGAGCCATGAATGAGTGGCACACAGCCTTCAATGCCCTTGAATACCAGTGAGGCGCCCAGCGGCGCACACAGCTTGCAGGCATTGCGCGTGGAGCTGGTCCCTTTTTTGGGGGCGGCAGGTTGTATGTTGGTGGTGTCGAACATAGTACTTCGTTTTAGGTGGTTATTTGGTGAATTTCCACACGGGACTCATGACCGTGGCATGTATTTCCTTGGCAAAATTCATCATGCCTTCGTAACCGGCCAGAGCTTCTTTGCGTTCATGGTTGTGGTCGCAAAAGCCAATGCCTATTTTGTGGGCGATGGGGCGCTCTTTTACGCCACCGATGAAGACATCCGCCTGCTTCTCCTTGACAAAGTTGGAGAGTTCCACCGGGTTGGAGTCGTCCACAATAATCGTGTCCTCGTCGCTCAGCTTTTTAATGACCTCATAATCGTCGGCATTGCCCGTCTGTGAGCCCACAATGACCGTCTTCATACCAATGAGTCGCAGCGCCTTAATCAGGGAAATGGCTTTAAAGGCACCGCCCACATAAATGGCGGCTTTTTTGCCCTCGAGCTGCTCCCTGTACCATTGCATGGCAGGCATTAAGCGACTGATTTCTTCCTTGACAATTTCCCGGGCCTTGCTCATCAGCTCCTCGCTTTTGAAAAATTTGGCCACTTCGTAAAGGGCGTCCGACATGTCCTCAATGCCAAAGTAGGAGACATGCATGAAGGGCGTGCCGTATTTTTCCTTCATCATTTTGGCCAGATGAATCATGGAACCCGAGCATTGCACCACATTGAGGGCAGAATTGTGGGCATTGCGAATGGCATCCACGCGGCCGTCGCCCGTAATGGTGGCATTAATGTGCACCCCCATCCGTTGGTAGTAATCCATTAAAATCCAAAGTTCTCCGGCCAGGTTAAAATCACCCAGAATATTGATGCTGTACTGGGGCACCGGCAGGTTAAGCGTTCCGGTCAGCTGAAACAGCGCCTCACAGGCCACTTTGTAACCATCCTTTTTGGAACCCTGGAAACCAGGGGCCTGAACAGGAATGACCGGGATTTGCTTTTCTTCGGCAATTTGTCGGCAGATTTTTTCCACATCGTCGCCAATAATGCCAACGATGCAGGTTGAATAGACAAAGGCCGCCTTTGGCTGATATTTGTCTATCAGCTCAACCAAGCCCACTTTAAGCTTGGGCTCTCCGCCAAAGACCACCTCTTTTTCACTCAAATCGGTTGAGAAGCTCATCCGGTGTAGTTCCGGACCTGAAGACATGGCACCCCGGATATCCCAGGTGTAAGCGGCACATCCTATGGGACCATGAATCAGATGCAGGGCATCGGCTATGGGGTAGAGCACCACCCGCGAACCACAGAACACGCAGGCCCGTTGGCTGACACTGCCGGCCACGCTGGGTTTGTTGCAGACCATCTGTCCGGTTTCAAGGCCGGAACGGGCCACCTGCTTTTGTCGTTCGGTAAGTATGTAACTGGCCATAGCGATACGTGTTATTAATTAAAACTAAAGCGGGAATTAAGACTAAAGCTGGAATTCCACTTTTTCTTCGGGACAGGTGCGGTCCTGGTGATCGAGCAGGGCATTGAGAATTTGGGTGGTCAGGTGGGCCGCACCATTGTAGCCCGTTTTGGGCAGGTAGTTGTGGCCCGACCGGTCGGCAATGGGAAATCCAAAGCGGACAAAGGGCGTGTCTTCATCCCGGGCGATGTACTTGCCATAAGTGTTGCCAATTAACAGATCCACCCCTTCCTGCTTGATCCATTGGTGCATGAGAAACATATCGGCCCGCTCGCCACTTTTAAATTTCGCTTCAGGAATGTCCTTCAGAATTTCCTTCATGCGCACATCAAACAGTTTGCCTGAAGTGCCCGATACCACGTAAACCGGACGCATATCCATGGATACCAGAAATTCGCACAAAGGGATGAGCGTATCCGGGTCGCCCCACAAAGCCACCCGTCGTCCATACAAATTGGTCGCGCTGTCGGCCATCAAATCCACGAGCCTGCCCCGGTCTGCCGTGATACTGTCGGGCACCGGCACATTGGCATGGCGGCTCAGTGACATCAGAAAGCGATCCGTCGCTTTTAGTCCGATGGGAATGTCCACCATATCGAATTTGACCTTGCACTTGTTTTCAAGTGCAATGCAGGCATCTTCGGTAGAGTAAGGGCCCATGCCAATGGTGAATTTGCTGTCGCCCGTCGCGGTCATCTCCTCAATGGTTGTGCCTCCCGCCGGATACATGTGAAATTTACCATCCATCGGGGCATCCAGCACATCGGTGAAGTCGGGAAACAGAATGGTGCGTGCCTCCATCTCTTTCGCCAGTCGCTTGATCTCACGCATATCGGAAGGTTCCATCCAGCCGGCTACCAGGTTCACCACATTTTTCTTCTTGAGGGTGGACGTAGAAAAGTTTTTGACAAAGGAGGTTACCTGATTGGCATAACCGGTAACGTGGGTGCCGATGTAGCTAGGGGTGTTGCAGAAAATGACTTTTTTGCCTTCCGGGATAAAGCCGTCGTCCTTGGCCTTGGAAATAATGGCCGTCATGTCGTCACCAATGGTCTCCGACAAGCAGGTGGTGTGCACGGCAATCACTTCAGGATTATAGACGGTGAATATGGTGTTGATGGACTGTATCAGGTTGGCCGACCCGCCAAAAACGGAGGCGCCTTCGGTAAAGGAACTGGTGGCGGCCATGACCGGCTCTTTAAAGTGGCGGGTGAGCGCGCTTCGGTGGTAGGAGCAACAGCCTTGTGAACCGTGGCTGTGAGGCAGGCAGCCGTGCAGGCCCAGTGCGGCGTACATGGCACCTACCGGTTGACAGGTCTTGGCGGGGTTAATCGTCAAGGCTTTCCTGTCAATTTCTTTGGGCGTAGTGTGTTTTAATAGCATAGTATTGTCAGATTATAGGGTGATTAATAGACATAAGCCGCTTCAATGACCTCTTCACGCTCCCAGGGCGCTTTGAGTTCCTTCCAAATGGAAGTCGAAACCATCATGGCAATGTCGTTGTAGAAATTAATGGCGCCTTTGAATCCGGCGTAGGGACCTCCAGAGTCGTAGTTGTGCAACTGCTTCAAGGGGACACCCATTTTTTGAACCACATATTTCTCTTTGATGCCAGCGCAGAAGATGTCCGGATGGTAGAGCTCAATCAGCTTATCCATTTCATAATGACTCAGGTCATCGATGATCAGGGCGCCTTTTTCCATGTCGGCCATCAGTCCTCCATATTCATTGTACTCCAGGTCGATGGCTTTTTCCAGTTCTTCAATTTTCTCCTTGGTGATGCGCTCTTTAAAGCGTTTTTCATCTTTGGTGACCGTGATTTCCTCGATGTTTCTGGTATCGGCATCTACCTGAATGCTGGGCAGTACCCGGCGACCTTCATAATCATCGCGGTGCCCAAACTCATAACCGGCCGCAATGGTTTTTATGCCCAATTCGCTGAACAGCTCCTGATAATGGTGGGCTCTGGAACCCCCTACAAAGAGCATGGATGTTTTGCCATTGGTTTTGGGCAGCACCGCTTCACGGGCCATGTCGACGGCCGCCATTTCTTCAGCAATGACCTCTTCCACTTTGGCTTTCAGTTCTTCGTCTTCGAAATAGGCGGCCACTTTTCGCAGCGCTTTGGCCGTGGCATCGGCGCCAATAAAGTTGACCTTGATCCAGGGAATGCCAAAAGATGTTTCCAGCATTTCCGCCACATAGTTGATAGAGCGATGGCACATCACCATGCTTAAGTCGGCCGTGTGGGCCTGCTCAAAATGTGAGATGGTAGAGTTGCCCGAGAAAGTAGCCACCAGTTCTATGCCACATTTTTTGAATATTTCTTCCAGTACAAAGGAATCGCCCCCTATGTTGTATTCTCCCAGCAGGTTGATGCGGTATTTGGCGGCACCATTAACCGTGTCGTCGTTGCCAATCAGGTGTTTGTACAGCTGGTTGTTGGCAATGTGGTGACCGGCCGACTGTGATACCCCGCGGTAGCCCTCGCACGAAAAGCCAAAGATGTTGATTTTGTTATCGTATTCTGCCATCATTTGCTTGGCTACATTGTGCACATCGTCACCAATCAAGCCAACGGGACAGGTTGAAAAAACGCCAATGGCTTTGGGGTTGAATAATTCTACCGCCTCACGAATGGCTTGTTTGAGTTTGTCTTCACCGCCAAACACAATGTTTGAGTCCTGCATGTCGGTCGAGAAACAATAAGAAATGAAATTGGCCTCTGCTTCCGTTTCCGGTTTGGTTTGGTTGCGACGGGTCAGCCATGAGTAGTAGCCACAGCCAATGGGGCCATGGGTAATATTGATAATGTCACGTGTGGGCCCTAATACCACCCCTTTACAGCCCGCATAGGTACAGCCTCTTTGGGTGATGATGCCCGGTATGGTGCGGATATTGGCCTGTATTTGTGGAATGGTATCAGGATCGTTGTTGATAATGGCTTTGGCCCTTTTTCGGCCCACCTTTTTTGGGTATTTTTCCACCACTTCGTCGCGGAATTTCTCCAAATCTGCTTTTTTCTTGGTTCCCATAATATCTCCTCCAGTTAGTCTAATGTTAAATCACCCGTCTCGCCCGTTCGCACTTTGATGGCATCAATGGTGTTGACCACAAATATTTTTCCATCGCCGCTTTTACCGGATTGATTGGCTTTAATGATGGTTGTTACGGCCAAATCTTTTTTGTCGTCCGTAACGACCAGAGAAATAACTCTTTTGGATTTAAAGCGTGGCGTTTCAGGAATGTACTCATGCAGGGCCGGGTTTAGATCGGCGGCTCTTTCCAAATCGCCGTGTCCCTGCCCCCTTCCCAGCACCGCCATGGCAGTGAAAGAGGGCAGTCCCGCTTCCGACAAAGCGATCTTTGTCTCCTGCATTTTGGCTATGCGTATGATGGCTAGTATTAATTTCATGTTTTTAGTTTATGGTTTTTAGTTTATGGTTTATGGGTTTTGGTTCAACACTAAACCTTGAACCCTCAACCTTGAACTCCCAACTCCCAACTTTTTTCTATTCTTTGTATCCCGATGATATCGTGTAGGCTTCTTCGACCGGGGTGACGAATATTTTACCGTCCCCAAACTGCCCGCCCTCCACACTGCGTGCTGCATTAATAATGGTTTCGACCACAAAATCCTTGTCTTTATCCGGAATCACCAGCATGAGCATCTCTTTGGGAAGTTCATCGTAGGTGACACTTCCCACTTTCAGACCCCGCTGCTTACCACGTCCGAAAACAGGCAGTTTGGTTACCGCCGGAAAACCGGCATCGAATAATGATTTGAGTACGGCCGGTGATTTCTCGGGACGTACAATGGCTCTTAACATATACATAGCTTTGTGTTTTTTAGTATTAAGTAGATGAAATTAAAATTTCAGTCTATGATAAGAAGGCGTCATAGACCTTAGTTCAATACGCCGAAGTCGATCAATAGACTCTCCAACTCTTCCATTTCCAATGGTGTGGGCAGAACCATCATTTTGTTTTCGTCGATTTTTTTCGCCAGGGCCCTGTATTCATTCGCCTGATTGTGGGTAGGTTCGTGATCAATCACCGTTTTACGGTTGATTTCTGCATGCTGAACCATATTATCGCGCGGGACAAAGTGGATCATTTGTGTGCCCAGCTTTCTGGCAAACTCCTCAATCATGTTGGCTTCGTTGTCGACCTTGCGCGAGTTGCAAATGAGGCCGCCTAAGCGAACCGTTCCAGCTTTTCCAAATTTCGCAATGGATTTGCAGATGTTGTTGGCGGCATACATGGCCATCATTTCTCCGGAGCAGACGATGTAAACCTCTTCGGCTTTTCCATCGCGGATGGGCATGGCAAATCCGCCACATACCACATCACCCAGTACATCATAAAAGACATAGTCGAGTTGCTTGTCATTGTCATAAGCCCCCAATTGTTCCAGTAGGTTAATAGAGGTAATGATGCCCCGACCTGCACATCCAACCCCCGGTTCCGGTCCACCCGACTCCACACATCTGGTATCGCCAAAGCCTGGTTTCAATACGTCTTCCAAATCAATATCCTCGCCTTCTTCGCGCAGTGTGTCCAGTACCGTTCTTTGTGCCATTCCATGAAGCAACAATCTGGTCGAGTCCGCTTTGGGGTCACAACCCACAATCATTACTTTTTTCCCAAGTTCTGCCAGTCCGGCCACTGTGTTTTGGGTAGTGGTGCTTTTGCCAATACCACCTTTTCCGTAAATCGCAATTTTTCTCATGTCCGTATCGTTTAATTGGTTTGTTTGGTAAGTGGCATTGAAAGAAGTGTGCCGCGACTTTCTTTTCTGTCTGGTATAAGTTGGTTTTGTTTTTTATTGGCCTGGAAAACAGTGTTTTGTAGTTGTTTAAAAACACTATTTCAATTAAGTTTAAATAAGCCGTTCTTGTTTTTAGAACCTATTGGTATTAAAAAAATGAAGAAGTTACCAAATGGTAGGAAATCGTTTTGGTTTCTTTGGCAGTAGGGGAGTCGGGGAATAGAAAAGTTTTTGTTTGGGTAGGATGTGCGAAGGCTATATCGTTTTTAATCAGTGTGTTGCCCATTGATGTGCCACAAAATATCATTGGGAATCCCCCAAGAAAGTTTTGTGGCGCGGTTTCTGATTTAGGTTTAGCAAAACCCTATAATAATACCAAAACATGTAATATGACTAGCACTACAATTTCAGCGGATTTTGCCAAGTTGGCCCGGGAGAGTCTGGAACACGCCAATCGGTATTTTTCAATTTTAGACAAAAGTCTGAGCCAATCGTCAAAGTTTAACAATGACCTAAAATACAGTATGGCTTTAATGACGGTAGAGAAATACTTTGTGGCACTTATGGCCTGTTATGAAGAACTGCCATCGCACCATGTGCCACTCGGTTTATACAGGGAAGCTGAAATGGTGGAGGCAGAATTGACTCCATCCATTAAACAGACTTGCATACTCACCGGAAAATTTGAAGGTATTTGTTCATTGGAAGATTTTGGCTATCGCACGCCTTCTTCTCAGGATTTAAGCGATATGATTGAGGGAATGCGGGAGTTAAAAGCATTGACTGAGAAACGAGTGGGGGAGGTCATTGAATAATTCAGTGCGTCTGAGGTGTTGTTGTTTGTTGTATTGGAGATACCTCTCAGGAATTATATCCCAAATTGGGAAGTTTGATTTGGTCTTTGTATCTTTGCAACAAGAGAATTATTGCATTTAGAACTCTAAGAGAGTTTTTTGAAAAGCCCGAATACTCTGATTCCGAAGTGTCTTTAAGAGCTTGGTATCATGATGCTAAAGCAGTAGAATGGAAAAACTCAAATGAGTTGAAAAAGCATTAATAAAAATGCCAGCATTGTCGGAGACGGAAGGGTGGTTTTCAATATTAAAGGCAATGATTACAGATTAGTAGTTGCGATTGATTATGAGTTCCAGGCCATTTTTGTAAGATTCATTGGGACTCATAAACAGTATGATAAAATTGATGCAAAAACGATTTGATTATGGATATTCGACCAATTAAAACAGAGCAAGATTATAGTACCGCCATAGGCAGGATTGAAGTATTGTGGGGAGCCAAAAAGGATAGCCCTGAAGGTGATGAATTAGACATATTGGTAACCTTGGTTGAATCTTACGAGATGAAACATTATCCCATTGCGCCACCAGACCCAATTGATGCCATTAAATTTCGAATGGAGCAAATGGGGATGACAAGTGCTGATATGGTAAAATATCTTGGTAGCCAGAGTCGGGTAAGTGAGATTCTTAATAGAAAGAGAAGACTGACTCTGGGTATGATAAAATCGCTATACAAGGGATTAAAAATACCAGCAGAAATTTTATTGGCTTAATAGACCTGACAAGACAGAACAAAGGATATCGCTTAAAACAGTTTCCCTGGCACTAATTGATCATCCGACTACATGAATCGGGCGAGACAGGTCTTTAGCTGCAGAACGTATTCTCCCTGTTCGTGGCTTTGGCATTGCACCAATAGGGCATTAAAAGTATTCTCCAGCTCCAGAGGCGTGAAGGATAATTCCTGATGGAAGAGCATGTCCATCAATTCCTTTTGATCCTGGCAGGCATTGCACTGCCATCTGAATTCCGCATCCTTCTCAAAGCGCTTTAAGAAAGCATAAGCATGACTTATCGGCATAATCCCTTGTTTTAATTTGTTCATCACCAACCTTTCCCACCCTGTTTTTCCTATCAACCCCCATCCACCCCTTTTCCACTATCTACCCAATCAGCCCTTTTCCCCTATCTACCCTTCCTCACCCTTCCCGCTTCGCGGGACTGCGCTTCGCTTGTCCCCTTTAATTTGAGCAGGTGCTGGAGTGGCAACTACTGCAACTCCCCCCACCACAACTTTTAACTCCCTCCAAAGATGCTTCATAACTATAGTATGGCAGGCAGCGCATTTTAAGCAATTCGAGGTTCATTAGCAGGTCGGTGTTGACCGACTTGAAAATGGTAAAGCCGTTAAAATTGAAGACTTTGACGGCCATGGGCGACAAGGAGGAAGCAATGATGTTGGTGATGCCATTGACTTTGAGTTCTTCAAAAAAGTCGCGTTGACTAACCGGGTAGTCTTTGGTTTCGTACCAGGTGATGTGCCCTTCTGAGGTGTCGAGGATACAGATAGAACCTGATTCGTTTACGCCATCCGCAATAATGTAGCGATGGTCGGTGCTGTCGATGACTGGAATGAATACCTTCATATGATAATTGTTTGGTTTTCAGTTGCGGTATGGAACTCGCTCAGAAATTATCATGCGCTAAAGCGAGATGTTTTCTTTTGGCTCGTTTCATAGCGTTTAGGTTTAAGTAGTGATTATTGTTAAACGCTATTTCAAGGATTGTTCCATTGTTGCTAATGTGTTGTTTGTTTGAGTTTTGGGGTTGAGGTTGTTGTTTGTTCGCTACTTTAAAGTAGCTTTTCCCAGAAGAGCATGGGGGGCTGGCATTCCGTGAAATTCAGACTGCGATAGAGGCTTTGTGCTATGTGGTTGTCGGTGCGGACTTCAAGGTTGACTTTGCAATAAGAACGGTTTTTGGCGAGATCAATCAGGTAATTCAGAAGTAAGCGCCCCAGTTTTTTATTTCTTAATTTGGGATCGACGATTAGGTCGTGCACATTCAGGTAATGGGCTGCCTTGAAGGTGGAGTAATTTGTGAAGGCAACAGCTAATCCGGCATAGACCTCTTCGCAAAGAATAAAAATGGCCAAAACAGATGGATGGTTGGCCAGGTCGCTAACCATCTGCTGCTTTTGTCCATCATCTAAAGGACGCGCATTCCCCATAGGATCTTGCATATAGGCATTAATAAAATGGATGAAAGCCTGTTGGTGATTTTCAAGGCTGAAATCGCAAGTCTGAAAAGTGACCCTTTGAGCGGTTGAATTATTCATGGGATGGTTTTTTCTTAAAGCGTCTGGAATCGATGTCATATTTCTTGACACGGATGCCCATCATACGTTCCGTAATTCCCAGCATGGCGGCTGCTTTGGCCATGTTCCCTTTGGTGGACACAAGCGCATCCATGATCAGTTGTTTTTCATGTTTTTCCAAAATCATTTCGAGCGTACCGGCTTCTGTGGTCCGACTGGAAACGGCGGTCTGTAAGGTAGGGGGAAGGTTGTGCGCCCTTATGACCTTGTCGTTACAGAGGATACAGGCCCGTTCCATGCAGTTTTCCAGTTCCCTTATGTTGCCCGGCCAGTGGTAGACCATCAGCATGTCAATGGCCATGGAAGTGATGCGTTTGATGTCTTTCCCATGTCGCTTATTGAACTTCTCTATAAAATGGTTGGCCAAAACAGGGATGTCGTTGATGCGCTCACGTAAAGCGGGAACAAAGACCGGAAATACATTGATTCGATAATAGAGATCTTCCCGAAAACTGCCGTTGACGATCAGATTTTCCAGATTGCGGTTGGTGGCGCATACAATTCGAACATCTACTTTGACCGGTTTGGTACCGCCCACACGTTCAATTTCCCGTTGCTGAATGACGCGCAGCAATTTGACCTGGGTAGATAAGGGGATTTCGCCAAATTCGTCGAGAAAGATGGTGCCCTTGTTGGCCGCTTCAAAGCGGCCAACTCTTTGTGCTACAGCGCCTGTAAAAGCCCCCTTCTCATGTCCGAACAGTTCGCTTTCGATGAGGTTTTCCGGCAAGGCCGCGCAGTTGACTTTTATAAAAGGCTGTTCTTTTCGGGGACTGTTTTGGTGAATGGCATCGGCGATCAATTCTTTACCAACTCCGCTTTCCCCCCTGATTAAGACCGTGGCATCCGTATAGGCCACCTGTGAAATGAGGGTGAAGACATCCTGCATTTTTCCACTGTTGCCAATGATGAAGTTGGTTTCAATTTGTTCGTTTAACTCACCTTTGAGTTTGAGGTTTTCCTGACGGAGTTGCTCCAGCTCTTCGGCATACTCCTGACGGCGGCGCACGGCTCGACCGATCATGGAACCGACAATTCTCAGGAGGCGCACATCTTCATCAAACATCTGCCTTCTGCCATATACCTTGTGAAAGCTCAGGGAGCCTATTGTTTCGTTTTTGTATCGGATGGGCACGCATATGAATGAGACATCCTCACCATTGACCGTCACGGGTGAATGCATCCGGTTCAGAAACTCACAGGATTCAGAAATTTTGGGTATCAATACAGAACGGCCGGTTTCAACCACGGAGCCGATAACACCCTCGCCCAGCTCATAGCTGATGGAGGGTTGCTCTACCTGCTCAAATCCATAGGTGCCTTCCACAAATATGTTGTCGTTTTGCCGGTTTAAAATGGCCAGAATGATGTGGTGGGCATGTAGGTGCTCTCCCAGCAAAGAGATGACCAGGTTCAGGTTGATCTCTTTGCTGCTCAGTAGATCGCTGAACTCGAGCAAAAGGTTCAATTCACCTCTGCCGTAGCAGTCCTCAACATAAGGTTCTTTAAAATGGTCCATATGGTTAAGTATTAGGTTTAGATGGGGGGCGTGCTTACAAAATTACACAAAATGGATTATTATGGTTCTAAATTGGGGGTGTAATCGCAGAATTTATATTAATTCTAAGTTACACCCCCATATTTTTTGTATATTTATCGGAAAATAGTTGTAATAATTTTTAAACCCCCCGGTTATGAGACATTCTTTGATGAGTTTATCCGGAAATATAAATATCAGTTACAATGGTGATATTTTAGTTGGAGAGTTGCAGTATCGTTTGTTGAATTTGCTTTTATCCGACAATTTGCTGGAAACAGTTGCTTTGGAACTGAGAATCAGTTATCCGAAAGCTGTGGATATGATTAAAGAGATGAACCGCATTGCGCCCGAAAAGTTGGTAGAATCAAGACGCAGCAGAGTCGGTACTGAATTTTTTATTAGTGAATATGGGATGAAGCTGATGAATGCTTTTGCTCAGAAGGAGTTTGAATTGTATATTTTTCTTCAAAAAAGCAACACCCAATTGAGCATGGCCTTTGAAGAGCATGCGGAATCAAAAAATACCTATGATATTGCCATGTAAGTGGTGGCTATACTTCCACCAAATGATTGCGTATGGCAAACACCACTAAACTGGCGGTGTTTTTGCAACCGGTTTTAAGCAAAATGTTGGCCCGGTGTTTTTCAACGGTGCGCTTACTGATAAACAGCTTGTCTGCAATTTCATTGTTGGAAAAGCCCTGGCAAATTTCTATCAATACTTCCAGTTCACGCTCTGATAACTGGTCTTCATCGGTGTTGGAGCCGGAGGTTTCTTTGCGCGCCAGAATAAGGCCCCTTAATAATTGCCGTGAGAAATAGTTGCCGCCATCGGCAACGGTCTGTATGGCCGTTTTTACCTCCTGAATATCACTGTCTTTTAATACAAAACCGCGAACCCCTGTTTCCAGCATCTTGGTGTAATATTCCTGATCGCCATACATCGATAAGGTAATGATTTTTAAATCCGGATTTATTTCCAGGGCCTTGCGAGAGGCTTCAATGCCATCCATCTCAGGCATCGAGATATCCATTAGAACCACATCGGGCGCTACCGCTTCAAATTTGGCAAGAAATTCCTTGCCGTTATAGGCTTCACCTACTACGGAAAACTCCGGTAAGGGATCCAGCAGCGACTTTAAGCCATTTAAAAAAAGGGTGTGGTCGTCTACCAGAAATAAGCTGATGTGTTGGTTATTTTCCATTGTTGGTGGGGATGCTAATGTTGACAAATACGCCTTTATCTTTATTGGAAACGACTTCCAGTTTGCCTTTCATGGATTTGACTCTGCTCAGCATATTGAAATAGCCTGTGCCTACTCCCTGATCGTTTTGAAACAGGTTGGTGGCATCAAAGCCAACGCCATTGTCTTTATAGACCACTTCAATTATGGCATCATTGAGGTCCACGGCAATGTCCACTCGCGTAGCCCCCGAGTGTTTAATGGAGTTGTTAATCAATTCGCAAACCGACCGGTAGACAACTATCTCAAGTGCCGGTGAAAAGCGCATATCCATAGTGTTGGTCTTAAAATAGACCTTGACACCTTTGCTTTGGTTGACTTTATTGACAAAGTTACGGATGGCTTTGGCGGGACCAAAATTGGTCAGAATATGGGGGCTCAGGTTGTTGGATATGTCCTGTATGCTTTTGATGGCCTCACTGATGGCCAGATTGGTGTTTTTAATGACCGACTGGGCTGAGGGGTTGGTTTCAACTGCCGCCAAAGAAGAAACCGACATTTTAATGGTTGACAGCAAGGGGCCTAATCCGTCGTGTATTTCGGTGGCAAAGCGGCGGCGTTCGCGCTCTTCCGCCTGGATAACGGCATTAAGCAAGGCCTTTTCCTGATTGCGGGTTCTCATCTCTACCTGCTTCATGTGTTTGAATATCTTTTGAATGAGAAACACACCTACAGCAAAAAAGAGGCTGGTGATGGCGCCCAGCCAAATGTAGAAAAGCCTGAAATACTGTGGTTTAAATTCGGTGACAAAGGGAAGGAATTCCGCCAGACGCTGCACCGCCATAAAAATGAAACCAAAGGAGATCAGGATCCAGGAGAGGTTAAATTTGGTGACTTTGGTGAGTTTGACAGCCACAGCGGCTGCAAAAAACTGCAGGATGATCGTGATTGCAAGTGTTATAATCAGTGCCATCTTGTCTGTTTAATTAACCGGATTACTCAGTGTAGAGGGATTCGAGCTTCCCTAACAGGTCTTCGCCCAGCAGAGTGTGGGCTACAATGATCCCGTCTTTATCCACCAGAAAGTTGGTCGGTATGGCCCGCACCCCATAAAGGGCAGCCGGCTCGCTTTTCCAATGGTTCAGATCCGAAACATGCGTCCAATTCAGATTTTCCATTTCAATGGTTGAAACCCATGCTTCACGCGTTCTGTCGAGTGATACCGAGAAAATATGAAAACCTTTGTTGCCGTACTTTTCGAAGGCCTCTTTGTGAAAAGGTTTTTGGCGACGGCAGGGACCACACCAGGAGGCCCAGAAATCGATGAGCATGTAGCCTTCACCCAGACGGTCGGACAAGCTGATTTCTACCCCGTTCACCGAAGGGGCGCTGAAATCAGGTGCTTTTTGTCCAATGGCCACCGACTCCAGGGTTTCAACCAGCTTTTCAAGCGTTTTAACATAGGGGGTGGTCCATAGCGTAGTATCGAGCAAGGCGATGTTTTCTTTAATCTGGTCGGCCGACAGGCGATAGGCGTAATGCCGGTATAGCGCATAGGCCGAAACCAGGGACGCTGGACGTGCCTGAATGTATGCACTGATGTCGGGGTCTTTCAATTTCTGATAGGCCACATATTCATCATGCAGGGCCGAGCCGGTAACGGTTGATTCGCGGTAGTAATTTTCAGGATTGAGTTGGATGTCAACGGCGCCTTTCTCCAGAAAGACCATGAGGGGCGACTTGGTGGTATCCACACTTAAACCATATATTTCGGGCAATTCCACATTTAGCTCAAAGGTAAAGCTGCCATTTTCTACTTTTGCAGAATCAATGACTCTGTACAGACGGTCGTCGAACTTTTGAAAATAGACCTTCTCGGCTGAAGATGAGTTGAGCTTGCCCGTGACCAAAAGGTCGGGTTGCCCCTGACAGCCCAATAAAATGGAGGTGGCGATGGCTGAAATAAAAAAATGCTTGAATCGGATCATTATATGAAGGTTTTAAATTTTAACGGACTACAAATATACAATTGTTCCTTCAAAGAAGGGGGGTGTTCTTCAAAAGAAGGTACATGTCTGTTATTCCCACGCCACTGTTACTTTGGGGTTTTGTGTGCTGAAAACAGGCGATTGGAGGGGGGTTGCCCGGACAAGGCCACAGACGACAAAATAAAGTGATAGCGGGATGAAACCTAAGCGGCATTTTTTACGTTATAAGGATATGACAATTGAATAATAACCTGTTTATTGTTGTATGAATAAATGATTTACCCTATTTTTGCCATCAAAACACGTAGCGTTATGAAGAAATTAGCAACAGCATTTGTTGTTCTGTTATTTGTGGCCTTTGCTTTTTCATCTTGTAAGAGCTTTGAGGATTGTCCTGCCTACGGGCAAGCTGAGACAACAACAGAACTTCCGGCACAGGCCTAATCAACTTATTGGTTTTTTAAGAGCCAAAAAAAGGAAATCAATGATTTCCTTTTTTTTATTGGGGTAAAAACACGGTCCATTCCTTTGAAATCAAAGCTTTCAGTTCCTGTGCTATAAATGAGCCGCTTACAGATACTCTCCAATTAACTTCATTTCACACTTCTTGTAGTAAATCAAAGCAAACAACGCTTGACGGTTTGCCTGATTTTTTATACTTTTGTATCGCAAAATGAGGGATCTCATAGTGCATTGCATCCTTTATCTTTCAAATAATCACTTAAAACAAATATAACATGTCAAAAATTAAAATTGGTATCAACGGATTTGGCCGTATTGGTCGTTTGGTGTTCCGCGCCGCTCAAAATTTTAATGATGTACAGATTGTAGGTATCAACGACTTGGTTGATGTTGACTACATGGCTTACATGCTTAAGTATGATTCTACCCATGGTCGTTTCAATGGTACTGTTGAAGTGAAAGACGGTAACCTGGTAGTTAACGGTAACGTTATCCGCGTAACTGCTGAAAGAAACCCTGCTGACCTTAAGTGGAATGCCATTGGCGCAGAATATGTTGTTGAGTCAACAGGTTTATTCCTTGACAAAAAAACAGCACAAGGCCATATCGATGCCGGAGCCAAGAAAGTAATCATGTCAGCTCCTTCAAAAGATGATACCCCCATGTTCGTTTGTGGTGTGAACCTTGATGCTTACACCAAAGATATGCAGTTTGTTTCTAACGCTTCATGTACCACCAACTGTTTAGCTCCTGTGGCTAAAGTGTTGAACGACAAGTTTGGTATTGTTGAAGGTTTGATGACAACTGTTCATGCTACCACTGCTACTCAGAAAACCGTTGACGGTCCTTCTATGAAAGACTGGAGAGGTGGACGTGGCGCTGGTCAAAACATTATCCCTTCTTCTACTGGTGCTGCTAAAGCTGTAGGTAAAGTTATTCCTCAGTTGAACGGTAAATTAACCGGTATGGCTTTCCGCGTACCAACTCCTAACGTATCTGTTGTTGACCTGACTTGCCGTTTAGAGAAAGGTGCCACTTATGCTGAAGTTTGTGCTGCTATGAAAGCTGCTTCTGAAGGTGAATTGAAAGGTGTTCTTGGTTACACGGAAGATGCCGTTGTTTCTAACGACTTCATTGGTGAGACCCAGACTTCAGTTTTCGATGCTACTGCCGGTATTTCTTTGAATGACAACTTTGTAAAAGTTGTTAGCTGGTATGACAACGAAATGGGCTACTCAACCAAAGTGGTTGAATTGGTTCAGCACATGTACAAAGTTGACCAGGCTTAATTTTAAGCTATTGTCACTCTTTATATAAAAGGCCCCGCGTAAGCGGGGCTTTTTTTATGCCTATGCCGAATTCTATTTTTAATTAAATGAGCGGTTTCAGTTTCGCCACCCATTCGCTGATCCGTTGATCGGTCAGGTCGCTTTCATTGTCCTCGTCCAGTGCAAGCCCCACAAAGTTGCCATCAAGCACCGCCCGGGAATCGTCAAAATCGTAATGGTCGACCGGCACCTGTCCAATCACCCTGGCCCCACCCTGGATCACCACTTCATATAGCTCTGCCATGGCATCCACAAAGGTGTCGGGGTAAGCACCCGAGTCGCCCAGGCCAAAAAGCGCCACGGTTTTTCCTTTCAAATTGGCTTTCTTCAATTTGGGCATGAACCGCTCCCAGTCTTCCTGCAGGTCACCATACCCCCAGGTGGGTGTGCCCAGAATAAGAAAGTCACCATCTTCGAGGAGTTGAACATCGCTGACGTCGGCAATATTGGCCAGGTGCAAATCCATGCCGGAGAATTCCTTGCTGATGGCATGAGCCACTGTTTCGGTGTTTCCTGAGTCGGAGCCGTAAATGATAGCTATTTTCTTCATAAAAATATGGTTATGACTGATTTTATATGGTAATGAATCGATAGAATTAATCTAAACAAAGAAAGTGGTTTACACGGGACTTTGCAATCACAATTAATAAGGATTTTTTGGGTGTTGTATCCCGATGTGCCAAAACAGATGCCGAAAGAAGCCAGAGAACTAGCGAGTTTTCTGACCTTGGTAATCGATACAACCACCAAAAGTCTTTCTCCCAGATGGACTGTAAGTGATATCAGGTGCTTCGAAAATGGATGTCATGGAATGGTAAGGGTTGGGATGGTCCCTTCAAATGAAATTCACTGGAAGTGTTGTCATTGCGAAAACGAAGGTTTGATAAGTGAATGGCAGGGCACGAAGTGGGATAATAGATAGTTTTTACATGTTTTGTAAATCTGGGATAATGAGTCTCATGCGGAATTGAATAGATGAACCTGGGCCCTGTTGATGCATGGGTAAAACACTAAAACACTTTATTTTTCTGTTTATAAGTTTGTTTAATTCACCCTTGTTCATTATTTTTGAATGTTCATCCTTGCTGAACTTTTAATTTTATTGAACAATAATGCCTAGAGACAATGATTTTATTTTTGAAGCTATTGCTTCCTTAGAAGAAATAACAGGGATTCCCATTGCTTTTGAAACCGTCAGGAAAGGCTATGATGTAGTACTTCAAATTTACAATGAGACCTTTTATTGCATTGCTAAAAAAAATGCTAAAAATGCAAATTACGGCATCATAATGTCTGCTTTGAAGGATATTAATCATTTACAAAACAATATCGTTATTGCTGACTATCTGACTAAAACCACAACAGACGAGCTTAAACAAAATGGCATCAATTATCTTGATGCATCAGGAAATGCTTTTATTAAAACAAGAGATTTTTTTGTTTATGTCGAAGGTAGAAAAGCAAAAATCAATAAGAATACGAACCAAACTCGGGCATTTCAGGAAGCAGGTTTGAAGTTAATCCTATTACTTATCTCAAATCCTGAAACGGTGCAATTTTCTTATAGAGAATTAGCAGAAAAAACCGGAATTGCTTTGGGGTCGGTAAGTAATATTTTTAATGAACTGGAAGAAAGCCACTACTTATTGAAAACAAGGAACAAAAGGGTTCTGAAAAAACTGGATGAAATCATTGAACGTTGGGTGATTGCCTACAATGAGCTGTTAAAACCTCGTTCTTTCAGGAAAAGGATGAGGGCTATAGGAAATGAATCTTTGGTATCTCTCCTGAGTAATAGAGATATTAAACTCTATTTTGGAGGAGAACCTGGAGGACAACTTTTAACTGAGCATCTAAAACCCAAAGATTATGTCATCTACACGAACGAAGAATTAAGCAAAGTAGCAAAGGAGTTGAAACTGGTTCCTGATGAATCCGGAAATATTGAACTGTATAGCAAATTCTGGACCGACAGTCTTCATTTGAAAAACGAATATGCAGCTCCTCCTTTGGTTGTATATGCTGATCTAATTGGAACTGGGAACAATAGAAATATAGAAACAGCTAAAATCATTTTAGAGAATGGATTACAACATATCAAGTGATAAACTGGAACATCCAATATTAAAAAAGCTGTTAGACGAGTTGATTCCCGTATTTAAAAAATTGGAAATCAAGTTTTTCGTGATCGGAGCAACAGCCAGAGATATCATTATGGAGCTTCATGGAGCAAAGTCAGGTAGGAGAACTCAGGACATTGATATTGCCATAGCTGTGGATAAATGGGAAGAATTTTCAACTGTTGAAAAGGAGCTGGCGAAACTTTCTAATTTCAAGAAACATACAAAACAGATGCAAAGGTTTTTGTATATTGAATATTTTCATTTAGACATAGTTCCTTATGGCGGAATTGCAACTGCCGAAGACAAAATTTTCTGGCCGCCTGATCAATCTTTTGCAATGACTGTGCTTGGTTTTGAAGAAGCAGAAAGAGATTTGGTCAAAGTTAAGATAGATGAAACATTGGAAATTGACATTGTTTCATTGGCAGGAATTTTTATTTTAAAATTGGTGTCCTGGAAAGACAGACATCATAAAGGCAATAAAGATGCGGATGATTTGGGATTTATTCTACTGAACTATCTAAATATCTACGAAGAAAGAGCTGCGATGGAGCATTATAAGGAGGTCTATGAAATTGAGAATTTCACCATCACAAAGGCTGGATCATCACTATTGGGCATCGATATTAACAAGCTCTTATCTGACAATGAAGCCAACAAAGCTAAATTAAAAGTTATTATTGAAACAGAATTAAATTCAAAAGAGAACAGTGTGTTATTCAGTCAAATACTAGAAACAAATCACTTTAAGTTTGATGAAATAATGGATTGTTTTCAAATCTTCAATCAAAAAATAGTGTAAGCCAATATTATGGATATTTGTTTAATTCAATCCAAAAGAATTCCATTCTACCTGCGAGCCAGGGGCCAAGGTGCCCCCCCCCTTTTATTCAAAAAACACCGGCCAGTATGTGTGTCCATGGCCACTTATGCCAGCGCGATGAACAAGAAAAGGAATCATCCACCGTTTTCGATTTTCCAACGTTGACAACTGATCGATTTGTATTAAGGCAGTTTAATCGTAAGGACCTGGAAAACGTTTATAAAGGTTTGTCAGACCCTCGTGTTATAAAATACTATGGGATAAGTTTCGATACATTGGAAGCGACAAAAGAACAAATAACATGGTTTAGGGATTTAGAACAAAACAAAGCTGGAATATGGTGGGCCATCTGTAACAAAGATGATCTGAATTTTATTGGAGCAGGTGGCTTAAATGATTTAGACAAGGAGAACCGAAAGGCTGAGATTGGCTGGGGCTAATGCTGATCCTCTTGCGAATCTTGTTTTTTTTCATTAATTATGATGATCTATTTAAAAGCCAAAATTATGGAAACACAAGCATGCGCTGATTGCTCCTTGCGTAAAAAGTATGATAAGAATCCCAGATCGTTTACTGGTAGATTTTGGCGATGGCATATTGGTTTTTGCCCGGGCTGGAAGAAATATTTCAATTCTTTGAACGATGGCGAAAGACTGGAGCTTTCTGCAAAATATCATTTGAAGAGGTAGATTTCAGGGAATTCGTATTTGCTTTAGATAATCTGTTTCCCTTTTATAACCGTTGATATGATTCAAAAGCAAAAATATCAGGGACTGATTGCAGCTTGTGGTATGAACTGTGGATTATGCATTGGATATCTTCGGGAAAGGAATCCATGCGGAGGCTGTTTTAAAAAGGACGATTTAAACAAGCCCAAATCATGCAGAAGTTGTGCCATCGTAAATTGTGAATTCTTAAAGAGAACAGCATCTGGTTTTTGTTACGATTGTGAAAAGGATCCTTGTTCCCGATTAAAACAATTGGATAAACGTTACCAGACAAATTATGGGATGAGCATGATAGATAACCTCAATTTCATTAAAGCGCATGGGATGAGTGGATTTCTGAAAAATGAGGAAGCCCGATGGACCTGTAAGGTTTGTGGTTCTGGTGTATCTGTACATAGGGATTTTTGTTTGAACTGTAAAGCAGAACTGAGAGGACATTCTTCTTAAGTCTCATCTATTTAGAAAATGATATGAAAAGGAAGTACTTAGTTCGAATAATATTGCTTGTTGGGACGCTTATATCCTTATGCTTTGTTCCCTGGCCTATTGTAATAGCCTGGTTGGAACCATTGCCTGATACCGTTCAGGAACAAGTTGATAAAGTATCTGATTATGGGTTTGATGGCATTGTTGTTTATGTAGATGAAGCTGGAGAACAGCCCGTTTTGTTTTCTGCCGGTTACAAAAACAGAGAAAACAAAATACCCGCCGATCCCAATGCCTTGTTTAAAATAGCCAGTGTAGGCAAACTATACAATGCTTTGGCGGTCACAAAACTCGTTGGAGCAGGACTGCTATCCTTGGACAAGACGCTGTCTGACTACCTCCCTGAATTGAAGAATAGAATAGAGAATGCAGACCAAATCACCTTGGAAATGATGGTTCGGCATAGAAGTGGCATTCCTAATTTCACCGATTCCTATAACTATTGGGTTCATCCCAAAGAAAATGACGATGAAAAGCTGGCATTAATTCTGGATCAACCTGCCAGGTTTGAACCAGGCCAGGATTATGAGTATTCCAATACCAATTATTTATTGCTTGGTAGAATTATGGATAAGGTGCTTGGATACAACCATTTTCAGTTTATACAGACAGAAATATTGGATCCCCTGAATTTGAACCACACTTTTGGTTCTATTCAGGAGGTAAATATGGATGATGTCATGAGTGGTTACTATGTTGGTTATGATAAGGATTTAAAATCAGATGATAATGCTTCTATGTTAGCAACCGCTGAAGATTTGGGGCGATTTATAAGGGCATTAAATGACGGTTCGGCCTTTAAAAACAAAGTTGAACAGGAAATTTATAGCTCCATATATGAGTACGGGCATACAGGATTGATTCCCGGTTATCAAACAATAGCCAAATACCATGCAGAATTAGATGCGGTGGTTATTCAATTTACTAACACTGTTGATTTTGAGGGGTATAATTGGAGCCTGTCGGAGGTCATGTATAACCGGATAATTAAAATACTAAAAGGAAATAATTAGCCAACAAATTTTTCTCGATTGTGAAAACCGAATGTTTTTGCGGTGTTTATTTCTCTTTTTGTTTGGTGCTTTGTTGCTTGGAGCTCAGCCGTTTTTTGAAGATACGGGCGGCCATTCCTCCGTGCTTTTACCTGTAGGAGATGTTGTGCGGTTAAATACGGCCGACAATAGTCTCAAACTGGGGTATTATTTTTAATGAGAAGCATACACCCGGGGCTTTAACAATTTTAGTGTCTTTTGTTAAAACAATTTTCGCTGCCATCAGTTATTATGGTGAATCAGGAAGAGAGAAATAATCAATGGTTTTAAAAGATGAAAGTGCATCCCGATGGCTGTCTAAATGGATGACCGAAGCAAAGAAATTCTATATTTCCGCTTCGGCATTAACACTTTTAAGCGCTGGATGTTTTGTTGTTTTTAGCTGGTACTTGTCGGATTTCGCTGCTACCTGGCTCGTTCTGGGTCAGGTTATACCTCAAAAGCTTTTGTATGCATTGGCATTCCTGGCAGGCAGATATGTCTTCGCCCATTTTTCGTCCTTAATCAATTACAGGGCTGGCAATATTATTGTTTCTAAAATCAAAAGCTTGCTTTATCCCAAATTGTTGAATGACAATCAATCAGATGCCATATCGAGTGCTTTATTGGTGACCAGGGTGAGCGACGACCTGAAGCCTTATTTCTCATTCTTTATTCCCTATGCCACCGCCTCGGTTTTGGTGGGGATTTTATTATTGATCGTTAGTTTTTGGTTCGAGAAATGGGTGGGAATTACGCTATTAATCACCTTTGTGATTATTCCTTTGCAGATGATAATGATTGGTGTGGGCGCTGAATCCCTTCATAAAAAGCATATTAATCTTTTTTTGAAATACTCGGCGGTTTTCTACAACCGCCTTCATTCAATTGCCGAAATTGTGAATTTGGACAATTTAAAGCCACAATACCAGTTTTTGTCGGAAAAAAGCAGAGCCCTGAATCAGGCCACCACCAATGTGATGCGGGTGGCCATTCTGTCGTCGGCCGTATTGGAACTCTTTGTCTCCATTGCCATCGCGGGCGTGGCTATTTATTTGGGAATGAGCCTGCTTGGAATCATTCCCGGTTCCAATTACGGCAAGGGCTATGATTTCCACATTGCCCTGTTTTTGCTCATGCTGGCACCCTATTTTTTCTTTTATTTACGGAAGTTCGTGAGTGCCTATCACGACCGGAACAAGGCGCTGGCATCGGCCAAATTAATTATGCCCCTGTTGAAAGAGAGCAGTGAAGCACCGGTTTCCGTTGAAAACGGAAACTTGCAGTCGGTTGAAATCAAAAATTTGAGCTTTTCTTATCCCGATTCGATGGTCAAAGTGCTGCACAACATTCATCTAAGGCTGCCAACAAAGGGGCTTGTTTTGGTGAAAGGTATTTCAGGTTCTGGAAAATCAACGCTTCTTAAGATCCTTTCAGGAAACCTGATAGTGAAAGAGGGCCTGGTGTCGGTGAACGGAAATAACAACCCATGGTCGGTTCAGTGGTTGAAAGCCAACTCGTCCTACATGAACCAGTTTCCCTTCATTTTTGATGGAACATTGGGTTACAATGTTTTCCTCGACAGGGAGAAGGAAACCGAAGGTCCTTATCCTGAATTTTTAGATAAGGTGCTGGCTAAAAAGGAAGACGGATGGCAAACCGTGTTGAGCCACAATGGAAAACAGCTCTCTGGGGGTGAAAAGCAATTGGTTACCCTTGCCCGGATGATGTTATTCCCAAAGCCAATCGCCATTCTGGATGAACCTACGGCCAATCTGGACAGTGAAACAGTGGCGATCATTCTGGCGCAAATTGAAAAAATGGCCCAAAACAAGTTGCTTATTGTAGCCTCGCACGAGGAAAAGTTTGATGCTATTGCCAACCAAATCCTGAATTTAAACTGGGGGGAACAGATGACGTATGAGTAAGTTTTTATTTAAACAAATATTTAAGCCCCTGACGGGGCGTTGGCTGTCGGGCATTCTGCTGCTTTTGTTCTGGACAATTGCTTTTATAGCGCTTCCTGCTATTTCGGGTTGGTTTATTGCCACTTGTAGTCTGGTTTTCATCACGGCCAACACCATGTTTTCCTATTTGGTTCCATCATCCATCATCCGTTTGCTGACCTTGCTGCGCACGGCTACAAGATATTTTGAGCGTCTGGAAAATCATAAAACCACCCTCGATGCCCAGCGTAGCCTGCAACTGAAGATTTTCGAGTCGGTCGCCCGCTTACCTTATTTCAAAAAGCAAGTCAATAACAATTCATCCATCCTTGAAAATAGCACGCATGGCATCGATTTGGTATTGAATCACATCCTCCTATGGCTTTTACCCTTTACGGCCCTGATTATTTCACTGAGTATTTATTTCCTTTTTTTGAATGTGTTTTCGATGGCAATAGCCCTTGAATTTTTGATTTCATCGGCCATTCTTCTGTTTCTTATTCCTCAATTCATTTTCCTGAAAAACCGAAAGCTCTACAAGGAACTCAAAGCGCTGAGGGACGATAACAATCAGGCACTCATTCAAAGTTTTAGGGGACGGATAGAAATTTCCAAGTATCACTTAGAGCAGAAGGCCATTCATCAGCAAGAGCAGCAAAAGTTGCAGCTCGAGCGTTTGGAAAACCAATTGCAAAGCAATTCGTTTTCGCTGCAAATGATAGTTGGTTTTGGTTTTAGTTGTATCGCCATATTCATCCTTTGGGATTCAAGTAATCATGGTCTCAGTGCCCAATTGTCCACCGGTATTTTCTTTGGTATTATGGCCCAGGTCGAATTGGCTGAAATTCTTTTTTCGGGCAAGTCGGAAAAAAGCTCCGTGGAACACCAAATCAAGGATATTGACACCATCATTGAACAGGGAAAACAGCCGGTTGAAAGGGTTCAGGTCCGGTCCGGACTGGAAAGCCTGAGTCTGGAAAAGGTAAGCGCTAAAATTCCGGAGACACCTATTGTAACCGAAGAAATCTCCCTGGAAATTAAAAAAGGTGATTGGATCGCCCTTTGCGGGGAAACAGGCAAGGGGAAGACCACTTTCCTGAATAGCCTGTTCTATCCTGAATACCGGCGTAGTGGCACCTTACGATGGAACGGCGATGCTGTAATAGCTCATTTGCCAATTCCTGAGTCTGTTTATGTTACCCAAAAAGCCTATTTGCTTACCGGAACCTTGCGTGAAAATTTTGAGGGGTATCCCGGTGATGAGATAGAGCAAGCCGTGAAAACGGTTGACCTGACAAGTTGGTATTTGTCGCTCCCGAATGGCTTAGACAGTTGGTTGGGCGAAAATGGAGAAACCCTGAGTGGCGGACAGCGTAAAAAACTGTTGCTGGCACAGGCCCTTCTCAAAAAGCCGCAACTCCTGGTGGTGGATGAACCAACAGCTGGCATCAGTTCCGAAAATGCCATGGCCATTTTCCGAAACATCAAACTCGAATATCCGGACATAACCATACTCATGGCCACCCATTTAAAAGATTTTGAATCTGAAGTGGACAGGGTCGTTCGTATTTGATTATTCCCAGCGGGGATTATCTATCAGGAGAGACGGAGCTAATTCTTTTCATGGCCTTTGGGTGTATCTTCCCCAATGTGTTTTTTTTGCAAGCCCGTTAAAAAATAGCGTAAAAACTGATCGTTGCAAGCTCGGTATTGCTTTTGGCTGGGATGGCGAAAAATGGCACTCAATTCGTGCTTGCTAATCTGAAATTCAGCCAGTTTCATGATTTCAATAATGTCCTCATCTTTGAGGTTCAGGGCTATTTTTAACTTTCGGAAGACGATGTTGTTGTTCAGGCGTTTCTCGACAATGGGTGGCGTACCCTCCTTTTTTCCCCTTTTTTCATTGATCAAACCATTAAGAAAAATGGCCATTTCAGGGTCGTTGAGGCTGAGAAAGGTCGGATCGTCCTCCTTTTTCAACCAATCACTAATTTGTGAACGGCTTACCTGAAGATCGGCCAAAGCAAAAAGTTCGATCATTTTGGAATCGCTGAAGTCGAATATGTAACGAATGCGGCGCATTACATCGTTGTTGGTCATGCTTTATAATTTTTTGGTAAAGGTACGATAATCCATTTAGGTTTTTAAATGGTCTTCCACCACTTGTAAAAAAGGACAGAATGTCTAATATGAGATACATATTTTCGATTTTGATTCAGACCCTGTAATGGTTGAAAGGTATTTTTACCATTATTAAATGGACAAGAATCAATTGTTTAAATAATTGACCAAAATACCTTTTCAAAAAAAATATTATGAAAAAACATCTACATCGTTACGGACTGGTTATATGGCTTGTATTTGTCAGTCTTTTGACCGCCTCTGCCAACCAAATGGGGGAAATCCTAACCATTGATGGTAAAAAGTACGAGCTTTTAAGCGGGAATCTGATAGCCAATCCCGGCTTTGAAAACGGCTTTACTGGCTGGACGGATGCGACTTCGTCGGCCGCGACGCTCACATCCGCTAAATTCAATATGGCCACCTCAGGTGGCATTAACAATTCGAAGTATTTGGTTGGACTGACCAACGAAAACAGCAGCTCGTCAGGATCCATTGGCACCGGATGGTCCATTGAAGCAGGCAAGAGCTATCTTTTCGTTTATCATGTGAAGTACCTCAATGCCTCTGCAGCAGCCGGGTCGGAATTGTACCTTAAGACCTCCCTTACCAACGATAAAACCTCGTCGGCCGAACCAAAGGTGGTCATTAACACCACGGAGGTTGGCGAAGGTGGCATCTGGACGCAGAACCATGTGTTCTTCACCAATGCCAATCCTGCCTATAGCAGCCTTATGGTTCGATTTCGTTGGTTGGACAATCGTTTTGGTTTTGATGACTTCATGCTTTACGAGGCTGTTGAGGTGGTGAATACCGAAGCATTATCAGAATTAATCAATGAAGCCCAAATTCTTTACGACGTTGAGGCCAATGGCGCCGATGTGTTTCAGTCGGCCATTACCAAA
Source organism: Geofilum rubicundum JCM 15548 (assembly GCF_000974365.1). GTDB lineage: Bacteria > Bacteroidota > Bacteroidia > Bacteroidales > Marinilabiliaceae > Geofilum > Geofilum rubicundum. The sequence continues at coordinate 157,516 of NZ_BAZW01000003.1, forward strand.
GCAGAGGGCTATTTGTCGAGCACCTCGGCGACCGAAATTACGCAGGCCATTGAAGATTTGCAAACGGCCATAAGTACCTATCAATATGCGAATGCGTCTTCCGACGCCCCGCTCGACATGACTCACTTTATTGTGAATGCCGGTTTCGACAACAATACCTCCTCCGGGTGGGAAGGTGCGGGTACTGTGAACTATCACGAGGTGGAGTTCTATCAGAAGACTTTCAATATGTATCAGGTGGTGAGTGGACTGCCAGCAGGAAAATACCGTTTAAAAGCACAAGGTTTTGAGCGTCCAAAGAGCAACGATGGCGGTGCTGCCTACCAAGCCGGAAGTGAAACGATTTATGCGCAATTTTATGCACAAACTGCGGGCTATTCAGAAGTAAACACCTCCTTTAACTCCTTGTACGAGCATACTTATACGGGTGCCGGTTCGCAAAATGGATATGTCAACACTATGGCCAGTGCGGAAATCATGTTCTCTAACGCATCGGGAGGCAATTACGAGATGGAATTGTTAAATATCCTCATCAACGAAGGGGCCAGTCTCCTCATTGGTGCCAAATCCGATTTTCAGCAAACGGGCTATTGGGTGCTGTTTGATAATTTCAGGTTGGAATATCTGGGGGCGACTACTTCTGACGATCTGGCCATTGCCATTAATAACCGTATTGAAGAAGCTCAGTGGTTGCTTACTCAGCACGTTAACACGGCCTCTAGTGAGGGTCTGAACACGGCTATTGACCAGGCGCAGGCAGCCACTATGGCCAATCCGCTGGTGGCTGATGATCTGACGGCTGCCAAAACGGTCATCGACGAGGCGATTACCACAGCCAATACTTCCTTCACCGCCTATGAAAATCTGCAAAAGGCCATTGATGATGCTAAGCGAATTTTGGGTTTTCTGGACAAGGCCGATGAAATAACGCAACTTCAAGATGCCATTGAGGCAGCTGAGCTCAGTTATCAGGATTTGGGGTTGGCACTGATACAAATTAACAGCGCTACTGCCCGACTAAAGACGGTCACAAAAAGTGTGGGCAAACAAATCTATGTGCCCACGTGGATGATGGGGGATGTGTATGACCCATCCAACAACTGGTCGATTGAGCGGAGTAAGCAATCGAAAAACTGGATTATTTTTTGGGAACCTGGATATGGCGATGACCCCGGCGCATGGTGGACGATTGTCTGGAAATTGCCGAAAAGAGTTTTGTTTATTATGCGGATTCACTCAAGTTTATCCAGCGTGGTGCCTCCAAAACGGATACCTATAAAATGATTATTCGACTGCGTTACTCAACGGATTGGGAGGCCTCCGGATCGGGGGTGGATAATACGATAGGACTATTGACACTGACCACTCCGGCCATAACATCGAGAGGGGGACAGACGGTGGCCCATGAGGTGGGGCATTGTTTCCAGTACCAGGTTCATTGCGACAACAACGATATGAATGGCTGGATGTATGGATTTGGCGCTAATGCTTCCGGCGGAAACGGCTGGTGGGAACAATGTGCGCAATGGCAGGCTTACAAAGTGTACCCTTCACAACAGTTTTCCAATGAGTGGTTCAGCGGATATTTGAGTAATGTTCATAAGCACGTTTTGCATGAATCGCCCCGCTACAACAACTTCTTTATTCAGGATTACTGGACTTACCTGCATGGCAACGATATCATAGGCCGTTTGTGGAACGAGTCGGTTAAGCCAGAAGATCCGGTGGAGACTTACAAAAGAATTACAGGCATCTCGCAGAGCCAGTTTAACGATGAAATGTGGGAGAGTGCGGCCCGGTTTGCCACTTGGGACATTCCCAAATTAAAAGCTTTGGGAGCTGGTGTAATTGCTTCACGTCCGCAGACAAAGATGAATAATCAAGGGGACAATGTGTGGCGAATCGATCCCACTGTTTGTGTCGAAAACTATGGACATAACATCATTCGGCTCAATGCACCGACGACGGAAAAAACCATCACCGTTTATTTTGAGGGATTGGCAGGAATCGACGGTTATCGGAAAAATTATGCGGGTCTGGATGGATGGCGCTACGGTTTAGTGGCACTTCTGAAAGATGGTACCCGTGTGTATAGTGAGGTAAAGGCTGCCAGCATGTCGGTCAACCAAGGCCAAGGAAGCATCAGCTTTGACTGTCCCGCCAATTCCAGCAAACTTTGGCTGGTGGTTTCTGGTGCTCCCAGTGAGCACTGGCGGCATGCCTGGGACGACAATGACGACAACGATGAACAGTGGCCCTATCAGGTGAGCTTCAATAATACCAATATATTTGGCTATGCCAATGTGGTGACATCCCTTCCTCTGAATCATGCATCGGAAGCAGGCTTGGACATCTTTGTGGATGATCGCACGCTGACCATTGGTAACATTCAAACCGACGCGAATATTCGTATTTACAATGTGGCGGGCAGTTGTGTGGTTAATGAAAATGCAAGCAGCGGAAGCTATAGCAGTCAATTGGCACCTGGTGCTTATGTCGTGAGCGTAAGAACTAAACAATATGTTGTTTCGCAAAAGGTGTTGATACAATAAAATAACCATTTGAGATGGGAGTGGGCTGCCTGACAGGAATGAATCCTGTCAGGCAGCTTTTTTCCTACAGGCGATATAGGAAATTTTCGAACAAATTGATAAATTTGGTATTATGTTAAAATTCTATCTTAAAGGATCGATTTATGAAACCAGACGCTGAAATTCTACTTCTCCGCGATGAAGGAGTTGTACCGACAGATTCCGTTTTGGAGGACGTCACCGGCAGTGTTTAAGAAAAAAACGGTTTTTTGGCTTTCGGTTTGGGACGGTTTTATAAGGACAAGTTTTTACTTCACCGAAAAAACCAAACCTGGCGTTTTGTCCTTGAATATTGATGACGAATTAAAGCAGAATCTTGAGAGTGCAAAGCCCATTGGGAAATTGATTCCCTTGGTTTTTGATATCGTGTCGGATGATCAGCTGGTTGATTTTTATGAAATTGTAAAATATAAGAAGGGGCTAAAATGAAAAGGGAACATGTTTGATTTTTGTAAATGATAAAAGCCTACTAACCAACAATCAGTTGACTAGCAGGCTTCTATGATTATTGAAATAAAGAGTTCTACAACTTAACCCAAAATACTGATAAGGATGTTTATAAGGTTATTTTTTGATAATTTTTTGGTTGACCGACCACTCGTCGCCGGAAATGTTTACGAGGTAAATACCCGGAGTAAACATGGATAAATCCAATTCAGATTCTCCACCGGAAACTACTGTGCTTAATACTGTTTTTCCACTGATATCAAATACCTGAACGGCTACTTGTTCGTAATCACCCGGTATTGCGATGGTCAGACTGGATACCACAGGATTGGGGAACATGGCGATTTCACTGACTTCAACATCAACATTTTCAGCAGATATGCTGGCCGATTTTAAAATCGGAACCAATAGCCATTGTGCATTAGCATGAGTAGTGTTGGCCCACTGTCCGGCCACAGATCCATTGGTCGTATATCCCATACCATCCAGAAACAGGCCGGTACCACGATTCTGAATGCGCACATAATCGCCACTGTAGACTTCGATGCTCCATTGTGAATTGACATGAGTGGTGTTGGCCCATTGTCCGGCCACAGACCCATTGGAGGTACGTCCCATACCATCTATAAATAAGCCGGAACCTACATTGCGCAATTGGTAATAGCCGTCTCTGCTGATAACTTCCCATTGAGAATTGACATGAGATGTGTTGGCCCATTGTCCGCAATCAGCTCCATTGGTGGTGCGTCCCATGCCGTCAAGGTACAGACTTGTTCCCCGATTCCTGATTTGATAAGTGCCCTCTAAACCGTTGCAGGTCGTACTTACATTGGCATAGCTGCCTGATCCGGTAACCGTTACACCACTGTCGCAACAGCCGGCTTCAACCCTCGAGTTGACGGTGTTTTCCAACCAAATTCCCCGACCAGTGCCCCATTGATCAACACAGTTGGTGATTTTACAGTTTTTTAATTGGATGTTGTTGCTGCCGGAAAGGACAAAAAATCCCCGGCCGCATTCATTGGCATACAACATATCAATCACTACGTTGCTGCAGCTATTGGCAAGCCGCAAGCCGGCATATCCCGCGCCATAGCTACATCTATAGGCATCCACCGTTCCGATGGTTCCATTGATGGTTTTATTTAGAAGAACGCCACATCCACCTAGATTTCTGGCCACAATTCCGTCTGCATAAAAGCCATCTACGCCATAAGTTTCCAGCCCATGACTGCCATTGTCCTCAAATGTGCAATTTATAACTTCTACATTGCTGACCCAGCGACCTTCTTCGTAGGGGCGACTGGGGTGACTGTCAATACGGATTCCAATACCACCACCTTTAACCGTAATATTCTGAAACGTCAGATCTCCGGCTCTGCTGGTACGAATCCCCATGCCTCCGCCATAATTGTTCAACGTAAAATCATACATGCTGATGGGGCCGGAACCTTCAATATGAAAGCCGTTGCCGCCGTGGCCCGAGGTGAAGGTGTTATTATGGCCGTAGAAAGTGAGACCGGGACGGAGGAAAATGGTTCCTGATAAGGTTCCACCAGTTAAAATATGTACCTCACGGTTTCCGGTGCCAATACAGTTTGTAATCGCAGTTGCTAAATCGGTAGTAGTGCCCTGGTCTACATTGTTAATGCGCCAGACATAACTGTTTCCCGATTGACGCACTTCGTTTGTATATGCAAGTAGTGCATCGTTGATAAAAATAGTACCAATAGTATAAGGCAAATACTCAGGGATAATTTGGTAAACTTCGACATGATTTTTCGTTTTTTGGTTAAAAGAATTAAGTTGTAGAGGATTGGGTTTTGTATAATTTTTACATATTAAAAAGTAGTTATTTTGGTAATATTTGTTGATTTTTTGTGTAATTGATTGGAATACAATTATTAAATTAAAAACTAGGCCTTGTTGCCTGTTTTTCGCATTGGCGCAATATATGTAAATATTTTAAATGTATGTTAATTTTTATACAGTTTTGTGTATTTCTAGATTTAGTCATCCGTAAACCCTTGTTGAAAGTTAAATCCCCGTGTTTTTATTTTTAATATTTCCTACCTTGTTATCCAAGATGGTTAAAATGTATATACATCCATTGGTTCTCCCGGGGGCATGGGAAAAGTCATTTATTATCTCCTTGTCGCTGTTTAGCAATGAGAAACCCATGGTCAATTAGTTTTGTTAACATTTCCATGCTAAATTTACCCCCTCTTTTTGTGGTAAAGTTGGTGATGGCTTGCTGGTTTTATCGTTATTGGGAGTTTTTTTGATTGTATTTTGATTGAAATGATATGAGTCGCCTTGCAAATATTATTACCCTGTTCCTGTTGGCCACAAATGTGGCTCGGCAAGTGATTTTTTATTTTCTACGATCAATGTTTCTCATGGCTTGAGTGATAACCAGGTACGTTATATTCTACAACTCCCTGATGGGCGTATGGTATTTACAACAAGCGGAAGCCTGAATGTTTATGATGGTTTTCGCTTTAAGTATATTCATCGCAAAACCTCTGATATACATCCCTTAAAAAAATATGATGGCCATTATCGAATGTACCAATCTGAGGATTCTCTTCTTTGGATAAAGGATGCGCAAAAACTGATGTGTGTTGATCTGCATCAGGAAGAATACCTTTCGGATCTGGGGAAATACTTTAAGCAACGGGGCATAAATGAAGAGGTGGAGGACTTTTTTGTGGATTCTGAGCAGCGATGGTGGTGTTTAACAGCAGAGGGGCTTCTTCAATACGATACGTCTGAGTTGCTTGAAATATCGGACAATATAGGTCGATTGCAGGATTTGGCATCCGATAAGGACCATTTGTATTTGTTTTACAATACTGGCGCGGTTGTTTGTTATGATCTGAAAACAAAAGCCAAGAGCTATGTGGAGTCGGCTTATCCGGTAGATGAACAAGCGCATTTTAGCAACACTTCACTGGTAGTAAAGGGGAATGACGGCTTTTTTCAATTGCGGAATGGAAGTAAGGGGGGATTTTTCTTTTTTGATCCCCAAAAGCGCAGTTGGGAAAAATGGCTTGAAACAGAATATACGCTGAATACCTTGGTTGTAGCCGGGGATGGAAGGGCCTATATCAGTTGTACAAATGGCTTTTGGGTTATTGATAGAAAAAAGGGTGATAAGCAGTACTTTCCCAACCTGAAGACAGTTAACGGCAGTACCATTCATACGGAAGTCAGCACCCTGTTTTTTGATAAACAGGGTGGCTTATGGTTGGGGACTTTTAATAGGGGATTGTTGTATCATCATCCCTCAAGGTATAAGTTTGTCCATATTGGACGCACTTACTTTCCTGAATCATCTGTGAATGATGTTATTGTGCAATCCTTTGCTGAGGATGCTTTTGGGAATATATACCTAAGGACCGAAACCGAATTTTATCAGTTTAAGGCACTCGAAGCGTCGGGCTATAACTTACTTCCTGTTTCCAGGGATTTGCTACCCAACCAGGTCTTTGAAAAACTCAATGAAGATACAAGGCAGGTATTCCAAGGGCATTCCTATCCGGCTTTTCATATGGATGGGAGAGGCTGGAAATGGTTAGGCACACCGGATGGATTAAAACTTGTCAGGCCGGAGCAGCAGGAGGAACAAATGTTTTTTACAGAGGATGGTTTGAGTAATAATTTTATTCATGCCATACTGGAAGACCGGCAGCACCATCTTTGGATAACCACCAGTTATGGCCTGTCAAAGGTGCTGGTTGACTCCGTGAATGAAAACATTCAATTTATTAATTATAACTCGCTCGATGGTACGCTCGAAGGGGAGTATGCAGATGGCGCAGCCTTTGAAGCGCGGGATGGGACCTTTATTTTGGCGGGGTAAATGGTTTTAATTTCCTTAAACCGGAGCGAATTTCGTCTCCTCCTTTGCCTTTTAAGCCTGTATTTACCAACTTTTCCTTCAAGGGAAAAGGATTGAAGCCGGGAATCGTTATGAGGGACGAAAAATATTGGCCCGAGCTACGCCTTACACCAAAGAGATGGAGCTTTCTTTCAATCAAAACTTTTTGACTTTAGAATATTCAGCTCTCAATTATCTGAATCCGTTTCAGACACGCTACCGGTATCAATTGGCGGGCATCGATAACGACTGGATGGAGGTCTTTTCCGGTAGTGAAAATTTTCGGACCAATGGTATCCTTAGTGTTTCCTATACCAATTTGCCTCCGGGAGAATACCTGTTTCGTGTTATGGCTTCAGATAACAATAACCAATGGGATGCCACAGCTTCAGAACTGAAGATTATCATTCATGCGCCCTGGTGGAAAACGAAAACAGCTTATGCTTTATATGCCATTTCGGTTTTGTTAATCATGGCCCTAAGTGTGTTTTTATACTTGAATTACACTAGGAAAAAGTGGGAACGAAAGCATCGGGAGGAATTGCTTTTACAGAGAATTCGCCACCTTATTCAACAACAACAGTTGCTGGAAGGAGAAAAGGAATCCAATACGTCAAAAAAAGCGACCAACCTTAAACACTCTGAAGGTACTAACCCATTGAGCCCCGCTGATGCCGAGTTTTTATCCAGGGCCATTAAGGTGGTTGAACAAAATTTATATGAGCCCAATTACTCCGTTGCGCAGCTCAGTCGCGATTTATGTATGGATCGCACGGGTCTTTACCGGAAATTGATTTTGTTGATGGACAAATCTCCTTCCTCCTTTATTCGAAGAATTCGATTGCAACGGGCCGCCCGGTTAATACTTGAGGAGGACCTTAGTATCACAGAGGTAGCGGAAAAAGTCGGATTTAGCAGTTCAAGTTACTTTAGTAAGTGTTTTCAGGAAATGTATGGGTGCCGGCCATCCGAATATGCTGAAAACATCAAAAATTCAACATAATTGTTGCTGGTTTCAACCTGCGTGTTGTTCGCTCTTGCATGGTATGCCTACTTTTACCCATAGATATTTCTATTGTTAATAAAATTGATAATTATGAAAATGATTTCAGTGGGAAAAATTTTTATGGTGTTGCTTTTTTTCAGCACAACAGCCATGGCCCAAAATTTTCAGGAGACGCCAAATGGTCTTAAAACCACCATTCATTCAGTGGATGTGGAGGTTCAATTCTACACGCCAACAACGGTTCGAATAATAAAGTCACCTGAAGGCAGGGAGTTTGTTAAGAATAGCCTGTCTGTTATTGAAGAACCTCAAAATTTAAAGTTGTCCGTTAAGCAGACGGGCCAACTTGCCCAGGTTAAAAGTGACCAAATGGAAGTCTCTATCAACCTGGAAACCGGAAAGATTTCCTTTTTCGATCTGAGTGGCCGGTCTTTACTGCAGGAAAAAGAAAAGGGCGTGAGTTTTGTCGATTTCAAGGATGTTGAAGAAGAAACCTTACGTGTTAAGCAAGCTTATGTGCTGGAAAAAGACGAAGCAATTTATGGTTTGGGGATTCTGCAAAACGGAAAAATGTCACAACGCAACCAAACAAAGTACCTTATTCAGGGGAATACGGAGGACGTTATTCCCTTTTTCCAATCGGTTAAGGGTTATGGCCTGTTTTGGGACAATTATTCGCCGACGACCTTTGCGGATAACGAGCAAGAAACCTCCTTTGAATCAGAAGTTGGTGATGGCATTGATTACTATTTTATGTACGGCAAAAACGCCGATGGCGTTGTTGCCTGTATGCGTAACCTGACCGGACAGGCGCCCATGTTCCCGTTATGGACCTATGGTTTCTGGCAAAGTCGTGAACGTTACAAAAGTCAGGATGAATTACTGGGTGTGGTCAAGAAATTCAGGGAGTTGAATGTGCCCATTGACGGTATCATACAGGACTGGCAGTATTGGGGCAGTAACTATCTCTGGAATGCCATGGAATTCCTTAATCCGGGCTTTCCAAATCCTCAAAAAATGGTGAACGATGCGCACGATATGAACGTTCACATGATCATATCCATCTGGTCCTCCTTTGGTCCCAAAACCAAGCAATACCAGGAGTTGGAGGAGATTGACGCGCTGTTGGATTTTACCACCTGGCCGCAGTCGGGCATACAAGGTTGGCCACCCAACATGGATTATCCTTCGGGGGTAAGAGTATATGATGCCTATCATCCGGCTGCCCGCGATATTTATTGGAAATACCTGAAGGAGGGCCTCTTTTCCTTGGGCATAGACGGTTGGTGGATGGACTCTACCGAACCGGATCATTTGGATATTCAACCGGAAGATTATGATAATATGACCCACATGGGGTCCTTCCGGAAAGTCCGCAATGCCTATCCTTTAATGACGGTGGGTGGGGTTTACGACCACCAAAGAGCGGTGAGTTCCGACAAGCGTGTGTTTATTTTGACACGGTCTGCTTTTGCCGGCCAACAGCGGTATGGGGCCAATACCTGGACAGGCGATGTGGTGGCTTCGTGGGAGGCGCTTAGAAACCAGATTCCTGCAGGATTGAACTTTTCACTGACCGGCATTCCGCATTGGAACACCGACATCGGCGGTTTCTTTTTATGGGAATTTAAAAATCCACTTGACAATCCCGACTATAGGGAACTTCACGCACGATGGATGCAGTTTGGTACTTTCTCGCCCATGATGCGCTCGCATGGTGAGGGTTATCCGCGTGAAATCTATCAGTTTGGGAAAAAGGGCGATCCTATCTATGATGCGATTGAGAAGTACATTCATCTGCGCTACAGTCTGTTGCCCTATATTTATTCCACTTCGTGGGACATCACAGCCAACCAATCGAGCATGATACGTGCTTTGGTGATGGATTTTGCCGATGATACCATGGCATTAGACATCAACGATCAGTTTATGTTTGGGAAATCACTTTTGGTTTGCCCTGTGACCGAAAGCATGTATACCATTGATGGCAAAGCCGATTTCAGTCAAACGAAATCCCGTGAACTCTATTTGCCCAAAGGTGCCAACTGGGTTGATTTCTGGACAGGCGAAAAATTGGATGGCGGCCAAACCATCCGTAAGGAAACGCCCCTTGATATCATCCCATTGTATGTCAAAGAAGGTTCGATTTTGCCTATTGGACCTCAGGTCCAATATGCCACAGAAAAACCATGGGACCACCTGGAACTGAAAGTGTATGACGGAGCAGATGGCAGCTTCCTTTTATATGAAGATGAATTCGACAATTACAATTATGAAAGTGGTGCTTATTCTGAAATTCCCATTTCATGGAACAATGCCGCCCGAAAATTGACCATTGGTGCCAGGAAAGGCTCTTTCAAGGGCATGCTTAAGAGCCGTAAGTTCACCATTACCCTCATTGACGGAACTACAAAAACGGTGGATTACAATGGAAAAAAAGTGGTAGTGAAATTATAGTTTTACCATTCTTCGCTGAGCTCTTGATTTAGAGCCCGGCGAAGTTTGTTTTGTGCCGGGTAAAAAAATGGAAATTATTAGAATGGGGAAGGCATCAGATTCTGTAAATCCCAATTTTGGCTTTCAGGTTTTGACAATGATTTATGGCAAAAAATCAGCCGGTAAAATTGAGAATCCCAGGTGGTGAGGTGTTCTTTTAAGTCAGGAGATTCTATGTGCATCAATAAATGGGAAATATTAGACAAGATCTGTTACACAGACCTTGTCTATGGAAGAATCAATAAAAAGTTAAAAAGTCAGCTCTCTATGGCGCAAATTGAAGAGCTGCTTTTTCAGGTCATCCAAAAAACGTCTGCCGATGATTTTCAGCGAATCGGTAAAAATATTTATGTCACCAATGCCGAAAAGGGGATGCGCATCACCATCAACAGAAATACTTTTCGGGTCATTACTGTGGATGAGGTGATGAAGAAGTAGTTTTCTCGAAGCGCTTTTGGCCGGATGTCCTTTTATTTGAGAGCCTCTTTCCGATAGATGATTTTTTTATTGGGGACATCATAAATTTCGGTAATCGGACTATCCTTGAAGCCCTGTTCGACTGAAAACTTATTTAAAGCCGGATAGACTTTAAGAATGCCGACCATAAATGACAGTCCCCCTTTCATCGGAAATTCAGTCACAATGTAATCGTCTACCGGCAAGGTCTTGAGCTTGTATAGACCGGATAATTGGGCAACCACTGCGCTGTCTGCATGGTCCAACAGGCAACCTACCTCGGAACGCAATTGTTCTTTAGCCACATTTTTGGGGTTGTCGTAGAAAATACCGATGCCTTTGGTGGTTTCAATTTTTTCTTCGTTCAATAAGGCGTAATAGATTTTGTCTGTGTACTTGGGAGTCTGTCTGTAATCTCCGGTAACGCTTTCATAAACCATGGTTTCTCCGCCTGATTTCTCCACCTGGATGCTGATTTTTTTGAAGCCGCCATAATAAGCGTAAACCAACACAAGGAGGAGGATTAATACGGCAAGGATGAGGAAGGTTGTTTTCATAATGATGGTTTTTCTTTTTGGATATTGAGCAAGTTAATTGTGTCATAAATTTAAATGTTTTGTTCGAAATTATTGCGCGCTGATTATTTATATTTTTCGTTATTTTGTTGGTAGTTTAACCAACTTCAATGGCCGAAGATAAGCCACGACTAACCAGATTGATCGCCATCCTGACGCAGTTACAATCCATGCGGATTGTAACTGCCAGATCTATTGCCGACAAACATAAGGTTAGTATCCGAACCGTTTATCGGGACATCAGAACGCTGGAACAATCGGGCATTCCAATTTTTACTGAAGAGGGCAAAGGTTACTCTCGGGCCATTGTGTTTCAGCTTAATCAGGAAATTCCTGTAATGGAATTAAAAGCATGCATCAAGGCGACTTTAATGTATCACAAGGTAAAGCACCATATCACTTTAGGGATTTAATGAGGATATTGAAATGAGTGAGATCAAAAAACTTTATTCCGAATACCTGTCTCGTATTAACAAGACTTTCGATTATATCGAATTACATCTTGAAAAGCCGATGACATTGGAGGAATTGGCCACTGTGGCCAATTTTTCGAAGTTTCATTTTAGCCGGATTTTTCAGTCCATTGTTGGAGAAACGCCTTTCCAGTTTATTTTGTGCGTCAGATTGGAGAAAGCGGCGATGCTTGTCCGGACAAATAAAAATGATGGCATTTCTGAAATAGCCTATAAATGTGGGTTCTCTGATGTTGCCATTTTCTCCCGAAACTTTAAAAAATATTTTAATGAATCTGCTACGCAATACAGGGAGAGGAAATATGAAAATAGCAATTTAAGTCAACAGCACAGCAAGGGTCGTCAATGCGATGAAAAGGCCACGCCCTACCTTTGTCCTGATTTAAAAACCATTAAATGGAGGACAAATATGAAACTAAACAAAAGTGTGGAGATCAAGGATCTTCCGAAAATGACAGTCGCTTACATCAGGCACATTGGCCCTTATAAGGGGAATGAACAATTATTCGAGAGCATCTGGACCCGATTGTTCACCTGGGCCGGACCGCGTGGTTTAATTGGTGGAGAGGATTTTCAATCACTGATTATTTATCATGATGATCCCAATGTGACCATTGAGGACAAGTTGAGAATGAGCGTCTGCATTACGGTACCTGCTGACACCAAGGTGGATGGGGAGGTCGGAAAAATGGAGCTTGAGGCGGCCAAATATGTTGTGGCCCGTTTTGAACTCACCGCTCAGGATTTTCAGGAGGCCTGGGATTGGATTTATGGTCAGTGGTTCCCGACAAGCGGTTATCAACCCGATGATAAACCTTGTTTTGAGGTTTATCCGGAGGAGCCAAAAGACGGGAAATTTATAGTGGATATCTGCGTTCCTGTGAAACCCCTTTAAAAAGTGCCTACGAGAAACTGCCAGGAGGCAGTTTCTCCTTTTAACCTTTAATCTGAATATCAAAATGGAAAACATTATACACTCGATCGTTCAAACATTGATAAAGAACATCTAACCAACTCCTTATTGAAAGGCATCGATGATTTCAGAGATGGAGCCGGGCCTGCTGTTTTCCAATTGTCTTAAAGCGTTTAGAAGGGTCAGTCCGTGACTGGCATATAAATTTCGCACGCTTTCTTCTGAAACCTTAACCCATGCGAAATCCGCCGCATCATCGCCCGCTTTCAAGACCATTTTTTGCGCTACGTCGAATGCCAGATGGGTATGTATGGCGGTGGTCTCTAACCATGCATTGTCGGTGTTTCTGGGATCGTCAACGTATCCTTGCGATACGGTACTTTCATAAAGAGGATGGGCGAGCGCTGTTTCGCTCATGGAAAGTTCTTCCGCCAATTCTCTGTTACGGGTGAACAAGGCATCTTCACCCGGATCGACCATTCCTCCAGGAAAGGCATATTCCCCTGTGTCTTTGCGGGATATGGCCAATAAAAGCAGTTCATTTGTTGGGTTGACTGTTGTAATGATGGCATCGGCCGCAAAATTGGCGCCCCACTTACCCAGAACGCCACGTCCGCAGATGCCTGTGCGCCCCAATGGGTTGAGCGGAAGACCCTCTGAATTGAATTGGACTTCGCCCATGAAACTAATGAAGGGATGTTTGACATCTTTTATCGCTTGTGGATCGGCCCATGGGGTGTTTGGGTCCAATACACCAGGGGCATTATAAGCCAGGGGGAGGTAGTCGGTAAAGTCTGTTGACCAGGGCACCTTATGGTTGGGCACCTCAAAGCGGGCCGGATACAAGCGGTGTTTTTGTGTCCTTGATTTTCGGTGCCATTGATAGTCGGCCAGCAATGCTTCGTATAGTGTCATGCCAAAAGGTATTAGGACAACAATTTTTCTTTTAATTTTAAATAGGCTTGGGTGAAGTGGGTGCCATTTTGCGCCTCGCGCAAATCGAAGCCAAAGGCTCGTTTGCTCACGGCAAGAATTGGAGGCGCCTGAATGCGTTTAAAGTAGCTGTTTTTAAACAAGCGCCATTTATGTTCCAGATCTGTAATGAAGGCTTCTGCATCCTTGAAATAATGATCCATCAAAGAAGACTCACAATGGATGATGTCACCGAGCGTTCCTTTCGCATAGTAGTGCAGGATGTCTTCCGGGTCGAAGCGAAACTCCACAAAGGCACGGACCAGCTTGTCGTGGTAGGGATAAAAGATGGGATCGCCTTTTCCTTCATCCACATTCTGCTCGCTGTTCAATTCAGCCGAAGCAGGAATGTCGAAAATGGTTGAGGGAATTAATTCCTTACCCTTTTGCGCGTTGATGAAACGCGCCAGTTCGTAAACTTCCGTTTTGTATAAATCGGCTATGGGCGCCAGAGCGCCGTTGATATCCCCATAAAGCGTGGCATAGCCAAAGGCTGTTTCTGTTTTATTGCCATTGTTGACAAAAACGGCATTCAGGGCTGAAGCAACTCCGGCCAGAATGCGGGAGCCCCGGTCGCGCGCCTGAATGTTTTCACGGTTCAGCCCCGAAAGTTGAATGGGCACTTTTTGATGGCTGCCATCCAATCGCTCAAAAACCGCAGCTTCCAATTCTTGGATGGTGTTGGTATAAGAATTCTGGATGGAGATAGAGGTGTAATGAATCCCCAAATTTTCCGCGAGCAGACGGGCCGCATTTTTGGTGGTTTGGGAATTGTATTGGGAGGGCATATTAATGGCATATACGTTTTCCGAACCCAAGGCCTCAGAAAGCAGGGCAGCACTCAGCGCTGAGTCAATGCCGCCACTTAAGCCAATGACAACCTTTTTTGATGGGAAGTTGGCAAAGAATTTTCGAATGCCATAAATCAGGCCTGTCAACAATTCTTGCCGGTCGCGCTCCTCACTTATGGAGGGGTCGGACTGGACCTGATGGTCCTGATCGAATAGCGTGGCCTGGATGGTTTCTTCGGTATAATCACCGGCTACTTTCTGGAGACTGCCATCCGGATTATAGATGGTGGAATGGCCATCGAACAGAAAAATGGTTTTGCCATTGTTCTGGGTGCCCACGTTGTTGGCATAGACAAAATAGACGGGATGTTTTTCGATGTGCTGGCGCACCACCGAGTGGCGTTTGTTGTTTTTGCGCCAGGTCCATGGTGAGCAAGATAGGTTCACAATCACCTCTGACCCGTTTTCCAGCAACAGATCGATGGGTTTAACGCTATAGTCGTCGCTCCACATATCTTCACAAAGGATCACCCCTACCTTACGTTGGGCACCGCTGAATTCTATTTCGAAAGGCTTGAGTCGTTCGGATAGTGGCCAACCACTGTCCGCTGCCTCCTTCCGCAGGGAATAAAAATGGCGCTCATCATCGAACTCGCGGTACTTGGGCATCAGTGTTTTGTGAATGCATCCGGAGCGACATAGTCCCCATTTTGAGCGATGAAGGCTGCATTGTATTTGCGAACGCGACCGTCTTCATTTTTTTGTCGGGTATCTATATCGACATTCCCCCACACAGCTACGATGTCTTGTGTGGCATTTTTTTATAACGGCGTTGTAATGGTAACAATCCTTGACAAAGGCGGTGTTTTCCCACTCATCCCCTAATAAATATCCGGGCACGGCCATTTCCGGGAAGACAATCATCTCATCACCGGCCGCTCTTGCCTTTTTAATTTCAGCAAGCATCTTTTTTACATTGATATCTGGATGTCCAGGAACCACTTCCATCTGGACGACAGCTATTTTCATATTCGCTGATTTGTTGGGTAAAGCACGAAGATAATCATTTTTTGAGCATGGTCCGGGCCCCCTGTCATGGTCTTGTTGGATAAGGATTTATGGATGGATCATTTTTAAACACAACTCAATTTCCCCGGGGTTACCTGTGTATTTGCCCTCGCTGTCGGACAGCTTTACGGTAGGGATGTAGGTGGCGCCGGCATTGGGTTTGGCCGCTTTTAATTTAATGACCATGTTCAAAGGTTTTACACCCACATCATTGGTTAAATAGGTGCCAATTCCATACGAGTCTCTAATCCGTCCATTTACATGTGCTTTAATCTCCTGCACTTTTTCAAAATCGAGGGCATCGCTGTACACCACTTTTTTGCTTTGGGGATCTATTCGGTTGGCAGAATAGTGCTCCAGCACTTTATCCGTGAACAATAAAGGGTCTCCACTGTCCCAGCGCACCCCATCGTATAATTTCGCATATTTGGTATTGAAGCTATCGAAAAAATTGTCGGTGGTATACGTATCGGTCAGGGCAATGCCCAGATTGCCCTGATACACGTCTACCCAATTCTCCATGGCCATTTCGTTGGCTTTGCGGTAGCCGAAATGGGCGCCATGGTACATAAACCATTCGTGGGGATGGGTGCCCATGGGCGTCAGGTCATGCTTCATGGCCAAATATAAATTGCTTGTACCTTGCAAGCCTGTTTTGAGATGCGTTTTAAATATTTCCACAATGCGGTTTTGCACCTCAAAAGAGAAACGGCGCCGAGTCCCGAATTCTGATATGTTGGCACCAATGGCAGCAAATTTCTGAGCCTTCTCAATGGCTTTGGGTTCATAATTGTCGGCCGCCTGATGGGTCAGTTTAAAATAGAGTTCAGAAATGATGGCCATCAGCGGCACTTCCCATAAAACAGTTCTGTACCAAAGGCCTTCAATTTCAATGTCTAAATCCCCACCAATCTGGTGGATGCGAACCTCTTCCGGATTGAAACGAAACCCTTTAATGAGGTCGATGAACACCGGATCGAAATAATAGCACCTTTTTCGGATAAAGGCTTCCGCGTCTTTGCCCAGGCAAAGACTTTTCATGGCATTCACCTCTTCGCGCAGCGCTTCGGCAAAGCCTTCGGGAAAGACCGTCTTCCCACGGTTAATAAATTGATAGATCACCTCCGCCAGAGGAAACTTTTTCTGGATGGCGTTCATCGTTGTGAACTTATACAGATCGTTGTCGGTGAAATCACGTATAATCATTATGGTTGGTTTTAGAGCAATCGTAGTTTAATACTCAACGGCAAAATTCTTGAAAAGAAGAAACTGATATGAAGAGGGGGCATAAGAGGGATCATCGCCGCCCATAAAACAGGAAAACAAAAGCTGGTCAATTTTTAAGTTCTCTGTTTTTCTGAAGCATATGTTTTTGAGAACCAACCCCTCCTTCTGGTTCAGGGAACAGCGGACTTCACCATTGCTTTGGTCGGGAGCGTTCATTTTTATTTGGAGTTCTATCGTATTCCAGGTGCCGCATTCCAAAAGGGCCGGTTGACTGTTCCATCTAAGAAATTCATGTTCGCCAAAGTCGGTTTTCATGCCTGCGTGGTATAAATAGGCACATAAGGTGCCTTTTTCTTTAAACATAAATCGTACACTCCATCCATCCATCCATTGGGGATATCACCGCCTGAGTTGGCAGATCCTCCGGCAAGTCCGGGCAGTTTCCCTCCCTTTACAAAATCAAAATCCGCGGGAACAAAAACTTTATAGGATAGGCTGGCTTGCTCAACGGGCCTTTCAAAGGGAACCTTCCAGCTGCAGCCCGGAAAGGTGCCATATTTGTTTTTGGGGAAGACTATTTTTATACCATTTTTTCCTTCGAAAGGAAAAATAGAAACCTGGTCAACACGCTTTTTTAACATTAATACAAATTGGGCGAACCTGCCCAGGATTAAACGACTCCCTTTGGCACTAAAGGCTTTTTTCAAGTGGGCTTCTTTCAATAAACCTGCATGGCATTGGTCAAAATCACTAACAATTTGAATCTTCATAAATACAAAATTTTATGAATGAAATTGAATTAAACAGGGGTGTTTTTAAGGGCATTTTTTAAAAGGTTGTAATTATTCACGAAAGCAGCGCGACTGAAAATGGGTTGATATATGGAAGTCTCCAGATTGGATTTAATATGGTGATTCTGTATGATCAGAATGCAAACATATCCAATATTGGTCGCAATGGCCGTTCCATAAGCCGACAAATGAGGGGTTAGCCAAATGGATAACGCAATGATAATAAACATGCCCATAAAGCTGGTGATTAAATTGACATGATGCTTGCCTATAGAGGCAAAATAGAACTCGATGATGATGGATTGTCCAAAAATCAATGAGGAGGGCAATAGAATCAGGATTAAGTATTTTAATTCCTCAAATTCATGGCCAAACAGGTAAATATAAAATGAAGAAGGGATCAGTGCCAAAAAAAGAAAGGCCAGTCCCTGCAACCAAAAGGATGCAAAAATGAAATTCTGAAATACGGATTTGTGAAAAGCCTTCTTCGTATTTATCATGCGGGAGTAGAACACCAGGGAAAGACTTTTACTAATGATCCAGATGGATTCTGTTATGGAAATGGCGTTTGAATAAACACCTACCTCGCTGGTGGATGAAAAATAATCCAATATAAAATAGGCACCTCTGAAACTAATCAATTGTATGATGGTCGCTGATTGATGCAGCAGACCATAGCGAAGCATGTTGAAAAAATCCTTCCATATAAGGCTGTAATCGGTGCTTAATTTTTCTTTGAATAATTGAAAAAAACCTTTGAGACTAAAGCAGAGAAGAACGACGTAACTGAATAGTAAGGCATAAATATAATACTCAACCGAGAAGCTTCCTTTTACCCAATAGAAACCAAAAATAAAAGCAATATGGGACAATGGCTGACTAAACAAGGCCAAGTTATAAAAAACAATTTTCTCCTTGATGATAAAAATTGAAAGGTTATTGCTGACCAGAGATGATATAAAACTGGTGAAAACGATGTAAACCACATAATCATCATTCACCAGGGGGACCAATCTCAAGAAGACGTACAACGCCAAAGATGAGAAGACCGACCAAATATAAACTATCAGATAGTAGTTTAAGGAGGGTTTTCTCGGATATAAATAGGTCAATGGCATGAGGCCCAGAATGCTTAGGGCTGTTATTGAAAGGGTCAAAGTGGTAAGGTACAGCCCTTGAACACCTTTGCCCTCAGCGCCAATCCAGTTGGAGATTAACACGGCAATTACCAAATTTATAATACCTGATAATATTTTTGTTATGAAAGTGGATGCAATTCTTTTTAACATGGCATTTGATCCGGAAAACTAGTTAAACAATGGTCTAGCCTCCTATTCATCAGATAATCGTTTCAGACGGTTGTGCAAACATATCAAAATTAGCTGATATTTTTTTAGTTTAACTAAGAAAATTATTTCCTACATTTGATTGATAATCTTTGCTTTTAGTCAAGAAATATAAAACTTTTAACAGATGCATTTGTCCTTTAAAAACCTGTTCTTCACGATTGCCTCCGTTTTTGGCATTTTTGCGATTTTAATTTTGGCTAAACCAGTGCTTATCCCTTTGGCTTTTGCCTTTTTGGTGGCGTTTATTCTTTTTCCGGTATGTCAGAAATTTGAAGCCTGGGGAGCGAATAAAATATTCGCTGCATTTCTCTCCATGTTGTCCTTGTTTTTGATCATTGCGGGAGGCCTTTTTCTTTTCTCGACCCAAATCATTGACCTCTCGGAGAATCTGACCGAGTTTAAGGAAAAAATTCTGGAGATATTCACAGATCTCACCTTGTTTATCAATCAAAACTTTTCTTTTGTCCCCGAGCTCGAAAGGGGCGAATTATTGGAAAAAATTAAAAGCGGGTTAAGTAATTCTGTGGGAACACTTGTTGGTCAGACCTTTAGTGGTACAGCTGCCTTTTTTACCGGACTGATCACTTCCATCGTCTTTACGTTTCTTATTTTAATATACAGAGATGGTTTGGTTAATGCTTTGGTACAATTTTTCCCGGAGAACCATCAAGATAAAGCCCATAAGATGTTTAAATCTGTGCAACAGGTTGGTCAGCAATACCTTTTTGGGATGTTCATAATTGTTCTTGTCCTAGGATTTACGAATAGTATCGGACTTTTGATTATTGGCATTGACAATCCCTTCTTATTTGGTTTTTTAGCGGCCATTCTGGCCATTATTCCGTACGCCGGAACACTGATAGGGGCTGCTATTCCTGTTCTCTATGCATTTATGTCCTATGATTCTCTATGGATGCCCATATCTATTGCTCTTTTCTTTTGGGTTGTCCAGTTTTTTGAAAGTAATTTATTGACCCCAAAGATTGTTGGGGGAAATTTGAAAGTGAATGCTTTTACCTCCATTTTAAGTATTATTGTTGGTGCTTCGGTATGGGGAGTTGCCGGAATGATTTTGTTTTTACCCTTTTCTGCCATGTTGAAAGTCGTTTGCCAGGAGTACATTGAGCTTAAGCCTCTTGCTCTGTTGATTGGCGAAAAAAACTACACCGATTCTGAAAAAGACGACAAGCCTGGCCTACTCAAAAAATGGGGCGAAAAAATCAAAGGCTGGTTTTAGTCTTTTATCCGCCACTTTCTACTTTTCTGTCAAATTATACCATTTTTGTTTTAGTTGGATGCAACCTTCCTGAAAAGCAGGTGTCTTTTACCTAAAAGCATTGATCCTTGTCGCCAATACAACTTGACATACACAAAGATATAGTTGAAAAAGCCCGAACCGGGAATTCGAAGGCCCAGCGTGAGCTATACCATTTGTATGGGCGATCGATGTATAATATCTGTTGCAGAATGATGAACAATAGTGCCGAGGCCGAGGATATGTTGCAAGAAGTTTTTATAGAGGCCTTTACCCGCCTGGATAGCTTTCGGTTTGAATCAACCATTGGTGCATGGCTCAAACGCATTACCATTAACAAGTGCATCAATGAGCTCAGAAAACGTAAAGTGGAACTGGATTATGGCAGCATCAACCCCAATGTTATGGTGGAAGAAGAACAGGAAGAAGATGACGTTGAGGTGGCCCTTTCGGTGGACCGGATTAAACATGCCATGGGGCTGTTGCCCGATGGATACAGAGTGGTGTTTTCATTGTACATGTTAGAGGGGTACGACCATGAAGAAATTTCCAGAATCCTTAATATCAGTGAGTCTACCTCTAAAACGCAACTCTTAAGGGGCAAGAAAAAAATAATTGAAATTTTAAAAGCCGGTGAAATTCAAACTCCCGGGAAAAATTAATAATATGGGCAAGCACAATTCATTCGATGATTTTATCAAGCGCAACAGGGAGGCATTCGATAGCCAGATGCCTTCCGATCAGCTGTGGGATAGAATTGCCTCTGAGGTAAATGTTTCCCAGTCGGGCAAGCGCCAGTTATGGTTCAACCATGCCAGGCGCTATGCGGCCGTCGCCCTGGTCTTTTTATCTGTTGCAGCAGGGCTGCACATGGTTTTCTTTTCATCTGTTGAGGGCGAAGACCTGCAGGCCTCATTGGTCAGTAAAGAAATTAATGATGTTACTTATTTCTATGAGACCGAGATAGAAAGAAAAAGAGAACGCGTAATGGCCTTAACGGCTGAAATACCTGCCATAGAGCAGGAAATAGAAATGGATTTTGAAGCCCTGGACTTGGCACTTAAGGAACTCAAGGCCGATTTGAACGATGATGTGGCCAATTCAGAAGTGCTCACAGCCATGATACAGAATTACCGGTTGAAACTTCAAATTCTGGAACAAATACTGGAATTTGTTGAACCAACTTCAACAGATAATAATACGGAAGATGAGAATGATACATTTAGTTTGTAGAGTCATAATCCATGCCTTGTGCTTTAAATGGACGGGCCTTCAACAGCGACATGCCTGTTTTAGGTTGGTACTGTTTAACAAGGTGATTTATATGGGCAGGGTTTTTTCGCCCTTTGTTATCAGTACGTTCTTACTATTGGTGGGTTTTTCAGGTGGAATGTCTGCCCAAATGTATGAAGATACCTGGCAGTCTGTTAAGACCTACCCGGCCCAGCCGGGCATTAATCTGGCAGTTAATAATAAGTATGGTTCTGTTTTGGTCACCATCTGGGATCGCGACTCGGTGAAAATTGAGGTGACCAGAAAAATTTTTGAGAAAAGCCGGGACCGTTTAAACACGCTGCGTGATAATATTGATATTGACTATCAGGTTTTTTCAAACGGCCTTTCTGTTGAAACAGTATTTGGTAGTCGGCATTCTTCTTTGGTTCGTGATTTACGGGAGATGGCCAACCTGTCGTTGTCCGACTCCCGGTCAAGAATTGACTATAAAATATACCTGCCTGCCCATGCCAACCTCAAAATAACAAATAAATATGGCAATGTTGTACTACCATCCATGGATGGCAAAGTGAATGTGGATTTATCCAATGGCGATTTTCAGGCGCGTGATCTTAATGGAGAAGTAAATCTTACCCTGGCCTTTGGCAAGGCCATCCTTGGCCATCTTAAGAAGGGAGTTGTATCGCTGAATTTCGTTGATTTTAGCGGTGAGCACATGGAGCAGTTGCAATTGGAGGGGCGGTCGTCAGAGATAAAAATCCAATCGGTGGATGTTTTGGATTTGACATCGCGACGTGATAAGGTTGAAGTGGCCAAGGCGGGCTCTGTGGTTGCCGACGGTTATTTTTCTTCTTTGAAATTTCTGGAAGTAGAAAGGCAGGCCAGTTTAAAGCTGACCTACGGTGAATTAACGCATATGGTGCTCACTCATACGATTCAACAATGTGACATTGTCAGTCAAACCTGCAATGTGAATTTGACACTCTTAAACCCCTTGCCCTACCGGGCCAGGGTCAGGCAAACCCGGGGGAGCATTTCCTTACCAGCCAGTGTGCAAAAGGGAGAAACCACCTCCCAAATGCGCAATGATCTGGATTTCGAGACTTTCTTTTTCGGAAGGAAGGATGCGGCCAACAAGTTCAATATTAATATTTCTGATTCTGAACTGAAAATTAATCACCAATGATGCAACTTGCTTTTTGTTTTTGTGTCATTATTAAAACGAATTTCCAATGCGATTGATATTTTTTAAATACTCTGTTTTTTTCGTTCTTTTCTTGGTGGTTGGTACTGCCCGCTCTCAGGATTATGAAAAGGCCATCAAGGTGAAAGGGTTTTCAGGATTGGGGGTCAGCTACAAGCACCTAACGGGTTTTGAGAAAGGTTATGAAGTGGGGATTCATACCGCCGATGATTGGGAAAGTCTCTCCTTTCTGAGAATATTCCAACGACCCGCCTTTCCAAAAATTTCTGACAAGTGGTTTTTGTGCTACGGTTATGGTACCCATGTTTCTTTTTACCGTTCCTACTCTGTTTACAATCCTTTTAAGCCCTTTGATGCACCCCGGACCTACAACCGGACGTTTATTTCCCCGGGCTTTGACGGAGTGGTTGGTTTTGAATATCGAATGCTGAAGAACCCCTTTCTTATTTCGTTTGATATCAATGCCAATTTTGAGATTTTCGGACCTGATTATTTCAGGGTTAATGCCTACAATACAGTAGGCCTGGCTTATGTTTTTTGAGACAGCTTTTAAAAATTGCGCGCGATTAAAAGTTACCTATAGAGTTCAATTCGTTTAAATAATAATGTAAAAAAAATAAATGCAGATGAAAAAGCTATTAAGTATAATACTGCTGGGTTTGGTATTACTATCCGTTACGGCCCATGGTCAGGAGGCCGAAGATGAAAAGATGAGAACCGTGTTTGGAAGTCCCGATGTTACTTCTGTGGGTGGATATGGAGGGTTTGATATGGGTTATACGCAAGTGGACCAATTGGATGCTGTATATGTCGGCGCCAGAGCCATGGCCGTTATCAATCATTCCCTGGCTTTTGGATTGGGCGGAAAAGCGGTCATTTCAAGACCGGTGAATGATGTTCACCTCAACCATGAATATGAATTTGCCGGAGGTTATGGGGGCGTTTATATTGAGCCATTGTGGGTGCTTTTAACCCTGTTCACCTCTCCTTTCCCGTGTTGATTGGTGCGGGTGGTGTGGGCTACATCCGACACTGGGGCGAACGCGATGATTTTGATAATAATTGGGAGGTGGATGAAGACAGTTATGCCTTCTTTGTCTTTGAACCCGGCGTGGAAATTGAATTCAATGTCATTGAATGGATGCGATTTGCCCTTGTGGGCAGTTACCGCTTCACTTCTGATGTGAAACTCAATTATAAAAACAGTGTATTTGGAGAAACGGCCTACGGAGGAACCCCCATTGCATCCACCGATTTGATGAGGTCTTATAACGTGGGTGTGGTTGTTAAATTTGGTCTTTTCTAGTGGCAGGGCCATCTGCTGCTTACTATTTCTAAACCTTTTCTTACTGGCTATTGTTTCCGGACTGCTGGTCAATAGAAACCTTTTCTTAACAATATAAGTTGTTGAGGTGGTCCATATTTGTCTAAATTGTCCGACAGAAAATAAGTGTTAATATGCTTGTTAATAGTGTTTTATGCTTGTTAATAGTGCTTTGTGGTGTGTTGTGAGGCCAGTCAATAGCTGAATTTGAGGTTTAAATTTATTAAAAGAAGAAAAATGAATCGTGTATTATTATATGGCCTGTTTCTGTTGGCCATTTTGTTTGCCATAGAAGTAGTGGCAGAGGAACCGGAGGCGCCTGCCCGCCAACCAGTTGTCAGTGGTTACATCAAAGATGCCGAAACGGGTGAAGTATTGCTGGGGGCCACCGTATATGAAAAAGAAAGTGGTTTAGGAACGGCCTCCAACCTTT
This sequence comes from Geofilum rubicundum JCM 15548, assembly GCF_000974365.1. Classification (GTDB taxonomy): domain Bacteria; phylum Bacteroidota; class Bacteroidia; order Bacteroidales; family Marinilabiliaceae; genus Geofilum; species Geofilum rubicundum. Next base: position 182,006 of record NZ_BAZW01000003.1, read on the forward strand.
ACGGTTTCTATAGCTTTTCCACCCCGGAAGGAGAGAAGACGCTGGTATTTAGTTTTATGGGGTATGTGTCTCAGGAGCACCGGATACGGGTGGAAGGTGATCATTCGCTAACGGTCAGTCTGGCCCCCAAGGTGGCCGAACTGAATGAAGTCAAAATTTACGGCAATAATTCGCACACCCGTCTGGATGATCCCATGATGGGGGTGCAGCGGATCCATGCCGATGTCATCAAACAAGTCCCCGCTCTAATGGGTGAAGTAGATGCCATCAAAGTGCTGCAACTGATGCCTGGTGTACAGGCAGCCAGTGAAGGGTCCAGCGGTTTTAGTGTGCGGGGCGGCAATCCCGACCAGAATTTGGTGTTGCTCGATGAGGCCATTGTTTACAATGCCGGACACCTCATGGGCTTTTTCTCCGTCTTTAATAACGATGCCATCCGGGATGTCAACCTTTACAAGGGTGACATCCCGGCACGCAGCGGTGGCCGTTTGGCTCCGTACTGGATGTGAGAATGAAGGACGGGAATTCTAAAAAACTATCGGCCACCGGTGGCATAGGTACCATATCTTCCCGGTTAACGCTCGAAGGACCTTTGGGATCAGAGAAGACCACCTTCATTCTGGCCGGCCGTCGCACTTATGCCGATATGTTTCTGCCGTTGTCCTCCGATGAAGCCGTGAAGGATAATAAACTCTATTTCTATGATTTTAACGCCAAGTTGAATCATACATTCAGCGACCGCGACCGGATTTTTGTGAGTGGTTATTTTGGACGGGATGTCTTTGACAATAATTCTTCACGGATGGATTTCGGGAACCGGACCCTGACAATGAGGTGGAACCACGTCTATTCGCCCCGCTTGTTTTCCAATATGACCTTTATCCACAGTAATTATAATTACCTTTTGGGCAACGAGAGTTCAGATGTGGAGGGCTTTGAGTGGAAAGCAGACATGCAGGATTTAAGTCTCAAGGCTGATTTTAACTACTACCTGAACCCGAACAATGAGATCACTTTTGGTGCCCAATCCATTTATCACAACATTGTTCCGGGGCATGCCAAAGGTACCGGCAGCTCCTCCATCTTTAATGAGCTTAAGATGCCGGCCAGCCACTCTCTGGAACATGCGCTTTATGCCGAAAACAAGCAAAAGATAAGTCCGCGACTCACCCTGCGATATGGTTTGCGCTGGTCTGTGTTTCAGAATATGGGCAAGGCCACTTCCTATGGATTCGACCAGGACTATGAAGTCACCGACACCATGAATTACGAGAAGGGCGAAGTGTATAACACGTATCAGGGGCTGGAGCCCCGACTGGGCATTACCTATATGCTCAATGATCAAACCAGTCTGAAAGCCAGCTATTCCCGCACCCGCCAATACATCCACCTGGCCAGTAATTCTACCGGAACTACGCCGTTGGATGTGTGGTTTCCTTCCTCGCCCAACGTGAAACCCCAAATATCCGATCAGATATCGGCCGGTATATTCCGTCATTTTTTGAACGATGCCTTTGATGTTGGGGTTGAGGTTTTTTACAAGGAGATGCAAAACTCCATCGATTTTAAAGACTATGCCGACCTACTGTTGAATGAATTGTTGGAAGGCGAGTTGCGCTTTGGGAAGTCCCAGGCCTATGGCGTGGAGTTTTTAACCCGTTTTGATTATGGTCGATGGAACGGATGGGTCGGTTACACCTGGAGTAAGTCTCAACGCAAGATGAGCGGTATCATTGAGGACGATTGGTACTTCTCGCCCTATGATCATCCCCACGATTGTTCTGTGGTGGTCAATCACAGAACCAGCCAGCGGGTTTCAATTTCTGCCAACTGGATCTATTACACGGGTTCTCCGGTTACCTTCGGTGGGACGATTCGAGAGCAGGGGAGACATTCTTCCCATTTATTCCAAACGAAATGCAGAGCGGATGCCCGATTACCATCGCCTGGATGTATCCCTGACACTTAAAGGGAAAAACCGGCCCGAGCGAAAATGGGAAAGTGAATGGGTCTTCTCGGTTTACAATGCCTATGGACGGAAAAATGCCTGGGCCATCAATTTTCAACAAGACGAGGATGATGCCTATAAAACCAAGGCCACCAAGCTTTATCTGTTTTCTGTGATTCCGGCTGTTACCTATAATTTTAAATTTTAAGGATATGCGTTTTTATAAATACTGCTCAGTTCTGTTGGTTGGCTGTTTGTGGCTGACTGCTTGTGAGGAAGACATTGAACTGTCACTGAATGGTGATCAGCCCCGACTGGTGGTGGATGGCGCCATCACCACCGATACCATGGCTCACAAGGTCAAATTATCTTTCGGGCAATTACTTCGACAATCAGCCATGCCCCGCGTAAGCGGGGCCGTGGTGACCTTGTCCGATGGGGACGACACCTTTGTTTTGCAGGAGTCGGATGATGCTCCGGGAGAATATCTCACGTCCGATTCCTTTTTCGGTCGCCAAAACACCCTCTATTCCCTGGAAATATCCAATGTGGATGTCAATGGAGATGGCCGGGAGGAAGTTTATACTTCTGAGAGCTATTTAAATCCGCTCATTGAAACGGATTCGGTATCTATCGGCTTTCATCGCATTTGGAAACTATGGCAAATCAATCTTCACGCCCATGACCCGGCCGGCGTTGAGAATTATTATCTGTTTAATCTATACATCAATGGGGAGCTGTACTCCGACCGTTATGGTAAAATGAGTTATACAGACGACCGCTTTTTTGATGGCAGCTTTGCCGACGGGGTGTGGATTTTTGCGCTCGACTCAGAAGATGATGAGGAGAATCTGGTTCCCGGAGATGTGGTGACACTGGAAACATGGATGGTTGAAAAAAGCTACTACGATTTTGTGAATGCAGCGGAGGAGGAAACCGGTGTTAAAACGCCCCTTTTCTCCGGACCTCCTGCCAATGTACCCAGCAATATCAGCAATGGGGCTTTGGGACAATTTGCGGCCTATGCCATTTCCCGGTATTCTGTCGTGAATGAATTTACGGCCGAAGAGATGCTTGAAATGGCCCAATAAGCGGCAAAAAGTATGATTTCGATAACAAATGGAAAGATGGGAACAAATGGATTTTTTAATGATTATTTAGGTTTGTTGTGTTAATAAATTCAAGCATACTAACCATTATTAAAAAATCGAACCATGAGAAAAATTTACCAAGCACTGCAAGTGTTCTTCCTCTTTTGTTTGTTGTCTGCTCTCAGCCTTTCAGCTGCCTATGCCCAGGTTGATGTTACCTTTCGGGTCAATATGGAGGGACAGGATGTTTCCAACGGCGTATGGATGACCGGAGAACTCAACGCCTGGGAATTTACCGCCTTAACACAGGAAGGAGAAACAGACGTTTATAGTGTTACGCTGTCGCTGGAAAGTGGCATGCAGTATATTTATTACTATAGACTCACGAATGATTGGGCTGGACCGCGCGAAGAAGTACCCGCCGAATGTGCCAATTCCATTGATCGTGTGGGAACTGAGGCTCCCTGGGAAGGAGATCGGTTGGTGATTGTACCCGCAGAAAGCACCACTTTGGATGTGGTATATTACAGCGGTTGTGCCGTTGATGGCGTAACAACCAGCGTGGTTAATCCGAAAGCAGATGAAGCGACAGGGATCAGCATCAGGGCCTACAACGATCAGGTTCAGGTTACCATTCAGGCGGATTTATTGTCAGGCAATAGTGCTGTCGTAGATGTAATGGATGTGAACGGACGGGTTCTGAATAGTTTGGAAACCAGAGAAACCGTGACTTCATTGAGTTCCCCGGGTAAAGGCATTTATTTTGTCAGGGTGCGTGTGGGAGATTGGATAGCTGTTGAAAAAATAATCCTTCTTTGATTCTGTTATGAGAAAAATCGACAAGGCATTGCAAGTGATTTTCCTGTTTGGTATGGCGTTGATCCTCAATCTTTCCGCTGCCCATGCACAGGTGGATATAACCTTTCGGGTCAATATGCAGGGACAGGATGTTTCCAGCGGTGTGTTTATTACAGGAGAGCTCAATGATTGGGCCTTTACGCCATTGACACAGGAAGGTGAAACCGATGTTTACCAGGTGACGCTGTCACTGACCAGTGGTGCTCAGTATATTTATTATTATAAACCGACTGCCGCCTGGGATAACCTTCGTGAAACAGTGCCTGTCGAGTGTGCCAATTCCCATGAAAAAGATGGTGGCTGGGAGGGTGATCGCATGATCACCGTGCCAGCCACTAACAAAATTCTTGACGTGGTTTATTATGGTGGTTGTTATGAGGCACCTATTGTGACCGAACCTGGAGAACCATCCTTTGATTATATTTTGGGTGTGGACTTGTCCTACATCAACCAGGTAGAAGATCATGGCGGGGTATATAAGGAAAATGATGTTCAGGCAGATCCCTATCAATTGATGGGCGACAAGGGAGCCAATCTTTCGCGGATACGACTGTGGCACAGTCCGGACTGGGTCAAAGATGTTTATGGTGCCTCTACTACTGTTTACAGTGGTTTTCAGGATGTTGCCCGTAGTATTGAACGGTCTCATAACGCCGGCATGCAGGTATTGCTGGATTTTCATTATTCTGATACCTGGGCCGATCCCGGGCACCAGGATGTGCCGGTCGCCTGGAGAAATATCACCAGTCTGGAAGTCTTATGTGATTCGGTTTATAATTATACCTATGCTACACTAAGCGACTTGCAAGCTTTGGGGCTTTTGCCGGAAATGGTGCAGATTGGCAATGAAACCAATCACGGGATGATGATCACCAACACGCCTGCAGGTTTTCCTTCACTTAATGTGCACAATGGCCAATGGGCCAGTTTTGGGAAGGTGGTCAATGCAGGCATCCAAGCCGTGCGGGATATTGAGGCGGAACACAATAAGGAAATTGTCGTGGCGCTTCATGTGGCGGATCCTAAGAATCTGGCTTCATGGACCGGGAATGTGATCAATCAGGGGAAGGTGACCGACTTTGAAATAATGGGATTCTCCTATTATCATATTTGGCATACCGATGTTTCTTTTGATGCTTTACCCGGATTGGTATCTAATGTGAAGCAGCAGTACAATAAGGAGATTGTAATTATGGAGACGGCCTACCCGTTTACCACTGGCTGGAACGATCATTACAACAATATTTACACAGAAAACCCGCTGGAAGGTTTTCCTTATACCGTTGAGGGACAAAAAGATTTTTTAACCACACTGAATCAAAACATATTGGATGCTGGCGGAATGGGCGTCATATACTGGGAGCCAGCCTGGATTTCTTCAAATATGGAAGATCTTTGGGGTGTTGGTTCCAGCTGGGAAAATTGTGCCTTCTTCGATTTTGATGGTAACCTCACCTCAGTAGTGGATTATTTTGATTTTGCCTCTGGCATCCCAAATAGTATTTCGCCTATAAGTGAGGTGGGTTCAAAAGATATCAGCATTAAGGGTTATAAGGATTATGTGAGCGTTGAGATAAAGCCTGAATTGTTATTGCGGGATACGGCAATAATGGAGCTATTAGATCTTAGTGGACGCACCATCAAAAGGCGACAAACCTCAGAAGCTAAAACTTATATTCAATCACCCCACAAAGGTCTGCATTTTGTCAGAGTGAGCGTCGCCAACCAAATGGTGATCGAAAAAATAATGATTTTGTAACATCCGGCTGTCCCGAATACTGTAGCTTTGTCCTTTAAAACAGTTGTTTAATATGCTTAAAAGGAAGCAATTCGGGAAGTTTTTTAAATGGGGCGTAACCATCAGCGCCTTTCAGAATGAAGGGGCTGCTTTTGAGGCTGGTAAATCGGCCTCCATCTGGGATATCTTTACATCGGATGTTCAAAATATAAATGATGGTCATTTGCCCGGTGAAACAGCCGGGTTTTACCATAACTATGAAGCCGATATTTTGCAGGCCCGCCAGATGGGCCTGGATGTCTTTCGGTTTTCCCTGGCCTGGTCGCGCATTCTGCCGAATGGAACGGGAACACCCAATCCCAAAGGACTGGACTTCTATAACCGGGTGATAGATGCCTGTGTGAAAAATAAGCTGGAGCCCTGGGTGACCATTTATCATTGGGGTTTACCGCAGGTTCTGGAGGATAGGGGCGGCTGGACCAATCGGGAGGTGGTTGATTGGTTTTTGCATTTTACCGATGTGGTGACCAGTGCTTTTGGTGACCGTGTGAAGCACTGGATTGTAATGAATGAGCCTATGTCATTTACAGGATTGGGTTATTTTACCGGCTATCATGCCCCTGGTCGCAATGGTATTGGTAATTTTATGAAAGCCGCACACCATCCACGCTTTGCATGGCAGAGGGGGGACGGATGGTTCGGCGAAATGTGGAAAATGCGGTAGTCGGTGTGGCTTTATCCTGCTCCTATGTGAAATCCACCAATCAATTGTTTTTTAATAAGCGGGCAGCCAAACGGGTGGAGGCCTTGCTCAATCGATTCTTTATTGAGCCACTTCTGGGGCTTGGTTACCCCACCGATATAATGCCGGCACTCAATATTATCAAATCCTGTTTTAAGCCCGGAGATGCTGAGCGTTTGCCGTTCGACTTTGACTTTATCGGTCTACAGTATTATTTTAGGGTGGTGGCCCGGTTCAGCTTGTTTCCTCCTGTTTTGTTTGCCACTGAGGTGCCGCCAAGCCAGAGAAAAAAGAAGCTGACCAGCATGGGACTGGACGCCTATCCAAAAGGGTTGTCGCATCTGCTGGATTTTTATATGGGCTACGATGGTATCAAACAGATTGTGCTCACGGAAAGTGGTGTTTGCTATACCGATTTTTTAAGAGGAGATAAGGTGAACGATGCGCTGCGAAAAAAGTACCATCAAAAAATGCTGAAACAGGTCAAAGGCGCCATACAAAGAGGCGTTCCGGTTACCGGGTATTTTGTGTGGACGCTGGTTGATAATTTCGAGTGGCGGGAAGGTTTTCAGCCCCGGTTTGGGTTGGTTTATAATGATTTTGAAACGCAAAAGCGCACCCTAAAGGCTTCTGGTGCCTGGTTCAGGGATTTTCTTACAGACAATGAGTAGCTGGTTATGACGACTAATGTCGAAAGTCATGCTCCATTTATCTAAAATGTTCCATTTTTGCTGTGGGGATGTTTGGATACCTTACGATATCCCGGATGATTAATGAATTATTTGTCTGCGCATGAACAAAGAAAATCGGGATGCCATTTTGGCCCTTATCAAACGGGAAGTTGTTCCGGCCATTGGCTGCACGGAACCGGTGGCTGTGGCATTGGCTGTAACCAAAGCCAGAGAAGTGTTGGGTGAAAGGGTTGTGAAGGCGGAGGTGTTTCTGAGCCGGAATATTCTGAAAAACTCTATGGGGGTGGGGATTCCCGGTACCGGTATGATTGGTTTACCCATCGCCATAGCCTTGGGAATTGTTGTGGGCAAGTCGGACTACGGATTGGAGGTTTTAAAAGATTTGAATCCGGAGGTATTGGCACAAGCCAAGGAGTTGGTGGCTGCACAAATTAGTTCTGTCCAATTAAAGGAAGATGTTCCCGATAAGCTCTATATTGAAGTGCACTGTTATGGTAACCAAAGCCATTCAAAGGTTATAATTTGTGGTAGTCACAATCATATTACTTATGTTGAAGCCAACGGAGCTGTTCTTTTGGATGAAATGAGCAATGGCCGTTTCAGAAAAGCTGAAACAGATGAGGTAGAATTGTCCTTTGATACCATTTATGATTTTGCGACAGAAACTGCGCTGACAGACCTTGAATTTATTCTGGAAGCAGCCGAGTTGAATAAATCAGCTGCCAAAGAGTCGCTGAAGGGACCTTTTGGTCATTCAGTGGCCCGGGTATTACAGAGTTCCTCTTTTCAGGACATCATGGGAAGTAGCATTTATAATCGTTTGGTAGCCGTTACCGCTTCGGCTTGTGATGTGCGTATGGCCGGTGCCATGGTTCCGGTTATGAGCAACTCAGGAAGTGGCAATCAGGGGATAACCGCCACCTTGCCGGTAGTGGTCTTTGCCGAAGAGATGAATAAGTCCAGGGAGCAATTGGTTCGTGCCCTCGCCCTCAGTAACCTGATGGTTATTTACATTAAACGCGGCCTGGGCCGCTTGTCGGGTCTCTGCGGTGTAACCGTTGCCGGTATTGGCGCATCGTGCGGCATGACTTATTTGATGGGTGGCAGCAGAGAGCAAATAGCCTTTTCGGTCAAAAACATGATTGGCAATATGACCGGAGTCATTTGCGATGGCGCCAAACCCAGTTGTGCACTTAAAGTGTCCAGCGCCGTATCAGCAGCTATTTTCTCTTCCATGATGGCCATGGACAATAAGGTGGTTTCCGCTCTGGAGGGCATTACCGATAATGATGTGGACCAAACCATAAGGAATCTGACCGACATAGGCTCAGAGGGCATGACCCAAACCGATAAAATGGTTCTGGATATCATGGTCAATAAAAAGCAGGATACTCGGGGATAACCTCCATTTGAAAATAGCCCTTTATCCATGAATTAAAAATGACAATATCAACCTTCGTGTGAAATTTTTGATGCGCAAATGGGCAAAGCCTTGTGAGTGGCTTACTCTGTCAAGCGGGTAAGAATATCTGACAAGTAGCTGTTCAGTTGCAGACAGTGATGGGTCTTTCGGATTTGCTCAGAGCTTTGGACATAGGTTTCCTGATAGTCATCTACGTTATCGCTTGCCAGCAGAGCGGACAGGGATTCCGGGGTGGTTTCAAAATGAAACTGAAAACCAACAACCTGGTCGCGGTAAATAAATCCCTGGTGGGGGCAGCCTTCACTCTTGAAAATGTGTAGAGCGCCTTTGGGTATGTCAAACATGTCACCATGCCAGTGAAAAGCCACAAAGGACTCAGGGAGATCGGCCAATAAGGGATGGGTGTTTTCAAGCGTTGCCGGAAACCAGCCGATTTCTGTATGTGGCGCTCGTGCCACTTCAGCTCCAAGTACATGGGCCAGTAATTGGGCGCCCAGACAAATACCGAGTACACGTTTATCCATGGCAATGGCGCGACTGATATAGGCCTTTTCTTCTTTCAGCCAGGGATGCTGTTCTTCATCAGAAACCCCCATTGGGCCACCCATGACAACAAGCAGATCTATTTCTTGAAGGTCTGGTAGTGGTTCCTTATCATATAACTTGGTGCCACTCAATAGATGGCCTTGGTCTTTGGCCCACTGCTCGATATAACCGGGGCCTTCAAAATCGACATGTTGTAAGTAATGAATGTGCATATTGAATTTCTTTGCAGACTAATTATTCTCATGTAAAGATAGTGAAAAATGAAGCGGTCTGATTATTCAAAAATAGTCAGACCGCTCGCTTTCAGCCTAGATTTTCTTCCCTATGAAGAAGGTATAGCCATAGAAGTCGCCATACTTATCGTACAGCACTGCCTCATGCTTAAGATAAGCAATCAGGTCTTCTGCCGTTGAATTGCCCCGGTACTTTTTTAGGAACAGTTCCTGAGCTGTCACCTGAGGCTTAAAAAAATGGTCGGTCCAGCAATCCTTCGGTAAAATAAACGCAGCCACAGGCAAATATCCTGCCGCTTGCATCTGCGTGACCTTAACTGGGATGGTATCTATTTCCGGATAGGCTTGCCAAAAGGTGCTGATTTCTTCGGGCTGCTTTTCGGTGAACCACACTGCCTCGGTGACAGCGATATACCCGCCTGGCTTTATGAATTTTCGCCATTCTTCCAATCCTCTTTTAAAGCCGATATTGTAAATGGCGCCTTCTGACCAGATTAGGTCCAGCTCCTCTTCTTCAAAGGGCAGGTTTTCCATAGTACCGACAAGGCCTTTGACCCTTTCTGTTAACCCCGCTTCCAGCGCATTTTGATTAAATAACTCGATGAAACGTGGAAAAAGATCGATGCCGGTAATAGAGCCTGGTGCCTGTTTTCCCAAGACCATGGTCTGTCCCCCGGTGCCACAACCAATGTCGGCTATTTGTGATTCTTTTGTGAGCCCATCTATAAAGCTCAAAGCTTTAAGGGTGACTTCAGGACTCCCCGGTCCCTGCCTTTTTACATTGGAAAAATATTCACAGATTAATTGAAGTTCGAATGCGTGAATCGAAGAATTATTGTTACTCATGGTATTTCAATTGAATGTTTAATATATGGACATGGTCATTTAGGGGACAAGAAAATGCCCCGAAATAATTATGGATAACCTCAGAGAAATCCAAGGTTATTTACCTCACCAAATCCATTTTAGTAATAAACATCCAAAGTTTTTTAGTGTTACAAATTTGATGCTTTTATTTTAAAAGGACAATGGTTTTTTAGGTGATTTTTGAAAATTTCCCTTAACTTGAGTTTTTGAGCATGATAGGCTGGTATATGCCGGCTATTCCTTTGCAATTTTGCTGTTGAATTAAAACATTCGCCAATAAATTTTATGTGGTACTATTCTTCCATTGAACCCGTGTATTACCTGTTGCCGATGATTGGCTTTTTGGTGGGACTCTTTGGTTCATTGTTGGGAGGAGGGGGCGGATTTGTTTTTCTGCCGGTGCTGACGCTTTTGGTGGGTGTGCCTGCACAAATGGCTGTCATAACCACTCTGGTGGCCACCTTGCCGGTCTGCCTGGTTGGTTCATTCGCTCATTTTAGAAAGGGGCATGTGGATATCAAGGTGGGCTGGGTTTTTGCTTTGGCCGGACTGGCAGGAGCTTTTGGCGGCGCCATGGTGTCGCAAAGTCTCACCTCGTTTCAATTAAAACTGGGATTCGGGATATATGCCGGCGTCATGGCCATCAAATTGTTTTGGGATACATGGAACCGATCTCGATCCCTTTCATCAAAGGGTTCGTCCAGACGCCATATGAAAAGTGTTTTTTACGGTTTTTTAGCTGGAGGTATTACCGGAACCTTTGGTGTGAGTGGAACGGCACCAGTTATGGCGGGCCTGTTTTCGATGCAGATGACACTGAAGGTCGTGGTAGGTACTTCCATTTTAATTGTCCTGGTTAATACCGCATTTGCGGCGAGTACCCATTTTTTATTGGGAACCGTTGACCTGACGCTGGTGGCATTTTTAACGGCAGGCTCGGCCTTGGGGGCGCTTTTGGGACCAAGAGTACTGGTCTTTTCTGATCGCTCAAAAAAGACAGAACCTCTTGTTCGATATGGCTATGCATTGGTCATGCTGTTGATTGGTGTTTTGATGATCCTGGGTTAAGAAATCTAATTTTGAAAGGAAGAAATGATACAAACCATTTATTGGATTATTATAGGTTATTTTTTGTTGGGGGCACTTGGCTTTTTCTTTATTAACCGACGCAAACCTGCTGCTGAGGCCCGGCAAAGCTATGTGAAGTTTGGGGTCTATTTTCTGCTGGTAAATCTGTTGTTCTTCAGTATGGTGATGACACCCGTCTGGTTTGATTGGCTGGCAGGATTAATAGTGATCGGAGGCATGGCAGAGCTGGTGTTTGTTTTTAAACGTGGAGGTTATCGCCAAAAGATGTTTTTCACCATAGCCCTGCTTGTTTATGCTTGTCTGGCCTTATGCTTGCTTTATTTCAGTCGATTAGAAGCAGGGTTGATGCTGTTTGCGTTTTTGGTGTTGTCCATTTTTGACAGCTTCAGTCAGATCAGCGGACAGCTTTTTGGTAAAAGAAAACTGGCCCCAAGTGTTAGTCCGAATAAAACAATGGGAGGTTTCATTGGGGGCGGAGTGACGGCCTTATTGAGTGTGTTTTGGCTTCGACAATTATATGGCGCAGATATCTGGGATGCTTTGGCTTTGGCAGCAGGCATCATGTTTTTTGCCTTCTGGGGCGATTTGGCTGCTTCGTATTTTAAGCGCCGTTATGGAGTGAAAGATTTTAGCAAAGTGTTGCCCGGACATGGAGGCCTTTTGGATCGTTTTGATAGTCTGCTGGCAGGAGGGGCATGGGTGGCGCTGGTGACCTATTTTTAAGCAATTGAAAACAGGAATTGAAATGGATAATATTCTTTTACTGGCATTTTTTTATTTGATAGGCATTTCATTGCTCTTATTGTTTAATGAGATGAATTACCGGCGACTGAATCTGAAAGGAGAGGTGACGCGTAAGTTTGCCCATTTAACAGCCACGCTGGCTACGGTGCCCTTTCCCTATATTTTTGATTCACCTTGGTACGTGCTGGCACTGGCGGTTCTCTTTTTTTTGGCCTTGCTTATTACCCAGCATAGCAAATATTTAAAATCCATTCACGACATCCAACGAAAGTCGATCGGCAGTTATTTGTTACCTCTGGGAATTTTTTTATCCTTTTATTTATCCTGGCATTTTGAGCATAAGTTTCTGCACATTCTGGCCATGCTGATTTTGGCCATTTCCGATCCGGCCGCTGCCCTTTTGGGACTCAATGTGGAGAAGTTTAACGGACAAATTAAATTGATCGGACATCGCTTCGATAAGACCTGGTTGGGTTCAGCCGCCTTTTTCAGTTCAAGTTTGATCATCAGTCTGATTGCCCTGTATTTTAATCGTGAATTGTTTGACATAAAAACCTTTTATGTGGCCCTGTCAGTAGCTCTGGTCAGTACCCTGGCAGAGTTGTTCAGCTGGCGGGGATCTGACAATCTGACCATTCCTTTGAGTGTTATTTTGGTTTTGCTGTGGTTGCTTTAAAGCATTGTTAAAAGAAAGAAATTTGGTATGAAGAGAATTATGTACAAAGGGGAAAATATTCTGAATCTCCCCAACGCCTTTAGTTTATACCGGGTACTGGTGTTTCCGGTCATCTTTTATATGGCCCTGACCGGGCAGGAGAGTTGGTTCGTTGTTTTGCTTTGCATAAGTCTGGTGACCGACATTATTGATGGCAGTCTGGCCCGCTTGTTAAAGTTACAGACCAATTTTGGAGCGGCACTGGATAATTTGGGCGATATTCTCACCTATGCCATGGCACTGCTGGGATTATTTTTATTTAAGTGGTCCGTTATAGAACCCCATGCCTGGATTCTGTGGATATTCCTGACGGTATTTGTCGCCAGCTACCTTGTATCCTTTCTGCGATTCGGAAAAATTCCCGGCCTCCACCTTTACTCAGCTGTTACCGCCGGTTACTTGCAGGGCCTTTTCTTTTTTGTGCTTTTTGTCTTCGGTTTTTACCCCTGGTTTTATTACCTGGCCATAGGTTGGGGCGCCATCGCTTATACCGAAAAGATTTTGGTTCTGCTCAAACTCGATGATATTCGCATAGGCGTTAAAGGCTTATACTGGTTGATGAGGGAGGGGGGATGAGGCCTTGTGGCATCCTTTCTTTTATCGCTGGTGGATCAGGAGAAACCTCTTTTAGGGTTGATAAAAATCAATGTTTTTCGGTTTATTTAAAGTATATTTATAGCTGTATACTTTTGTGAAATCTTTTTACCTGTCACCTTATGCCGGATCAGCCCAAATTATCCTCCCTTCTAGAAATTATTATGCTGTTATCCAGCGGCATTAAATACAGTATAAACCAGATAAGCGATCGTTTGGACCTTACCCCACGCACCACCCAACGATACCTTAAAACCATCCGTGACGCGGGTTTTATTATCCCCCGTCCCGTCAACGGGCTCTATTTCATCGATAAACAGTCGCCATACTTTAAAGAGTTGAGTGAATTGGTGCATTTCTCCCGTGAAGAAGCCCAGATTCTCTACAATGCCATCCATGCCATATCCAACGAGAATACCATTAAGCAGAACCTTATTCAAAAGCTTTTCGCCCTTTATAAGTCGCCGGTAGTCGCCAATATTCTGGTCAAACAGCAGCACTCGAACAATATTCATCAATTGATCAAAGCCATTGAGCAACGCCGAAAGGTCGTTTTACACAATTACCAATCGGCCAACAGCAGCAAACAATCCAACCGACTGGTAGAACCCTATAAATTCACCACCAACTACGTCTCCATTTGGGCTTATGACCTTGAAAGCGGGCAAAATAAGATCTTCAAAAATTCGCGCATCGCTTCTGTAGAAATGTTGAATGAATTATGGGAGCATCCAGACAGCCATCAGGAGGCAGAAATGGACCATTTCCGGATGAGCACAGAAGAACGCATCCCCGTTCGTCTTTCCCTCACCCTGCGGGCCTGCGAACTCCTGAAAGAAGAATTCCCTCTGGCCGAAGGCCACATAAAAGAAGTGGCTCCCTCGCAATACGAATACCAGGCCACCGTGTTCAGCCTCGAAGGCGTTGGCCGCTTTGTTTTGGGCCTCTGCGATGAGGTAACCATCCACGAACCGGAAGCTCTCAAACTTTTTATTCAAAAAAAGATGAATTCTTTTTTAAAATGACACCAGTTGGCATTTTGGGTAAGTAGGTTTGGAGGGTGAATTTATGTTAAGGCTAATAAGTAATGAGTTTTTATTATGAGTTGTAAAAATATAAATTGAATGAGATTTGAATTAACATTTACACGAGTTGGTAAACAGCGGATGCTACCAATGGACTATCAATATTACATAAGTGCATGGGTGTATAAAGTTTTAAGACAGGCGGATTCTGAATTTGCAAAATTTTTGCATGAAAAGGGATACGGGAATTCAGAGGTCAAACTCTATAAACTCTTTTGTTTCTCAAGACTCAGTTTTGGAAGACCGGTAATGTGGAAAGACAAGGGGCTGTTTGAGATAAATAAACGCGAGATACACCTGCAATTAGCTTTTGATGTCCATGAGATAGTAGGGAATTTTATAAAGGGACTGTTTATGTTGCAAGATTTTTATCTGGGTGATAAGTTTAACGGAATTGATTTTAAAGTCAGCAATGTAGAAGGCCTGACAAGTCCCGCGTTTTTACCTGTTGTGAGATATCAGTTACAAAGCCCTTGGGTCGTAAGTATACAGCCAGAAGGGCGGAAACATGCCAAATACCTGTCCCCTGATGATTCGGATTTTGAAGAATTAGCCGTTAAGCATATTGCAGAAAAGTATAAAAGTACCCGGTTAGAAGAGCCAGGCGATATCAGTTTGAAAATAACCACACCATTTAAGCGCTCAGGCTTTTTATTAAAACCCGGCACCAAGGAAGAAACCCGTGTAGTAGGGAATATATTTGATTTTGAATTAGCTGCTGCCCCCGCAGTGCACCAAATGATTTGGAATGCTGGAATAAGCGAGAAAAGTGCCAGCGGGTTTGGATGGGTAGAGGTGCCGAAGTAGTCTTGTGGATTAAAGTTTTAAATCCTATTTGATTTGGGATATAACCCCATTATAAACGAATTAGTATGAAGCAGAATTATAATAAAGTTGATTATGAGTGGCTTACAAGGTCTACTGGTGACCCGTTTGCTGATGCAGGAGGTTATGCCATTGAATACCTTTCGGAGAAATTTCCTGAAAAGGATATTCTTGAATTAATCGAATACATTACAAAAATATATGTTGAGAAATGGGGAGGAAAACTGCATGCCTTTTTTCTCAATTCTAAAGTTACGCAAGCCGCTTTTCAAGGACAAAAAAAAATCGATGAAACAAACAAATACTTTGAAGGAATGGTTAACGAGACGCACTCTTCTGAAGTTGGTTTCTGTCGTATTACCGGACAAGAAACTAAATTGTTTTTTGGTGGCCGGGACAACTCTATAATGACAGGATCAGGAACCTTAATTAATTTTCATCACTTTTTCCAAAAGGGGATTTCCCTTTCAAAAGAAGCTCTGATTCGAATTCACTTTGTTCCATTTGCATGCCAGCAACTGCAAGGAAGAATCAGTTTGTTACAGAGCAGTAATAAGAATCTTAGCAATTTGTTTGTAAAGCTTACTGTTGAAAAAAATCTTCATGATATTGGAATTGGTCTTTCCGAAGGAGTGGCAAAATCAGATTTAAATAAGCCAGCTAACTCCATATTCTATTTTATTGATTATGCGCTTTCTAAAATTCAGGATTTTGGAGATGGAAAGGCTATTCCCTCATTAACTCTTTACCATTTTACGAACTTCGGTGCAAGTCCGGAAATTCAGTTGTATCAACTTCCTGCAAAAGTGTTTCTTTTTTATAGAACTTGTATGCAACCTAAATTTCGTGAGGATTGGCAAAAGTTTGTTCGGTCAAATTATTTTGATGGCCAGCATAAAGGGGCTAAATACAATCATCAAACTGAAAAATTTGAATATGTAAAATCGAAAAAGATTGAGATTATTGATCAGACCGATTATAGACAATGGCTTAATGTGGTATATAATAAGCTCTTAAATGGTGAAAATATCAGAATGTATTTTCTTAGATGGTCACGCAAGCACTCGTTTAGCTTTGAAATAGTAGCAATATATCAACAAAACATTATAGGTATGAAAAAAGAAACCATTAGCAAGATTAAAGAATTGGCAGCATTTCTGGTCAGAGAAGAAGACTCAGATAAAATTAAAAAGCGGATTAAGGCATTGGATGGTGCCAAAAACGCAGCGGCCTTGCGGCGTTTTATATTAAAAGACGTGGTTTCAGCGAACTATTCTACAGGAAACAAGAATCCAATTGTCTCGTTGGATGATTACATAAATTATTTATTTCCTGATGGTTCCTTTTGGGCTGAAATTAGAGATCTTTTGTTAATTGCGGTTTATCAGGAAATGCATGAAAGGGAATTAATATCTGAGGAATTAAAAATAGAATTGGAATCAGAAATTGAAAATGAAATTACTAACGAATAAACCAAAAAAATCATGAAAAATATCAAAACCCAAGGATTTGTATTAATTGATGTTGATGTAGTGGCATTAAATAATGCCGGCAAAAATACTCAAAGCAATAACGACAACGCAGTTGCAACTAAAACAATCCGAAAAAACGGACGTAGTTATGTTTATGTATCGGGTCAGGCATGGCGATACTGGTGGCGTGAAGCTTTGCAGAAAAATGCAGATTGGAATTTATCTCCAATTACCCGAGATGGAAAAATTGCTTTTACCAATGCTAATCCGCTGAAGTTTCCTGATGATGATGTGTTTGGCTATATGCGTGCAGCCAAGGATGCCGAACTAGATGAAAATGGTGAACCTGTCAAAGATAAAAAGGGTAATGTCAAAATGACAAATGTGACAGTAACTCGAATATCTCCTTTAAAGAATTCAGCAATTATCTCCGCTGCTAGTGTTAGGCCTGAACAGAATTGGTCAAGCATGACGCGTCAACAAGGAGACGCCGTTCCTTACGAAAAACAGGAATATAGTGCAATTATGAAGGGAATGTTTAGCTTAGATCTTTCTATGGTTGGGACCTTCTCTAATTATGATCGTACTGGATTTAAAAATCTTTCAATCATATTACAAGAAGAAGCATTGAATAATGGAGCGGAGGAAATTGATGATCCTTACGTGTTGGATGGAAAAGGGAATCCGAAGAAGCTGATCAGATTAGCAAAAGGTATCCGGGAAAAAAGGGCAACTGACACCATTCAGGCTTTAAAAATTATCTCTGGAGGAGCAATGCAGACCAATAACATGGGTGATGTAACTCCCAAATTTATTATCCTGGGAACTACTAAAACAGGAAATCACCCGTTTAGTCATATTGTTGGCAGTAAGGGACAACGTGACGAGGAAGTAGTCTTCAATATTGAAGGCTTGGTCGAAGTTTTAAAAGATTACAAAGACACTTTCATTGGCTCAGTATTTATTGGTCGCCGAAGTGGTTTCATGGATGAAATTACTGATGATTTGAAGACACTGGAAACAATGGAAGATATTCCAACTGTAAAGGTGCTGTCGGTAAATGATGCTATCGACCAGTATTGTGAACAAATGAAATCTCAAATTGAATAATGAAAGCATTCCGTTTAAAATTGAACTCGTGGACTTCGAGTTTCAGATATCCCAACCTAATTTCGGGTTTCCAGCCTACGCTTGAGGTTCCTCCTGTTAGCACGGTTATGGGCTTGATTAATGCGGCATCTGGAAAGTATTTACAGAACAGGAAAATGGAGTTTGGTTATTACTTTGATTTTAAAATAAAGACGATAGATTTGGAAACTATTTACCAGATTAAGGCTAATGGTAAAAATTATCCTGACAATGCGGTCAAGTCAAATGTAATGCACCGTGAGTTTTTGTACGATTGCCGACTTTTCTTGTACCTCGTTGATGAAGATTTGGTTTCGTGTTTTCGAGAGCCTGCCTATCAACTCCTGTTAGGGCGAAGCGGGGATTTGGCTGGAATTGAAAGTATTAAAGTAGTCGAAATGCAGGAGGTGCAAGATGCAAGATTTGGAGGTCAGGTTATTCCGTTCCACGGAAACAATTTGCCTGGGCAAATTCAAGCTTTACCTAAATATTTTAGTAACACCATACCTCGAAAAAATATGGGAACTGAGCCGTACTCTGTAATTTCTTATAATAATCCGGTTAACTCCCAACTGCATGGTTATAGGTCTGTACTAGAAGAATTTGACAGTGATATTTTCTTTCACAAATTTGAAGTATGATAACTACAACAAAGGAGGTTCTGGCCAAATCAGAACCTCCTATTTCACTGAAACAACACATTGATGAATGTTTGGGGGTGTGCGAATCACTTCGGAATGCATTTGAACGCCTACCTGTAGGCGATTCAGATCGTTTTTGGCAATTAATTCGATTAGGAATCATTTTTCATGATTTGGGAAAATCCCATTCTGAGTTTCAAAAGATGCTTTCCAAGGAGCGCACTAATTGGTATCATCAGAGACATGAGCTGTTTTCAGTCTCTTTTGTGGAACAATTGGAATTACCAGAAGAGGATAAATCGATATTGAAATTAATTATTGCTGGACACCACAAGGACTTCAATTTTCTTTTTGATCATATTCAACATGGTTATAAAACTGGTGAGGATTTATTTTCATTTGGAGAGGATGGGAAACTGGAATGGGATGAAGAAACCCAGAAGCTAAATCAGCAATTCATACAGGCCTTTTTGAAAGAGTATAATGTCCCATTCAAAATTAGCTCATTAACCTTTCCTCTTCAATTGATTAAAGATTATGCTCGTAATCCGATTAACGCGAGTAATATAGTTTTTCAGGAGTTGTTAATGGCTGCCGGAGCTTTGAAACAATGCGATCATTCGGCTTCCGCCGGAATATTTAAAGTGAACGTTTTAGAAGAAAAGCATTTTAATTTTCTATACGATACCGAATGGAGACCATATTATCACCAAAAGAGGTCTTCGGAAATTAATGGGAATATTATATTGACAGCTCCAACAGGCTCTGGAAAAACAGAAGCCTCGTTAATGTGGCTTCATAAACAGATTAAGGAAAATGGACAAGGACGAACCTTTTACATTTTGCCGTTCACAGCTTCAATCAATGCCATGTTTGAACGACTTGACCACAAGATGCAAGGAAATAATGAAATTGTTGGAGTTGTTCATGGAAAACTGACGGAGTACATTGAAAGTCGGTTCGGGGAAGAAGATTATAGTTTGCAAAATGAAAAGATTAAATATGAGCTTAAAGATAGTTTTCGAGCCCTAGTTCCTCCTTTAAAAGTTACAACTCCCTTTCAATTGCTTAAATCTATTTTCGGTTTGAAAGGTTTTGAAAAAGGTATTTTTGAAATGAGTGGTGGCTATTTTATTTTTGACGAAATTCATGCTTATGATCCTGAAGTAACCGCACAAATCAAAGTTCTCATCGAGTTTGCTTCCCGATTTCTGAATGTGAATGTTTGTCTTATGACTGCCACTTTGCCAAGCTTCTTGAAAAGGGAATTTTCTGAAGCATTAGGGAGTTATACAGAAGTTTGTGCAGATGAAGAGTTATACCAATCATTTGTTCGGCACCGAATAAGAGTGAATGAAGGGTTACTTTTCGATCATGTTGCTGATATTCAGCTTCGCTTAGATTCAGGTGACAAGGTGTTAGTTGTTAGTAATACTGTAAAACAAGCTCAAGCTATTTACAAAATTTTGAATGCTTCAAAAAAAGTATTGCTTCATAGCGCTTTTAATGGAGTGGATCGTAACCAGAAAGAGAATGAATTGAAATCAGATGATGTAAAGCTTTTGGTGGGAACTCAGGCGATTGAGGTCAGTTTGGATATTGATTACGATGTTATTTTTACTGAGCCTGCCCCGCTTGATGCATTATTGCAACGATTTGGGCGTGTGAATCGTCATCGGTTAAACGGTCATTATCGTTTACCCTGCGATTGTATCATATTTTCCAAACGCAACGATGTGGACAAATATATCTATAAAAATGAGGAGATTATTTTTAGAACTTTGAATGTGCTTCGTGAAATAGAAGCTATTAATTCAGGAGTAGTTTCCGAAATCGAATTGCAAAAATACATTGATCAGGTTTATCCTGATTGGTCGGTCAAGGATAAGGACGATTTTGACCGAGTTTATTCCCATTTGAAAGCAGATGTCCTGGAAAACCTTTCTCCCTTTATTTTTTTTCCACATCGCGAAGAGGAATTTGAAAAACAATTTGATGGAATAAAAGTGTTGCCCTCTATAAAGGCGCATGAATATCAAGAATTGCTGGAAGCAAACAAATTCATCAAGGCTGAATCTTTGAAGGTTTCCATAACAAAACAACGTTTTGCATCGTTGATTTCTAAAGAAGGTATTCAGCGTGAAGTTTCAGCTTTTCAACTTATTCGAAAAGAAGTAATCAAAGAGCAATCTTATTTTATCATTAATCGAAAATATGACGATAATTTAGGTTTGCAATTAGATGTTGAAGAAAGCAGTCAGCAGTCACAGTTTTATTAAAAACCAACATTGTCAAAAGCTGCGCGATAAGAAAACAGTAGTAAACAAGAATATAAGCAATACAGCACTAACTTTATGTACAGCCACTTTCTTTTAAAAGCGGAGCAAAGAGTTTGCCTTTCTCTTAAAGGTTATGCCCTCATCATGAATCCAATATTGTTTTTTCAAGGCTCTGTAGCTGCTGAATCTATTTATGTAGGCAAAAATTTATTAATGTGAACTCATAAGAAGTAATCAAGGTCATGCAAATAACCGGAACTCATTTCAACTATTATCAAGTATGTCACCGTAAACTTTGGTTATTTGCCAATGGTATTAACATGGAGCATACCAGCGATTTGGTGGCTGAGGGCAAACTGATACATGAAAATACTTATCCTTTTCGTAGTGATAAATATACAGAGATTGAAATTGATGGGGTTAAAATCGACTTCTACGATGCCCGAAATAAGGTGGTACACGAAATAAAAAAGAGTCGGAGCCATGAGGAGGCGCATGAGTGGCAAGTGAAATACTACTTATTTGTGTTGAAGAGAAACGGTATAGATGGCGCCACCGCTGTACTGGAATATCCAACTCTGCGAAAAACGCTAAATCTGGAGTTGTCAAAAGATGATGATGAGAAAATAGTAGAAATGCGGCGACAAATAGAGGAAATCATCTCGACTCCAAATTGTCCTCCGCTTTTGAACAGCAGAAAATGCCGTAATTGCTCGTACTTCGACTTTTGTTATTCGGGGGAAGGTGAAGAATTGCCATTGTAATCCATTTTTTTTCATATGCAGTTATATCTAGACAATTTTGACTCTGAGATCGACCCGGTTATTGTTGACCGGGGGCTGGCGTATTACTATTCAAATGCCATAACTGAGGCTGTTGAGTATCCTGAAGGACATTGGACTGCCAGCGTTGAAGGGAGCGATGATTATACCGTGACTATTGACTTTCTTGGCAATAAGGTTCTTGACTGGGATTGTGACTGTCCGTACGATAAGGGTCCGGTTTGCAAGCATGTGGTGGCTGTTTTACGGTATGTAAAGAATCTGGTAAAAGGTGACGAATCCATTGGTGTCACAAAAAGTAACGATGAAAAATCGCAACAACTTTCGTCTCTTGAGACCGCCACAAATATTCTGTCCCGAATGACGGACAATGATTTGCGTGATTTTGTTTCGCAGCAGCTTCATTTCGATGATTTGTTCTTAAACTCTTTTTTGATGGCGTTTCCCGATAAGGATCAATCAAAATTATCCGAAGATAGGTATAGGCAAATTATCCGTGAGATTGCTCTGAAGGCGGCCGATCGGTATGGTTATATAGATTACTACCATGCAGACGATTTTGTTAGCCCTGTATTAAGTTTGCTGGATGATGCCAGCAAACGTTTGACAAAAAGTAACGTTGATGAAACGTTCGCTCTTGTTTCTGTAATTATGGAGGAAACTCCTGAATTGGCTATGGAGATGGACGACTCAGGAGGCGGCATTATGATGATTTGGGAGGATGCTTTGGAGGTGATGTGTCAAATAAATGAATTGGCTCAACCAGCGTTTAAAGATGTGATGTTTAATTATTTTGTGACGCAGTTGCCCTTTGAGCGCTATAATAATCTGGGTTTAGACGATTCTTTATTGAGTCTTCTTGGAAAACTTGCCTATACAAAAGAACAAGAAAAATGCCTTTTGGAATTGATAGACCAAAGAATCAGAACTTTGGGAAAGGAATTTAATATTAGGGGGTTGCTGCAAATTAAAATTGATTTTTTTGAAAGACAAGGCAGACTAGCCGAAGCGTGGGAGGTCGTTACAGCGAATCTTAATATTACTGAATTTAGGATGAAAGTTATCGACCGTTTCATTTTTGAGAAAAAATTTGATGAGGCACGCAGATTCTGTAGGGAAGGTATTATTCTGGAAAAGGGCGATCGCTATGCTTGGTCTCCCGGTTCTAAGTACAAGGAAAAGCTTTTGGAGATAGCTCAAAAAGAGCCCAATAAAAAAGAGATATTGGCACTGGCTGAAGATTTGTTTTACTCAACGCAATATCAGATTAAGTATTTTAAGTTGCTGAAAGATAATTGGCCTAAGGAGGGATGGGAAAAAAAGCGAAATTTAATCATTGATCGCATAAAAGGTTCGGATGCCAAAGGGAGTTTTCAAAGTGCGTTTGCTCTGGCCAAAATTTTTTCTGAGGAAGAACTTTATGACCGTTTGCTCAAGCTCTTACAAATCAATCAAACATTTATGGTGTTTGTGGATGAGTATGCAAAGATTATTGCCGGATACTATCCGGCCGAGGTTGTGGAATTATACTCTCAGGCTATCCTTAATTATGCAGAAGCAACAGGCCGACCGGTTTATAACGAAACCGTGAAATATTTGAAAAACTTGTCGGATTTAGCTGGCGGCAAGGATGTTGCCGCCAGGTTGGTCTCACATTTCCGACAGGTTTATAAAAACCGGAAAGCATGATGGAGATACTAAATAAACACTTTTAATCCAAGCCATGAAAAAAACCTACTACCTTTTTAATCCAGGGCAGTTGAGCCGAAAGGACAATACGCTAAAATTCACACCGATGGTTGAGCCGGGCAACCCTGTTGCCGCTCCTCGGTATTTGCCTGTTGAGGGTATTGAGGACTTGTACGTTTTTGGATCACTGGATGCTAACAGTGCCCTCTATAATTTTCTGGGGCAAAGCAATATTGCCGTACATTTTTTTGACTATTACGAAAACTATACAGGCTCCTTTATGCCACGTGACCAGTTGCTGTCTGGTCGCATGCTTATGGCACAGACTTCGCACTACACGGATAAAGTCAAACGCCAGACCATTGCAAGGAATTTTATTGACGGAGCATCTTTTAACATCCTTAAAAACCTAAAATACTATCACAATCGCGATAAGGATATGGCCGAAATAATCGAAAAGATTGAAACCCTGAGATTATCCATTGCCAACACTTCTGCCATCGACCAGTTAATGGGCATTGAAGGCAATATTCGGATGACCTATTACGATGCATTCAATCTCATAGTCAACGATTTCTCCATGGGTAATCGTACCAAACAGCCACCACAGAACGAGGTGAACGCGCTTATCTCGTTCGGAAACATGATGTGCTACAGTCAATGCCTGCGTGCCATACACCAAACCCAGCTCAACCCGGTAATCAGTTACCTGCACACGCCTGGCGAACGCCGCTACTCTCTGGCACTTGATTTGGCCGAGATTTTCAAGCCGCTTTTGGTGGACAGGGTTATCTTTAAAGTGTTAAATAAAAAGGCGATACAGGAAAAGCATTTCGACCGCCAACTTAACCGCTGTCTGCTTAATCCATCGGGTAAAAAGATATTTGTACAGGCATTTGAAGAACGCCTCAACGAAACCATTAAGCACCGTAAACTGAACCGAAATGTGAGCTATAAACACCTGGTGAAATTGGAGTGCTATAAATTAAGTAAACACCTCTTGGATATTGAGGAGTATAAACCCTTTAAAATGTGGTGGTAGAATCCTTCTATATCAAGCCAGAATTTTTCCAACCAAAATAAACTACCTTCTTATGTATATTATTCTTGTTTATGACATCAACCAGAAGCGTGTAGGGAAAATGCTCAGACTTTGCCGTAAATATCTGAACTGGATTCAAAATTCTGTATTTGAAGGTGAAATTTCAGAAGTAAAGCTAACAGAACTAAAATTTAACGCTTTAAAAATCATGAATCCTCAGACTGACAGCTTGATTATTTTTAAAACTCGGCAAGAAAAATGGCTTGATAAAGAAGTTATTGGATTGGAGCGTGCTGATATTGATAATTTCCTGTAATTACTGTGTTTCCAACTACAGTTTTGAGCCTCTAACACTGTATTATAGATCTTCTGTTGGACTTCCTGCAAGACCTGGAAAATTTTCGGCCGCATAGATATAGAAAAAAAGAAACTAATTAGTTACATTTGTAGTATCGTCATGAGAATACTTGAACCCTACAAAGATTATTTTTGGGAGTTTTATAACCCACTCCCACAGAAGGTGAAAGAAAAAGTTGATTACGTTTTGCAAATTGTAATTTCAGTGCAAAGAATATCGACTAATTTCTTTAAACACCTTGAAGATGGAATATATGAAATCAGAATCGAGGTGGGGCGCAATATTTATCGAATATTTTGTTTTTTCGATGATAACAAACTTGTGATTTTACTGCATGGCTTTCAGAAGAAAACCCAAAAAACCCTGAGAAAGGAAATCGAACAAGCCAAAAGAATAAGGAGGATGTATTATGAAGACAAAGAATCCCAAAACAATAAATGAACTCCTTGACCAGAATTATGGCAAGGAAGGAACCAAGACTCGTGACGGTTTTAAGCAAAAAGCAGAAGCCTTCATGGTTGCGGAGTTGGTAAAAGCATCTCGTAAGAAAGCCAATTTAACACAGCAACAACTGGCAGAAAAATTGGAGGTGAAAAGGTCGTATATTTCGAAAATAGAAAGGGCTTCAAGTGACGTTCGGATCTCAACCTTGCGGAAAATTATTGAAACCGGATTAGGAGGAAAGCTTCATGTTAGTGTTGAATTTTAAAATGGCTTTCAGGCCGTAGTTCATTGGAAAATATAGGCATTGCCTTGTAAAAAAGTTTTGTTATTAATCAGTATTTTTTCATAATCAGGGCTGAACCTCCAGTTCTATTTCTCATATTAATCCAGTTCTCTGATTTTTTTGTTACCTCAAAACAATAGTTTCTTTAAATATCAGATAAAATACAGTTTTAAGTCGTTCGTGATGATGTCGGTAAGGCGTTGATTATGAATAAGATAAATAATTTAAGGTTGTCGTTCCACCTGCAAATATTATTATTTCATAACAAAGAATGCAATTCATAATAGAAGAAAGTTCTTTGACGTACTGAAAATCAATTATATAAATGTGGTTGTCGATCCTCGGTCTTTTTTGAACTTTCAGGCATCGACAACTTTTCGCTTGCA
This sequence comes from Geofilum rubicundum JCM 15548, assembly GCF_000974365.1. GTDB lineage: Bacteria > Bacteroidota > Bacteroidia > Bacteroidales > Marinilabiliaceae > Geofilum > Geofilum rubicundum. Next base: position 207,700 of record NZ_BAZW01000003.1, read on the forward strand.
AAACACCATCCAAAAGCTATCTTTACACCAGTAATGTCGTTATTTTTTTGTGAAAAACTAACGGCTTTTAACCGCACCAGAGTGGAATTGAAATTCAACTGTGATTCCGATAACGGCGAACAGGTACCCGCTTTTAACCGCACCAGAGTGGAATTGAAATAGGTACCGGGCAATATCCGTAACAGAATGCTGGCGCTTTTAACCGCACCAGAGTGGAATTGAAATTAGCTTAACCGGTCGGTAAGCTGCATCCCTTTCACTTTTAACCGCACCAGAGTGGAATTGAAATCAGTGAGTGAGAATCATTTGTGAAGAGACAGTGTCTCTTTTAACCGCACCAGAGTGGAATTGAAATTGAAAAGATTGTCACCGGCAATCATGAGGAGACTCTCTTTTAACCGCACCAGAGTGGAATTGAAATCGGTCACACCCTGAGGGGTATCGGTTCCGGCACCGACTTTTAACCGCACCAGAGTGGAATTGAAATACTCAATAAAATATTCCCTATCTGGGTATTTCTCCTTCTTTTAACCGCACCAGAGTGGAATTGAAATTAAAAAGGGCTAATGGCTTGATATAACGAAAAAAGCCTTTTAACCGCACCAGAGTGGAATTGAAATAACATTGCGAAAAGAATTATAGTTTTTGTACTTCCTTTTAACCGCACCAGAGTGGAATTGAAATTCCAAAAATCGTAACTGCTACCCCGGTGAGCCATCTTTTAACCGCACCAGAGTGGAATTGAAATGATTGTAAGTCAAAGACATATCCTCGTTCACAACCACTTTTAACCGCACCAGAGTGGAATTGAAATGGGCTAGCGAGGTTACAAATGCACTCGCACCTGCGCC